>JBEIJN010000018.1:0-51965 GCA_040380225.1 Verrucomicrobiia bacterium | reverse complement strand
TTGTCGAGAACGCCTTCCTTCACATCAAAAGATGGAGAGGGATCGCCACCCGTTATGCAAAAAACGCCTCCTCCTTCCTGGCTGCCATCCAAATACGCTGCATCGCTCTCTGGGCTCTTATCTCGTGACGACACTATCTAGTTTCGGTAAGTTTTATTACCCCGTTTCTCAGGTACCACCACTCCCTAATCATGATGAAAAAGAGCATCCTCGCCCTGCTCCCGGCCCTCGCGCTTATCCCCGCTACCTCCGCACAGGCGCAGACGACGAACATTTACTCTAACGCTTACAGCGGCGGCACGATCGGCAGCGGCACTACATCTCTCATCACCAACGGCGCCTCGATCACCGGCGACATAACCGACAACGGCAACCTGCTCTTCATGCAGTCCTCGGCGATCACCAATACCAGATCTCTCACCGGCAACGGCATGGTAACTCAGTCCGGTACGGGTACGACGGTTCTCAATCCCACGGGAGTAAACGCCATCAACAACTTCGCGGGAGGGTTCACGGTCACGAGCGGCCTCCTTGATGTCACCGCCACGGCTGCCAACGCGGACTTCCGCAATGTCACGGTGAACGGCGGCGTTCTCAACATGACTGCCAACCTCACCAGCATGACGAATCTCACCGTCAACGGTGGCCGGATGAACCTAAATGGAACCTATAACAACAGCGCCAGCGCCCCGATCACCATCGGCAGCGGTACCCTCTCGCTCAACAAGCAGGATGTCTTTGGTACTTGGGAGGGAAACATTGCGACCCCCATCACCATCAATGCCGGCGGAGTGCTCCAGAACGGGACCAATTCCGCGAATAACGGCTATGTTTACAACACGCTAGGTGCCGTGACGCTTAATGGCGGCACGATCCAGTCTCTCGGCACCAATGGCAACAACTCCTCCGGCACCGCCTTCGGTCTGAAGGGTGCCGTCTCGGTCACCGGATCGGGCACCTCCACGATCGCCGGCGCTGGATTCGCCCTTGGAGAGGCGGCTGTCACCAGCACCACCTTCAATGTCGGCAGCGGCGCGACCCTCAATGTCACCGGTAACCTTGTCAATGGTGACGACGCCAGTGCCTTCCTCTATGCGGGATGGGGTAACAAGCACCCCAGCTCCCTCATCAAAACGGGATCGGGCACCATGCTCCTCAGCGGCACCAACTCCTACACCGGCACCACCACGGTCGGAGGAGGCCTCCTCGAATTTGCTAATACGAACTCTCTTTACAACGGCACCACCGCAAGCTGGACTGCCAACAACATCACCGTGAGCAACGGCGCCACCCTCGCCTTCGCCGTCGGCGGGGCCGGTCAGTTCACCACCAGCAACATCACCACGATTCTCTCCAACCTCGGAGGGACCAGCGGCAAAGGCTTCCTGAGCAACTCCTCCATCGGCTTTGATGTTGCCGGCGGTAACTTCACACTCACCAACAATCTGGGTAACAGCACCAACGGCGCCCTCAACTTGCTCACCTTCGGCGCCAATACCCTTACCCTAACCGGCTCCAACAGCTACACTGGGACGACCCGCATCGACTCCGCCACTATTCTCCAGGTTGGCAACGGCGGCACCTCGGGGACGATTGGCAGCGGCACGGTCTCAAACAGCGGCTCACTGATCTTCAACCGCAGCGGCACCCTCTCTGTAACGGCTCCGATTACGGGTACTGGTGACGTCAGGCAGATCGGTTTGGGCACCACGACACTCACCGGCAGCAACAGCTATACGGGCACCACAACCGTCTCGGCTGGCGTCCTGAATATCGGCAACTTAGGCACCGGCAATCTCGTGATCGACAGTGGAGCGGGTCACAGCACCAACCTCCTAGTTAACGGAGGCACCCTGAATAATGCCTCTGGGATTATCGGTAACGGTGTAGGCACGGTGGGATCAGTTACCGTCACCTCCGGCTCTTGGAATAACATCGATTTTCTCTACATTGGCTACTACGGCTCCAGTAGCAACAGCTTGACGATTTCCAATGGTGGTACGGTCCGTGTCGCTGATACTGGTGGATGGCTTGGACTGGGTGAATACGGCGGCTCCGCCAACAATCTCACCGTGACCGGATCCAATTCCACACTATGGGTCAACACCTCGCAATCCGGCTCCTACGGGATTTGGATCGGGGATGGCTACGATGGTGATGCAGTTGCTAGCTCCAGCAACACCATGGTCGTCTCCGCTGGAGGCAAGGTATATTCCGGCGGAGAGAGTGGCATTGGGGGGAGTGGTGCAGGAGTTGGAAACACGGCTCTTGTAACCGGAACGGGCTCTCTTTGGAGTAACAATGGGGCTCTTAATATTGGCGGCGCCTACGAGGGATCCACCAGCGAAGGAGCTCTGACGGTGACCAAGGGAGGTTCCGTTGTGGCAAACGATATCTACATCGCTAATAATGCAGGAACAGTTGGCGTCCTAAATATTGGCTCCCTCGGAGGAACCGATACGGCGGGTACAGTGACGGCATCGACAATCCAGTTTGGTGATGGTACCGGCTCCATCAACTTTAACCAGCGGGACGCCACTACCATCGATAGCCAGATTTCCGGTTCGGGTAGCGTTAATCAACTCGGTACTGGCACCACGACCCTCGGTGGAGCCAACACATACACCGGCCTTACCAAGGTCAGCGTTGGAACGCTTGCTCTTGGCGCAGGAGGCTCCTTGGCAACTAACAACTCTGTCCAGATTGACAGCGGCGCGAAATTTGACCTCGCAGCCAACAGCCAGTCCCTCAAGGATGTGAAGGCCAACGGCACGATCGCCGGATCGGGAACGATGATCGTGACCGGGACCCTCAGCGGTAGTGGCTCAGTTGCTGCCGACACGGTCGTCACGGGCACCCACAGCCCCGGCAACAGCCCCGGCATCCAGACCTTCGGAGGGAACCTGACCTACAGTGCCGGTGCGGGTATCTTGCTCCAGTTCAATGGCAACACCACCAACAACTCACCCGTGAACTACGACCAGATCCTGGTGGGCAATAACCTTAACTTCAACGGCCTCACCACCCTGAACCTCGACTTCGGAGATACGGGAAGTGTGGTCGACTGGAACAACGCTTTCTGGCAGAGCAGCCAAAGCTGGACGCTCTACTCAGTGAGCGGTACCACGGCCGGATTTGGTAACCTTACCCTCAACACCACCAACTGGACTGATGCCAGCGGTGATCTCTTCGGTAATGTCCTATCAGGTGGAGCGTTCTCCCTTGCCCAGAACGGCAACAACGTCGTCCTGAACTACGCCGTTCCCGAGCCGAGCACCTATGTCCTCTTCGGCCTCGGTGCCCTGGCCCTCATGATCGCCTACCGCCGCAAGAGCCAGCAAGCTGGCTCCTAGGCTCTAGCTGTTTAGCCTACTAGACACTAGCGCTTTAGGGTCAGAGGCCGAATTCCTTTCAAAAGCCCCGCCTCCCGAAATGGAGCGCGGGGTCTTGTTTTAGTACCATTGGCTATCTCTTCAGAGGGCAATTGATGAGAGGTCACCGCAACTTTGCATATCCTTGATCCCCTCGACCTCTGTGCCTACTCGCTGAACGGAAAATGAGTGCTGTCTCAGTCGTGTTTTTTACGCCTGAGCCAAATGTTGAGCTTGATGATCAGTGAGATGGCGACAAGGGACTCGGCCCAGAAGAAG
Source organism: Verrucomicrobiia bacterium (assembly GCA_040380225.1). Taxonomy (GTDB): domain Bacteria; phylum Verrucomicrobiota; class Verrucomicrobiia; order Chthoniobacterales; family UBA6821; genus UBA6821. The sequence continues at coordinate 48,315 of JBEIJN010000018.1, read as the reverse complement.
CCGAGATAGTCGCTCAGCACACCCATGGGGGGAGCAAAGGGCTGGGCATTGCGGATGGCAGGGAAGGCAAAGAGAAGAGCTGCGCAGAATGCCATCTCTCCCATCTCGGGAGCTTCCGTGCTCTTGAGGCGTTTCTGAGCCATGCGCAGGACCGAGACAGAAATAAGGAGCATCAGCAGGGCGATGAAGACGGAATAGCACCGGATCGGAAGAGTGCGCTTCAACACGACATCCAGATCGAGCAGGGTGGGGGAGTTATCCGGCATCGGGGTCATGGTGACGTCGTATCCCTCGAAGGTCGGGATGTTGAAATCAAAGGTGAAGGGTTGCCGTTTCAGTTCAGGCTTCCCCCCGGAACCGATTCCTTCGTCGCGATCGACAAAGAGCTTGATCCTCGCGCGGTGCGTGTCGAAGGGATAGAAGAACTGGGATCCTGCATCCTCTACCTGATAGATACTCGTCAGGAAGTTGTCATAGACGGAGTAGGGGACCTGTGACCTAATTGCCAAAAAAGTCGGACTCTGCGTGTCGAAGGGATCGACGAGGTAGTAGGTTTGCTTGGGTGAATGGATGGAGGAGACCTCTGACGCCGGGATGCGGAGGTTATGACGTGCCCTGAGATCACCGGTGACGGCATCGAAGCCGATCAGGTTCATCGAGAGAACCGGATTGGATCCAGTCACCGTTGAAGAGCGTTCATCCACGCCGCCTCGCACCGTGAAGAGGGTGACTGCCTGCAGAAGGAGGAATGTGACAGCGAGGGGGATACGGGACGTCATGGTTCAAGGGGGATTGCGGTCAGAAGTATGAAGGCGTCATAAAAGGGATCAAATCCGAAACTCCAGGAAGAGGCCCGAGGGGAATGAGTTAAAAGAGTTAGAACGTGGAATCGTTACAAGGTGGATCCAAAACAGCCGTAAAGCCGAGCCTCAGAAATCTGCCATAAAAAAAGGCGCAGGATTCTTGGATGCGCAGGTACAGGATTGCTGCACAAGGTTTCCCAGCTTTGGGAGCTCAACTACCGCGAAATCCGGTTTAACCACATTCGTGAAAGGCTCTCGGATTTTTGATGGAGAGCAAGGCGTGTGAGTGAAGCCGTAGTCATCCTACGGCGAACGAGCAACAACGAGGCTATCCGCAAAAAGTCGAAGCCTTTGTCAGTTTGTTTTCAGCACTTCGATGAAAGCCTCTTGGGGAATATTAACCTGCCCAATCGCTTTCATCCGCTTCTTTCCCTCTTTCTGCTTCTCGAGGAGCTTGCGCTTGCGGGTGATGTCACCGCCATAGCACTTTGCGGTCACGTTCTTGCGCATGGCGCTGACATTCTCACGGGCGACGATCTTGCCTCCGACCGCCGCCTGAATGGAGACCTGATAAAGCTGGGTGGGAATGACCTCCTTGAGCTTGGCGGCGAGGGAGCGGCCCCGTCCTTCCGCCTTGTCGCGGTGGACGATGCTGGAGAAGGCGTCGACGGGCTCGCCGTTGACGAGCATCTCGAGCTTCACGAGTCGGTCGGCGCGGTATCCGGCAGGCTCGTAGTCAAGGGAGCCGTAGCCTCGGGTGACCGATTTGATCTTGTCATGAAAGTCGACGAGGATCTCGTTGAGGGGGAGGACGGCGGTGATCATCACGCGCTTGGTGTCGATCGAGTCGGTCGATTCGACGATGCCGCGCTTGTCCATCATGATCTGCATGATGTCGCCGATGTTCTCGTTCGGGATCATGACGAAGCACTTCACGACCGGCTCGCGGATCTCCTCGACGACACTCATGTCGGGGAGGTTGGCCGGATTGTCGACCATGAGGACCTCGCCGTTGGTCTTAACCACCTCGTAGACCACGCTCGGGTAGGTGGCGATAATGTCCATGTCGTACTCGCGACGGAGGCGCTCGACGATGATCTCCATGTGGAGCAATCCCAGGAAGCCGCAGCGGAATCCAAAGCCGAGCGCAACCGAGCTCTCAGGCATGTAGTTGAAGGCGGCGTCGTTGATCTGGAGCTTGCCCATGGCCGTCTTGAGCTGCTCGAAGTCGGCGGTGTTGATGGGATAGATGCCGCTGAAGACCATCGGCTGGACTTCCTTGAAGCCGGGGAGGGGCTCGGCCGCGGGTTTCTTGGAATCGGTGAGGGTGTCGCCGATCTTGATCTCTGCGGTGGTCTTGATGTTTCCGATGAAGTAGCCGACGCCACCCGCGCCCATCGATCCGGTGGAGGTCATCTTGGGAGTGAAGATGCCGACCTCCTTGACCTCGTAGGACTGGTTCGTCGACATGAGGCGGACCTGCATGCCGGGCTTGAGGTCACCCGAGAAGACGCGGACATAGCTGACCACGCCGCGGTAGGTGTCGAAGAGGGAATCAAAGACCAAGGCGCGAAGAACACCGTCACCCTCGGGTGGCGGAGGGATCCGCTCGACGACCGCCTCGAGGATCTCCTCGATGCCGATGCCTGCCTTGGCACTGGCGGGGATCGCCTCCTCGGCGGGAATCGCCAGCAGATCCTCGAGCTGCTTTTTGACAGCGGGAAGATCGGCATTCGGAAGGTCGATCTTGTTGATGACCGGGATGATGGTGAGGGCCTGCTTGTTGGCCAGATGGATGTTCGCCATCGTCTGGGCCTCCACGCCCTGGGCCGCATCCACGATCAGGATGGCTCCCTCGCAGGCGGCGAGGCTCCGGGAGACCTCGTAGGTGAAGTCGACGTGGCCCGGGGTGTCCATGAGGTTGAGGGTGTATTCCTTACCATCCTTGGCCCTGTACTGCATGGTGACCGGGTGCGACTTGATGGTGATGCCGCGCTCCCTCTCGAGGTCCATGGAATCGAGGACCTGCTCCTGCTTGTCGCGGTTGGCGATGGTATTGGTCACCTCAAGGAGGCGGTCCGACAGGGTGGTTTTCCCATGGTCGATATGGGCGATGATGCAGAAATTTCGGATATTCGAGACGGACATGGGCAGTCGGTGACTATCGTTGAAGCAGGGGGGTACGGTCAACACAGCAAAGGTGATGGATGGGCAAAATGCAGAATGAGGCATGCGAAATGCACGGCGTCAGGATTGGATGCGCAGCGGACACCTCAACTCTTCGCACCCCCAGAACTCTCCATCTCTGCCCTTGCCATCACGCCTTCACGTAATAATTCTGTAACAGTGAGCGATCAGGAAAAGCCCCCGAGAATGCCCAGATACTGGATCGTTGTCCTCATGATCATCCTGATCCTGTTATTATTGGTTCCCGTCTTCTCAATAGGGCTCTCGATCCAAAAAGCCGGTTGGGTCCCCGTGGCGACAAAACCGACCAAGCAGGCATCGCAGCAGGAGCAACCAAGGGGTGAATTGCCTGAGGATGCTCTTGTCAGGGAAAGGTCTGCTTCTCTGAGGGAGAGGGTGGAGAAGATTGCGGCTGCGGCAATCAAGGTCCCAACGCTTCAATCCAAAATTCAGCAGGTCAAGATTGAGGCTCCTAAGCCATCGATGAAGAAGGCCTCCGATTCGGTCCATAGGGTTCTGGACTCACGGAATCAGCAGTATGTGGAAGCCATCGACAATGATAGGATCCGGATCATCGTAATCGTGCCAGGTAAGGATTGGCCCAATCTCTCTGGTAGCCTTCAGGTCGCTGCGGAGAAGGATGGATTCATTTATCAGGGACCAAGTCAAACCGCCTCCGTCAATGGCTCTGAATCGATGGTGGCTGAAATCGAGATCCTTCGGAAGTCGGCATCAGGAGGAAAGAAGGCCAAGTGACCGCTCAGCTTCGTTTCCCTGTATTCAATTATTCATGACATACATTATCTGTAGTTATTGATAGCTTCAGAATCCGGTGCAAAGGAGTTGTCTAGAGGTTGATTTGGCTCTTTGATCTCCCACTGCCATCACGCCAACCATGAACAGGATCGACTCGCTTTTCACTGAACTCAAGACGCAGGGCCGCACCGCCATGGTAGCCTACATCACCGGAGGCGATCCGACCCTCGCGGCATCGGCAAAGGTGGCCCTCGCCCTGGAACAGGCTGGAGTCGATATCCTGGAGCTGGGAGTTCCTTTTTCCGATCCGCTGGCCGACGGAGCCACCATTCAGGCTGCTGCCGGACGTGCACTTGCCTCCGGCGCCTCGGTACCTGGAATTCTGGATCTGATCCGTGAGATCCGCAAAACCAGCCAGATCCCCATCGTTCTCTTCGCCTACCTGAATCCCGTCTATGTCTATGGCTTCGACAAGTTTCAGCAAGATGCAGTCGACGCCGGTGCCGACGGACTGCTGCTGCTCGATCTTCCGCCGCAGGAAGCCGCCCGGAATGCGGAACTTTCCTCCTCCAAGGGGCTCAAGACGATCCGCCTGATCGCCCCGACGACCCCGCCTGATCGCCTGAAGGAGATCACGGATGCCTCGGAGGGATTCATCTATTATGTCTCCCGCGAAGGTGTCACCGGCGAACAGTCGAGCCTCTCGACGGACATCGCCGAGCGGGTCGCCGCCATCCGCGCACTGACCAAGGTCCCCGTGGCAGTCGGATTCGGAATCTCCAATCCCGAACAGGCCGCCACCGTTGCGGCACTTGCCGACGGAGTCGTGGTGGGCAGCGCCATCGTCCGCAAGATCGGAGAGATCGGCGACGTACCGGAGCTTCCCTCCAAGATCGCCGACTTTGTCCGCCCCATCGCGGAGGCGGTTCATGGCGTAGGCTGAAGGACTGAGTCGAGGGACGAGAGTCGAGCGTCGAGGGCTTAGGGGTGCAGGCTGAAGGCTGGAGGACTGAGTCGAGGGACGAGTGTCGAGAGTCGAGGGCTATGGGGCGCACACTTAAGGCTGAAGGGCCTGAGTTGCATTTCAATATGGAACTCAAAAACTCAGGAATGAATGCCATCATGGGATTTAATCAATGGTTCCTAAGTATCATCGGGCGCTACTCTTTGATCCTACCTTGGCGACCTTGCGCCCGTTGCGTGAAACTGCATCTTTCAATCAACCCACTCCAAACAGCGAGGCGCCTTTTTTCATGAGTTCATGAGTTCCATATTAATCCTTCATGCTTTCCTTGAACCGGATCTTGGGTGAGACTTCATCGATGAATTTGGAGTTCACCAAGATGAATGGTGCGGGAAATGACTTTGTCATGATTGATAACCGCGACGGTTCCCGCAGTCTGAACCGCGACCAGATAGCCGCCCTGTGCGACCGCCATCGTGGGATCGGTGGAGACGGACTGATTGCCGTTGAGGGCACGCCCGAGCTTCCCAGGATGCGCTATTACAACGCCGATGGCGGAGAGGCGGAGATGTGCGGTAACGGAGCCCGTTGCTTCGCCCGGTTTGCCGCCCGGTTGACGGGTCAACAAGGAGGCACCCTCTCCTTTTCCACCCAGGCCGGCATGATTTCGGCGGAACTTCTGCCAGATGATCGCGTCAGGCTGCGGATGAGCGAACCGCACAGCCTCCAGTTGGCCCATTCCCTGAAGGTCGACGGAGCCGATCTCGAAGTGCACTCACTGAACACCGGCGTTCCTCACGCCGTGGTCTTTGTCACCGATCTGGAGGCCACTCCGGTGGTAGCCCATGGCCGCGCCCTTCGCCATCACGCGCGATTTGCCCCAGCCGGGACGAATGCCAACTTCGCGCAGGTATTGGCCCCGTCATCACTTGCTGTTCGTACCTATGAGCGCGGCGTCGAGGATGAGACCCTGGCGTGTGGCACCGGCGTGGTCGCCTCTGCCCTGATTCATCACCTGCTCAGCAAGGCCCCCTCTCCCATCTCCGTCAAGGTTCGTGGCGGAGATGCCTTGGAAGTGGGATTTCAGCTGGAAAACGGACATCCCAAGGCCGTCACACTGGCAGGTCCTGCTGACTTCGTCTTTGAAGGCACCGTCACCCTACGGGATTGAGCGAATTGTTGATTGTTGATTGTTGGATTGCCCTATTACCCATTACCAATCCCCCATCCCCCTTTACTTTCCCACCGCTCGTCCCTTTTTCATTCTTCATTCTTTATTTTTCATTTCCTCCTCCCCATCCCTCATCCCTCATCCCTCATCCTTCATCCTTTAGCATCTCATGCCCACCATCTCTTTTGCAGGAGCCCACACCGCTCTGGTGACCCCCTTTCGGAATGGATCCTTAGACGAGGCGGCTTTGACCGCCTTGATCGAGTCACAGGTTGCAGCAGGCATCTCCGGAATCGTCCCTGTCGGTACGACCGGTGAGTCCCCCACCCTCAGCCACGAAGAGCATCGCAGGGTGATCGAGATCGCCGTGAAGGCGGCGGCCAAGAGAATACTGGTCATCGCGGGCACCGGATCAAACGCCACCTCCGAAGCCGTCGAATTGACCATCGAGGCAGAGAAACTTGGCGCCGATGCCGCCCTACTGGTAGCTCCTTACTACAATAAACCCTCCGCCGAGGGTCTCTATCGCCATTTCAAGCAGGTGGCCGGTGCCGTCACCATACCAATCGTCCTTTACAGTATCCCCGGACGTTGCGGCATTGAGATTCCTGTCCCTGTGGTGGCGCGCTTGGCCGCCGACTGCCCGAATATCGTTGCCATCAAGGAGGCTGGCGGTAGCGTGGAGCGGGTCAATCAGCTCCGGGCGGCCTTGCCGGATAGCTTCCAAATCCTCTCGGGCGATGATTCACTGACATTGCCATTTATGGCCGCCGGCGCGCTCGGGGTGATCAGTGTGGCCTCCAATATTATACCAACCGAAGTCGAGTCCTTGGTCCGTAGCTTCCTAAAGGGGAAAGTTGCCAAGGCTCAGGAGATTCATGACCGGTACTACCCCCTCTTCAGGGATCTCTTTATCGAACCCAACCCCGTGCCCATCAAGACAGCCCTTGCAGTGAAGGGTGTTTGCACGGAAGATGTCCGTCTCCCTCTTTGTGAAATGATATCCCCCAACAAGGATATCCTCATCAATACCCTAAAGAACACGGGAGTTATCTAATTCACATGAATCCACTTAGAGTAGTTATTTACGGATCCAAAGGAAGAATGGGGCAGGCCTTGATTGCCGCCGCCAAGGAAAACCCAGCCCTCGAACTGGTTGGCACAATCGATTCCGGAGATGCTCTGGACGTGATCGCGTCATGCGACGCAGTGATTGATTTTACCCATGCCGACGCAACACTTCCTGCGTTGGAGAAATGCGTGGAATTAGGAAAGATTATCGTTATTGGAACAACGGGTCATTCCAATGATATAAGGAACCGAATTGCCGAGGCCTCCAAGTCGATTCCGGTGATCTTCTCCCCCAACTACAGCGTCGGCGTGAATACCCTCTTCTGGCTCACAAAGAAGGCGGCTGAAATCCTTGGTCCTGACTATGATGCTGAGGTGATCGAGGTGCATCACCGCCTCAAAAAAGATGCACCAAGCGGCACGGCCCGCCGCCTTGTCGAGGTTCTGGATGAGGCTTATGGCCTTGATTACGAGAAGGATACCCGTCATGGCCGCGTCGGCATGCCGGGAGAACGCACCCGCAGCGAGGTTGGTGCCCATGCGGTTCGCGGCGGCGATGTCGTCGGAGACCACACCGTGATGCTGGCAGCTCCAGGGGATCGCTTGGAGTTGATCCATCGTGCCTCCAGTCGGGAGACGTTTGCCAGAGGGGCCCTTCGGGCAGCTCTTTGGGCCAGGGACACCAAGAAGAACGCTCCCGGTCTCTACGACATGCAGGACGTGCTCGGCCTGCGCTAAAAATTACTGACCCCATGCGTGCCGGTATCGCCCTCGGCTCCAATCTGGGCGATAGAAACGCACTTCTACAAGAGGCAATCGGCCATCTTCGCATGATCCATGAGTCGGGTGATTTTCTTCTCTCAAGCCTTCACGAGACGGAGCCTGTGGACTGCGCGCCCGGTTCGCCTCCCTTCCTCAATGCGGTGGCCGAGATTGGGACATCCTTGCAGCCCTTGGAGTTGCTTCGTCGACTTCAAGGCCAAGAGATCCGCTCTGGCCGCCCCAAGAACCATGCCCGGAATGCCTCCCGCACCTTGGACCTTGATATCCTTTACTGTGATGAAATGTCCCTCCATCACCCCGAGTTGGATCTTCCCCACCCCCGCATGCTCGATCGGGCCTTCGTGATGGCTCCCTTGGCGGAGATCCGGCCCGAACTGAAGCTTCCCGGATGGCAAATGACCTGCCTGGAATACCTATCAAGGATTCGTAATAACTAGTCTTTATATACTGATTACCAATGGTTAATAATCTTAAAGAATTTTTGGTAAAAAGGAAAAGATCCGGCGAACGGCAGGCATGGTTGACCGCCTACGACTACCCCTCCGCCAGACTTCTTGATGAGTCAGGAATAGATTTGATCTTGGTTGGGGATTCCCTCGGAATGGTCGTTTTGGGACAAAAAGACACGGTTGATGTCACCCTTGAAGAGATGATCCATCACTTGAAAGCCGTCCGTCGGGGCGTTTCCCATGCTCCAGTGGCGGTTGATCTTCCATCCCATACCTATGACACTCCAGATCAGGCCCTTGCGAGTGCAAGACGCCTCGTGGAAGCAGGTGCCGATGCCGTAAAGCTGGAGGGCCCCCTGCCCCAGATCATCTCCACCCTTGCAGAGGAATCCATTCAGGTGATCGGACATCTTGGGATGCTCCCCCAGCATGTCCGGGAAGAGGGGGGCTACCATCGGAAAGGAAAGTCAGAGGAAGAGGCCGACGCCTTGCTCCGCGCTGCCGTAGAACTTCAGGAGGCAGGGGCCTGTGCCATCGTTCTGGAGCTAGTCGAGGCCTCTCTTTCAGGAATCATTAGTAAGAAACTGGACATTCCAACCATTGGCATCGGGAGCGGAACGGGCTGCGACGGGCAGATTCTGGTGACCACGGACCTTCTCGGCCTCCAGCCATGGTTCCGTCCCTCCTTTGTGACCCCCAAGGCAGACCTCGCCACCCCCTTTCAGTCGGCAGTGAAGGAATTCATCCGGGAAACGAGGGATGGGGGGAAGTTGCAAGGTTAGAAATGTTAGAATGTTAAAATGGGTTCTTAATTCCAGAATTGATAAATTGCAATTTCCCGCTTTTATTTCCTGCTACTTTTTTCACTATTTAACCCTTTTAACGTTCTAACCATCCCACGTTCCTACCTCCCCCCACCTCAGCCCCTTTTTCATTCTTCATTTATCCTTTTTCATTTCCCCTTCTTCCGATGAGCAACGGCGATATCCAAACCAAGGCCGCACTGGGGCGCCAAGTCGTCATGACGGGCGTTTTCCTGAACCTTGTCCTTTCTACCGGGAAGATAGCCGGTGGTCTCATCGGCCGCTCCAATGCCCTGATCGCTGACGGCATCGAGTCCCTGCTGGATCTCTTCAGCTCCCTGCTAATCTGGGGGGCCCTCAAGTATGCCGCCAAACCCGCCGACGCCGACCACCCTTACGGCCACGGGAAAGCCGAATCCCTTGCCTCCATCATCGGGGCTCTCGTCCTGGCGGTCGCGGGTGCCTTCATTGCCCACAACAGCATTACCCAGCTCATCGCCGCCGCCCACGGCGCAAAGGTTCATCTCCCCTCCCCCTGGACCCTCCTCCTGCTGGTCATTGTGATCGTGCTCAAGGAGGTTCTCTTCCAACTCATGGCGGGGAAGGCCCGCCGAATCGGTAGCAATGCTCTTCTCGCGGACGCCTGGCACCACCGCTCCGACGCCGTCACCTCGATCGCCGCCTTCATCGGTATCACCATCAGCCTCGTGGGTGGCAAGGGCTACGAGGTCGCCGATGACTGGGCGGCCCTCTTCGCCTGCGTCGTCATCTTCTACAGCTCCTACTCCATGCTCCGCCTAGCCCTCGGGGATGTCATGGATGCCAAGGTCTCCGATGAGGCTGAAGAGACCATCATGAGGACCACCTGCTCCGTTCCCGGCGTCCTGAGCGCCGAAAAGTGTCGCGTTCGCAAAAGCGGGCTCTCCTACATCGCCGATCTCCATATCAGGGTGAAGGGCGACCTCACCGTCCGCGAGGGACACCGCATCTCCCATGAAGTGAAGGACAAGCTGCTGACTTCGGAGTTGCCGCTGGAGGATGTGACGGTGCACCTGGAACCAGAGGAAGGATAGCCCCTTCGCCTTGCAACCAAATCGCCCTGCAACGCGGAGAGTCAGTAGGATTTCTGGAAATCCCTCCGGATCTGGCAATGGACCAGGAAGCCAAGGAGCATGACGGCGGCAATGACGACGCTTGGTTCGGGGACAGGGACGATTTGAGTAAATCCACCCGAGGATGGACCACTGAAGGATCCTTCTCCCATGAAGGTGCTGGAGGTGTTGCTACCACTGTAAAAGCGGATATTTCCCAGTGCGGAGGCGAAGGATCCGTCGGTTGAAGCATAGAGCCTGGTGAACTGATTGGCTCCACCTGTGGCGGAGGATTGTCCATAGAGATTGGTCCCATTCCAGTTGAAGATGGAGAGAGTGTGGGTGCTCAGTCCGCTGATGTTTCTGAAGTAGAGAGAGGAAGTTCCCGAGAGGGCTGCAAAGTCGATGGAGCTGTTGGCGGTCAGGGTCAGCGAGGCAAAGGTCTGGCTTGCGGCACGATGGTTACCTATTCCCGCCCCTCCCATGGAGAGTTGTCCACCACCGAGGTTCAGGGTGGCATTAGTATTGATGCTGTTCGCCTGCGACGATCCCAGCAGAAGGGTTGTGCCGTTTGTCACAGTGACGCTTGCGGTTTGGGTAAGCCTGCCGCTTGTCCCGAGACTCAGGGATCCGCCGCTGACCATGGTCGTGCCGCTGAAGGCTGATGTGCCGCTCAGCATCTGGGCAAATGCTCCGCTCTTGAGGAGATTGCCGCCACCCGTGATCGATCCTCCATAGGTGACGGTGCCGCTTCCGGCATTCAGAGTGAGGGTGCCGGCGGAATTGGTCACACTTCCCGAACCGGTGAGGCCGGCGAGAGTCAGGCTGTGGCCGCCTAGGTTGAGAGTCGCGACAGTGGAGAGCGCAACGGTTGCATTGCTGCTGAGACGATTCGCACCGCTCAAGCTCATAGTGCCGCTGTTGATGTTAACCGTGGTGGCTATGGCCGTCCCGGCAAGGGTGACGTTGCCGCCGACATTAATCGTGCCTCCCCCCAGGTTAGCCTGCACGGCGCCGCCGTTTAGGGCGTAGGTCAAGGCGTTCATTGTTCCGTTGGTCAATACCCCTGAAGTGATCGCGAAGGTATTGTTGGTTCGGCTGTTAGCTCCCAGATCCAGAATGCCTCCAAGGAGGGTCACGGAGGAGTTGCTCGACCCAAGCGTCGCACCTGCCCCCGACAGGATCATCACTCCGCCGCTGAGAGTCGTTCCGCCGGAGTAAGTGTTCACTCCGGAGAGGGTGAGCGTGCCACTTCCAATCTTGTTGATCCCGCTTGGTGTGGAACCAACCTGCGAGATATTCCCGCTGACAAGAAGTTGTGCACCCTTTCCCGTGTTCCAGATGCTGTCCCCGGCAAGAGCGATTCTAACGGCCAATGTCTGCAGATTCGTGCTGTTGTCGGTGATGTTGGTTCCTCCGTTCAATGTCAGCAGGGAGGTCGAATTAGTCAGGGTGAAGGAGAGGGCTCCTTCACCAAAGGTGATGCTCTTCAACGTGGTGGAGTCCTTGACATCAAGAACTGATGAAGAGGAGGCATTGGCATTGGTGAAGATCAGATCGGAATTCTCCGCATTGAAACCGCTCGGACTCCAGTTGCCCGCCTTGAAGAAATTTGTCTGATCAGTCCCGGCCCCGCCTCTTGCTCCACCCTTCCATGTGTAGGTCTTGGCAAAGAGATCCGCACTTCCTGTCAGGGCAATCATTGACAATGCAGTCAGCAGCTTGAAGAGGGATGTGCATCGGTGAAAACGACTTAATTTCATATTCCCACCACTTTTCCAGCCGCAGATGGACGGCGGTAGATGGGGAAACGACTATCTAGGGCTAAGCGAAACCACTATGCGGATGGAATTGGTAGAGAGCTGATCAGCGATTCCTAAGGCGTGGGGAAATGTTTCGGAGAAGATACCGAATGAATTTCACGCAAAGGACGCAACGATCGCAAAGAGGGGTTCCGCTTTGCTGTGTTTTTACTGGCAGGGTAGTTGCAAGAATTCTCAAAAAAACCACCGTTCTCCCCCCCTTAGTTTCATCGGGCGCTACTCTTTGATCCTACCTTGGCGACCTTGTAGGTCTGAAGCAGCGTAACTTTCTGGCTGAAGAACTTCCCTCTCGTTAAGGGAGGGGAGAGCCAAGACTCCCCAGGCCTCCGGCCGGAGGCCTGGGGAAGCTGCGGGAGAGATCGATTGGCGTCCCGAACCGGTGTTGAGCCGAGTTCAACGCAAAGCAGAGATCCCCCGCAGCAGCTTGGCTTGATCTCAAACAGTTGACCGAGCCCCATGATTCGATCACGGCGAGCTCACCTCTACAAGACCGAGAAAAGCCATGCACACCACCACCCCTGATCCCATCGAATACGTCGCCATCGACGTCTCCAAAGCCACCCTGCAGGTCCAGAATGAGAACTGCTCCTTAGTCGTGGGCAATGATCCACCGGGTCATCGCAAGCTTCTGAAGCATCTGAAATGCAGCAAGAACCCTCTTGTTGTCTTTGAAGCCTCGGGGGGTTACGAGCGGGGGCTCATGGCCTTCCTTGCCAAATCCTCAATCCCGATGGCCATGGTCAATCCGGCCCGGGTCCGCGATTACGCCCGCAGCGAGGGAGTTCGTGCTAAAACCGATCCGATTGATGGCCGCATGATCCTGGCCTTCGCCAAGAGCAAAGCCGTCAAGGCGATGACTCCTCCTTCTGAGGCTTCCGTGAAGCTCTCGGCCCTTCTTGACCGAAGGGGGCATTTTGTCGAGCAGTTGGCCCGTGAAAAAAACCGTCTCCAAAACAGCGAGGCCTTCATCCATGGCTCCATCAGGAAAATGATCCGGATCCTGGAAAAAGAAATCCTCTCCTTGGAGAAGCTCATCGAAGGGTTCGTTCTTGCTGACAAGGAGCTTCAACCCCGTTCCCAGATCATTCAGTCGGTCCAAGGCGTCGGCAAGGTGACGGCTTGGACTCTGCTAGCCTTCCTGACCGAAATGGAGCATCTCAACCGCAACCGCTTGGTGGCTCTGGCCGGAATCGCTCCCTTCAACCGCGACAGCGGCAAGTTCTCGGGCAAGCGTTCCATCATCGGAGGCCGGGCCAAAGTCAGAAAATGCCTCTACATGTCGGCCCACACCGCTGCCTCCTGCAACCCCGTCATCGCTCCCTATGTCCAAGGCCTCAGGGACCGCGGCAAACCCTACAAATGCGCCATCGTCGCCGCCATGCGCAAACTCCTCATCCACATCCAATCCCTCCTCAAAAACGCCCACCTTCAACCAGCCTAAAAAAACACAGTTGCTTTGCGCCCGTTGCGTGAAAACATCATCTTTCAATCAAGCCACCGGCAACTGTGAGGGGCTCGACTTTTTCGTCTTCATTCCGCCTTTTGCCTTCGCTTCGCTCCCTCTTACTCAACGGGGCTTTCCAGGGTCCCGATTCTCTCGATCTCCACTTCCACCTTGTCGCCGGGTTGGAGCCACCGCTGCGGTGTTCTACCCATGCCGACACCCTCAGGGGTTCCCGTGAGGATGATCGTCCCAGCCTCCAGTGTCGTGTCACCGCTTAGGAATTCGATAAGGGATGGCACATCAAAGATCATGTCCGCGGTATTGGAATCCTGAAGGATCTTGCCGTTCACACTCGTGGTGATCCGCAATGTGTTCGGATCGGTGATTTCATCCGAAGTGACAAGCCACGGGCCCATCGGGGCAAAGGTATCGAAGGATTTTCCTCTGCACCACTGGGAGCCACCCCAATCCTTCTGCCAGTCGCGGGCGCTGACATCATTGGCAGTCGTGTAGCCAAGGACGTGACTGAGCGCGTTCTCGCGGGTGGCATTGCGGCAGGTCTTTCCGATGACGACGGCGAGTTCCCCCTCGAAGTCGACCTGTGTGGAGACAAGCTTTCGAGGAATCACGATCGGGGCGCCGGGATCCCGGAGTGCCGAAGAATTTTTGAAGAAAAGGACGGGATACTTGGGAATCTTCGCCCCCATCTCCTCCGCATGCTTCCGGTAGTTCAGACCGATGCAGAGAATGGCAACCGGAACCACCGGAGCCAGCATGGTGAAGTCGGAAACAGTCTTCCCTGTCGGATGCACTCCCTGAAAAGGATCCCCCGAGAGGATCTCCATCGAGGTTCCCTGAGGGTCAACCGGTCTGGCGTAGTGAATCTCTTCCCCACTGTTGCCGATCCGAATTCGTGCAATCTTCATGATTCCAAAATCTGCATTAGAAGAGTGAAGCACAAAGAATTTATCAGGAAATCTTCTCCAATCCCTACTACCAGCTGCTAACTCCTAGCTCCCAGCCTCCATCTGCATGGCACGCTCGGCCATGTCGGGACCCAGGAAGCAATGGGATCCTACGGAGAGGAATCCGTGACTCTTGAGGAGACGGCGATAGAAGGCGGCGCGTTGAAGTCCCTCCTTGGGAAAATCGCCGATCAGCGAATCCTCATCCGTGTAGAGTTCCAGAAAGGCGATGCCGGCGGCGCGATGGGCAAGGGATTGAAGGCCGAGTTTCAACTCCTCCAGAGGCAGGTAGAAGAGGGTGTCGCTGCAGATAATCAGGTCGTAGCTGGATGACAGGCCGATTTCCTCCAATGTGGCGAAGGTGCCAAGGCGGATGTTCCTCTTCTTCCCGAAGCGTTCGACCGCGTAGCTGCTGGCATCGACGCCGGTGTAGCGGATTCCGGGACGGAGAGACTTCAGGGCAGGAAGCCAGTTTCCCTCACCGCACCCGGCGTCCAGGACGGTGCGAACCGGACGTTCCAGATAATACTCGGCGACCGAGATCGCGAGTGCCGCCTTCCTGCGGATCGAGGCACCCGATTTCACTCGGGTCTCCGGATCACGATACCACCGGTCGAAATAAGCCCGGTCGTAGCGGGACACCCCTTGATCTTTTTTCATCAGAAAACAGGAAAACAGGGATGAAGGAGGCGGCTCGGATTCACGATTGAGGGATAGAACATCGGATCACTTCAGATAAACTTTTCCTATCATCAACTGACTGGATTCTATCCCCCAGCCGTTCGGGTCCTGATTTCCTGATTAATTCCCTTGTTCCATTTCCTCGGCTTAGCCGAGGAAGGAGCAGATGTAGTGGAAGGGATCTCCTTCCACCGTGATGCTGAAGCCGGAGTTGGCCGGGACTTCAAAGGCTTCCCCGCCTGTGTATCCGTTGCTCTTGTCCGAACCGTCGAGCACCACGGCGCAACGACCCTCGACAATCTCCATGCGCTCGGCCTTGCCGGTACCGAAGTGATAACTTCCAGGCAGGATGACCCCCACGGTCTTGTGTTCCCCCTCCCCGGTGATGACGGTGTGGGAGATGACCCGGCCCTCGAAGTAGACGTTGGCCTTGGCGTGAACGGTGACGTTTGTGAATTCCATGACGAGGGTCATCGTTTCCAGAACGCTTCTTGGCAAGATCAAAGAGATGGGGGTGGTTCACCGATGAAGGGTTAATCGATCATTCCGGTGAGAGAGATTTTTAGACGAAAGTCTTGTCACCATATGCTCCTTAACGACCTACACCTTTTAAATCACTTAAGATCTTTTTCCAATGCCACTCCCAACTTGGCTCTCTAAAAGGATCACTCAACCATCGATCATTGCTTACCTTAGGAGCTAAGTGATTGATGGACCCTGTTTCGTTGCTTTGAAAGAATGTTCCGTCACCAAAGGGGTTGTTGTGTTTTTTTGCGACGATGTTTTGAGCGTAAAATTGAACCGCCAAGACGCTAAACACGGCTAAAGAACACAAGACAACAATGGGATATCGGAGTGACCAAAGCCTCTCTACTCTTTCGGAAAGTCGGATCATGCCTTATGGTTACCTTCCAATTTAAAACTCACAAGGAGGATCCTTTGGCGGTTACTGCTAGTCATGTGATGAAACAAATTCGGGTTATGGTTTGCCAGTAAAAGTCATTGCGATTGAACCTCTGCTGGAATGATTCCTTCGGACTGATGATAGCCTCCCCGTCTCCACGGTTAAGTGATCCTCGCTATTTTCATTTGGTATTACGAAGGGATACAGACAGGAAAGGGCAATCTCATGACGCCGGGGTGGTTTATCACGAGGCACAGGGGTTAATGGAGTGCGTCGAAGGGATTTCCTTGAAGGTCCAGGTCTCAGGAATTAAATTCCGAACAGCTTTGGGGGGTATAGCTCAGTTGGTAGAGCGTCTCGTTCGCAATGAGAAGGTCTGGGGTTCGACTCCCCATACCTCCACCAAAGACTTCGCCCCGGTTACTTCACCCAAGATTGACCGGGGAATTTCGGGAGGATACCAAGGTGACGTGCACCGTTTCCTTCTACGACATTTTCCGCTCGCCATCCTGCTAGTCGCGTTGTTTCTGACAACCACCAAGGCTGTCGCCGAAACCAACTACTGGTCCGGCCTCAGTTCCAGACAGAGGGAGATCCTCAACTCTGGGGAAACCCTCATCCTCGAGGAGGATCTTCCGGGGAACCCTTGGCCCCGCTTCATTGTTTATCAACTCGTGAAGGCGACTCCGGCGCAGGTGGCCGCGGTCTTCTGGGATCTACGTCTTGATCCCAAGTATGTTCCGAATTGCCTTTCCGTGACGATCCTCGCGAAACCCTCTCCCAATGTCATCGACGGCGAGTACACGCTCAAGATGCCGTTTTTCCTCCCCGACGAGGTCTATGTCTCTCGGAATACTCTCCATCGCCGCACGCCCGAAGATTACGAGATCTCATGGATTGTCCTTCGCTCCCGTTACACCAAGTCGTGTTCCGGCAATCTTTCCCTGCAGAAACACGAGAAGGGAACACTGCTCCGCTACAGCAATCAGGTGGAACCCGGAAGCAGGATCGCCGGGATCATGAAGAACAATGCCGGGCATCAGGTCGTGGCCAGCGTCAAAGCGCTGGTCTCCCAAGTTGCCAGAGAGATGGAGCGTCCGTCTGATCCGCTGGAGAAACAGATGAAAGCCCTCGAGGAGTCCTTGGGATCACCGGTCGAGCGGTGATACCAACTCATTTCTCCTCCTCCGACTGGGTCATACTGGCCACGGGGGCCTTTTTCTGCGGACTTTCCAAAGGAGGATTCGGCGGGTTAGGCATGATCATGATCCTGCTGATGGCCATGGTGCTGCCTCCAAAAGAATCAACCGGCGCCGCTCTCCCCCTGCTCATTGCCGCCGACCTGATGGCGATCGGGGGATTCCGCCGTCATGTTGACTGGAGGGAGTTGCGCGGACTTCTACCATCGACCCTTCCCGGGCTAGCCGCAGGATGGCTTCTGATGAGGAGGATTCCGGACTCCCTCTTCGGTCCTGTTCTCGGCTGGATGATCCTCGTCATGATGGCCCTGGTGGTCTGGCAACGACTTGACCGCAGGGTTCTGGAGTCCGTGATGCATCATCCTTTGCTCTCCATCTTTTCGGGCTTTGCCGCAGGGGTCTCCACGATGATGGCGAATGCAGGCGGGCCGGCGATGACGTTTCACCTGTTGACGAAGCGCTTCGACAAGATGGCTTTTGTCGGCACAAGCGCCTGGTTCTTCTTCATCATCAACCTCACCAAGGTACCCCTCAGTCTGAATCTAGGACTCATCTCGCGCTCCTCCCTTTTGCTTGATCTCATGCTTCTCCCGGCAATCGCCCTCGGCTTCCTCGCGGGAAAGAGCTTGCTGGGGAAGGTTTCCCAGAAACCTTTCGAGTGGCTGGTCGTGCTGATGGCGACGGCCTCGGCAATCAAACTGATCTTCTCGTAATCCGGTTCACCCATTCCCTAGGGCAAGCAACGAAGATGATATGAAGGCAGGAAAACAAGAAGGAGGAGGTGTGGGCGGACAAGTTGGGGCATCAGATAGGTCATACTGACCATGCCGGCGTCCCTCCCCACCCTATTTGCCCAAGGCCTGCATGAGATCTTTCTGCTGCTGCCTGATAAGTTGAGGGTATTCCCTGGTCTCCTTCTCGGCCTGCTTCACGAGGGATCGAACGCTTTCCACCACGCGATCCTTGGCCGGTGATCGCATCAGGACTGCCACTCTGCTGTGTGGTGCCATGAAGTTGCGGTATCTGATGAGGGTTTTGCCGGAGAGCGACTCCAGAAGGACACTTCCGTTGCATGACTTGGCGTATCTGGACTCCAGAATCCTCCAAGTGATTTTGTATCGCCCCGGAGGTTGTGGGATCAGCTCGATCCGTGAGGTGTACACCTCGTCAGGGAGAAAAAAAGGCATCTTCAAGGTGAATTCAGCCACTTGTACGGAAGGAGTCGGGCGCTCAACGATACGGGCGGAGAGGCAGCCCGAGAGATACTTGGTGTCGAGTTCACTGTCCCAAAAAACACCCGCGATTTCCTCCGGAGAGCAGTCGGCGATCTGGTAGATGGTCAGGATGGGCCACGGCTCACCCGGAACCTCCTCCTCGATCACAAGGGCCTTCCCGGAGGAAAGCTGTGACTGTTGCTTCGTGCTGAGTTCCTCCCAGGAAGGGATCGTCGATGCGCGGGTGAAATCCAGGGAGGCGCACAGCATTAGCAGCCATGCAAGATATCGTGACATTGGAGAGAAGGTATCCACCCACCCGCCTGCCGGCAAGGAGTGCTTCCCTATGAATCCGTTATTGGGGGAACGCCTCGTTCCTGTAGGCTTGCGCGAGAAGTGTGACCGGTTGGGTAACCCGGATGTCAGAACCGGATTGCTTCAGCCCGTTGGCCAACTGCAGATGGCAGCCGGGATTGCAGGTGGCCACGACACCCGCTCCGGTGGTTTCGATGTGGCCGATTTTCCTCTGCTGAAGCGTGGCGGCCGTTTCGGGCTGGGTGATGTTGTAGACCCCGGCGCTGCCGCAGCACCAGTTGGACTCGGTGAGTTCGACAAGTTTCACCCCCGGGATGGACCTGAGAACCTCGCGCGGTTGCCTGGTGATCTTCTGGCCGTGGCAGAGGTGGCAGGCCTCGTGATAGGTGACCTCCCGGGGGGCTTCGTTGTTCCCGGTCTTTGCCTCCGGAATCCGGAATCCGATCTCCACCAGCCACTCGTTGATATCCTTGAGCTTCCGGTCCCATTCCACGGCACGCTCGGCGTAGGCGGGATCCCCGGCAAGGAGCCGGCCGTAGGTCTTGAGATGGGATCCGCATCCGGCGGCGTTGGTGATGATGGCGTCGAAGTGGAAAGGATCGAACTGATCGATCATCCGACGCGCCAACACACAGGCGGTCACGGACTCTCCGTTGTGTGCATGGAGAGACCCGCAGCATGACTGCACGGCGGGTGTCACGACTTCGCAGCCATTGGCCAGCAGGACATCGGCGGTGTCCCGGTTGATGTCGGCAAAGACCAGATCCTGCACGCAGCCGGTAAGAAGGCCCACGCGGTAGCGCTTGTCTCCCTTCGGGGCCTCGACCGGACGGATCACCTGATGGGAGAAGCGCGAGAGAACGCGGGGGGTCTGCGGCTCGAGCGTGCGGAGCCTGCCCGGCAGCAGTCGGGTCAATCCCAAGGCGCGCACGAGGGACTGGGCCCCGCTTGCCTGGAAGATCCAGAGAAGCCGCCCCACCAGACGCAGGAGGCGCGGTCGGGTGAAGAGCCCCCTCAGGATCAGCGAACGGACGACCATACGGGTCGGCGAGACCATGACGCCGGAACGCTCGACATCGGCGCGCGCCACCTCGAAGAGGTGGGCGTAGTCGACACCGGCCGGGCAGGCGGTCTCGCAGGCCAGGCAACCAAGGCAGTAGGACATCTCTTCGCCGAATGCCCGCGAAAGCTCCAGCTTGTCGTCGGCAATGGCCCTCATGAGGGCGATGCGACCGCGGGGACTGTGTTTTTCGACCTTGGTGGCGTCGTAGGTCGGGCAGGTGGGCAGGCACATCCCGCAGTGCATGCACTGCTGAAGAACTGAGTAATCGAGGTTTTTCAGCGTCTCCCCTCCGGGAGCAGGAACCTGGGTTTGTGTACTCACGCGACGGGTGATGGATCGAAGATTTTTCCGGGATTGAGGATGCCCCGGGGATCGAAGGATCGCTTCATGCGGCGCATGACCTCGACATTGAGTTCCCCGACAGCTCCCGGGAGGAAGGCCTTCTTGGCAAGCCCGACGCCATGCTCTCCGGTGATGGTGCCGCCGAGTTCCACTGCCTTGGCGAAGATCTCCTTCATCGCCTCCTCCACACGGTGCATCTGCTCGTCATCCTTTTCGTTGGTGAGGAAGGTGGGGTGCAGGTTCCCATCCCCCATGTGGCCGAAGGTACCGATCCGGAGCTGGTGACGCTCCGCCACCTCCTGAATGTGACGGACCATCTCGGGAAGGCGGTCGCGAGGAACCGTGGCATCCTCGAGGATGGTGGTGGGTCCCACGCGGGCGAGCGCGGAGAAGGCGGTGCGGCGTGCGGCGGCAAGTCCGGCCGCCTGTTCCTGCGTCGAGGCGGTCTCCACCGAGGAAGCCCCGTGAGCAAGGGCGATCTCTTTCATGGCGGCGGCCTCCTCCTCGACGGCGACGGGATGTCCGTCACTCTCGATGAGCAGAAGTGCCTCGGCCTCGCGGGGAAGGCCGATGGAGGCGTAATCCTCGACGCAGTTGATGGTGACGCGATCGAGGAACTCCAGGGTGCACGGAATGATCTTGGCGGAAATGATCGCCGAGACCGTGCGCGCGGCGTTCTCCATGTCGTCATAGACAGCAAGCATCGTCTTCCGGGCGGCCGGAGGCGGGATCAGTTTCAGCAGGACCTTGGTGATGACACCGAGGGTCCCCTCTGAACCGATGAAGAGATCGCGCAGACTGTAACCCGCCACATCCTTCACGCACTTGTTCCCCGTCCAGATCACCTCGCCGTCAGGTAGAACCACCTCCAGACCCATCACGTAGTTGCGGGTCACCCCGTACTTGAGACCGCGGAGACCGCCGGAGTTCTCCGCCACGTTTCCGCCGATCGTGGAGATCTTCATGGAGCCGGGATCCGGCGGGTAGAAGAGACCGGCCCCGGAAGCCGCCTCGGCGATCACTGCGGTGATGGCGCCCGCCTCGGCAAGCAGGGTCAGGTTAGCCGGATCCAGCTCGAGGATCCTGTTCATCTGAGAGAGACAGAGAAGGATGCACCCAGGGCTCGGGAGGCTTCCTCCGCTCAGACCGGTGCCCGATCCCCGCGTGACAACGGGGATGCCTTGCCCTGACGCGTATCGGAGCAC
Source organism: Verrucomicrobiia bacterium (assembly GCA_040380225.1). Classification (GTDB taxonomy): domain Bacteria; phylum Verrucomicrobiota; class Verrucomicrobiia; order Chthoniobacterales; family UBA6821; genus UBA6821. The sequence continues at coordinate 27,082 of JBEIJN010000018.1, read as the reverse complement.
TTCGGAGACCTGTTCGGTCGATCGGGCAAAGACCACCACGCCGGGTACCTGCTGGAGCGCGGCCGTGCCGTCGTAGGAATAGGCAAGCAGTTCCTCGGCTTCCGACCTCACGTCCAGGTCAGGAAGGATCCTCAGGAGTTCCCCTCGCAGCGAGGAGTTGTCATTTCTCATGGCCGGGAAGGATACCACCGCCGTTTTCCTACACAAAACCAAAACGGTCATCCAGCCCGAGGCTTGCGAGGACAGAAAGGTTGTTTCCTCTTCCATTTCCTAAACCATCAACGCCTCGATCATTGGCCATTTCAACAAAACGGAGGATTTTTCTTCAGCCTTCAGCCGCCAGCCTTCACTCTTTGATCCCATGTCCCGAATAGCCGAGGAGAGTATCCGCAAGGTCGCCGATAGCAGCGACATCGTGGAGATCATCGGCGGTTACTTCCCACTCAAGCGCGCCGGCACGAGCTATCGTGCCATCTGCCCGTTTCACAAGGAGAAGAGTCCCTCTTTCCATGTGAATCCCTCCCGCCAATCATTCCACTGCTTCGGGTGCGGTGCGGGCGGGGGTGTCTTCCGGTTCGTGATGGATTACGAGCACCTCGATTTTCCCTCCGCAGTCCGCAAGCTGGCCCAACGCGCGGGCATCCTGCTGATCGAGGACAACGACCCGAAGGAGAAGGATCGCCGTGACCAGCGGAGCCGGCTACTGGAACTCCACCGCGAGGCCTCGGCATGGTTCCATCTGAACCTCCTGCGTTCCCGGGACGCAGAGCATGCACGCTCCTACCTCAAGCATCGCGGACTGACCAAGGAAGTGGCCGTGAGTTGGCAGATCGGCTATGCCCCGGGAGGTTGGGAAACGCTGCGCAATTGGGCCATGGCCAAGGGATTCACCCGGGAGGAACTCCTTGCGGGAGGACTCCTCACCGCCAAGGAGGGTGATTCCCAGGGTGGGTATGACAGGTTCCGTGACCGGTTGATGTTCCCGATCCGCAACGATTACGGCGATGTCGTGGCATTCAGCGGACGGATTCTGACCGATTCGCAGAAGGAGGCCAAATACGTCAACTCACCCGAGACTCCCATCTTCTCGAAAGGACGGGTCCTCTTCGGGGTCGACAAGAGCAAGAGGGCCCTCATCGACGCAGGTGAGGCCGTGGTGCTAGAGGGGCAGATTGACCTTATTTCCGCCTATGAGCATGGAGTCACCAATGTGGTGGCTCCCCAGGGAACCGCCTTTACCGCGGATCAGGCGCGACTGCTGCGACGGTTCGTCGAGAAGGTCTCCCTTTGCTTTGACTCCGATACTGCGGGGCAGAATGCCGTCGAGAAATCCCTCCCCTCCCTCCTCGCAGCAGGAATCGAGGTCCGCGTCGTCAGCCTTCCGGCGGGAGAGGATCCCGATTCCCTCATCCGAGGGAAAGGCGTGGAGGCCTTCCGCGAGAGGTTGGCCGGATCTCGCGACTTCTTCGACCACACGATCGCACGCGCCGTCGCGGAGGCCGAGTCAAAGGGGGGGGCGTTCGGACCGAGGGAAAAGGCCGTCGTCGCAAGACGCCTCGGCGGCTTTCTAACCCTTCTTCCGGAAGCCGCCCTCAGGGAGACCACGACCGCCCATGTCGCGGCGCGTCTAGGTCTTTCCATCGAGGCGCTCTCCGAGGCGGCCTCCAAGAACCCCGTGACGCTACCGGAACAGGAAGCCGAATCCGTCGGCACGCGCCTCCCTCCCTCGAAGGTTTCCGCCTCCACGGAACTTATCTGTTGCCTGGCCCTCACATCGGCCGAGGTCAGGGAATGGCTCGAGACGATGACAGATCTTACCCCTTGGGAACTCGATCCGGAACTCCACCTCCTGAAGGAACTCCTTCCCCCTCTCAAGGGGCTCCGGGAAGCACCGACCCCTTCGGTGATCCTGGCACTGATCCCCCCACCTCTGCAGGCACTGGCGAGCGCTTGGGAACTCGAAAAGATGCCCGCTTCTCCTCTGTCAGCCGTTCAGGACGCCTTTCGCAACCTACGCCTGCTTGATCTCAAGAAAAAGCAGCAATCCGCGGCCATCCGCCTCAGGGAGCCTGACATCACCACCGAGAAAATGCTGGCCGTCCAGAAAGAGATCCTTGACCTGCAGACCAGGATCAACGATCTTTCCGCGCCCGCGACTTCGGCTTTACCCGCGATCCGTTGAAAAAAACATCCAAACCTTCCCCGTCCCGGAAACCCTCCGGAAAACCCGTCAAGGCAGCCCCGGCAGCCAAAAAGGCTCCCGCTAAAAAGCCACCTCTTAAGGGTGTCAAACCGGCGGCCAAACCGGCCAAAAAGCCCGCTCCGGCAAAGAAAGCCGTCCCTGCCAAGAAGGCCCCTGCAAAACCGGCTCCAAAAGCCCCAGCTAAGGCTCCAGCTAAAGCCCCTGCAAAACCGGTTGCGAAAGCCCCAGCCAAGGCTCCCGCCAAAGCCCCGGCCAAGGCCCCTGTAAAAGTTCCAACCAAGGCACCTGTCAAAGCCGCTGCCCCTGCCAAAAAGCCTGCCCCTGCCAAGCAGCCTGAGACAGAGAAGAACTCCGGATCCAAGGAAAAAACAGGCCTTTCCCTCTCCATTTCAGGCCAGGCCCCGGCCAATGCCGCCGAAGCCCAGAAACTCCTCAAGGAAAAGGTCCGCGAACTGCTGAAGCTCGCCAAGGAGCAGGGCTACATCACCTTTGAGGATCTCGATGAGCATCTTCCCGAGGGGATGAACGATCCCGAAACCATCGACTCCATCCTCACCCAGCTCCGTGCCGTCGAGGTCGACATTATCGACGCCTCCGAGGTGGACCGCGTCAAGGAAGTCAAGAAGGAGGAGGATGACGACAAGGACAAGGAGAAGGAGGAAAAAGAGGACAAAGAAGAGAAGGCCGACGGCCGCCTCGACATCCTCGACGACCCCGTCCGCATGTACCTCAAGCAGATGGGACAGGTTCCCCTCCTCACCCGCGAGCAGGAGGTCGAGATCTCCAAGCGAATTGAGGAAGCCGAGTCCCGCATGCAGGATGTCCTCTATCGCTTCGGCTTTATCGCCCACGCCCATGTCGACATGGCCCAGCGCCTGCTCGACTCCCGCGAACGCTTTGACCGTGTCATCCAGGACAAGAAGATCGAGAGCCGCGAGCGGTACCTGAAGCTTCTCCCCCGCCTCAGCCAGCAGCTCCAGCGCCTGGCCGACACTGTCTCCGACCATTACGTCAAGAAGATCGCCCCGGCTAAGAAGGCCCCCGCGCCCAAGGATCAGGCCCATTTCGAGAAGCAGATCGACGAAGTGGTGAAGGTCTATCCCAAGTTCTACTTCAAGTCGAAGATCGTGGAGGATTTCGTCACCAACGCCGACGACCACCTCAAGACGCTCCACTCCCTCCGCAGCGAGCATCAGAAACACGCCGCGAAGAAGGGCGGCGACGCCCAGCATGTCCGCCACGTCAAGAACCTCGCCGCCCAGATCGATGAGGCCCACCGCAGGAACTGGATGTCCATCGACCAGTTCCACGACAAGCACCGCGACCTCAAGAAACACTTCCGTGAGGCTCTCCGCGCCAAGACCGAGATGGTCGAGGCCAACCTGCGTCTCGTCATCTCCATTGCCAAGAAGTACACCAACCGAGGCCTCTCCTTCCTCGACCTGATTCAGGAAGGCAACATGGGCCTCATGAAGGCGGTCGAGAAGTTCGAGTACCGCCGAGGCTACAAGTTCTCCACCTACGCCACCTGGTGGATCCGTCAGGCCATCACCCGCTCCATCGCCGACCAGGCCCGCACCATCCGTATCCCGGTGCACATGATCGAGACGATCAACAAGCTCATCCGTGTGCAGAAGCAGCTTGTGCAGGAATACGGCCGCGAGCCTTCCGCCGAGGAGATCGCCGATGAGATCCAGCTCCCCGTCGGCCGCGTGCAGGCCGTTCTGAAAATGGCCCAGCAGCCGATCTCCCTGCAGGCACCCGTGGGAGACAGCGACGACACCAGCTTCGGTGACTTCATCGAGGACAAGTCCGCCGAGAACCCCGCCGACATGGCCGCGATCGTGCTTCTCAAGGACAAGATCAAGGACGTGCTCGAGTCATTGACCGAGCGCGAACGCCAGGTGCTCGAACAGCGTTTCGGTCTTGTCGATGGCTACTCCCGCACCCTCGAGGAGGTCGGCAAGCAGTTCAAGGTCACCCGCGAGCGCATCCGTCAGATCGAGGCCAAGGCCCTCCGCAAGATGCGCCACCCCACCCGCCTCCGTCAGCTCGAGGGCTTCCTTGAGCCGAAGGACATGTAGTCTTTACAAACTCAAAAAGAGGGGGGCTTTCCAGCCCCCCTCTTTTTTTGCTTACTCTATTTTGAGTGGGCGACTCGTAGAGGAATCCTGTGCAGTAACCCTAAAGCCCTTTGACCCAAGAGGGATACGAGTGGAGTGGTGAATAATCAGGAACTCAGGAAATCAGGAAGAGAGGAAAGTGAAAATTCACGAACCGCCAAGGAAATCGGGGCGGAGGAGTCATGGGCTCGGTCTGGACGTAGCTGGAAAATCATACGACTCACTCTCTCAATCTGGGTTGAAGAACATCGAACGATGGGAACCGCGATGAAGCCCAATCAAAGATTGGTCCGAAGGGGGCCGATCGCGGAAGCGAGGGCGGCAAATAATCCGTCCGACATTTCTTCCCCGGTGCAATAGGCACAGGACCCATGACATTCCCTAATCTCCATTCGATCCCTCCTTTTTAAGACCCTTGGATCATCCTCGGCTATTTGCCTCGCTTGCTACCGCTCAAACTACGCCTTGCCACCCGGCACTCGGCGGTCTCCGGTGGTACAAATCCTACCTCCCTCTGTTTCTTTTCCTGATTTCTTGATTATTTTTGCAACCTTGAGGGAGATCCGGTGTTATCACATCAGGCAATCCATGAAGAGTAACGACCAAACCGAGCACGACACCACGGAGAATGACCCCGTCTGGGATCTTCTTTCCAAGGATGCATCCGGACACCCCGTGACAGCTTCGCCATGGTTTGCCGCGAGGACTGCCGCACTCGCTGTGCCCCGGAAGCATCCCCTCACCTCGATGCTTCGCTGGCTCATCCCGGTGCCAGTAACTGCTTTTGCCGCTTTGGCCGCCCTCATGATATTCAACCATAGCGGCATCGGAAGGTTCGGTACCTACGTCTCCACGGAAGCTGAGTTCGAGCAGCACATGGAGTTCCTCTTTGCCTACGGAGAGTAGAAGTTCCGGGCAGGCTTGGATCCAGTTGATCTGTCGTCTGATTTGACGCCACTTCCTCCCGGAAGCTGTTGCGCCCAGCTGGGGCTACTACTGTGTCGTAGTCTTCCGCGCCGCTACCCAGCGGCTTGGTTCTGCCCTCCGAGCTCTGCCCTCCGAGCTCTGCCCTCCGAGCTCTGCCCTCCGAGCTCTGCCCTCCGAGCTCTGCCCTCCGAGCTCTGCCCTCCGAGCTCTGCCCTCCGAGCTCTGCCCTCCGAGCTCTGCCTTCCGAGCTCTGCCTTCCGACCTCCGACCTCCGACCTCTGCCCCCTGACTCCTGGATCCCAGCGAATCTCACTCTTCCACAGTCACCGGGGTATTCAGGGAGACCTTACTGTAGATGATTTCCGCCATGTCACGAGGCAGGCGGATACAGCCGTGTGAGGCTGGATAACCAGGCAGGATCCCCGCATGCATCCCCACCCCCTTCTGGGTAAGGCGCATAAAGAACTTCATCGGGGCACCCCGGAAACGCGTTCCACTAGGCGCGGAGTCGATCTTGCTACTCACACCCGATCGGACAATCCGACCTCCCCCATCCACAAAATCGCCGTAGAGATTGGAATGGTGGTCGGGGTCTTTTTCCAGCACCGAGAATGTTCCCTTGGGGGTCCAGCCATTGCGACGACCTGAGGAGATGGGGGAATCGACGGCTATCCTGCCTCCTACAAGAAGGAAGGCGCGCTGCTTGGAGAGCGAGACCACGATCGAGAGCGACTCACTCGAGGCCTTTTCCAGAACCGATGGGTAAACCTTCCCCTTCTCCTGCTGCTTGATCAACTCCGAAGCAGGACGCATCGCCTCCTTCGGTTTTTGCTGGGAGGGAGAGGCTCCATGGAGAGGCTGCAAGTCTGCTGACAGAAGAGTCACGACTGCGAGGAGTGGCAGATGAAGCTTCATGAAGAGATATTGCTAAATTAGCACCCTGATCGTCCGGATTCCACGGGAATCAGCGATCGGGTGATTAACAGCTTCAATTGGTTAAAGGGAAGTTTCACGCAAAGGACGCACTGCCTGCAAAGAGGCGTTGCTCGATCCTGTGTTTTTACCGACAGGGTCGTTTTTCAAGAACTTGCATTCCCAAATTCAAGCAAGCGCTTTTCTTAGGCACTTACTTGGCGTTCTTGCGCCCGTTGCGTGATAAAGCATCATTCAATCAATCCACTGCAAAGAGTGGGGAACCTTGATTTTCATTTTTCATTATGCCTTTTTCCTTTCCCCCTTACCCCCCGTTTTGGCTTTCAGCGGGAGGTATTCCTGCATTTGCTAGTCTGCTTGATCGAGCACCTCTACATCCACATCCCGTTCTGCCCGAACATTTGTCCCTACTGCGCCTTTTACAAGGAATCGGCCGGACGTGAGCGCGTGGAGACTTTCCTTGATGCACTTCTGAAGGAGACCGGGGAGTGGGCGAAAAGTTTGCGACCACGGACGATCTTCTTTGGCGGAGGAACTCCAAGTGCCCTCTCCATCCCTCAGTTCGAGAAACTCCTGGGCGGCCTCCGCTCTCATCTGGATCTCTCGGCATTGGAGGAATGGACGATCGAGATGAATCCCGCCACCGTGGCCGCAGACAAGGCGGCGCTGCTACGGGATGCGGGTATCAACCGCATCAGCATTGGGGTCCAGTCTTGGGACGACCAGGTTCTCAAGTCACTCGGTCGCACCCATGATGCGGACAGGGCCGAGGAGTCTTTCGGGATCCTGCGCGAGGCCGGCTTCGACAACGTCTCCATCGATCTCATCTTCGGCGTCCCCGGCCAAACGCTCGAGTCGTGGCGCGCCTCCTTGGAACGATCACTTCGACTGGCGCCGGAACATCTCTCCGCGTACGGCCTCACCTACGAGGAGGACACCGAGTTCTTCAGGAAGCTCGGCCGCGGCGAGATGGCTCCCGACGAAGGACTGGAAGCCGATCAGTTTGAACTCACCGCGGAGATGCTTGGTAACGCGGGCTACCTCCAGTACGAGGTCTCCAACTACTCCCTCCCTGGTCGCCAGTCGCAGCACAATTCCGCATACTGGTCTGGAAAGGATTATCTGGGACTTGGCCCCAGCGCGTTCTCCACGGTCGGCACCCGTCGCTGGCGCAACATCCGCGAGACAGGGATCTACAGCTACACGACGCTGAATGGAAAAACCGCCGTCGATTTTGAGGAGGTGGTCACCCCCGGGCTCAAAGCTTCCGAACGTGCCGCCTTCGGGATGAGAACCTTGGAGGGCCTCCCTCTCGCCGAGGCCTCCCCCTGGGAAAGTGAGCTTCGTGGCATCGAGAAGGAGGGACTTGTCCACCGAAGCGCGGATCGATGGCTCCTGACCCCCCGCGGCAGGATTCTAGCGGATACGGTTGCGGAAATTTTTGTATAGAGACTGTCTGAAAACTGGGGAATGACGCGCGAGAGCAAGGGGGGGCTGGATGGTCAGGCACCTGCGAGGGAGAATCCCCGCAGTGGGCTTTGACCGAACAGGGAACGCAGCCAGAGAGCTTCCCTTGCTCGCGCCCGAAGGGTTGGGTGACTTTTCACTTTGGCCATTGTCGGATCGGACGGGACAAGACCGCACGGGTATTGCCGCCCTCCTCCCTCCTTGGCCAACGGAAAAATCCCCGCCAACCCAGCTCTCCCGAGTTTTCAGACAGTCTCTAAGAATCATTGTAATTGTAACGCCTTGCATGGTGATTTTCCAATTGATGGAAGCGTGTGAACTAGGTTGAGTTAGTCCTGATGTCCGTCGAAATCCTCTCCCGCATCCAGTTCGCGCTTACAGTTTCATTCCATTTCCTTTATCCGCCGATGACCATCGGCTTGGGGGTGCTCCTAGTGATCATGGAGGGCCTGTACCTCAAGACCAAGAATCCCCTCTTCCATCAGCTAGCCCACTTCTGGACGAGGATTTTCGGTCTGATCTTTGCCATCGGCGTGGCGACAGGCATCGTCATGGAATTCGAGTTCGGGACGAACTGGGCCGCCTACTCGCGCTTTGTCGGTGACATCTTCGGAAGCGCCCTGGCCGCCGAAGGAATCTTCGCCTTCTTCCTGGAGTCCGGCTTCCTGGCCCTGCTCCTCTTTGGCTGGGACAAGGTAGGCCCCAAGACGCACTTCTTTGCCACCTGCATGGTCTGCCTCGGTTCTCATTTCAGCGCCATCTGGATTCTGATCGCCAACTCCTGGATGCAGACTCCCGCGGGGTTCCACCTCGAGAGGATCACGGGCGCCGTCCACACACGCCTGCCCGAGGGCTACATCGTCCAGGCCTCCGATCTGGGGCATGTCCGGGCGGTAGTAGACAATTTCTGGGTGATGATCGCCAATCCCTCCTCCTTGGAGCGGATCTGTCACGTGGTCTTCGGTGCTTGGCTCGTGGGTTCTTTTCTCGTGATGAGCATCAGCGCCTGGTACCTCCTCAAGGGTAAACATCTCAGGTTTGCCAAGGCCTCGATGACGGTAGCCGTCTGCTTCGCCGCTTTCACCACCATCCTCCAGTCGATCAGTGCTGACTCCACGGCGCGCGGCGTGGTTCGCAACCAACCGATCAAATTGGCCTCCATGGAGGGAGTCTACACCACCCAAGACTACACCCCGATGACCCTCTTTGGCTGGGTCGACACCAAGAATCAGACCGTCCACGGCCCGCAGATCCCGGCCCTTCTGAGCTTCCTATGCTTCCATGATTTCAAAAAACCCGTGCAGGGACTCCTCTCAATGCCGAGCGATGAGTTCCTGGCAGCGCGCCATCCGGGCCTTTCCAAGGAAAAGCTTGCCGAGATCAGACCAAATTACTGGCCCGTCGTGGGCGCTGTCTTCCAGACCTATCATCTCATGATCGGCCTCGGATCGGCGGTCTTCGGTCTCTCCTTCCTGGCACTCGCCCTCCTCTGGCGCGGATGGATCTTCCGCACCGATGTTCCGGCAATCAGGAGCCTCCTCTGGATCTATGTCTTTGCCGTGATTGCCCCGCAGATCTGCATGCAGGCGGGTTGGTTCACAGCCGAGATGGGTCGTCAGCCCTGGATCGTCTACAACATGCTCAAGACCTCCGACGGTCTCTCCCGGGCCGTGCAGGCTAACCAGGTGGTCTTCTCCATCATTCTTTTCACCCTGATCTACACCCTCCTCTTCATCACCTTCATTTACCTGCTTAACCGGAAGATCCAGCACGGACCGGAAGATGACGATGGTCACCACACCAAGGCCGTCGGACTTTCCGAGGGTGAGCTTTTCACCAAAAAGGGACGCGCCTCCGAATAATCGCCGCCATGCATCTCCCCGACCTCAACATCATCTGGTTCCTTCTCGTAGGCATCCTCTTCACCGGCTACGCCATCCTCGATGGATTCGACTTCGGCGTCGGCATCCTGCACCTCTTCGTCAAGAAGGATGAGGATCGCCGCATCCTGCTCAACTCCATCGGGCCCGTCTGGGACGGCAACGAAGTCTGGCTCGTGACCGGTGGCGGCGCCCTCTTTGCCGCCTTCCCCGGGGCCTACGCCACCGTCTTCTCGGGATTCTACAATGCCTTCATGCTCCTGCTTGCGGCGTTGATTTTCCGGGCAGTCTCCATCGAGTTCCGCAGCAAGGAGCCCGGCCGCGCCTGGCGTCAGGGCTGGGACATCGCTTTCAGCACCGGGAGCTTCCTTGCGGCGCTGCTGATCGGCATCGCCATGGGAAACATCACCCGCGGCATCCCTCTCGATCCCCAGGGTGACTTCGTCGGGGACTTCATCGGCCTTCTCAATCCCTACTCCCTGCTTCTTGGAATCACCGTCGTCGCCCTCTTCGCCATGCACGGGGCCATCTTCCTCGTGATGAAGACCGAAGGGGAACTTCAGGCGACCATCAAGGGATGGGTCCCCCGCCTCATCGGCATCTTCCTGATTCTCTTTCTCTCCTTTAACATCGCCACCTTCTTCGAGTGCCCCAATCTCGTTGCCGTCATGCTGACTCGACCCCACGGATTCCTCATCCTCGCGCTCGACATCTTGGCCGCCCTCTCGATCGGCTTCCTGAACGCCCGTGGCAAGGAATTCCCCGCCTTCCTCATGTCCTCCCTCACGATGATCCTGCTCATGGCCGTGCTGGGCATCTCCTACTTCCCCCACATCGTCATGTCGATGCCCGACCCGGGCAACAGCCTCACGATCTACAACTGCGCCTCCAGCGCCAAGACCCTCGGCATCATGCTGGTGATCGCGGTGATCGGCGTCCCCATCGTCCTCGCCTACACCGTCAGCATCTACTGGATCTTCCGTGGCAAAACCCGCCTCGGACATGTAGGCTATTGAGCAATCGAAGGATGAAAGCTGAGACCTGAAACCTGAATAAAGGATTCAGTGAACCTTGATATAGGAATGACTTCCTCATCCCTCATCGATTGATTGCTTTTCTTCTTTCAGGTTTCCACTTTTCCACTTTTCCGGCGGTGTAGTCCAATGGCAGAGACAGGCGACTTAAAATCGCTCCAGTGTGGGTTCGAGTCCCACCACCGCTAGGAAAAATCGCTAATTTAACCCGGACTATGCGATAGGGACAGGATTCCGGGAGCCGGGAAAGGGGTTAAAAAAGTTAAAAAGTTGAAGCGTTACAAAGTGGATCAAAACAGCCCTGATCTGAGAATAGAACTACAGCAAGCGCAGGCGAACTAACCGCGACGCGAAAATCCTTAGAAATTCGCAAGACTCGCAAGCTTCGAGGAATGCTTTGAAGTTTGGAGGCGGGGCAAGGCGCGAGAGGGCAGGCGTAGTAAACCTACGCCAACCGAGCAGCAACGTCGCCCCGCGCCAAAATCCCAAGCATTACCTTTAGGGATGGGTCATGGCGGAGGGCACCACCCACTCGTCAAACTGCTCGGATGTGAGATACCCGAGAGCGATGGCCGCGTCTTTCAAGCCGGTCTTCTCCTTATGGGCCTTCTTGGCGATCTGGGCCGCCTTGTCATAGCCGATGTGGGGATTGAGGGCGGTGACCAGCATCAGTGAATTCTGGACATATCCGGCAATGGTTTCGAGGTTGGCCTCGATGCCGACGATGCAATGCTCGGTGAAGGAGTGGCAGGCATCGGAGAGGAGTCGCACGGAGTGGAGGAAGTTATGAATGATGACCGGTTTAAAGACATTCAGTTCAAAGTTACCCTGGGAGGCCGCGAACCCGATTGCGGTGTCATTCCCCATGACTTGGACGGCCACCATGGTGATGGCCTCGCACTGGGTGGGATTGACCTTCCCCGGCATGATGGAGGAACCGGGTTCGTTCTCGGGAAGCGAGAGCTCACCGAGCCCGCATCGGGGCCCGGAGGCGAGCCAGCGAAGGTCATTGGCGATCTTCATGAGGGAGGTGGCGAGAGACTTGAGAGCCCCGCTGGCAAAGACAAACTCCCCGTGGGATGAGAGGGCCATGAATTTGTTACTGGCCGAAACAAACGGGTAGCCGGTGATCGCGGCGATGTGGGCAGCGGCTGTGTCGCCAAACTTGGGATGGGAATTGAGCCCGGTGCCGACGGCGGTGCCACCGATGGCAAGCGACTCGAGACCGGGGAGGCTCTCCTGAATCCGGTGGAGATCTGCGTCAAGCATCGCCACGTAGCCGGAGAACTCCTGTCCGAGGGTGACAGGGGTGGCATCCTGCAGGTGGGTACGCCCGATCTTGATGATATCGGCGAACTCGACAGCCTTGGCATCAAGGGCTCCCCGGAGTTCCCGGACGGCGGGAAGTAGCACCTCACGGAGAACCGTGACGGCAGCGATGTTCATGGCCGTGGGGAATGTGTCGTTCGACGACTGAGACATGTTCACGTCGTCATTGGGATGGATCGGCTTCTTGGAACCGAGTTCCCCACCGGCCATCTCGATGGCGCGGTTGGAGATCACCTCGTTGGCGTTCATGTTGCTCTGGGTGCCGCTTCCGGTCTGCCAGATACGAAGCGGGAAGTGGTCGTCGAGCTTCCCCTCGATGACTTCGTCGGCGGCCCGGGCGATCAGGTCGGCCTTCTCGGCGGAGAGCTTCCCGAGATCCCTGTTGGCAAGGGCGCAGGCCTTCTTGAGCTGGCCGAGGGCCTTGATCAGCTCGGGTGGCTTGGTGTCATTACCGATGTCGAAATGGATCAGGGAACGGGCCGTCTGGGCTCCGTAGTAACGATGATGCGGTACGGGGATCGCCCCCATGCTGTCGGTCTCGGAGCGGTGGGTGGCGGGGTCGGCCGCGGAAATGGAGGACATAGGAAGGTATTTAGCGGATTAGACTGAAGGCTGTTAGGCAGTTGGGAGCTTGGAGCTAGGTGATAGGAACTGAGCGGTATAGACTCAGGGAAGAGGCAGGGGAGAATGGATGCTCCCCTCCCCTCTCCTAAAAGCCTTCAGCCTTCAGCCTATCAACCTTATTTCGGCAGGAGTTCGGAGACCATCGCCTTCTCCTCAAGGAGTTCGTTGACGGTCTGCTGGAACTTGGCTTTGCCGAATTCGCTGAGCTCCACACCCTGGACGATCTCGGAGGTGGTGCCGTTGGAACGGATGGGGAAGGAGCAGATGAGTCCCTTCTCGACTCCATAGGAGCCATCGGAGGCCACGGCAACGCTGTGCCAGTCGTCAGCGGGGGTTGTCTTCCGAAGTGACATGACGGTCTCGAGCGCCGCATGGGCAGCCGAGGCTGCGGAGGAGAGGCCGCGGGCAGCGATGATCGCGGCGCCGCGCTGCTGGACGTTCTTGATGAAATCCCCCTCGAGCCAGGAACGGTCGGGGATCGACTTCTCGACGGGGTCACCATTGATGAGGGCGTTCTCGAAATCGGGATAAAGCGTGCTGGAGTGGTTGCCCCAGATCGCCATCCGGGTGACGTCACGGTTATGGCAACCCGCCTTCTCGGCGAGGGCGCTCTTAGCGCGGTTCTCGTCGAGGCGGGTCATGGCATGCCAGCGCTCCGAGGGAATGCCGCGCGCATTGTTCATGGCGATCAGGCAGTTGGTGTTGCAGGGATTGCCGACCACCAGGACGCGGATATCCTCCGCGGCGCTGCGTTCGATCGCCTGCCCCTGACCGACGAAGATCTTGCCGTTGATGCCGAGGAGATCCTTGCGCTCCATGCCGGCCTTGCGGGGCACGCTGCCGACAAGCAGGGCCCAGTTGGCCCCGTCGAATCCGTGATCGAGATCGGAAGTCGCCTCGATCGACTCGAGGAGCGGGAAGGCACAGTCATTGAGCTCCATGACGACACCGGCCAGGGCCTTCATGCCAGGCTCGATCTCGATGAGCCTGAGTGAGACGGGTTGGTCGTGGCCGAAAATCTCCCCCGAAGCAATGCGGGGAAGTAGTGAATAGCCAATTTGTCCGGCGGCGCCGGTGACGGAGACAACGATGGGATTCTTCATGGAGCGTGGAGATTATCAAAAGCACCTCCGTCTGGGAAAGCGCCTAAAAATGAGAAAACCCGTTATGCCATCGGCATAACGGGTTTTGTCGGGTGGGGGGGAAACCCTTAGAAACTTAGAGGGACTGCTTGAAAGCCTTGCCCGGGGTCAGACGAACGCTCTTGGAAGCCTTGATCTGGATGGCCTTGCCGGTCTTGGGGTTGATTCCCTTGCGGGCCTTGCGGTTGACAACCTTGAAGGTGCCGAATCCGATCAGCTGAAGGCTCTTGTGCTTCTTGACGAGGCCCTTGATGCTGTCGATGACGGCGTTCACGACCTTTTCGGCGTGGGCCTTGGAGACATCCTTGCCGAGGGACTTCTGGACGGATTCAACGAGATGGATTTTGCTGCTCATGGATTGTTGTGTTGGGTTGGGTTTGGTGTTGTCGTTGTGACAGGAAGATCAGAAAAAAAGCCAATCGCCCTGTCAACACCCATTGTGAAAAAATCTCAAAAAAACCGCATGAACACTCACCCCGCGCCAGACCCCAGAATCAACATCCGGCATCCGGAACATCTTGACTACTTCGCAAAGATCGTCTCCGAGCACATGGATCTCACCCCCTCGATCGGGACCGAGGCCTTCGTCGCTCCGGGTGCTTTCCTCTCCGGCGCCGTCACGCTTGGACCCCGCTCGAGCGTCTGGCCATCGGCCTCGCTTCGTGCCGATATTGCCCCGATCGAGATCGGCGAGGAGAGCAACGTTCAGGACAGCGCGGTGATCCACGTGGCCACCGGTCTGGGGGTCAAGGTCGGACGCCGGGTCACTATCGGTCATTCGGCGATCGTCCATGCCTGCACGATCGGCGACGAGTCGCTCATCGGTATGGGAGCGATCATCCTCGACGGGGCGGTCATCGGCGAGCGGTGCCTGATCGGGGCTCACACCACCGTGCTCATGAACACGGTGATCCCGCCCGGATCGATGGTCGTCGGATCACCCGGCAGGATCCTCCGGACGCTCAGCGCCGAGGAGCAGGAGGGGCTCGGATCCTGGGCCGATCACTACCTGGTGGTTTCCGCCGAATACCGTCGCCGCGGCATCATCCATCCCGCTTTTCGGGGATAAGAAAATAAGCCGAATCCCCAAGTGCATTTCCGGCTTCCCTGCCCGATCATGAATCCATGAACCCCAAGGATGTCATCCCCATCGGAATCAGAGCCGTCATCCCGACAGCGACGGGAAGTGCCGTTTTCCTAGGCAACGATGAGAAGGTTTTCGTCATCTACATGGATCCGCTTGTAGGCAACGCCATCAGCCTCCTGATCAACGGAACCAAGAGCGAGCGTCCCCTCACCCACGACCTCATGGGAATGCTCCTCACGGGTCTAGGGGCAAAGGTCGAACGCGTGGTCATCAACGACATCAAGGGAGCAACCTACTACGGGCGCATGATCGTGACCGTGGAGAACGAGCTCCAGCAGAGAAAGGTCATCGAGCTTGATGCGCGGCCCAGTGACTGCCTCGCCATGGCCGCCCAGCAAAAGGCCCCTATCTACGTCACCCGGGGGGTATGGGAGGAGACCGAGGACATGTCCGAAATCCTCAAAAAGATGGCGGAGGGAGATGAGGGAGAAGAAAAACCTGAAACCTGAAACCTGAAACTGGAAACCTGAAGTTTGGGATGCATTGCTGATTCCCTTTCAGGTCTCAGGTCTCAGGTCTCATCCTTTCCGATCACATCCTCGGCACGGTGATGCCGCGCTGTTTCATGTACTTGCCACCGCGGTCGGCATAGCTCGTCTCGCAGCTCTCGTTAGCCGCGAAAAAAACAACCTGCGCAAGACCCTCGTTGGCGTAGATCTTCGCCGGGAGCGGGGTGGTGTTGGAGATCTCGAGGGTGACATGCCCCTCCCACTCCGGCTCAAAGGGAGTGACATTCACGATGATGCCGCAGCGGGCATAGGTCGATTTGCCCACGCAGATGGTGAGGACGTTCCGCGGTATGCGGAAATACTCCACGCTCCGGGCCAGGGCGAAGGAGTTTGGCGGGACGACACAGACATCGGTCTTGATGTCGACGAAGGATTTCTCGTCGAACTCCTTGGGATCGACCATCGCGCTGTGGACGTTTGTGAAGACCTTGAACTCATCGGCGACCCGAAGGTCGTAGCCGTAGCTCGAGAGGCCGTAGCTGATGAGGCGGCGGTCGTCGGAGGAACGGACCTGGCGTTCTGTGAAGGGTTCGATCATCCCTTGTTCGAGGGACATTTGGCGGATCCAGCGGTCGGAGCAAACGGACATAGTGGGGGCTATTTAAGCGGAACACCAAGAACCCGTCATGGGAAAATCTTCAAAAGACAGAATTTGAAGATGAAACTCAGTCGTAACGGATGCATAGCAACGGCCGAGCCAGCCAAAGCAGGGATAGAGATGCATGGAAGAGTTTACAGGGATCCGTAACGGCTGCGAAGCAACGGCTGGGCTAGCCAAGAGGATAAAAGGGATGTTCTCCACCAAGTCTTGTTCCCGAAGACTAACGGAGACTGAGTTCAGGCTGTCCGATTAAGTAGGCATGGGCTCTGAAACTCAGAGCCGGTTGCCTCTGGGGATCAATCTTTGCAAGCTCACTTGCAAGAGTGAGGCCAGGCCAACCGTTTCGAAGTTCTGCTTATGAGCAACTTCTGCCATGCCTTTCTGATAATCCCCTTCATCCCTGTGCCTACTCCTTTCTCTGGGTCTTGCGTTACGGCGGCGGTAGAAAACCCATGTTTCTTTCTTTTTCAATGACTCATCCATCCTCCGGGAACTAGAAAGATCCATGCTCAATTACCTCTGGCTTGGCCTGATTCTCTGCGGCGTGATTCTCGGTGTGCTGACGGGGCGCACCGAGGCAGTCACTTCGGCCACCTTTGATGCCGCCAAGGCCTCCCTGATAACCATCGCCCTCCCCTTGGGGGCCGTGATGGCCCTCTGGCTCGGCATCATGCGCCTCGCCGAGAAATCGGGAGCCGTCGAGCGACTCTCCGGACTCCTCCGCCCCCTGCTCACACGCCTCTTCCCTGATGTCCCTGCGAACCATCCGGCCATGGGCGCCATGGTGATGAACATCGCCGCCAACATGCTCGGCCTCGGCAATGCCGCCACCCCTCTCGGTCTGCGGGCCATGCAGGGACTGGAATCGCTCAATCCCCGTCCCGGCACCGCCACCAACGCCATGTGCACCTTCCTCGCGATCAATACCAGCTCCGTTCAACTCATCCCCGCCACGGCCGTCGGGATCCTAGCCGCCGCCGGGGCTGCCCATCCCACCTCGATCATCGGGACGGCACTTGTGGCCACGACCTGTTCCTTCATCACCGGCATCATCTCGGTGAAACTCCTGCAAAGGCTCCCGATGTTTGCACTCCCTCCGGCTCCTCAGGCTCCCTCCCCCGCTCATGCCAAGGAGGAAGATCACGGTGATCTCCCGGCCACCCCTGCACTTCCCCACCTCACCTTGTGGAGAAAATTCCTCCTCTCCGCCTACGTCGCCCTCTTTGCCGGGACCGTCTGGCATCTCGTCACCTCGAGAGCCGTCGGGACATCACTGCCGATCTCCGTCATCCAGTCCCTCTCCCTTGTGGCGATTCCATTCCTGATCGGCTTCTTCCCACTCTACGGAGCACTCCGCGGCGTGGCCGTCTATGAGGAATTCATCGAGGGGGCCAAGGAGGGCATTCAGGTCGCCCTGCGGATCTTCCCCTATCTCGTCGCGATCCTAGTCGCTGTCGGCATCTTCCGGGCGGCGGGAGGCATCGACATCCTGACCCGGATCCTCTCCCCCTTGCTCGACCTGATCGGCCTTCCCGCGCAGGTCCTGCCTCTCGTTCTCGTCCGCCCGCTAAGTGGCAGCGCCGCGACCGGACTCTTTGCGGAGATCGTGAAGGCCTGCGGACCCGACAGCTACGCGGCTCAACTGGCCGGCACCATTCTCGGCGGAACGGAAACGACCCTCTATGTGCTGGCCGTCTACTTCGGCTCGGTGGCGATCCGTCGCGGCCGCCATGCGCTGGCGGCTGGCCTGCTGGCTGATGCCGCAGGAGTCGCTGCTTCGCTGGTCATCTGCCGGTTGATCTTCAAGTAAAGATTCACAGGGATGGAAGGGATCCGTAACGGATGCGTAGCAACGGCCGGGCCAGCAAAGCGGATAAAAGGGATGGGGCTGAAAGTTGGTTTCGTACGGCCGCCTCAGGCTCTTTGAAAGAGAAGCCAGTGCAGGGTTTGCCACAGGATGCACAAGATGCACAAGGCGGTGCCGCTTTGCCCTGATTCCAATTCAGGGTTTTTGTTATAAGGGGAAGACCAAAGACTCCCGCAGAGGCGCTGTGATGCAGAGAAAAAACTTAGGGTTGCCAGGGGGCGACACCCACCATCACAGCACTTTGGTGGAGGGGAGCTTTTTGGACGCTTTTTCGAAGGTGACAAGTGTGTGACCCGCCGAGTGGCTGGCACCATGGATCAATCGATCGATAAAGCCCGGATTCGCAGTCGCCAGATTGGGCGTGGAGAGAACTGAGACCGCAGAGGGACTGAAGCTTATCCCCGAATGTTGGACGAAGAGCAAAAGAGCGTGGAGAGCATCCGCCTTGGGCATTCCGTAGTAGGACTGAAGGGCGAAATACGCCTCGGCCAGTACGAGATCGGCAACATGGACCTCAGCCCCTTGTCTCAACTGCTCCGACAGGCAATTCATGGCCGCGAGATGCTGATCCTGCGGCTCCCCAACCAGCAGCCGTATCAGGACCGATGTATCCAGAGAAACGCTTCCCCTGATCATCAGCGTTTCCCCTTACCTGATTTGCTCTTGGAGGAAATCTCAACTTTCCACCCCGCCTCCGTTGCGGATCGGATCGACTCCAGATCGTGACGCATCCCTGAACGCAGATGAGGCCGGGTCAGAGCCAGCCACGGGGCAGGCACTTCCTTGCTCCGATCCGCCTCCACTTCCTTGGGCGTGAAGAGATCCGGGGCATCCAGCCACTTGCGAAACAGCTCCACCGCTACGGCGCGGATAGGAACTCCCTCCATGGCACTACGCGCCTTCACCCGGCGATAGAGGGTGTCGGGGATGTCGATGGTGGCTTTCATGCAATACAGCTTCCCATATTTAAAGGTTTCCTGTCAAATAGAGCATCAAAAGTTCTGATCTCTGCCGCAGGCCAAGGCTTGGAGGTTTGGATGCAGGCTTAGGCGTCGCGAGGGAAAGCGGCTTAGTCATTCGAGGCTTTGGCCGAGAAGTCCGAAGATCAGCAGATCTGAGGATGCCTGATCGGGGACGATCGGCAGACAAAACTACTGCGTGCGCAGACCAACGCCGCTACCCGCCAAATACCGGGACGTGGGGACGGCCGGAATAGACCACGCTGCAGCGTAGCCCCTTTTTCTAAAATGGGGAGCTACTCGCGGGAGTGAGAGCGTCAAACCCCAAGCCTAAACCCCGATGAAACTCACCGCCAAAGTGCGGCGGTGAGGAGGATCCCTATGCTCAAAAAGATAAACCCCCTGCCAAGTTCCAATCTGAAGCCTGCCGTTGGCCACGGGGATTGATTCGCTGGTGCGGGTCAGGGCCATCTTCAGATGGCTTGTCGAGTCATCAGGGCCCTCGGCTGTGTGGATGAGACTTGGATTATCCTCGGGCACCAGATCCTCGAAGAAGCGATGAAGGTCAGCCCGAGCCGTCGGATCGGCATTCTCGTAGATCACGAGGCTGGCACTGGTGTGCTGCACGAAGACGGTGGCAAGGCCCGTCGTGATCCCGCTCGAGCGGAGGAGGGATTCCACCTGGTCGGTGATCTCATAGGTCCCCTTCCCCGTCGTGGTGAGGGTGAAGCTTTCGGTGACGGCTTTCATGATTCGGAGCGTAATGAAGCGACGGCTATCAGCAACCAACCGGCCATGAGCAGGAGTCCACCGATGGGAGTGATCGCCCCGATCCACGGGATCTTGGTGAGAGCCAGCGCGTAGAGACTCCCCGAGAAGAGCAGGATGCCCGATATCAAGCAGAGAAAGGGAGGGGCGGCAACAACGGTCCCTCTAGCCAACCAGAGAAGGACGGGCGCGTGGACGAGATGGTAGAGGACGGCCGTGTTCCAGAGATCACGGCCATGGTTCGCCTCCAGCAACCCTTTCAGCGCATGGGCTCCGAAGGCCCCCAAAGCGATTCCAAGAAACCCCGTCGCACCCGCCGTAATCAGTGCGGCGCGAGGGTTCATGGATCACCTGTGAGGTTACTTCGCCGCGACCTCGAACTCCTCGGGGAACTTCTGGAGGAAGCTCTGCACGGGCCAGGAGGCTGCCTCGCCAAAGGCGCAGACCGTGCGACCGGCGATGTTGTCGGCGACATTCTTGAGGGTCTTGGGATCCTGTTCGGTTCCCTCACCGTTCACCATGCGGGTGGTCATCTTGTCGATCCAGAGGACACCCTCGCGGCACGGCGTGCACTGGCCGCAGCTCTCGTGGGCGTAGAACTGGTTAAGGTTGTTGAGCGCCCAGAGCATGTCGCGGGAGTCATCCATGACGATCACCCCGCCGCTTCCGATCATGGTTCCGGCCGCCGCCAGGGAGGAAGCGTCCATCACGAGATCGAGGAGAGGCACCTCCTTGTCGACCATCTGGCCATCCTCGCCCTTGACCTTCATCTTGAAGACCTCACCGGCGCGGAGAATCTTGGAGGAACTTCCTCCGGGAATGATCGCCTTGAGCTTGCGGCCGGGCTTCATACCGCCGCAGACATCATTGATGAGTTCGCCAAGGGTGACTCCGCCGGCAGGAATCTCGTAGGGGCCGGGACGGACCACGTCGCCGGAGACGCACATGACGCGGGTACCACCGTCGCCGGGGGTGCCCATCTTGGCGTATTCGTCGGAGCCGATCTTGAAGATCTGCTTCACGTGACAGAAGGTCTCCACGTTGTTCACGATCGTGGGCGACATGTAGAGGCCGAGGACGGCTGGGAAGTAGGGTGGCTTGATGCGGGGATAGGGACGCTTTCCCTCCAGCGACTCGATGAGGCTGGTCTCCTCGCCGCAGATGTAGGCGCCGGCACCCTGATGGACGAACATGTCTACATCGAATCCGCTTCCCATGATGTTCTTGCCGAGGAACCCCTTCTCGCGGGCCTCCTTGAGGGCCTGGGTCATGATTTGCGCGGCCTTGGGGAACTCGCAGCGGATGTAGATATAGGCAAGATTGACGTTCAGCGCGAAGGCAGCGATGGCCATTCCCTCGATGAGTTGATGGGGATCGTTATGAAGGATGTAGCGGTCCTTGAAGGTGCCGGGCTCGGACTCGTCGCCGTTGCAGGTGATGTAGTGCTGCTTGCCGTCATCGCGGCGGATGAAGCCCCACTTCACGCCGCAGGGGAAGCCTGCACCGCCGCGGCCTCGGAGGTTGGCCTTCTTCACCTCGTCGATGATCTCCTCGGGCTTTATGCCGAGGGCCTTCTTCAGCTCGGCGTAGCCGCCGTGCTTGATGTAGCAGTCGATGTCGGGGGTGTAGCCCTGGGTCCAGGCGTTCTGGAAAACGATGCGGCGCTCCTTCGGATGAGGAGGCAGGAGAAGGGATTTCATGGTCGTGGGTCCTTTGCGTGGAGATCAGTTGTACTGGCTCAGGATGTTGGCTGTACCGGCCTCGGTGATGTCCTCGTGCAGGTCTTCGTTGACGAGGGCGACGGGTGCGGAACCGCAGCTGGCAAGACACTCGACAAACTCGACGCTGAACTTGCCGTCGGGGCTGACCGGAGGGGTGTGTCCGTGAGTCGGGGCCTTGGGGTCGATCCCGGCGGCTTTGCAGAAGGAATCGCGCACCTCGTAGCTGCCGGCCAGGGCGCAGGAGAGGGTGCGGCAGACACGGACGCTGATCCGTCCGGCCTTCTCCTGACGGAACCAAGGATAGAAGGTGACAAGCTCGAGGATGTTGATCGGCTCGAGATCGAGGCGCTTCGCGATCCAATCCACGCCGCTGTCATCAATGAATCCGAAATGGTTCTGCCAGAGATGGAGAAGGGGCAGTGAGGCGCTCCGCTTGGAGACGGGATAGTGGGTCACCGCCTCGTCAATCTTGGCAAGAAGGTCCGCGGGAATCTGGTCTGCCTGACGGGGACCGGTGGAAGTTGCAGCATGCGTGTCCATGAAGCCTTGAAAGAAACCAAAAACCACCCTTCACGGAAAGAAGGAAATGGTCCGGTGAACTGCAAATCCGACCCCGGGTGATCCAAAGAGCGGTTCCCCATGAATTTTTCATTGAAGAGGAGCACCCCGTGTGCTTTTCTTTCCGCCCCGTTGTTCCAGCGTAGCTCAGCGGTAGAGCGGTCGGCTGTTAACCGATTGGTCGTAGGTTCAAATCCTACCGCTGGAGCCATTTTTAGGATCCCTTGATTCCGCCTTCCGGGACAATGTGTTGGGCCGGTCGGGTTAAAAGAGTTAAAGCGTGAAAAGGGTTACAAGGGACTGCATTGGAAACCTTCATTCGACTCTTCGGCCCGTGCTGATGCGACGAGTTCTCAGAATTTGCCATCTCGATTCTCAGATCTGGGCTGTATAGATCCACTTTTAAACGCTTCAACTTTCTAACCTTTTTAAATCCCCCCTCCGCCCATCACACCTTGCCGCATGAAATTTTTGAGTTTTGTCAGGGTGCTTCAAGAACCTCCCTCACTGCGGGAGCGATCTGTCCGGGTGATAGATTCCGATGCCAGTCGGGCGTTCCCAGCACTTCCTCTTCAGGCTGTATCCAGCGTTGACGCCCGCTTCTGACCCACGGGCCGAACACACCGTATTGCTGACCCGAGTAGAGCACGAGCGTGGGCCTGTCCAGTGCCGTGGCGGCATGTGCCGCGGCCGTGTCGACGGTCAGCACCACATCAGCTCCGGCAATCAGGTCGATGAACTGCTGGAGATCGGGAGAGTGCACGATGGAAATCCTGGAAGCCGCTTCCGGCCATGATCCCGTGATGACACGCGCAAACTCCTCCAATCGCCCGCGCTGATCGAGAGAACCGGTGAGAACAAGGGCCGGCACCTCGTTCACTTGCGCCACCAAGCGTAAGAGTTCCGCCCAGTGCTCGAGGGGATAATCCTTTCCACCACCGTTGGCAAAGGGTGAGCAGAGCCAATAGTCACCCGTGACAGGAGACTCCCCCACCCTCCTGAGTTCGGGCCAGATTTCAGCAATCGCGACATCGCGGCCAAGGGCGCGAGAGACCAGCCTCCGATTGGCCTCCAACTCACGGGGAACTCCTCCCCCGGCACCGGCCCCTCCCACGGGATAAGGCAACACCACGGGCCTGAAAGCAGCCGTGAAGGCCCGCTCCGTCCATCGGCGGACAGGACGACCATTGCCAAGGAGCTGGTTGTCGCAGACAAGGCGCAACGGGCTACGAAGGCTGTAGAAAAGCACATTCATGAGGTAGTCCCTCATGTGCCTCAGGGAGATGGAAACGTCGTGGGGACTCCGCAGCAGCGTGAGCCACGCGGGGAAGCAGCGAATGCAGTTGGCGACAAAAACATTCAGAAGAACCCTCCTCTTCCGGATCGGAAGGGGGATGAAAGTGGCCCGGGGAAACTGCCCCCTCACCACGGACTCCATCACCGGAAGTGTGGCGATGGTCAGGTTCTCCTCGCCGAACTCCCGGGCTAGAAGTTGGAACACGCCCGAGGAGAGGAAGAAATCCCCGATGCCGTCGGGCTTGAAGAGAAAACAGCGGGCCACAGCCAGAGGGAAGGTTGGAGCCTGGGAAGGTCTGAGCCTGCGGGATCTCAGGCGGGGAAAGTCCCCCCGTCGGCCGCCTCCGAGCGGCGTCGGTTCAACCAGACCTTGGCGACCCCCTTCATCCTGGTGAGCAGGTAATAGACCGTCTGGCTTCGGAGTCGAACCAGTTCGGCTCCTACGATCTTGGGAACAAAATCGGCGGGAATCGCGAGGACCTCCTCCGGGGAGATTCCGTCGAGCCCCTTGCAGAGGATCGAACTCATCGCCCTGGTCAGGGTCTGCACCTGGGGACCGAGCGTTACCCGGAAGTGCGACCCTCCCCCTTCGTCAAGACGGAGGAAAACGGCGACCGTGTCGGTGCACTCCTCATCCTTGCGGATATCCTCGAGATCAAATGTCTCCCCCTCCCTGGGCTCCTGCGAGCGGGCCTGGTCGGCATAGGCGATCAGGGTCTCCCGCTTCTCCGCATCGGAGAGACCGGAGAAGAGGGCGATGATCGCGTCGAGCTTCGGAGGATAGGACATCTCGCGGGGAATCAGGCCGACTTCTCGATCGGCGCACCCACGCGGTTTCCCCATTCGGTCCAGGAACCGTCGTAGTTGCGGACGTTCCGGAAGCCGAGCAGGTAGTTGAGCACGAACCATGTGTGGCTGGATCGCTCGCCGATGCGGCAGTAGGCGACGATGGCGTCGTCGTTCTTCAGGCCGAGATCCTCCCGGTAGATTTTGGACAGTTCCGCCGCGCTCTTGAACGTGGCATCGGGATTCACGGCCTCCTTCCAGGGAATGCTGCGTGCTCCCGGGATGTGACCGCCGCGCAGAACCCCCTCCTGGGGATATTCCGGCATGTGGGTGACGAGGCCCTTGTACTCGCCGGGGGAACGGACATCGATGAGCGGCAGGGCAGACCTGCTCTGCGCGAGGGCATCCTCGTAGAAGGCACGAATCTCCTTGTCGCGGCGGACAGCGGGCACGGGGTACGAAGTCGCTGCATAACGGGGAACCTCGCGAGTCAGGGGGCGCCCCTCGGCGATCCACTTGTCACGGCCGCCATCCATGATCTTCACCTTCTCATGACCGAAGAGGCGGAAGACCCAGAGAGCATAGCAGGACCACCAGTTCGATTTGTCGCCGTAGAAGATGCAGGTCGTTTCGGGAGTGATCCCGTTCCTGGAGCAGAGATCGGCGAAGGCGGCGGGCTGGATGTAGTCACGGATCGTGTGATCCTGCAGGTCGCGCTGCCAGTCGATGTGCACCGCTCCGGGGAGATGCCCCATGTCGTAGAGGAGGACATCCTCGTTGCTCTCGATGATCCTGATCCCCTCGTCCTTCAGGTGTTCGGCCACCCACTCCGTGGTGACAAGGGCTTCGGGGCGTGCGTAGTTGCTGTCAATGCTCATGCACATGTTGTAATCGGTGAGCATCCCCCGGTCAAACCCGCAGGAATGGCATGGCATCAGCCAAGAAAAGGTTCTTCACTATTTTGTTTAGTCGACTCGCAGGGGAATAATCAGGAAATCAGGAAGTGCAGAGAGGGAAGCATTCACGAATCTGGTAGGAGATCGTGGAGAAAGAGGCATTGGCTGGGTATTGACGGAGCTGAAATGCCGCAGGCGGAGGGATCCTTGGATGGGTCTCGGCTGTTCCCCCCTTCCGTTTCTTTTCCTGATTTCCTGATTTTTCTTCCGTGTCTCTTCATCTGTCACTGGAAACAGCAGGAGCAAAAAAAAAACGGGCGCCGAATTTCTTCGGCGCCCGCATCCTCGGGGAGGAAATTTGAATGACCGATTACTTCTTCTTCTTGAGAAGGGGAAGGCCGGTGCGCTCGTTCTCGGAGATCTCGTAACCGGCGGGGAGTGCATCAAGCGCACCCTCCTTGGCCTCACCACCGAAGTAGTACAGGGTCACCTTCTGACCGCCGCGGAGTTCCTGGAGGCGATGATGGAGGAAGTAGGTCTTTCCGCTCTTCTTGCTGACGACGCTGAATGCCATGATGTTGGTTCCTTTCGTTGGTTGGGGGTTGGGTTTACTAGATCAGTCCTGCTTTCGAGAGGGTAGCGTGAGCTCCGTTCTTCGAAATTGTCTTGAGGGCGCGGGCAGACACCTTGACGGAGACGAACTTCTTGAGTTCGGGAACCCAGATGCGCTTGGTCTTCAGGTTCGGGGTGAAATAACGCGGGGTCATGGCGGTGACGTGCATGCCGATACCGCCCTTTTTCTTGGCGAGACCGCGACGATGGATTTTGGAACCGCGAACGGGGCGGGAACCTGTGATGGAGCACTTTCTGGACATAATGAAATTGTTGAGTTGTTGATATGGTCAGTTGCGGGCCTTCCGGTCAAGTGTTTTTGACTGCATTTCAGAGAAGGGAGGCCAGGATCTCCTCCTGTTTGGCGACTAGGCTGGTGATGCCGCGACGTCCGTACTCCAGCATTTCTGAGAGATGGGCAACCCCGAAGACGCTCTCCTCACCCGAGGCCTGAAGCTCGATGAAATCAAGGTCCCCGGTCATTACCAGATTCAAATCGACCTCGGCATCCTTGTCCTCGAGGTAATCGAGATCAAGCAGCACCTCGCCACCAACGACCCCAACGCTCACTGCGGCGACCCTGCGGGACACGGGGGATTTTGCGAGCTTGCCGGCCTTCACCAGGGAGTTGCAGGCGATGGCAATCGCCACCCCGGCTCCGGTGATGGCTGCTGTCCGGGTACCTCCGTCCGCCTGAAGGACATCGCAATCGACCCAGAGGGTGCGGGCCCCCAGGGCCTCGAGATCGATCCCGGCACGGAGGGAGCGGCCGATGAGGCGCTGGATCTCGGTGGAGCGTCCATCCACCTTTCCACGGGTGCTGTCGCGCGTCTTGCGCGGAGATGTGGAGTAAGGAAGCATCGAGTACTCGGCTGTCAACCATCCCCCGACGACGCCCTGTTCCTTCATCCACCGGGGGACACCCTCCTCGATCGATGCGGCGCAGAGAACCTGGGTCCGGCCGAAGGAGACAAGCACGGAACCCGAGGCCTGCGGCGCGATGCCGGGCTGGAAGGAAATGTCTCGAAGGGCGTCGGAGGCCCTCTCTTGGGAACGTTTGCGATTGGTCATGGTGCGGAAGGGTTCCTTGCCGGGAAGAAAAGGGCAAGAAGTGTTCTTGGGTGAACCCAAATTTAGCAATAGAGCGGTTTTAACAGATTCGGATGCTTAACTGGAATGGTGAGTCCATGCGGAGTTAAAACGTGAAAGTGTTAGAAAGTTACAAAGGGGCTGCGATAGTCCCCTCGTTCCAGTTGCAGGGGCCGCTCCTCCACGTTGTAACTTTGTAAGGGTTCAACCTTTTAACCCATTCCCCCACGCACCTCAGAATGCTAATGCGAATTTTGGGTTAAGGAACCGCTGATTAAATCCCATGAAGGCCGCTGAAGAGCATTTGCAGATTTTTGAAGGCGCGAGTGCTGGGCAACACGTAGCTGCGGGAGCTGCTTGGGTAGATTTGCCGCAGGCAAACCCGACAGGGCGAGCCTCGCGGGAGCGAGCGAGTCAATACCCGCAGCGGTCTCGCCCGAGCGAGCAACGCCACAACGACGAGCGGCGGGAGCCGCGTCGTAGCCTGCGTAGCAGTCCGGAGGACGAGACCGTCGGGAGACGGCGAGGCAAAAAATCGACAAATGGCTTCAGCCCTTCGGGTTGCGGAGATCCAAGCCAAAGGCCACAAAGCCTTTGGCTTCGTGGCGTGG
>JBEIJN010000017.1:0-52537 GCA_040380225.1 Verrucomicrobiia bacterium | reverse complement strand
CTTTCCTACCGCTTGAGGGTTTGGTTCTGCATTTCCATTCCTGAGTTCCTGAGTTCCATATTAAACATGCAGTCTCTCCCTGGGCGACAGATTGAACAGAATATGCTCTAGACTGTTAGGTTAGAGGCCGAATCCGAAAAACATCCCCCTCTACTGAAAGGGAGATGGGAACATTTTATAGGATCTCTTTGGGCGGTTTCTGGAGCAAAATCACTGTTTTGAAAAATACCGTTTGACACTCTAGTTGTTTTACCTAGTTTTATAGCACCCATGAAAAAGCCCCTACCCCTCCTTGCCGCGCTCTGCCTTGGCGGCATTCTAGCCTCTGGAACGGCAAACGCCGATGTCGTATACAGCATCGATTCTCAAAGCCTCACCAACCCTGTTGGAGCGGTAGGCTTTACGTTCAATTTCAACAAGTTTGACCAGTCACTAGGCACGCTGACCGGAGTCAACTTCACTATTGTCAGCAGTATCGATAGCGGTTCTTTCATTGTTGAGAACAATGCTGATGCCATTGCTACAGTAAGAAACCCGTTTGATAGCCTGACGGTGATCGATAACCAATCAAGCGGCGCAGACTTCTTTGGCAACAATGTCACCCTGTTGACTTCACCAGGCACTTCAGGAGCGGGCAACTCTTTGGCCGCCAGCTCAAGTAGAACGTACACCATTACGAATTCCCCAATACTTGCAGCAAATGTTGTCACTGATATCGGCTCGGAATTCTGGTCTTCCTATTCCTCGGTCAATGGATCCGGCCTTGTTTCCTTCAAAGCTTTCATTGCTCCGAATGCCACCGTTAGTGGAGGTAATTTCTCTCTCATTTCAGACGGAATGTCTGCCAATACAGTCTTGAGACTCACTTACACCTACGATGCCGTCCCCGAGCCCTCCACCTACGTCCTTTTCGGTCTGGGTGGTCTGGCTCTCGTGGTGGCCTACCGCCGCAAGCGCACCGCTTAAAGCAAGACCCTTTCAAATAAACCCCGCTTCCTGAAAAGGAGCGGGGTTTTTTGTTGGTTTATTTTAGTTGAAACCACGAATGGCACGAACGCCACGAAAGGAGCGAACCGGAAGTTCTGCCCTGGATTGGATTTCGTGGATTTTCGTGGTACCTTGGGCCATCAACTTGACTGTCGAAGAATAAAAGGACTCGCGCAGAGTCGCAGAGGCGCGGAGGAAAAGACAAAGGATGGGGTCCAGAAAATATAGTCACCGTTATGCCACTCAAATCGGAGAATCACTTGATCGATTCACCGTGGGGTCTGACGACTCCTTCCAAGGGAGATGTGTTTCCAAAGAAGCGCAGCCATTAGCCTAAAAACTCTGCGCCTCTGCGCCTCTGCGCGAGATATCTTCACGTGTACATGCGTCAGAAAAAACCGCAAATGCTCTAAGGGTTGCGACTTTCTAACCTTTCACCTTCCCAGCTTTTTCTTTCCTTCCCGCCTCGGATCTCTGCTTGGCTTGATTCATAGGAATTGAAGGGCTAGTGTGTGTTTATGCCCGAACTTTCACGGTTTTTCGGAATCATCATCCGGATGTTTGCGGAGCCCGGAGAGAGGCATCATGCAGTCCATTTTCATGCTTACTATCAGGAGCATACGGCCGTTTACACAATTGCTCCGATTGCCATGATCGCGGGTTTTCTTCCGCAAAAGCAGCAACGCCTCTTCGAGGCATGGGCCGAGCTCCATGAGGAAGAGTTGAAGGCCGACTGGCAACAGCTTCTTCAAGGACGGCCGCCTACATCCATCAAGCCTCTGGAATGACATGATTCATCCCATCTACAGGATTACGCAGTGTGAGTATCTGCCGCCTTACTCGCTACGACTCCGATTCAATGACGGGGTGGAGAGATTGGTCGATCTCGAGCCGGTCCTGGAGGGTGAAATATACGGCCCCCTCCGGGATCAGTCGACCTTCGCCCAATCAGTTCTTGATCCGGAGGTAGGAACAGTCGTTTGGCCCAACGGAGCGGATTTCGACCCATCCATCCTTCACGATTGGCCTGCTCACCGTGAGTCATTCATCGCGGCTGCGAAGCGATGGAAAGCAGCGGCGGTGCCGGCGCTGGGTTAAGTTTTCCGTGATCAATCCCTTGGCACGACCTTGGGTAACTCGACGGTTGAGGAGAGGGATTTGTCGTAATCCACTATCCCCACATCAGAGCTTGCGATGCAACGGGGCAAGACCATTGGGGAAAGTGTGGTGGTAAAAAACTGAAGGTGGGAATGTGATCTGATCTCTTTGATGTTCGGAGTTCGGGATGGATCATTGAAACCACGAATGGCACGAACGCCACGAAAGATACGAGCGGTCAGGGAGTTCTGCTCTGGATTGGATTTCGTGGATTTTCGTGTTTTGTCATGCCCGGCCGTTGCTGCGCATACGTTACGGCGTGGTTGATTGGGCTGCCGTTGCGTTTTGTCACTTTCTACCCTTTCACTTTCCCGCTTTTCACTTTCCAACTTTCCCCGCTTCCTACTTCGCCGTCGTCGGGGAGGGGAGTCCGCCCACTGCGCTTCCTGCCATGACGCCGTGTCTGGCAAACCAGCCCTGAGGGGTTTCGATCGCGTAGGTGACGGCGCCCGATGCGCTGGGGACGGGGGTTTCGTCGAAGGGCTTGAGGTCGTGGATCTCGAAGATCCTGCCCGAGGGGCCGACATAGGCGATCGAGAGCGGGACGGGGGTGTCCTTCATCCAGAAGGCGACGGGTTGTGGCCGGGGGAAGACAAAGAGCATCGCCTCGTTCTCGGCGAGGTTCGTGCGGGACATGAGGCCGCGTTCGCGGGAGGGGTCGTCGGCGGCGATCTGGGCGGAGAGGGAATTCGTGCCGAGGGTCAGCGTGGCCTTGGGCAGGTCGAACTGCGGCTTCGGCGCGGCCTGGAGAGGCAAGGCCGTTAAAAAAACTGAAAGCAGAAGCGGAAGCATGTTTCTCATAGGGATGCCGTTGAATGCCTCGGAATCATAGGCATGAGCATAAAATAAGAAATTCAGGAAAAGAGATTTCTCATTCTTTCTCTCTGCGTTCTCTGCGCCTCTGCGCGAGATCATTCGGCTCTTCTTGATTTTCCGAGGCAAATTTCTTGCCTTCGACGCTCATCTTTCTACTCTGTTCGGGCCTGCGAATTCCTCCATCCGGGCGTCCCATACCACCCGAATGTCGAATTTCTTTCCCAGATGGGCCAATTGGCTCCCGCTCCAGCTGCTGGTCTGCGTGCTGGTTGTCGGCGCCCCCATCACCCTCGGGGTCTGGTATTACTTCACGCCGAAATACACCCGGGTCGGCTATCAACCCGACCAGCCGGTTCCCTTCTCCCACGCCCTCCACGTGAAGCAGCTCGGGATGGACTGCCGCTACTGCCACAGCTTCGTCGAGGTGGCCGGCCACTCGAATCTCCCCGCCACCCAGACCTGCATCAACTGCCACGGCGAGGGCAAGATCCTCTCCAACAGCCCCCGCCTCGCACCGGTCCGCGAGAGCTGGAAGACCGGCCAGCCGATCCCCTGGGTGCAGATCCACCGCCTGCCCGATTACGCCTACTTCAACCACGCGGTCCACGTGAACCGCGGGGTCAGCTGCTACAGCTGCCACGGCGCGGTCAACGAGATGAGCGTGGTCTACGAGGCCGAGTCCCTGAGCATGAAGTGGTGCCTCGACTGCCATCGCTCCCCCGAGAACTTCCTCCGTCCTCCCTCGGAGATCTTCAACATGGACTGGCACCCCTCCTCGGCCACCGAGCAGCGTGAGCTGGGCACCAAGTTCAAGGAGGAGTGGAAGGTCAACCCACCCGTCAACTGCGGAGGCTGCCACCGATGAAAAAGATTTTCCAACATCCCGCGCGTGACGCGAAGCCGACTCTCTGGAGGACTCAGGGAGAGCTTGAGAATTCCGCGGAGTTCAACGAGTCGCTTGCACGCGAGTTCACCGATGCGGCCTCGGGCCGTGAACCAGGCGAGGGTCTCTCCCGCCGTGATTTCGTCCGACTCATGGGAGCCGCCACCGCACTGACCGGCGTGGGGCTGACCGGTTGCCGCCGTCCCGAGGCGCACCTCGTTCCCTTCGCCAAGGGCGCCGAGTGGACGGTTCCCGGGAAGTTCCTCTTCTACGCGAGCGCCATGCCGACGCCGGCGGGCGCCGTTCCGCTCATTGTCACCACCAGCGACGGCCGCCCGACCAAGATCGAGGGGAATCCCCTCCACCCGCTCAGCAACGGCTCGACCGATGCCTTTGCCCAGGCTTCCGTCCTCGACCTCTACGACCCGAACCGTTCCAAGGAGATCAAGCACGACTCGCTGACCGTCAGTCGCGGCGATCTCGACAACCTGCTGGCCAAGATCCGCGCCACCGCGGGATCCAACGCCGGCGACGGCCTCGCGATCATCGTGGGCAGGGAGAACTCCCCGACCGTCGAGCGTCTCCGGGCCGCGCTGGTCCAGCAGTTCCCCAAGATCCTCTGGGTGCAGGACGAGGCGATTTCCTCACGCGGCGCGGAGGAGGCCTTCGACGTCCTGTTCGGCGCCGGAGCCCGTCCCGCGTGCGATGTGGCCAAGGCCGATGTCATCCTCTCGATCGGCAGCGATTTCCTGAACCCCGCCGAGAGCGGCTTCGGTTTCGCCAACGGCTTTGCCAAGCGCCGCGATCCCAAGGGGTCGATGAACCGTCTCTATGTGGCGGAGAACCACTTCTCCCTCACCGGCGGCATGGCCGACCACCGCCTCCGCGTCCGGGCCTCGGAATACGGCGACTTCGCCGCCGCGGTCGCCTCCGCTGTCGCCGCCAAGACCGGTGATGCCGGCCTCAAGGCCCTTGCCTCGGCCTTCAAGGGCACCGGTGTCACCTTCGATCCCGCCTGGATCAAGGGAGTGGCCGACGATCTCCTCTCCGCAAAGGGGAAGAGCCTTGTCCTTGTCGGCGCGCAGCAGCCCGCCGCGGTCCGCGCCCTCATCATCGGGATCAATGCCTCCCTTGGCAATCTCGGCACGACCATTTCCGTCCGCCAGACCGGTGCCAAGCCCGCCGCGAAGCTTTCCGATCTCTGCGCCGCGATCAAGGCCGGCTCGGTCAAGACCCTCCTGATCCTCGGCGGCAATCCGGCTCACACCGCCCCCGCCGGCCTCGACTTCGCGAACCTGCTGGCACGCGTTCCCGAGACGCTCCATCTCTCGCTCTTCACCGACGAGACGAGCAAGGTGACCCACTGGCAGGTGCCCGCGGCCCATTATCTGGAGAGCTGGGGCGATGCCCGTTCCCTCGACGGCACGGTCTGCTCCGTCCAGCCGATGATCCTTCCGCTCTGGAACGGAATCTCCGCGATCGAGATCCTCGCGTCGCTGGCCGGCGAGAAGATCGACGGCCCCTCCGCGGTGCGCGCCACCTTCGCCACCTACTCCAAGGATGCCTCCGACGCCGCCTGGCAGACCTTCCTGAAGAACGGCTTCGCTGCCGCAACGGCATGGCCCCTCTCGGCGCCGGCCTTCAACCAGGGTGCTGCCCTCGCCGCCGTCCAGTCGGCCAAGGGGAGTGCCTCCGGGGAGTTCGAGGTGGTCTTCCTCCGCAGTTCGAGCGTCGACGATGGCCGCTACGCCAACAATTCCTGGCTCCAGGAGACGCCCGATTTCGTCACCAAGCTCGTCTGGGACAACGCCGCCCTCGTCAGCCCCGCCGATGCCAAGGCTCTCGGCATCAAGGATGGCGACTGGCTCCGGATCACCGCCGGCGACCGATACATCGATGCCGCCGCCCTGATCGCTCCCGGCCATGCCGACCGCTCGCTCAGCATCGCCCTCGGCTACGGCCGCAACGGCGTCTCCCACGTGATGGAGAAGGTCGGATTCGACGCCTACCCGCTCCGCGATTCCTCGGCCCTCGGATACCGTGGCGGT
Source organism: Verrucomicrobiia bacterium (assembly GCA_040380225.1). Lineage (GTDB taxonomy): Bacteria > Verrucomicrobiota > Verrucomicrobiia > Chthoniobacterales > UBA6821 > UBA6821. The sequence goes on along the minus strand of JBEIJN010000017.1, from coordinate 46,645 downwards.
GTCGCCGTGAAGGCCCTGCCCAAGGATGCCTACGTCTTTGCCCGCACGCAGGAGCACGAGAACATGGAAGGGCGCAACATCGCCCGCGAAGGGACGCTCGGGCAGTTCAGGGAGGAGCCGAACTTCGCCTCGGAGATGGATGGCGAACTCCCCAAGCCCGTTTCCATCTACCCGAATCCCCCGCTCACCGGCGATCTCCAGTGGGGTCTCTCCGTCGATCTGAATTCCTGCATCGGTTGCAACGCCTGCCTCGTCGCCTGCCGCGCCGAGAACAACGTCCCCGTCGTCGGCAAGGACCAGGTCCGCCGCGGCCGCGACATGGCCTGGATCCGCATCGACCGCTGGTTCGCGAGCGCCGACCACAGGGAGGAATCCCTCGAGATGATCCCGATGGCGGTGATGTGCCAGCAGTGCGAGAGCGCCCCGTGCGAGGCGGTCTGCCCGGCCAACGCCACCGTCCACAGCGAGGAGGGTCTCAACCTGATGGCCTACAACCGCTGCATCGGCACCCGTTACTGCGCCAACAACTGCCCCTGGAAGGTGCGCCGCTTCAACTGGTTCGACTACAACGAGCGCCCCCTCGACCAGCTCTACTACGGCCCGCTTGCGCCGAAGGGAATGGCCGACAGCCTCAAGATGGCCAAGAACCCGAACGTCACCGTCCGCATGCGCGGCGTGATGGAGAAGTGCACCTTCTGCATCCAGCGCATCGAGGAGGCCAGGATCGGCCGCGCGGTGAAGGCCGGCGCCAGCGACGTCACCAAGACCCCGCTGCCTGCCTTCAAGTCCGCCTGCCAGCAGGCCTGCCCGTCGGAGTCGATCGTCTTCGGCAACATCAACGACCCGCAGAGCGCGGTCTCCAAGGCCAAGGCCAACGCCCGCACCTACTCCTCGCTCGCCTACCTCAACACGCGTCCGCGCGTCACCTACATGGCGAGGGTCCGCAATCCCAACCCGGCGATGCCCGGAGCCGATCTCGTCGGCGCCGCCAACCGTCGTAACGAGCACGCCTAACCGAGCATGTCCGCAACCACTTCCAACGAGACAGCCGCTCCCGACCTGAGCGCCATCGCCCGCCCGCCGCAGGTGCTCAACAACCGCGGCCCGCTCTGGGTGACCGACGCGGTCTGCTCGATCGTCGAGGGGAAGACCCCGCTCTGGTGGTATGCCGCCATCTCCGTCTCGGGCGCTTTCGCCGCGATCGGCGGAGCCTGCATCCTCTACATGATCGTGACGGGCGTCGGCGTCTGGGGTTCCAACAGTCCCTGCTTCTGGGCCTGGGATATCACGAACTTCATCTTCTGGGTCTCCATGGCCCACGCCGGATCCCTCATCTCCGCGCTCCTCTTCCTGACCCGCCAGAAGTGGAGCATCTCGATCTCCCGCGCCGCCGAGGCGATGACCGTCTTTGCCATCGTCTGCGCCGGCGTCTATCCCGCGATCCACATCGGGCGCGTCTGGTTCGTCTGGTTCCTCTTCCCCGTGCCCAACAGCTACGGCATGTGGCCGAACTTCTCGAGCCCGCTGCTCTGGGACGTCTTCGCGGTGACCAGCTACCTGACCGTCTCCTCGCTCTTCTGGTTCGCCGGCATGATCCCCGATCTCGCCGTCCTCCGCGACCGCGCCACGACGAAGATCCGCAAGTTCGCCTACGGCCTTGTCTCCCTCGGCTGGCTCGGCACCGCCCGCCAGTGGCGTCACTACGAGATGATGTATGTCCTGCTGGCGGGGCTCACCTCGGTCCTCGTCGTCACCGTCACCACGATCGTGGCCAGCGACTGCGCCACGTCGGTCGTCCCCGGTTGGCACGCCACCATCTTCCCCTTCTACTTCATGGTCGGCGCGGTCTACAGCGGTAGCGCCACCATCCTGACCCTGCTCATCCCGCTCCGCGCGATCTATCCCCAGCTCAAGGAACTGATCACCCCGTCCCACCTCGACAAGGTCTGCAAGCTCCTCCTGATGATGGGCTCCTGCGTGGCCTACGTCTACGTCTTCGAGCTCTTCAACGCGTGGTACAGCGCGAACCCCTTCGAGCGCGGCGCATTCTGGGAGCGCTTCACCGGCGGCTACAGCTGGTATGCCATCACCTGTCTCTCGATCAACCTGACGATCCCCCAGCTCTTCTGGTTCAAGGCGGTTCGCCGATGCCTGCCGCTTGTCGTGCTCCTGGCGATCCTCTGCAATGTCGGCATGTGGTTCGAGCGCTTCATGATCGTGACCACCACGCTCACCCGCGACTTCCTGCCCTCCTCCTGGGGGAATTTCCACCCCACGATCGTCGACATCCTGACCGCCACCGGAACGGTCGGCATCTTCTTCACGCTCTTCCTGCTCTTCATCCGCTTCGTCCCGATCATCAACATGAGCGAGCTCAAGGCCGCGCTTCCGGGATCACAACCCAAGCACTCAACCGGGGAGGGACACTAAGATGAGCCATCACCTTCCCATCTGCGGATCCAAGGAGGAGCCGCTCCACGCGATCGGAGCACGGTTCGACACCCCCGACCAGCTTGTGGCCGCGGTGAACCGCCTGCGTGCCGAGGGCTACTCCGCCTACGAATGCTTCACCCCCTATCCGGTTCACGGACTCGCCGAGGTGATGCGCCTGCCCAAGTCGCTCCTCAGTTTCCTCGTGCTGGGCGGCGGTCTCACGGCCATCCTGATCGCCCTCTCGATGGAGCTTGTCCCGAGCACCCTCATCTACCCTCTCGTCGTGGACGGCAAGCCGCTCAATCTCTCGGCCCTGCCCCAGTATGTGCCGATCGTCGTGGCGCTCACGCTGATGATCGGCGCCATCGCCGCGGTGACGGGAATGATCATCCTCGGCGGCATGCCCCGCCTGAACAACCCGATGTTTGCCTGGGATCTCTTCGCCAAGGATGCCTCGCGCGGCTTCTTCCTCGCGATCGAGGCCGATGATAAAAAATTCACCACGGCCGGAGTGACCGAGCTTCTCGATCAACTGGGAGCCGGCGATGTCACCGCCATCCATTTCGAGGAGGAATCCAAGTAACGCCATGAGCCTCATCCGCTACTTCATCCTTCTCCTGACCCTGCTGGTCATCCTGGTGGTCTCCATCGCGGGATTGCGCGGCTGCAAGACCAAGCGCCCGCCGATCGAGATCTTCCCCGACATGGTGCGCCAGCCCAAGGTGAAGGCCCAGGTCCCGAGCGGATTCTTCGCTGACGGACGCGGCTCCCGCGAGCCGGTCGCCGGGACGGTTCCCGTCGGCTACAGCGAGCCCGTGAAACCCACCACAGCATCATCGGCTTCCACTGCTTCAAATGGCGCCGTCATGAGCGGTCCCTACGAGGTCGTCATTTTTTCCGGCAAGGAATGCTACGCCGACACCGGAAAGAACGGCACCAACTGGGGTAACGGACTTCCCTTCAACGCAACCATGGCGACCCTCGAGCGCGGCCGCGAGCGTTACCAGATCCAGTGCGCCGTCTGCCACGGGGATACGGGCGCCGGCAACGGCATCGCCACGAAGTACGGTCTTGTCGGCGTCGCCAACCTCCACCAGCAGCGCCTCCGCGAGATGACCGACGGCGAGATCTACAACACGATCGCCAACGGCAAGAACACGATGCTCGGCTACGGATCCGTGATCCAGGTGCCCGACCGCTGGGCGATCGTCGCCTATGTCCGCGCGCTGCAGCGCTCGCAGAACGCATCGATCAATGACGTCCCCGCAGCAGAGCGCGCAGCCCTGCAGGGAACCAACGCCGCCTCCACCCCTGCCCAGCCCTGACCGATGAGCAACGAGCAGACATCACTTCCGGCCCCGGAGACCTTCGACTACAAGCATGTCGGGGGCCGCTTCGTAGGCCTCTGCCTGACGGCGGTCGTCACTCTCATCATCACCCTGGTGCTCGGCCTGGGTGACCCGAAGCAGTTCGCCTTCTCCTGGCTCTTCGCCGGAAGCTTTTTCTTCACCCTGCTGATCGGCTCCCTCTTCTGGGTCGTGGTCCATCACGCGGTCGACAGCGCTTGGAGCGTCGGGATCCGCCGTCAGCTCGAGAACATCTCCTGCCTGCTGCCGCTGCTGGCGCTGCTGCTTGTGCCGCTCTTTTTCGTGGCGCCGCTTGTCTGGACATGGATGGCAGCCGATCCCGCCCACGACCATGAGCTGGCCGAGAAATCAGCCTACCTCAACGTCAATTTCTTCTGGCTGCGCACGGCCTCCTACTTCCTGCTCTTCGGCATCGTGGCCGCGCTGCTGCGCCGCAACTCCGTCGCGCAGGACAAGGACGGGGCCGCGATCCACACGATCCGCAACCGACGCGTGGCCTTCTTCATCATTCCCGTGGGAGCCATCGCGCTGACCTTCTGGTCGTTCGACTGGATCATGAGCCTGAACATCCGCTGGTATTCCACGATCTTCGGCATCTACCTCTTCGCCGGTTCCGCCCTCGCGGCGCTCTGCCTCATCATCCTGCTTGCCAACGCGCTCCGTTCAGCCGGCTACCTCGGGCGGGTCCTGACCGCGCAGCACAACTTCGCCTTCGGCAAGCTGCTGCTCGCCTTCACGCTCTTCTGGTCCTGGATCGCCTACGTCCAGTACATGCTCATCTGGTATGCGAACATCCCCGAGGAGACCGCCTACTATGTCCTCCGCTCGACAGGCTCCTGGAAGGTGCTCGGCATCGTCCTTGTGGTCGGCCACTTCCTCATCCCCTTCACCCTTCTCATCTTCCGTGCGCCGAAGGCGAGCGCGGGCTTCCTCGGGCTGGTTGCCGGTTGGATCCTGGCGATGCACCTGCTCGACATCTACACCATGATCCTTCCCATGCTGCACCCGGAGGGATTCCACCCCGCCGTTCTGGACATCGCGGCAGTCATTGCCATCGGCAGCACCCTGGGTGCCCTCTTCCTCAAGAAACTGGGCGATTCCCCGCTCTGGCCCTCCCGTGACCCGCGCCTCGCCGAGGCCGCCAATTACAACGACTGATGACACACCATCACGAGATATCCCAAGAGAGCGCGACCGGATCGCGCGGTCCCGGCATCCTGCTCGGCGTGGCCGTGCTGATCCTGCTCCTGATCGCGGCCGCCGGCGCCCTCTGGATCAACCGCTCCGGTTCCGCCACCGAACTCGAGGATGCGGCGCGCTCCGCCGAACGGACAAAGAACCTCGCGGAACTTCAGGCGGCCGACAAGGCGGCCCTCACCACCTACGGATGGAACGACAAGGCCAAGGGTGTGGTCCGGATTCCGATCACGCGCGCGATGGAACTGGTCCTCCCGACGCTGAAAACCGCCGCCAAGCCTTCCCAGCAATGAGCGAGAACATCTTTCCCCATCATCACGCCGAGGAGGATCGCGGAACGGCCGAGACACGCGCCGTCGATGCCTCGGTGCGCCTTCCGGTGCTGGTTCTTTTCGGCAACGCCGTCCACTGGCTGGTCGTCGCCTCGCTGATCTCCTTCATCCTCTCGGTGAAGCTGATCGCCCCCGGATTCCTCGGCGGCGTCAGTTTCCTCACCTACGGCCGCCTCGCGCCGATGGCGCGGGATCTCTTCCTCTACGGATGGGCTTCGCAGGCCGCGCTTGCCGCCGGCATCTGGCTGATGGCCCGGCTCAGCGGACGCCCTCTCGGGGGGATTCTGCACTCCACGCTCCTGGTCAGCGCCACGGTCCTCTGGAACGTCGCCGTCCTGCTCGGCACGCTCGCGATCTTCGCCGGTTACAGCACCGGAGTGGAATGGCTCGAGTACCCGAACTGGGCCTCGGCGATGCTGCTCCTCTCCTTCCTGCTCATCGGCATCTGGGCGGTGCTGCAGTTCGACCGCCGCGCCAACGAGCGCGCCGAAGTGGCCCAGTGGTTCCTTGTCGCCGCCTTCTGCTGGTTCCCCTGGGTCTACGGCACCGCCAACCTTCTGCTGACCTGGAAGCCCGTTCAGGCCTCCGCGCAGGGACCGATCCAATCGTGGTATTGCGGGAGCCTGCTCGCCCTCTGGCTTCTGCCGGTGGCCATCGCCGCCCTCTACGCGCTGATGCCCCGCCTGCTCGGCAGCCATCTCAACCGCCGCAATCTGGCGACCCTTGGATTCTGGATGCTGCTCCTGCTCGGTGGATGGAACGGCATGGAGCGACTCATCGGCGGCCCAGTTCCCGCCTGGATGACCTCGGCCGGCGTCGTGGCCGGAGTCCTCTTCCTGATCCCGGTGGTGATCGTCGCGATCAATCTCCTCGGCATGAGCGCTCAAAAGAGCGCCGATGAGAACAGCGATGTTGAGGAGGGTGTGGTGATTCGCTTCCTGAGGACCGGCATCCATGCGTTGATTTCGGTCGGAATCCTGGGAGCCCTCTGCGCGCTGCCGGAGATCAGCGGTGCTCTCCGCTTCACCGCCGTCACCGAGGCCAAGACCCAGCTCTGGATTCTCGGGGCGATCTCCTTCCCGCTCTTCGCGGTGCTCTACGAGTCGTTCCCCGCCCTGCTGGGTCGCGACTGCTGGTGCGCCTCCCTCTCCGCCCGCCACTACTGGCTCACCTTCTCGGGGCTCTGGCTGCTGGTCGGATTGATGCTCTTCGGGGGTCTCTTCACCGGACTCGCGCTGAACGATCCCACTGTCTCCTTCCTCAACATCACTTCCTACTCCTATCCCTTCCATGTCCTGGAGTGCGGGGCGCAGCTCCTGCTGCTTGCCGCGGCGGTGATCCTCGGCATCAATCTCTCCCTGGCCCTTGCTTGGGATTACCTCTTCCCGAAGAAGAAATAACATGCACCGCCTACCGACACTGCTCAGCGGCATCTTCCTGGTTTTCCTGACCTCCTGGCTCGGGCTGGTCGCCTATCCCGTGCTCGGATTGGGCCGCCTCTCCCCGGTGGCCGATGCCGACACCGGCGGCACCCTCCCTCCCGTCTACGGCGGTCAGGCGGTGGCGGGCCAGCGAATCTACGCGACCGAGGGGTGCGTCTCCTGCCACAGCCAGCAGGTCCGCCAGACAAGCATCACGCAGACCGACATCGAGCGCGGTTGGGGCGTCCGTCCCTCGGTGGCCCGCGACTATCTGCGCGACAGCACGGCCTTCCTCGGTTCCCGCCGTCTGGGTCAGGATCTCTCGAATGTCGGCGTGCGTCTTCCCGACGCCGCCTGGCACTACAAGCATCTCTACCATCCCTCCTCCGTCTGCGAGGGGTCGCTCATGCCCTCTTACAGCCACCTCTTCAGCCTCCGCAAGATCCAGGGGCAGCGCTCAGACGAGGCGCTCAACCTGACCGGTGCGGATGCCCCGAAGCAGGGTTACGAAGTGGTTCCGACGGCGGAGGCGAAGAACCTCGTCGCCTATCTCCTCTCCCTGCGTCATGATTATCCCCTGCCCGAGGCTCCCGTGAAGAAAGCGGGTGCCGGGCCGGCCAAGTAAAACGATCCAGAACGATCAGCCGTGAATCACGATCAACACAATCACAAGCAGGAGTGCGGTGGAGGGGAATCCTCCGAAAATTCCGGTGCGCCCCTCTCCCCCTGGCTCGTCGGCGCCTTCATCGTCGCGATCTTCTGGGGCGGCTTCTACCTCGCCTTCAACAGCGGCGGGTTCCGCCAGGATGTCTACGAGTCCAACGCGGTGAACTGGGCCGGTGGCGGCACGCAGGCCGCCGCGCCCGTCGATCCCAAGGTCGTCGGCAAGCGCCTCTACAGCCAGAACTGCGTCGTCTGCCATCAGGCCAACGGACAGGGTGTGGCCGGTCAGTTCCCTCCCCTTGCCGGAAGCGAGTGGGTCAACGGCGGCGACAAGCAGGGTGAGAACCATCTCGTCCTGCTGATGCTCCACGGCCATCAGGGGCCGATGCAGGTCATGGGGGCCAACTACAACAACGCCATGCCCCAGTGGAAGCAACTCAGCGACGACCAGATCGCCTCGATCCTCACCTACATCCGCTCGGAGTGGGGGAACAAGGCCTCCGCCGTCGACCCCGCCTTCGTCGCGAGCCTCCGGAAGGAGCACGCGTCCCAGAGCGAGGCCTGGACCCAGGCCCAGTTGCTGGCCATCCCTCCCGCCAAAGGCACCCAGGCCCCCGCCAAATAAGTTCACACGATGAGAGAGTTTTCCTTCCGCCGCCCGTTCACCCGGATCCTCTCCGGGGCGTTCCTGCTGCTGCCGGTGCTGGCGGCCTCCTCGCTCATGGCGGAGCAGCGCTCCGGCAATGTCTACCTCCTTCCTCCCTGCGTCACGACGGTCGGCGAACAGATCGACGACCTGATCAAGATCATCTTCTGGCTCTGCGCCGCGATCTTCGTGCTGACGCAGGTCACCTACGTCTACTACCTCATCAAGTACCGCCGCCGTCCCGGCGTTCCCGCCCACTACAGCCACGGGAACAACACGCTCGAGATCATCTGGACCACGGCCCCGACCCTCGTCTTCCTAGCGCTCGCCATCTACGGCAACCGCATCTGGGAGAACATCCACCGTCCCGCGCCCGAGAACTCGCTCGTCATCGACGTCTCCAGCTACCAGTTCGGCTGGGACATGCGCTACCCCGGCATCAGCGGGAAACTCGCCCCCATGGATGTCCGCAAGATCGGACCCGAGAACCGCTTCGGAACGGATCCGGAAAACCCGCTCACCGCTCAGGATGTCGTGGCGCCCGAACTGGTCATTCCGGTCGGCAGGCCTGTCCATCTCCTGCTCCACGCCCGCGACGTGATCCACTCCTTCTACGTTCCCGAGTTCCGCCTCTATCAGGACTGCGTTCCGGGCCGCACGATCGCTTGGGTCTGGTTCCAGGCCACCCGCACGGGCGAGTTCCAGTTGGCCTGCAACCAACTCTGTGGAACCGGCCACTACAACATGAAGGCGCCGATCCGTGTGGTCACCGAAGAGGAGTTCCAGAAATGGCTGACCCCCCGTCAGCAGAAGAACGCCGGCCCGGCACAGACTGCTCCTTCAGCCCCTTCGTCCCCCCAGGCCGCTGCCAAGGCCGCCACCTTGACCGCATCTCCCGCAAAGAATACCCTCTAAGCCCATGAGCGCTTCCGTCACCGCCGACAGTCACGCAGCCCACGCCCACCATGGCGATGACCATGGCCACGGCAAGCCCGGGATCATGCACTGGATCTGGAACACCGACCACAAGGTGATCGCGATGCAGTTCCTCGTCTCGGCAGTCTTTTTCCTGCTCATCGGCGGGGCCATGGCCGTGGCGATGCGCTGGCAGTTGGGTTTCCCGGGTCATCCGATCCCCGTGCTCGGGCATCTCCTTCCCTCCGGCATCGTCAATGACGAGGGAGCGATCATGCCCAGCGGCTACAACGTGCTCGTGACCATGCACGGGACGATCCTCGTCTTCTTTGTCGCGATGCCTCTCCTCATCGGTGTCTTCGGCAACTTCCTCATCCCGCTCAAGATCGGCGCCGGTGACATGGCGTTTCCCGCCCTCAACGAGTTGAGCTACTGGCTCTTCGCGCTCTCCGGTGTGATCATGATGGCCTCCTTCTGGGTGCCGGGCGGCGCTCCCGGCACGGGTTGGACCGGCTACGCCCCTCTCAGCAGTGTGGCCGCCTACAACCAGACCCCGATGGGACAGACGCTCTGGTGCGTGGCTCTCTTCGTCAACGGACTCTCCTCGCTGACCGGAGCCGTCAACTACATCACCACCGTGATCACGATGCGCGCCCCCGGCATGACGATGTTCCGGATGCCGCTCCCCGTCTGGGCGATCTTCCTGACGGCGATCCTGCTCATCCTTGCGATCCCCGTCCTCTCGGCCGCAGCCGCACTCATCATCTTCGACCTGAATCTCGGAACCAGCTTCTACAAGCCCCAGGGCGGCGGTCAGCCGCTTCTCTGGCAGCATCTTTTCTGGTTCTTCGGTCACCCCGAGGTCTACATCCTGATCCTCCCCGCGATGGGTCTGACCTCCGAGATCCTCTCGGTAAACTCCCGCAAGCCGGTCTTCGGCTACAAGGCGATGGTCTGGGCAATGATCGCGATCGGCTTCCTCGGCTTCATCGTCTGGGGACACCACATGTATGTCAGCGGCATGAACCTGACCCTCAGCGCCGCCTTCTCCGTCTCGACGATGGTCATCGCCGTGCCGAGCGCCATCAAGACCTTCAACTGGATGGGCACCATCTGGCGCGGATCGATCCACTACACCGTCCCGATGGCCTTCGCGGTCGCCTTCGTCTCGATGTTCGTGATCGGCGGTCTCTCCGGCATCTTCATGGCCTCCACGCCGGTCGACCTCTTCGTCCACCACACCTACTTCATCGTCGCCCACTTCCACTACGTCCTCTTCGGCGGATCGATGTTCGCGATCTTCTCGGCGATCTACTTCTGGTTCCCCAAGATGACGGGCCGGATGTTCGACAACACCCTCGGCTGGATCCACTTCTGGATGACCTTTGTCTTCTTCAACCTCACCTTCTTCCCGATGCACAATCTCGGCCTCGGCGGCATGATGCGCCGCATCGCCGACCCGACCGTCTACGACTGCCTGCGCCAGCTTCAGCCGCTCAACGTGGTCTGCACGATCGGCGCGATCGGACTCGGACTGGCAACCATCCCCTTCGTGGTGAATCTCGTCATGAGCCTCCGCAAGGCCCCCGACGCGCCGGCCAATCCCTGGAACTCGACCACCCTCGAGTGGACGCTCTCCCATCCGATCCAGCACGGGAACTTCCCCGTGACGCCGACCGTCTACCACGGTCCCTACGAGTACAGCGTGCCCGGTCTTCAGAAGGACTTCCTCCCGCAGAACGAGAAGGCTCCCGCCCACGTCACGCTGGAGGCCCACTGAGTCCCGCCATGGGCCCGGGCACCGTGGAAGCCACGAACTCCGGCGCCGGGAGCCCGCACCTGACGGGATCCCGGGCGGTTCACCGCATCGCGCTATTCGGTGCACTGAGCACCTTCCTGCTCATCGTCGTCGGGGGACTCGTCACTTCGAAGGGAGTCGGCATGTCGGTGCCGGACTGGCCGACCACCTACGGCTACAACATGTTCCTTTTTCCCTACTCGAAGTGGGTGGGGGGCATCTTCTGGGAACACTCCCACCGTCTCATCGCCTCGGGCGTGGGACTGATCACCCTGATCCTCGCCGCCGTCGCTCTCTGGAAAGAAGGACGCGCCTGGGTCAAGTGGCTGACTATCGCCGCCGTGATCCTGGTCTGCGTGCAGGGTCTCTTGGGGGGACTGCGAGTGACACTCTACAAGGATCAGATCGGGATCTTCCACGCCCTGCTGGCCCAGAGCTTCTTCGGTCTGCTGCTGATCATCACGGCTGTCACCGGGCGTGGCTTCCTGAGCGGAAAGTGGTCACGAGATCCTGCGGCCGGTTCCCTAAGGTGGCTCTGCGTGGCGGCCCTGCTGCTCACCTATTTTCAGTTGGGAGTGGCCGCGACCATCCGTCATCAGCATGCCCCGCTCGCGATCCGTGACTTTCCCGCCGCCTACGGCACGCTGATCCCTGCGACCGATTCCGCCTCCTTGGTGAAGATCAATGCACAGCGTGCCGCCGACCGGATCGCTCCCGTCAGCGCGGGGCAGATCCACCTCCAGCTTTTCCACCGCGCCGGGGCTGTCCTCCTCTTCATCGTCGTCCTGATTTTCACGACCAAGGCCCTGCAGGTGACGCCGCTCGGTCACTGGCTTCGCGGTTGGAGCCTCCTCTGGGTCGGCGCGATCCTGCTTCAGATCCTGCTGGGGGGAATGACCATCTGGTTCAACAAGGCGGCCGATGTCGCCACGACCCATGTGGCGCTCGGGGCACTGCTCACGGGATTCGTCATCCTGCTCACCTTCCGGCTTTTCTGCTCCGCAGAGGGGCACGCCCGCCCAGTCACGGCATGAGTGCTGATTCCACCACCCCCGCCACCAACGAGGCCAAGCAGGCCACGATCCTTTCCGATCTCGGGGAGCTCTCCAAGGCGCGCCTGTCCCTGCTGGTCCTGATCACTACCCTGGTCGGCTTCCTGCTCGGATGGCACGGTCCGATGGATTACATCCTCCTGGGCGCCACCCTGATCGGGACGGCCCTCAGCGCCGCCGGTGCCTCCGCGCTCAATCAGTGGCTCGAGCGCGACCTCGATGCCCTGATGCCGCGCACCCTCGACCGGCCGCTTCCCGCGCGCAGGATGCATCCCTCCGATGCCTTGCTCTTCGGGCTGCTCTGCTCTGGAAGCGGGGTGGCCCTGCTGGCCCTGATGGTGAATCCGATCACGGCGTTCCTCTCCTTCCTGACCATTCTCATTTACGCCGCCCTCTACACGCCGCTCAAGCGCGTGAGTGAGCTCAATACCCTGCTCGGCGCGGTGCCGGGAGCCCTGCCTCCGCTCCTCGGATGGACTGCCGCCACGGACCACACGGGACTCGGCGGATGGCTGCTTTTCCTGATCCTCTGGTTCTGGCAGATGCCCCATTTTCTTGCGATCGCCTGGCTCTACCGCGACCAGTATGCCGCCGCGGGATTCCGGATGCTCAGCACGCGCGATCCCGAGGGTTGGGCCACTTCCTGGCAGTCGCTCATCTATGCCGCCGCCCTGCTTGCGGTCTCCCTCCTGCCGGGACTCTTCGGGTATGCCTCCCCGTGGTATTTCTTCGCGGCCCTGGCCCTGGGGGCGGCGATGCTCTTCCTGGCTGGGGATTTCGTGAGGAGACGGACGGCCGCATCGGCGCGGAGGTTGTTTTTCGCCTCGATCATCTACCTCCCGCTCCTCCTCGGAGCCCTCGTCGCCTTCCGGCTCTAACATACCGCTGATTTCATCCCATGACCGCACCGAGACGCCGTCACCAATACCTGATCCTGGCGGGATTGCTGTTTTTTGCGCTCGCCCTCTGTGCCCTGGTCGTGGTCATGATGTTACGCCGTGGCCCAGCCGTGGCTTACTGATTTCCGACCGATTTTCCCAAGATGAACCAAGCCGCCTACAACGACGCTTCCCTCTTCCACGCACCGCAGCCCGAGGCGCATGACGATCATGCCCACGCGCACCCGCCGACACCCCCCTCGATCTGCAAGCTCGGCACGATCATCTTCCTCTGCTCCGAGGCGATGCTCTTCGGCGGGCTCATCTCCGCCTACCTCGTCCTGAGGCAGGCCGCGGGATGCTGGCCCCCCGATTTCGGTGACGGCATCCATCTTCCTCCGATGCCCAAGCTCCTCACCGGCATCAACACGGTGATCCTCGTCAGCAGTTCCTTCGCCTACCACTTCGCCGAAGTGGCGGTGAAGAAGGGCAAGTCCGGTGCGGGTTGGATTCTTGCCGCGGCGCTCATGGGTGCGACCTTTGTCGGCATCCAGTGCATCGAGTGGACCGAGCTCTACCACGAGGGGCTCTGGTTCAACAAGGGGGGCATCTACGGATCGACCTTCTTTGCCCTCACCGGATTCCACGGCGCCCACGTCTGCATCGGCGTGCTGCTGATCCTCTGGTGCTTCTATCTTCAGGTCACCAAGCGCTTCTTCACGCCGCAGCGCCACGTCGCCCTCGAGAATGTCGGTCTCTACTGGCACTTCGTCGATGTGGTCTGGGTCTTCCTCTACGTGATCCTCTATCTCGTCTGATCAGGGGCATCCCGTGAGCAAGCAACCGCAGCGCCTGCCTCTCACGGCATGGGTCGTTGCCTTTCTGGTGGCGGTCGTGCTGATCACGGCGGCCGCAAGGATTTTCAAGGCTTCCGAGCGCCGGGACATCGAGGAGACGGCCCCGCTAGGGAATGTGCCCGAGTTCCGCTTCACCACCCAGGAGGGGAAGCCGCTGACCCGCGCCGACCTGCTGGGGAAGGTCTGGGTCGTCGACTTCTTCTTCACCCGCTGCCCCGGCCCCTGCCCGGTGATGACGTCCCGCATGGCGGAGGTTTCCCGGGCCCTGAACAAGACCAAGGATGTGCGCCTTGTCTCCGTCTCGATTGATCCGACCCACGACACCCCCGAGGTGTTGGCGCAGTACGCCTCACGCCTGAATGCCGACCCCGGGCGCTGGATCTTCCTGACCGGTCCGCAGAAGGAGATCGAGGACTTCACCCAGCGAGGGATGCTTCAGGTGCTGGCCAAGGATCCGAACAACGTCCCGACCCACTCGACCCGCTTCCTCGTGATCGACCGGGAGGGGAGGATCCGCAAGAGCCGGAACCTCGATGAGCCCGAACTGGTCCAGAAGCTTTTCATGGACATCGGGGGACTGCTCAGGGAACCTATCTCAGGAACCGCCTCCCCGAAATAACCCCGGGGACGCACGCTTGCCATGAACCTCGCCAAGATTCTCACTCTCGCTCTCTGGTTCGCCGCCATCGCGGTGGCGGGTGCCTGCCCTGATTGCGCCCTCAAGAGTTCCGGCGGCCTGATCGAGCCGCAGACCATGACCTCCAAGATGGCTTTCTCCTCCAGCACACTGCTCCTGCTCGGCCTCGTTTTTACGGTGATCGGCCTCATGGTCGCCTACCTGATCAGCTACTGCCGTCAGTACGACCGCTTCCGTGAGTATGAGGCCCGGCGGGAGGCGCGGGCCGACGCATGAACGTCAACGATCTCCCGGCGGTCAACGCCACGCTCAACAGCCTCAGCACCCTGCTGATCCTCACCGGCTGGGTCATGATCAGGACCGAACGGAAGGTGGCCCACGCCGCCTGCATGATCGGGGCGATCCTCACCTCGGCCGCCTTCCTGGCCTGCTATCTGGTTTACCATTTCCTGAAGGCGGGACATGTCACCCACTTCACCTACCCGGGCTGGCCGAAGGCGCTCTACTTCTTCATCCTGGGGACCCACACGCCCCTTGCGATCATTGCACTCCCCCTGATCATCCTGACAGTGATCCCCGCGATCCGCCGCCGTTTCGAAGCCCACAAGCGGATGGCCCGCTGGACGCTTCCCGTCTGGCTCTATGTCTCGGTGACCGGGGTTCTCGTCTACTTCATGCTCTACGTATGGTTTCCATCCGCGAAGATCTGACCGGGCAGAACCGCCCACCTGCGGGATCGGGGATCGAGCGCACGGGGATGCTCGATGCCTTCGCCCATGACACCCGCGAGGATATCCTTGTCCTCGCCATGTTCGAGACACGCCCCTGGGAGCACGGTGAGCGCCAGTTATGGCAGCTCCAGGAGAAGCTCAACGCCTACGCCTCCTTCATCCTCGACGGCGAGATGAAGGAGAACTTCCCCCACCTTGCGGGGAAACCCGTCCGCATCGAACTGCGCACCTCCCACGAACCCTCGGAGAGGGCCCTCGGTTTCCTTGGGCGCGCCCGGGACCAACTTGGACTCCAGCAGATCGGCCTCGAGGTCGTTCTGATCGGGGAGCAGGTCGAGGGATGCTGCGGAGGAGGAGCCTCCCAAGGCGGCTGCTGCGGGGGTGGTTCTTCCGGGCCGGAACCCGAAGCTCACGATCAGGGCGGTTGCTGTGGCGGCTCATCCGCCACGTCGCCCGAAACCCGCCGACCCGAGGGTGGCTGCTGCGGCGGCCACTGAGCGGAAGGAAAAAGCCAGAATGAAGAATGAAAAAACGGGAACTGCCGACATCTTCACCGTGCATCCTGTGCATTTTGTGGCCATGACCCGTCTTAAGACGTCCCGCTAATTTTTTATGGAGTTCAGCACCACAACGACGCGTCCCAGGGATGTCGACTGGAAGAGGGCGGCGGCGATCCTTTACGGCGACTGGGGCACGAGCAAGGCCTACGTCATCGGTCTCGCCTTCGCGGTGGCCGGTTACAGCTCCCCGTGGCTTATCGGCGCGATGTGCCTGCTGACGGCGCTGGTTGCCTACAACTACATCATCATCTGCCGCCATCATCCCAACGGGGCAGGAGTCTACGCCACCGTGCGTGACCGTTCGGAGATCATCTCGATTGTCGGTGCTTTCCTTCTGGTTGCCGATTATGTGGTGACCGCGGCCGTCAGCGCCTTGGCAGCCTTTCTTTACCTTGGCGTTCCTCACCCCGAATGGTTTGCCGCGGGTTCGATCCTCCTCATCGGCGCCCTGAATTTCTTCGGTCCCAAGCACACCGGAGGCCTTGCGGTGCTGGTCTCGGTGCCGACCGCCATCGTCGTCATTCTTCTTGGAATCTTTGCGATTCCTCACCTTGGCGAGGCTGTGGCAAACACCCAGCCTCTTTACGGCGGTTTTGCTCATAATTGGGCGGCGTTCGTCGGCATCGTTCTCGCTCTGTCCGGAATCGAGTCGATCGCCAACGCCACCAGTGTGATGCAACTCGATCCGGGAAGCACCCTTGCAAAGCCGAGTGTTTCCAAGACCGCCACCAAGGCCCTGGTGGTCGTGATGATCGAGGTCTGTCTCTTCACCGCCCTGCTCGGCCTTGCGATGGCGGCGTTGCCCGGCATGGTGGTCTCCAATGGAGAGGTGAACGCTCCCGGATCCGAGGGTGTGCGCGACTACATGCTCCGCTACATGGGTCAGGTCTTTGCCGGGAATGTCTTCGGTTCCGCAGTCGGTAACATTTTCGGATGGGTGATCAGCGGTGTCTTTGCCTTTCTCCTGCTCTCCGCAGTCAGCACCGCGATGATGGCGCTCAGTTCGATTTCCTTCCTGATGGCGCGCGACAAGGAGCTGCCGCCGATCTTTTCCAAACTGAACTCCTTTGGAGTGCCAAGAGTGGGGCTCCTGTTTGCCATGCTGATTCCGGCAGGCCTCGTGCTGGCCGTCAGTGACATGGCGGGCTTGGCGGATCTTTACGCGGTCGGCGTGGTCGGCGCGATGGCGACGAACCTATGGGCCAACAGCACCAACAAGAAACTCCCGCTCAAGACGACCGAGCGCTCGCTGATGCTCTTCACGTTCTTGGTGATGGCGGCGATCGAGATTTCCCTTTTGGTGGACAAGCCGAACGCCAGAATCTTTGCCTTCACCGTGCTTGCCATCGGATTGGTCCTGCGTGGTTTGGCCAAGGAGAGCGTGGAGCGGAAGCGCAAGGCCGCGGATGATGCCGCCATGGAAGCGGCGGTGCTTGCCGTGGAGCAGGCGGCAAGGACGCGTCCCGCCGAGACCCCGAAGCCTCCCGCCGAGGGGGCGAAACCCGCAATCCATCACACGGCCCCTCCCGTCGTCCGCACCTACAACGGACCGATCCTGGCCGCCGTTCGTGGCATGGGCCGCACCCTCGATTTTGCAGTCAAGGAGGCCCAGGAAAACGGTCAACCGCTCTACGTCCTCTTTGTGAGGGAACAGACCGTGATCGCCCCCGGAGACCGCAGGAAGAAATGGACCGAGGACAAGCAGGCGCGTGAGATCTTCGAGTCACTCCGCGACAAGGGCCTCGGGGAGACCATCATCCCCTGCTATGCGGTCAGCGACGCCCCCGCTCACACCATCGCCGACCTCGCCTCCACCATCGGTGCCGAACGAGTCCTGCTGGGCGCACCTCAACGCAGTGCCCTCATTCACATCCTCCGCGGAAACATCATCCGCGAAGTGGCCGGGTTGCTCCCCGATGATATAACCCTTCTCGTCTGCGTCTAGTTGGAGAAGGCTTGAGATATTGGAGGAGAGCAGTGTTGCTGCTCGTTCGCAGTAGTTTTGTCTGCCGATCCTCCCGGATCAGGCATCCTCAGATCTACTGATCTTCGGACTTCTCGGCCATAGCCTCGAATGACTAAGTCGCGTTCCCACGCGCCTTTTCTACGGCTTCGCTTGCAGGCCTTGCGGTGTATCGAAACTTCCGAACCCTTGGAAGGATAGTTCATCCCAAAAATTGCATTAGAAGGTGGTGACAAAGAGTTTTATCAGGATGCAACGGATGCGAAGCAACGGCCAAGCAAGCAAATCAGGAAAACAGGAATGGAGGGAACTTGGCAGGTGGGCCGGGATTGAATACCGAAGGAACCACGAAACACACGAAAAGCACGAAATGAAGGAATTCATTGGACTCCATTTTCCCTTCTCTCACCTTCGGGATTTCGTGACTTTCGCGTTTTTCGTGGTTCTCCCTCCCTTGCTTCGTCTTCACCATCTTGGTGAACACACCAGACCTGTTGTCAGGGTTTCATTGCAAAATCTGGGTTCATTACAGGTTTATTTGACCGCCTGGCTCTGGCCTCAAATACCCGTCATACAAACCGTCGCCTCTTTCCTGAGTTCCTGAGTTCCATATTAAGGCATCCCTTCAAATGCTCATTCCCTGGTGAGCTCGCAGGAGTGGGCGGCGAAGCCTGCTCCGAAGGCGGTGAGCCAGAGGTTACGGGCTGGAGTTTTCAAGGCCTCCTGCAGGGCGACGAGAACGCTCGGGCTGCTGATGTTCCCGTAATGCCTGAGGACTTCACGGGTTTCGGTCAACTGATGATCTGGAAGTGTCGCCTCTAGCGCCTCAATGACATCCCGGCCGCCGGTGTGGGCGATGACTTTCTCGGGGACGCACGAGCGGAACCCATAGAGTTCCTTTACTGCCTCGGCGGCCAGTGAGGGAACGGAGCGGTGGAGCTGGTTTTTAAGTTTTCCGTTGGCATTCACGAAACGGATCTTCTCCCGATGCTCCGGCTTATGGATTGTTCGGAAATTCGAGAATCGGAACTGATTGCCAAGGTTTTCAGAGCGCCAGAGGCACGCGGCGGCACCATCTCCAAAAAGACAAAGGCTGATCAGGACACCTGGATCGTCATCCACATAAAAGGCCGCCGAGGAGATCTCGACGGCTACCGTGGCGATCAAAGCACCTGGTTTTGCAGCAGCTATGCTGCGGGCCGCCTCCAGCATCGGGAGAGCCGCGCCGCAGCCGAGTCCGAGGAGGTCTTGAAGGAAGGCGTCCGGACGCATCCCGAGTTTTTCGGAGACATGGCTGGAAAGACCAGGGCAGAGGTAGCCGGTGCAGGTGCAGATCAGGAGTACATCGATTTCAGAGGGTTTGACCCCTGCCTTCTCACACGCCTTTTGCAGAGCCTGAGCGGCTAGACGAGGGGCGTGTTCTTCAAAGATCCTGTGCAATCCCCCGGCATCTTCCGTCAGCACCTCCGCGATGCGTGGGGGTGAGAGGTGGCGTGTCTCGATACCCGAATCCCCGCAGAGAACCTTCTCTAGAATCTGTCGGGATCGGGGCTTGATGGTCTCCATTGACTCAGAGGAGGAGAGGATCCGGAAGCACTCTAGCTGGGTGTATTCGTGTTCTGGAAAAGCGGTCGCGAGGGATTGGAGGTACATGGGGAGAGTTAGAGCGACTTCTGTTTATTCAGTCGTATTCCAAAATGAGAAGTAATCACCGAGTGGTCGCTGAGGGGAATGAATCAGGAACTCAGGAACTCAGGAAAAATCAAACAATGAAGATAGTGACGAGGTGAGGAGTTGAGTTCCTCTAACGGAACTATGCTGAAAGAAGAAATGCCCATTCAACCCGTATGCATAGGTGTTCTGCGATCAACCTGCATCGCTGTCCCAAATGCAGCGTTTTTCCTGAATCACCTTTCCTGAGTTCTTGAGTTCCATATTGATGATGCAGTCTCTCCTGAACCGACGGATTCAACGTAAGGGATTATCTAAAATCTTGGAGTGAAATATTTCTTAACGTAGGAGTCGATAGAGGGCTCCGTAGGGGAGCAGGTGTGCCGAGGCGGCTATCTCCAGAAGCTTCAGGCCGGGGCGATTGGTCATCACGGGATGGATCATGGAGGCAAGGCTCATGCGGCGTTGGAAATGCCTCCGCTGGGCCGCGTCACTTCGAGCTGCAGCTTCCTCCCAGAAGATCCTTCCCGCTGCGTAATCCACGGCAGGTTGGATGGCGAGATCCGCCGCTTCCAGAGCCATGCTCATTCCGTTGCCGGTGAACGGTGGAATCATCAAGGCGGCATCCCCGATAGAGAACGATGCCGATGCAGTCCTGCCGAAACGAAACCCAGCTACTCCGCAAAAGCTCTCGGGATCCGGAACGGCCTCTTCGATGCGCTTGGCCAGTCGGTGCAGGCCACCGGCTTGCAGGCATCCGAGCAGGAGATTGATTCCCTTACCGGAAGCTGATCCGGCATGAAAGAGCCCGCAGAGATTCACCCTCCCACCCTCGATGCGCGCAAGTCCGGCATAGCCGGATGTCCCGACGTGCATCTCGAGATCATGGGTCAGTTCCAGCCCCATTACATGGCATTTTAGTCCGATCCAGGGCGAGGATTGCCGCACGCGACCCGCGGCCCAGACGACTCCTTCCCCGGACCGGAGGCGGGATTCGGTCACGAGGTTGCCGCCCAAGTGCGTGAATCGTTTCTGCAGCCGGTCGTCGAGATTGCGCCGCGAAATCCCCCGACCCGAAACACCGATTTCACCCAGTTGTCGGGAATCATTGCGCCAGCATGAGCTCTTGAGCGGAACGGCGTCATCCAGATCGCGGGCGATTCCAAGCCGCTCCAGTGTCTCATCAGTCACGCCGCTAAGGAACTCCCCGCAGACACGGTGGCGCGGGTAACTTCCCGCCTCATGGAGCGTGACCGGAACACCCCTTTCCCTAAGGGCGACCCCGAGGGCGAGGCCGGCTAATCCACCCCCGGCAATGGTGATGCAACGATGCGTGCGGCTCATTTCCTGATGGCCATGAGGCGGAGGCTTCCCCGTCCCGATTCGTATTCCTTCACGTTCCAGTGAGCCGGGTCAAGACCGAGGAGTGAGGGTAGCTCCCCCTTGAGAAAACCGGCCCGGATGCTTGCCGGCATGTCATGGCGGGTCACTTCTCCCGCCAGCGGGAGAACCATCCTGGCAAGTCTCATGGGAAGCTCTTTGCGGAGGGGCTCGCTGAAAAGGAGAAGGCGGAATTCCTGCAGCTTGCCGCCAAGGGTTAGGAGTGCTTCGGAATCGAAATGGTGGAGGATCAGATTGCCGATGCAGGCATCCGCCCCGGCATCAGTCAGTGTCTCGAGAAAGTTTCCCCGGATCCACCGGATGCCGGAGGGGAGTCCCTCGGGGCGAGCTCTCAGATCCAGTCCGGTAAGGATGACCTCTGGGAGGATGCCGTGCAGTCGATTCAAGAGGTGCCCATCGCCCGCGCCCAACTCCAGAAGAGAGCAGATTTCCACGGAATGCTCACGAAGCATTGACCTGATCCATCGTTCGTTCCCGAGGAAGGCATTGATGATCCTCAGATCGAGCCTGCTCCTGATGGCTCGCGGGTCGGCGGCATCCATTGAGTCGAGCAACTCGGGAACAAGGAGTCGCTGTTTCATCATTCTCTAGAAAAGCTCGTGTCCCAGGACGCTGAGGCAGTAGAGCGCGGCCGTTTCGGCCCGGAGTATCATGGGGCCGAGGGTGACGGGGATAGCGCCGGCTGTGAGTGCGGCGGCCGATTCCTCAGGGGTGAAGTCCCCCTCGGGGCCGACCAGTACGGTGACCATGGAGTGAGTAGGGGCCTTTTTCAGGGCTTCCTTGATCGACACGGCGCCCGGTTGGAGTGAGGCGAGAAGCAGGAGACCTTCGCGGGGTTGCCTCAGGAATTCCTCCAGGGAGCAGGGGGTGGTGACGCCGGGAACCTGATTCCGCCCGCACTGCTTGCAGGCCTCGAGCGCGATCTGCTGCCAGCGCTCGCGCTTGCGCTCTGAATCATCTTCGTCGAGGCGCACCACGGTGCGTCGGGTGAGCAGGGGGACGATCGTGGAGGCGCCGAGCTCCACCGCCTTCTGAAGGATCAGATCCATGTTCTTTCCCTTGGGGACGGCCTGGGCAAGCGTGATCGCCGCGCGAAGGGGTGGGGTGATCGTCCGCTCCCCGATCCTGACGTGGCAGTGCTTGCGGTGAACCTCTGTCAGCACCGCATCGGCCACCGATCCCTCGCCGTCAAAGATCGTGAGCGCATCACCGACCGTCAGTCTCAACACATCGGCGCAGTGATGGGAGTCCTCGGAACCGAGAGCCGGGTTCTCAGAGGTCCACTGATCCGGTGAGAGATAAAAGCGGTGGATGGACATCGGTGAAAAGGATGAATGATGAGACCTGAGACGGCGTAGGTCAGGACATAGGTAACAAGGAAGTATCGGCCTGGCCGAGAAATGTTTGGTGAAGATATTGTTATCTGCCGCCTCTTCCTGAGTTCCTGAGTTCCATATTACTTCAAATCCTGTACGCCCCAGCGTTTCTAATCCCAATCGATGTGATGGGAGAGCATCTTCTCCTCATCAAAGTGGAAGAATCCCCGGAATCTCTTCCCTTCGAGCATTCCCGGCAGCCAGTGGATGTCATCGGCCCACATGTCGTGATAGGGGATCGCCGAGGGCTCCATCCAGTGAGGGATCGCCTCCTCGGTCTCGACCGGATCACCAGCGCACCCGTCCGCGGTGAAGACGGAGCAGTGGAGGGCCAGGCGCTCCCCGTCCACGAACTGAAAGTGAAGTTCTCCGCGTTGGGAGAGGTTCAGGGGGGTGACTCCCAGCTCCTCCTCGGTCTCGCGGATCGCGGCCTCGAGTGCCGACTCGCCCGGCTCGAGTCGTCCGCCGGGTCCGTTGATCTTACCCGCACCAAGCCCCCGCTTCTTCCGGATCATCAGGATCATCCCCCCCTGCCTCACAAAACAGAGGGAAGCCTTCATCGTCGGCTGCCAGTTCTGCCAGAAATCAGGGTCATGGGAATGCATGAGAGTAGGTTACAGGGTTAAAATGGTTAAAAGAGTTAAAAAGGGCAGGAATCCAGATGCAGCCTTTCCCGAAGGATCAGGATCGTTTTTAACCTTTCACCCTTTTAACTATTTTAACCCATGTCGGTGACGGATGTCACCGTCATGTCACACTTCTCCCCTTGACCCTGGCGGCAGACATCGCACGATAGGGGGCTCATGGAAACTTGGAGCGCTTCTCATTTCATCAACAGGGGATTGAGCTGGCTGGAGTTCAACCAGCGGGTGCTCGATCAGGCCCTCGACAAGGAGAATCCGCTGTTGGAGCGCCTCAAGTTCCTCTGCATCGTCAGCTCCAATCTGGACGAGTTCTTCGAGGTGCGCGTGGCCGGTCTGAAGCAGCAGGTGCAGATGGGGTCCGTCGCGCTGGCCCCGGACGGGATGTCGCCCAAGTCGGAACTTTCCGCCATCGCGAAGCGGGCCCGCCGGCAGGTCGAGGACCAATACCGTTGCTGGAACGAGGAGATCGAACCGGGTCTCGCCGCGGAGAATATCCGCTTTCACAACTTTCCCGATGTTCCCGAGGCGGAGCGCGAGCACTTCGAGAAGTTTTTCCACAACCAGATCTTCCCGGTCCTGACTCCCCTCGCGATCGACCCTTCCCATCCCTTCCCGCAGCTTCTCAACAAGAGTCTAAACATCATCGTCCACCTCGAGGGGGAGGGGCTCAACACCGACCTCGCCGTCGTCCAGGTGCCCCGGATCCTGCCGCGCGTGGTTCCCTTTGCCCAGCAGAGCGACGAGCAGGGCCATGATTTCGTGTTACTCGGTAGCATCATCCAGCACTACGTGGGGACGCTCTTCCACGGCGTGAAGGTTCTCGGCGCCCACCTCTTCCGAGTTACCCGCAACAGCAATCTCTATGTCGACGAAGAGGAGGCGGACAACCTGCTCCATGCCATCGAGGAGGAGTTGCGCCATGTGAACCGCGGTGCGGCCGTCCGGCTCGAGGTGCAGGAGGACTGCCCCGAGGAGGTGGCCAACAGGCTGCTCGGGATCTTTAATCTGGAACAGGGCGATCTCTACCGGCACGACGGCCCGATCAACCTGACGCGCCTGATGCCGCTTGCCCTCTCGATCGACCGGCCGGATCTTCGGGACAAGCGCTTCACCCCCGCCATCGTGGTCTCTCTCAACGAGGAGGCCGATATCTTCTGGCATATCCGCAAGGGTGATGTCCTGCTCCAGCATCCCTACGACAGCTTCCAGACGGTGCTCGATTTCCTGGGGCAGGCGGCCGAGGACCCCAATGTCCTGGCGATCAAGCAGACGCTCTACCGCACCAGCTCCGATTCCCCGCTGGTCGCCTCCCTGATCCAGGCCGCTCAGAACGGAAAGCAGGTCACGGTCGTCATCGAATTGAAGGCCCGCTTCGACGAGGCTGCCAACATCAAGTGGGCCCGCCTCATGCGCGAGGCAGGGGTCAATGTCATCTACGGCATCGCGGGGCTCAAGACCCACGCCAAGGCGATGCTGGTTGTCCGTCAGGAGGGCGAGGTCATCCGGCGCTACGCCCATCTCGGAACGGGCAACTACCATCCCTCCACCGCGCGTCTTTACACCGACCTGGGTTTCCTCACGGCGCGCGAGGAGCTGACCTCGGACGTGGCGACGATGTTCAACATCCTGACCGGAGTCTCGAAGTTCCCCGGCATGAACGAGCTGATGATGGCTCCCTATGACCTGCGCGAGGGGATGATACACCTCATCGACCGCGAGATCGAACATGCCAAGGCAGGGCAACCTGCCGATATCTTCGTGAAGATGAATGCCCTCGTGGAGGAGAGCATGATCGAGGCGCTCTACCGCGCCTCGCAGGCGGGCATCAAGGTGCGCCTCCTCATCCGCGGCATCTGCTGCCTGCGCCCAGGCATTCCCGGCGTGAGCGAGAACATCGAGGTGCGGAGTCTTGTCGGCCGCTTCCTGGAGCACAGCCGCATCATCCGGTTCGAGAACGGGGGATCCCCCGAGATCTATCTCGGCAGCGCCGACTGGATGCCCCGCAATCTCTTCCGCAGGGTCGAGACCGGATTCCCGATCCGCAACCCGCGCGTCCACGATCACATCCAGGAGATCATCGATTGGTTCTGGAAGGACAACGTGAAGGCGCGCGTCATGGATTCCGACGGCCTCTATCACCTCCGCGCTGCGGAGGGTGAGCGCTTCAACGCGCAGGAGGAGTTTGTCGCCGATTCCCAGCGCCGTCGCAAGGCCAAGCCGGCCGTCGCGCAGTGAGCCGCTCTGAGGCGAGCAGGGAGGCAAGCTTAGAGGTGCTAGCAATCTAGGCTATAGGCTATTAGAGCTACAGCCTGTCCTAGGGTGACAAGCGGCCATGCCGAAACGTCCATGAATGTTTTTCTCCAACGATTCTTTAGAATGGGAAGCATGCTTCTGGGCGGCCTGCTTATCCTTATCTCGTCAACTTGGGCGTTCGGAGCACTCTGGTATGATGGGCCCAGTCATGTCATCGCCATCGCCTATCTGCTGGTGGCGCTCACGCTTCTCATTCTCTTCACAAGCGGAAGGCGCATCGCCGGATTCGGAGCAGCCGGACTCGTCGCCTTAGTGACTCTCTGGTGGTTCTCGCTCCAACCCCGGAACGACCGTGACTGGCAGGGTGATGTCGCGAGGGAACCCTGGGCGGAGGTGAACGGAGATCTCGTCACCATTCATAATGTCCGCAACTTCGATTATCGTCCCGACAACAGGAGCGGCGAGAAAGACCCGCGCTGGGAGACACGCACCGTGCGCCTCTCCCAACTCACGGGCATCGATGCCTTCCTGAATTTCTGGGGAGTTTCCTGGATGGCTCACCCCATCCTCAGTTTTCAGTTCAAGGATACCCCTCCGATTGCCGTCTCGGTCGAGACACGCAAGGAGAAGGGGGAGGATTACTCCGCGCTGGGCGGCCTCTACCGCCAGTATGAGTTGATTTATGTGGTGGCCGATGAGCGCGACGTGATCCGCCTCCGCAGCAACTACCGGGATGGCGAGGAGGTCTATCTCTACCGGACCACCATGCCTCCGGCCGAAGTGCGCGAGCGCTTTCTAGAGTATATCCGCTCCATGAACGAGCTTCACGCTCACCCGCGCTGGTACAACGCCATCACCGCAAACTGCACCACGACGATCCGCTCCCAGCGATCGATCGCCGCCCGGAGCCCGTGGGATCTACGCATCCTCAAGAACGGGCATATTGACGAGATGTTCTATCAGCGCGGCTTGCTCTCCACAGGTGGACTGCCCTTCGGTGAGTTGAAGCAGCGGGCGCTGATCAACCCTGCAGCGATGGCGGCGGATCAGGATCCGGAATTCTCACGGCGCATACGCGCCGGACGTCCCGGCTTCGATAACTGAAGCCAGCACTGGAACGCTCAGTGCTGAGTATCGCGTTTCGTATCGGCGCCTTTCAACCAACCCGAAAATCTCACCCGCTCGACAAGGGCCATGTGAGGAACGGTGAGTGCGGCAAGCCCCACAAAGACAATCTGCACGAGACGCGCGTCCAGCGGGGTCCCCTCCAAAAAGTGCCATGCCGCGGCTGAGGCGATGAGGACCCCGGCCATCGGGAGCAGCGCGGCCGCGGCAAGCAGCCGGGTGGAAGCCCGGCCGGAGTAGTCGATTGTCCTGAGGATATGGCGGGCACTGTGCATGCCGCAGAAAAAGAGGGTGAAGGAAACAAGCGGTGGAGCCGCTACCGAAAGAAGCGCGATGGACCCCGTCTCGAGTGTGCCGAATTGATCACGCCTCACGCGCAGGATCACTGCAAGGAGAACGCACGGCAGCCAGATCCAAGCCAGCAGACGGATCAACGGCATCACCGTGCCAGCCGCTTCCTGACCGGCCAACAGGGCGAAAAGCCGGCCCATCTCCCCTTCGTGCAAGAGTGCGGGCAGGATCATGACGCATCCTCCCTGCAGGATCCGAACCGACAAAGGAGTCCCCTCCGCCGGATCCCCCGAAAAATGAGCGGCCGAGATCAGCAGGAACCCAAGCAGGAATCCTGCCGGAGCCATCACCCAAAAAGCCACAACCGCAGCGGCTAGAAGAAGGTAGAGGGCGACAAAGCCGACCCAACCAAGGGGGGTCCTGATTCCATAGAGCCTGTGCGCGAAGATCGTATCCAACGCCCCGTGGGGAACACCCAGAAGGAGGATGAGGGCGCCGAGCACAATCAACTCGGTTTGCTCGTTAGGACGGCCGATGCCCACGGAGAGCGCGGAGACCAGCAGCGCTGTGATGCTGAAGACCAATCCTTGGATTCTCAGTGCCTTTACCATGACGCCTCCTGCGTGTTGTTGCGCGATCTTCCGAGGCGTGCCAAAACGGCTCCGGGCAGTTCGCTCAGGAAAGGCCCCGGAGGGAGCGCGGTGATGACCGCCGCATAATCGGAGAGACGGCTCCGATCACTCATAAAGCGCGCGATGCGCCGGGGCTCAACGTTACCGAGGAGGGAGAAGAAGATCCCGGGGGCCAGGTCCGGGCGCGACCGGAGAACACGCAGGAAAAGTTCATCCATGGCGCGCTGGATTAACGGATCGGCGGCATGGGTGAGTGGAGCATCACCGCGGGCCACGGCGGCTCCGCACTCGCGTGCCCATCGTTGAATGCGTTGAAAGGCGTAGCCGGTGCTAGGCCGTGCCCCGCCCGCCGCGAGACCTGCGTGAACATAGCCGCTCCCTCGATGAGTCGGGCTGAGCCGTCGGCCCATGGGCAGGATCCCGTGCTCCGATCGCATGACGGAAACCCCCGCCCCTCCGAGCCTCTTCCCGAGGAGTGATCGAAGTGCCGGGGTGAGATCCTCCGCGCTCATGGGTTCGGGGTCAAAGACCGTCGCCTCGATCAGGGCCCTGTTTTTTGAAAACGGGAGCAGGTAAAGGAAGAGAATCCGCGACGGGGTGCTTTCGCTGAAATCCATCAGTTCAACACACTCCGGATCGAAACATTCCTTCTCCGTCACGATTTCCTGCCCCAGGAAAGACTGCCAGAGATGAGGCTGGGGGGAGTCGTGGGGATTCACCGGGCGGGTGTCGACGATCCACTTCGCTGAAACAGGCCCATTGCTGCTCATCACCCTCCATGATCCCTCTTCCCTCACGGGCTCGCTGGTGATGGGGTTCCCGATCAGCAGTTCGGTTCCGGGGGATCGGGCGATCCTTTCACGGGCCGCCGCGTAGAATGCCCCGGAGGGAATCATGCGATAAGGCGCCGCCGAACAGTTCCGGACGATCCGCCTGGTGCCGGTCGAGACCGAGAAAGCATTCCACTGGTGGCTGGCTAGCCCGCTCATCGCCGCGTCGGGATGCCCCCAAAAGCACCATGTGCGGTCGTTGACGTACTCGTGGCGGCTTTCGAGAACGAGCGTTCTCGGGGCCTTCTCACCCAGTTCAGCGAGCTGCATCGCCAGGCTCAATCCGGCGCATCCTCCACCCAGAATGACGAGGTCGGCATCGTTGTTCATGGGAGATTGATTCCCGGCAGACCTGTCAGGCACGAATGCAGGTCGCGTTTGTGGGCGGATCCGGTAATCCAGAATGATTTGTCGTGTGCTGTGCCGGCCAAAGCCACCGTGGAGAGGAGTGCCTTTCGCAGGGAGGAGACCTCGGCGCGACGACTCCAGCAGTCACCACCGCGCGATCGCAGTTCCTCCCCGATGCCATGGTAGACCCTGGATGCGACGAGAATCCCCGCTCTGGCCTGGAGGGGGAGGTAAGAAAGGCCCGCTTCACCGCTGCGGTAATAGTCGTCGGCCAGCGTGAGCAGGCTGAGAATGCCATCCCGAATGGTGTCCCGCCGGTCAATGGCTGGATCAACGAGGTCCACTGCCTGCAAATCGCCGATGAGAGTCGCCGGAAGATAACGCCGTCCCATGGCGGCGTCGGCCGCCACGTCGCGGCAGATGTTGGTCAGTTGCATGGCGATGCCCAGGTCAACGGCGTGCGGAAATGCCCGGGTGTCGTCAACGTCGAGCACGCGACACATCATCAGGCCGACGGTTCCGGCCACCTGGTAACAGTAGCGCAGCAGCGCGGCCTCATCGCGCATGCGGACCTCATCCAGATCCGACAAGGCTCCCGAGATCAGTTCCAGAACAAGCGCGTCATCGATCCCGCATTCCCTCATCAGCGTTAACCCGTCCCGGATGACCGGATCGCGTGATGTCCCGGTCGCGATGTCCCGGCGGGCCGCATCCAGGGATGCGCGGGCTCTCTCCTTCGATCCCGCCTCGTCCGCGAGATCGTCGAGATGGCGGCAGAACGCATAGAGGCGGGTTGCCCGTACGGCGTGCTTTTTCCCGAGAAGATGCCGGGCCCAATGGAAGCTCCGCCCTTTCTCCTCAAGGACGGCATCCGCCAGATCCAACGCATTCGTTCCGTCGCGGTTGTTCACGCAGTGGCGTAAGGATCAAGGGACGGGATCATGGAATCAACCACCTTGGCTGAGCAGAGGACGCCGGGCAACCCGGCGCCGGGATGTGTTCCCGCGCCGGACAGGTAGAGATTCCTGATGCCCTCCCCTTTGTTGTGAAAGCGGAACCACGCCGACTGGCGGAAGATGGGTGCAATCGAGAATCCGGCCCCGTGAACGCTCAGGTAGTCGTTTTGGAAATCACCGGGCGTTCTAAAAAACTCGGCCGTGATCACCGAGGAAAGCCCCGGCAGCATTGTTTCCCCGAGCGCCTTCACGATACGGTCCCGCAGGCGTGGACCCTCGCGCTCCCAGTTGATGCCCGACTGCAGGTTGGGAACAGGACAGAGCACATAGAAGCTGTCGCATCCGGCGGGCGCGAAGCTTGGATCCGTGGCCGTGGGGCGGTGCAGGTAGAGGGAGAAATCCTCGGCGAGGAGCTTCCGGTCGAAGATATCCTTGAGCAGCTCGCGATACCTCGGGCCCAGCCAGATCGTGTGATGCGCCACGTCGGGGTAGTTCCGGGTCGTCCCGAAATAGAGGACGAAGAGCCCCATCGAGTGGCGCGCTCCGGCGAGCTTCATCCGTGCCGAGAGACCGCTCTCCGCAGGTCTGATCATTCTTCCGTAGAGATGGGAGGGATCCGCGTTGGAGACGATGATGTCCGCGGCAAGCCTCTCGCCACCGGCCAGCATAACCCCCTTGGCTTCGCCATCCTCCACGATGATGCGCTCCACCGTTGTCGACGTGCGTGTCGTGACCCCGTGCCGCTCCATCAGGGACGCGAGCGCGCGGGTGATCGAGCCCGTTCCGCCCATCGCGAAATGCACACCATGAGCCCGCTCCAGGTAATGGATCAGGGAGTAGATGCTGGTGGTGTCAAAGGGGTTTCCCCCCACCAACAGGGGCTGGATCGAGAATGCCTGGCGCAACTTGGGGCTGGAGAGGTGTCGGCAGACCATTTGCCAGACCGTCTCGTGGTTGCGGAGCCTCAGCAGTTCGGGAACCAGCCGCAGCATGGTGGAGAAGCGATGGAACGGCGTGGCGGAGAGTCTGGTGAAGCCGATGTCGTAAATGCGCTTCGAGTGGGCGAGCAGTGCAAGGTAACCCTCCTTGTCCCGGGGCTCGATCCGGCCGATTTCGGCGAGGGTTTCCTCCAGGGTGCCGCCGTAGTCAAAGGTTGTTCCGTCGTGAAAGCGGAACCGGTACCACGGTTTCAGCGGCACGAGATGGACGTGATCCGAGAACCGTTCACCGAACAGCGTGAAGAGTTCCTCGAAGAGAAACGGTGCCGTGATGACAGTCGGGCCGGCATCGTGCCTGAAACCGTCGCGCTCGAACACCTGGGCCCTCCCCCCGATCTCCGCGCCGCGTTCCACCAGCGTGACCCGGTAGCCCTTCGCGCGGAGGCGCAGCGCAGAGGCGATGCCGCCGTATCCCGCGCCCAGTACAAGGGCGTGATTGCGGGCCGCGCGGGGATCAGAGACGGTCACGGAGCCCCTGGGCAAGTTCCATGAGAAGGGACCCCGAACCGCCGGGGAGGCCCCCGCTGCGTGAGATTGCCTGATCAAGGTGACGGAGCCCGCGCTCGCGGGCCGTGGCAAGGGCGCTCGGGAAGTCACCCTGCCCGGAGGCCTTGAGTGCCAGCACGGCATTGACTGCACGGGAGCGCTCATCCTGGTCGACATCTTCCATGTCATCAGCGATCTGGTAACCGATGGCGAAGTCCTCCGCAGCACGTCGGGCCTCCGTAACCCATTCGCGTTTTCCGGAAACGAGAAGCGCCATCTCGATCGGCAGGCTCAGGAGGGAGCCTGATTTTCCCGCCGCGATGTTCCCGTAAACATCCATGTCCAGAAGGGCATCCCCTGTCGGGTTCAGTTCGGCGCATTGCCCGGCGATCACGACCGAAGTGCGTTCATGAACCAGGAGCAATAGTTCGGGCAGCATGGCTGCGTTGCTGAAATGCGCGAGGGCGGCGTAGGCGGCCGAGACAAGCAGGTCTCCCGCGCAGATGGCGATGTGATCGCCGTAGGCGGCGCAGACGGTTTTCACGCCGCGCCTGCACTGCTCGCGGTCCTGAAGATCATCGTGAATCAGGGAGGCGTTGTGCAGTAGCTCCACGCACGAGGCGATGGTGACGGCGTCGGAGTCCGTGAGACCGAGAGACTTTCCGGAAGAGAGGGCAAGCCGCGCGCGGACACGCTGACCGCCGGAGGCGAGGTGATAGGCCGCCGCTCCCGCGGCGTCCGAGAGACTCTCCTGCTCCCCCTCGCGTTCGGGATGGATGAGGTCCATCATCCGGCTTTCCACGAGATCGATGAGATCCCCGGCGTGCCCGACGCCCGGAGCGCATGGGGTAACTGAGGGAAGCATGGGATGGTCCGGAGAGGGTTTGATTGAGGTTCGGGTTGCTCCGTGTGCCTTTGTTGAGGCACACGAAGCCGGGCCCGACCGGGTATTAATGCTTGTGTGATTCCGTCTCGCTGACGGCTGCCGTCCAGATGATGACGCCGAAGGCGATCTTGTTGAGGACATCGGCCAGGTTGTAGGCGATGTTCAGCCCCTTCATGCTCTCCTCGGGACTGCTGCCGGTGAGGTATCCGACGTAGTAACCGATGGGATAGATGGCCCAACCGAAGGTGACGATCAGGCGCATCAGCCTGAAAGCCGACTGGACCGATGGAGGAGCCTGGCTTGCATTGATACGGCTCGCCTCGCCGAGGAAGATTTCAAACAGGATGAAGGCCCAGCCGAGCATTCCGATGATGAATGCCGGCATGACTCCCATGTAGTGGGCCTCGCCGAGGTATCCACCGATGAGCATGACCAGGGTGCCGATGATGAGGCGCCAGAAGACCCCGGCGGGCACCTTGGTAATGGCCGAGAGGATCAGGTAAAACTCGACCATCAGGAGCGGCACGGTGATGAGCCAATCAATGTACCGGTAGACCGTGGGGGTCTCGCCGGTCGTTACCCAGACCTCGCGCATGTAGAAGTAGTGGACGGCGGCGACCAGTGTCACCAAACCGGAGACCGTGAGTGATGTTTTCCACTTACCGGCGACTCGCTGAGTCTCCAGGAAGAAGAAGGCTGTCGAGGCAATCAGTGCCATCGAGATCAGCCAGAACGACATTCCGACAAAGTCGTTTGATTTGAGGACGACGCCGGATGAGGCGTGGACTTGACTCGGCGCCAGCAGGACCAACATGGCCGGTATCGAGATCTTGGTAACTAGGGATTTCAGGTTCATGTTCATGGGGTTGGTTGTTTTTGCTTCAGGGTTGTTTTTCGGGGGTTGCGGGTTTACTGCGGTGATCGGCATGCCGGGGCGGCATGGAAAAAGCGCCCCGATGATCGTGGCTCATGGCTTCCGGACAGAAGCAAGGGGGACGCTTCGGAAAAAAAGCCCGCCCCGATCCCGCGGCAAACACATGCGGGAACGCGTGAAGAAAGAAGTGCTTTCATGGTTAGGGGAAGACCAATGCCAGCGACGCAACCTTTGCTGTCATACAATATCCATGTCAACTATTTTTTCCCGAGCGGCGGACGCTGAGTGCCGGGGGCACGGCGTTTCGGCGAACAATGCAGTCTTCTGAACCCTAATAGCCTTCAGCCTTCAGCCTAGCAGGCTTGTTCGTCCTTGGCTGTTCACTCGGTGGTAAAAATCCTTCCTCCTGATGATTCTCTCCGCGATTACTGGTTCGCCACGTTCAGCTTCAGGATCCGGGCGACCTCTGCAAAGGCCTGGGGATTCTGATGGGCGCTGTGATCGCTCGGGACGATGCACTCCGACTGCGCCCCCTCCATGTGGGAGCTCCAGTAGGGGACGACGCCGTCGGATGAGTTGGGAGTGTCTCCCTTGCCCCGGTCGCCCTGGATGGTGTGATCCGGAATGCCCGGCACGATAGGGATCTTGTTGATCATCCGGACGAAGCGGTTCTTCGGTGAGAGGGTGTCGATGCTGTTCGGAGCACGCTTGAGTTTGAGGTCATTGGCCTGGAACGTGGTGATCTTGAGGGCGTCGTTTCCGGCAAGCAGGAGTTTCCTGGGCGTTTGGATCAGCATCGATCCGATCCTTCCGATGGAGATCGTCGCGATCTCGCTTCCCTTCAGCGGTGCCGCGATGAAGATCGCCCTGCCGATCTCGGGGCGATGTTTGAAGATCAGGGCGTCCGTGTAGATCTTCTTCGAGGATGTGGGGAACTTGGTCTCTGCGGGGGTCTTGTTGAAGAGAAGCTTCCAGAGGTTGTCCCCCGTGTCGGTCATCAGCAGGCGGCTGATGCAACCTCCCATGCTGTGGCCGATCACGACCATCGGCCGGTGGGTGGGATACCGGCGCTCCGCATCATCCAGCTTCTCCCTGAGAATGGCGGCCGAGTGGGGATAGGGATAGCCCGAGGGGTAGCTATAGAACCAGAACTGGTAATTGCGGCGGATCTCGGGATAGCTGCGGAGCTTGATGATCATCGGGGCCCAGGTGGATGGCGAATCCATCAGCCCATGGATGACAAGCACCACCGCCTTGTTCGGATTGTAGGCATCCAGACGGGCGAGCTGCGCCGTCTCCGCATACTTCTCGGGGAAGAGCATGCGCTCCAGCTTTGGCACCTGGGGCCCTGCGCTTGCCAGCATGACGGCCAGGGGGACGGTGAAGTCGGCGGCGAGATCCATGGTGCGGCCATCCACGGAAACGGTCTCCTTCTCCAGCGGATCCTCGAACGACAAGACACAACGGTTTCCTTGAAAGCGCGCCACCGCCGTGACGCCATAGTAGATCCTCTTGGTGAGGTAGTTTGTCCGCCACTCTTTGTTAAGCTGCTTACCCACGGCGACGACCGGCGCCCCGATGCCGTGCCGGGTCACATGATCCTTCACGTAGTCCCCGCCGATTGTGAACTGATCGGCCGGCGTGAACTTGTAGAGTGCCGGATTCCATATCGGACGGGGATCGCGCTTGTGCGTGAGCAGGAGGGTGCCGTTGGCCGTCGGCACTGCCAACGGTTTGGTCCAAGGGTCGAGTTTCGACTGACTGATGATTCCGACCATGCGCGACACCGCAAAGTTGTAATCGTGCAGGGCGACCGCGTCGTTGGGGTTTGCCTTGAGCGCGGCAAGCGCCCCCTGCGCCGCCTGCATGTTCTCGCCGAGGGCCGCGAGGGGATTCACCCGGACATGGCTCAGGGCATGGCGGATCATCTCCTCCGTCTTGGTGGCCGGCGATGGTTTGCCCGGTGCCGCAGTCGTGGTGAGCGGCTTGAAGGAGGGAACCCGTTCCTTGATCGTGGCCTCGGTGGCACATCCGGCGAGAGCCACGGACAAGACCATCAGGAATGCAAAACGCGGGGATGGGAAACTCTTCATGGGTGGTGACTTTGCCGTCGCGGATTGGTTGAGGCAACAATCGAAGCAATCCCTGAAGATGGATGTCACCCATTGACCGGACTCAAGGTCCGTGTTAGATAGTACCTAGTTCATGCGGGTATAGCTTAGTGGTAAAGTTCCTGCCTTCCAAGCAGGCCATGAGGGTTCGATTCCCTCTACCCGCTCCACTCCTTCTTGTTGAAGGAGAGGTCTTTTGTTTTTTCTACCCCAACTGGGTTCGATTGATTGACGGCTCTTTGCTCCCGCAAATTAGTGCCGCCCCGTCGGGGTCCCTGCTACGCAGGATCTTCCGCGCCTCTACTCAGAGCCTTGGTTCACAGTCTCCCGACGGATTCGCCCTGACGGGTCCCGCTGTCGCGGGATCTACACCGTGCCACCCGGCACTCGGTGTTCCCTCTCCCCCTTTACCTTTCGTTTTTAGTAGTTGGCTAGTAGTTACAGGATTACACATAGTCCATCTCGCCATATCTGGCGAAATATATTGATTTAAGAGATCAATTCGCCATATATGGCGCATTATGAAGATCTCTCTGGATATGAATGATGGTGCGATCCTCCGGGAGCTCGGGGAGAGGCTTGCCCATGCCCGCCTAGAGAGGAATCTGACGCAGGCGGCGCTGGCCGAGCAGGCCGGAGTCGCCAAGAGGACGGTGGAGAGGCTGGAGTCCGGCGAGGTGGCGGCGCAGCTCTCTGCGTTCCTGCGTGTATGCAGGGTGCTCAATTTGCTGGATCGCCTCGACGCCCTGATCCCGGAAGCCAAGCCCGGCCCGATGGAGTTGCTGAGGCTGCAGGGTAGGAAGAGGCAACGCGCCTCCAAGGCTTCCGTCCGGAAATCTGCCAGAGTCAAGGAGGGCTCCCGCTGGAGCTGGGGGGATCCGTCATGATTGCGGAGGTCCGGCTATGGGGCAGACGGATCGGTGCTCTCTCGATGGATGAGGGGAGGGATGTTGCGGCTTTCCAGTATGATCCGGAGTTCGCCGCGAGCGGGATTGAGATCGCTCCGCTGATGATGCCGCTGGGCGGTCGGGTGCATGAGTTCCCCGCGTTGTCCCGGGAGTCGTTTCACGGATTGCCGGGAATACTCGCGGATTCCCTGCCGGACAAGTTCGGCAATGCGCTGATCGACGCGTGGCTGGCGACGCAGGGGCGGACGCCGGGGAGCTTCGGAGCGCTGGAGCGTCTCTGCTACACGGGTTCACGGGGGATGGGTGCGCTGGAGTATCTTCCCGTGCTCGGGCCGAGGCCGCGTCGCGCGGTGAAGGTGCGCATCGATGCCTTGGTCGATCTGGCCTCGGAGGTGCTCTCCCATCGTGGGGATCTGCAGGGGCATTTTCATGACGAGGGTAGGGCGAAGGCGCTGGCCGACATCCTGCGCGTGGGGACCTCCGCGGGCGGGGCGCGGGCGAAGGCCGTAATCGCCTGGAATGAGGAGACTCACGAGGTGCGCTCCGGACAGATTGAAGCAGGGGATGGATTCGGCTGCTGGTTGTTAAAGTTCGACGGGGTCTCGGGCAACCGTGACAAGGAGAATGAGGATCCGAGGGGCTACGGGGTGACCGAGTATGCTTATCACCTGATGGCCCGCGCCGCAGGGATCTCGATGAGTGAGTGCCGTCTGATGGAGGAGGGCGGGCGGAGGCATTTCATGACGCGGCGGTTCGACAGGCTGCCGGGCGGGGAGAAGCTGCACATGCAGTCGCTGGCGGCGCTGGCGCATCTGGATTTCAACCGTGCCGGGGCCCACTCGTATGAGCAGGCATTCCTGGTGATCCAGCAACTCAGTCTGCCGATGGCCTCGGTGGAGGAGCAGTTCCGTCGGATGGCCTTCAATATCGTCGCCCGCAATCAGGACGACCATGTGAAGAACATCGCCTTCCTGATGGATCGAGAGGGGAGTTGGTCGCTTTCGCCTGCCTTCGACCTGACCTACAGTTTCAATCCCGGAGGCGCCTGGACTGCCACGCACCAGATGACGATGAACGGGAAGAGGGAAGGGTTCACAAGGGGGGATTTCGACGCCTGTGCCAAGTCGGCGGGGATGAAGCGCGGGCGCTCGGGTGCCATCCTGGACGAAGTGATCGCCGCCGTGAAAGACTGGCCACGCTTCGCCGTACAGGCGAAGCTCTCGGAAGCCACGATGAGAAAAATCCAGAACGTCCACCTGCTGGATTTCCCGAGAGAATGATCCTCATATGTCTTTGAGATGGACGTAGACAAAAGACCACCCCGGCTACTCTTTCGAGAGAACCCATTGGGTTCTTTTCACCGGGGTGGGACCTTTGAATCTGTCGAACCTATCCTACAAAGTGTAGGAATCGGACGTACTTGGTTGATACCAGAAAGATTCCACCAGAATCAAAAGAATCAACCGAGCCCTGAAAATGCCCCTGAACGTGCATGAAAACAAAAAAAGGAGATAACGCGTTTGAGACTGGTGGGACCAAAGTCCCTGCAATCTCTTGGCTGAATCTCCGGTTCAAATCTCGATAATCAGGTCTCATCCGTCAATTAAGAGTTCTCCCATGTCCCTGAACGAATCCCATCTCGAGGAGGCCGCGCTGGAGAGGTTAGCTGGGCTATGCCCTTATCCCCTAAACCGCTAGAGTCTAAACCGCTACCCCCTATCTACTCGGTCCTGCCTGCGTGGGGATTCCGGCCCGCTCCAGCGCTGCGCCGAACTGTTCGCTGGCACGGGCATTGCGCGTGGCTTTGGCCGCGGGGGAATATCGGAAGAGGAGAAGGAGAGCCGTAACGAGGATCAGGAGTTCGGCCGCCAGAAGCCGCTGGCGATGCGTGGTGCGCGCGAGCCAACCTGGGATGGCCTGCCGCGCCATAGCTCAGGCGAGCTTCTTTGCCAGGATCTCGCCGGCGACGGCGGGGTTGGCTTTTCCCTTGGAGAGTTTCATGACCTGCCCCTTGAGGAAGTTGAGTGCGGCTTCCTTGCCCGCCTTGTAGTCGGCCACGGAATTCGGGTTGGCGGCGATCACTTCGTCGCAGAAGGCCTCGATGGCCCCGGTGTCGCTGACCTGCTTGAGCCCCTTCTCCTCGACGATGACGGCGGGTTGCTTGCCGCTGGCCATCATCTCGGCAAAGACCTCCTTGCCCTGGCGGCCGCTGATGTTTCCCCCCTCGATGAGGGCCGTGAGTTCGCCGATGTGAACCGCCTTGATAGGGCACTCCGAGAGATCGAGCGAGGCGGCGGAGAGTGCGCTCAGAAGGTCGTTGATGATCCAGTTGGCGACGCTCTTGGGCTTGGTTGAACCCTTGGCAGCAGCCTCGAAGTAATCGGCCAGCGCCTTGTCATCGGCGAGCACGGCCGCGTCGTAGTCGCTGATGCCGTAGTCGGCGACGAAGCGGTCCCGTTTCGCCTGGGGCAGCTCGGGCATCCCCACCTTGGCCGACTCGACGATCTTCGCGGTGCGGACGGGGAGAAGGTCGGGATCCGGAAAATAGCGGTAGTCGTGGGCCGACTCCTTGATGCGCATGAGCGTCGTCTCGCCGCGGTCGTCGTCCCAGCGGCGGGTCTCCTGATCGAGCTTCACTCCCTTGCTCACGAGTTCGATCTGGCGCTCGATCTCGAAGGCGAGTGCGCGGCGGACACCACTGATGGAGTTGAGGTTCTTCAGCTCGATCTTGGTGCCGTATTCCTTCTGGCCCACGGGGCGGACGGAGACGTTCACGTCGCAGCGCATCTGGCCCTTCTCCATGTCGGCGTCGC
The DNA here is from genome assembly GCA_040380225.1 of Verrucomicrobiia bacterium. Classification (GTDB taxonomy): domain Bacteria; phylum Verrucomicrobiota; class Verrucomicrobiia; order Chthoniobacterales; family UBA6821; genus UBA6821. The sequence goes on along the minus strand of JBEIJN010000017.1, from coordinate 8,592 downwards.
TGATCTCGCCGTAGACAAGGATCTGGCGGAGGGCGGAGAGGTAGGCGAAGGCCTCCTCCGGGGAGGCGATGTCGGCCTCGGAGACGATCTCCATGAGCGGGGTGCCGGCACGGTTGAAGTCGATGCCGCTGGAGCTCTCGAGGTGGAAGCTCTTGGCGACATCCTCCTCGAGGTGGATGCGGGTGAGGCGGATCGTCTTGCCCGGGGTGGCGATGCTCTTCTGGGCATCCTTCGGATAGGCCGTCTCATGCAGCGGGACGCCGCCGCCAAGGCAGAGCGGCTGGTCATACTGGGAGATCTGATAGTTCTTCGGCATGTCCGGGTAGTAGTAGTTCTTGCGGTCGAACTTGCAGACCTCGGGAATCTCGCAGTCGAGCATCATGCCGGCGCGGGCGGTGAGCCGGAGGGCCTCGCCGTTCATGACAGGGAGGGCACCGGGCAGGCCGAGGCAGGTGGGGCAGGTGTGGGTGTTCGGCTCGGCGCCGTACTCGACCTTGCAGCCGCAGAACATCTTGCTCTTGGTCTTGAGCTGGGCGTGGACTTCAAGGCCGATCGTGACGGAGTATTCGGTGCTCATGGTTTCTTGGCGGTGGTGGGAATCGCTGCGGAAGAGGTGGAAGATTTGGGAGCAGTGGTTTTACCGCTTCCCGGTTTCTGAGGCGAGCGCTGAGAAGCGGGTGGCTGGGGAGCCCCTTTCCGGGAGGGCGCCTGCGGTTCGAGGGCGTAATCGAGGGCCGCCGTCAGGTTGTAGGCCTGAAGTTGGGCGATCAGTTGCGGGTCGTTCATGGCCGACTGCACATGCTTGTTGCGGATCAGCGGGAGGATATTGCGGCTCTCGGCCGCCTTCTCAAGCTGGGGATCCTGCAGGAGGGCAGCGATGTGGGGATTGGCGATGATCTTCAACGTCTCGGGATACTGGCAGAAGCGTTCCAGCGCCTGCTGGTCGCCGGCCACCATGGAGACCTTCACGATGTTGTCGTAGAAGGAGGTCGGCAGGGGGTCCGCTTTCTTAAGCGTCTTCCCGGTGGCTCCCAGCTCAAGCGACTCCTTGAGCTTGATCAGGAAGAGGGCGTTCTTCTCGGTGGCCGGAGACCTCCCCTCGTTGCGGGCCTGCACCACGCGGAGTTCGCCGAGCGCCCCCAGTCCCCGGATCATCGTGATGCTTCCCCAGACCAGGAGGAGCCCGTAAATGAGACCGCAGATGGCGCCGCCCAGGCCGAATCCCCAGCGGACGACCCCGGAGTGGTTCTCCGTGGTCTTGAAGAGAAGTCCCGCCACCAGTGAGATGGCGATGTAGATGCCGACGGCGACGACAAGTCCGACGATGGCGGGCGCAAGCAGGGGGGGTGTCTTGGTGACGAATCCGATCACCGTTCCCGTCGCCCCCGCCGCGGTGGTTCCACCGATCCAGGCGCAGAAGAGCGCCGCCAACCGGAGCAGGCTGCGCACGGCCCCGAATTTCCAGCCGCGCCAGACCTCCCAGATCAGGAAAAGCGTGGCCGCGATGAAAAGATACCGCTGCCATTCTGGGGAGCCGTCGAGAAGCATTAGGGAGAGGGGGGAGGCTGTTAGCGGTTTAGACTATAGGCTGTTAGGAAGGCAGCCCGAAGGGAAAGGATGAAGGATGAATTATGAGGGATGAAGCATGAAATGTTTGCCCCTTATGCCTCCAAAAAATGAAGAAGCGGCGCAGGAAATCAATCCTGCGCCGCTTCTGGTTGGGGGGGGAAGGTTGCTCTCTGTTCCTGTTTTCCTGATTTCGAGATTAATCTATCAGCCTGCAGTCTCCGTCGCTGCTGCGGTGACGTTTTCCTTGGTTTCGTCGCGGAGGGTGCTGTTGCTGGCGGCGGCGGGCGCGAGTTGCTCGTCGCGGCCGGTGAACTTGACGCTGAGCAGCTTGCTGATGCCGCGCTCCTCCATGGTGACTCCGTAGAGGGAGTCGGCGCGGGACATGGTGCGCTTGTTGTGCGTGATGACCATGAACTGGCTCTGGCCGATGAAGCGGTCGAGCAGCTTGATGAAGCGGCCGATGTTCGACTCGTCGAGCGGCGCGTCCATTTCGTCGAGCACGCAGAAGGGGGAGGGCTTCACCATGTAGATGGCAAAGAGGAGGGCCACCGCCGTCATGGTGCGCTCGCCGCCGGAGAGGAGCGAGATGCTCTGGAGCTTTTTGCCGGGAGGCTGGGCGATGATCTCGATGCCGCTCTCGAGCGGGTCGCTCTCGTCCATGAGGATGAGGTTGGCCTTACCGCCCGCGAAGAGCTGAGTGAACATCTCCTGGAAGTTCACGCGGATCTTCTCGAAGGTCTCCGAGAAGAGTTCCTTGGTGGTCTTGTTGATGCGGGCGATCGCTTCGAGGAGTTCGGCCTTGCCGTTGACGAGGTCGGTGTTCTGCTGTTCGAGGAACTTGTAACGCTCCTCGAGTTCGTCGAACTCCTGGATGGCGTCGAGGTTGACGGGCCCCATGGAATCGACCCGCTCGGTCAGTTCGGCCACGACCAGTTCAATCCTCTCCCACGGGATCTCAGCAGGGATGGGGCCGCTCAGCGCAGCCTCCACCTTCTCGATGGCTTCCACGGAGACTTCCTCGGGGTTTTCGCTGGAGGGAACGAATCCCTCGCCTTCCGTCGAAGCGTCAGGCAAAGCGGCTCGGCGTTCCTTCTCGTTCCGGGTGGCGACGGCCTTGAGCAGGGCGTAGCGGTCGGGCTCGAAGCCCTCCAGGTCGAGCTGATAGCGGCGTGATACGTGGTCCCGGATCGCCTCGGCGCGGAGCTTAAGCTCGGCCAGACGCACCTCGTTCTTGGAGCGGTTGTCCTGAAGGTCCGAGAGGTTCTTGCGGGCCCCGCGCAGGGCGATCTCGAGGGCCTCTACTCCGGCCTGGAGTTCGTTGCGGCGCACGCCGAGTTCCAGGACGCGGGCCTCGGCCTCGGTGCTCTCCTGCTTCCAGCCCTGGACGCTCTCGGCCAGGCCGGTGGACTCGGATTCGAGCGAGCGGATGCGCTCCTCCTGGGTGGCGATGTCGCGCTCGCGTGCGGAGATGGTCTCGGCAAGTTCGCGGATGCGGGCCTCCATCGGGGCACGTTGGCTGGCCAATGACTGCTGGCGCTGGCGCTCGGTGGCCACGCGCAGGCGCGCCTCGGCGAGGTCGCTGGCGGCCTCGGTCTCGGCGTCGCGCAGGAGGGCGATCCTCGAGGAGGCCGCGGTGCGCTCCTCGCGGGCTGTCGCAAGTTCCAGTGTGGCGCCCTCGAGCTGCTGCTGGCGCTCGGCGATCTGGGACTCCAGTTGACCGATGTGTTCCTGGAGGGAGGAGATCTCGCCGTCGAGTGACTCATGGCGGTGGCGAGCGTTCTCGAGCTCGCGGGTGGCGAGCAGGTTGTCGGCCTGGGCGGCAGCGAGGAGTCCCTGGGTGTTGCCGAGATGTTCGCGCGCCTCGCGGAGTCTGTTCACGGCGGCCTCGAGGGAGGCGAGGGCGCCTTCGCGGACCAGGGAGAGATGGGCGACCTGCTCGCGCAGTCCGGCCACCTCGCGCTCGAGCGTGGTGATCTGGGAGCGGCGCATCAGCGCGGATCCGGTGGCCTCACCGGTGGCTCCGCCGTGGGCGACGCCGTCGCGTCCGAGGAACTCGCCGGTGCGGGCGGCAAAGGCGAGGGCGGGATTGGCTTTCTTGAGGCGGAAGGCGGTCTCGAGATCGGGCACGATCGCCACTCCCTCGAGGAGGCGGGCGATGAGTCCGTGGGCGGAGCCTGCGGCGCGGACGACGTCGGTGGCCCAGCAGATCGCGCCTTCGGGAAGCATGCCTGTCTGCTGTGCCGCAACCGGAAGCAGGTCGCTGGCCAGGACCGAGGCGCGGCCTTGGGCGGCCTCGCGCAGGGTCTGGAGGGCGGCCTCGGCCATGCCCGCATCGGCGAAGACAATGGCGCGGCTTGCCGCCCCGAGGGCTGCCTCGACGGCGGGGATCTCCGTGGCTGGTATCTCGACCAGCGAGGCGAGCGTGCCGAGGATCCCGGCCTGGTAGAACTCGGGTCGGTCGAGTCCGCGCAGGATGGCCTGCGCTCCCTCGCCGAGCCCTTCTCCCTCGCGCTCGAGTTGGAGCAGGATCTCAAGGCGGTGTTCCCGCTCGGAGAGCTGCTTCACGGAGGAGTTCCATTCTGTCTCGGCGGACTGGCGGGCGATCTGCGCCTCGTCGTGGGCCTGCTGGGAGGCGATGAGTTCCTGCTCGGCGGCATCAAGCGCCTGGCGGGTGGAGGTCTGCGCGGCCGTTGTCTGCTCGGCGCGGGTGGCCGCGGTCGTGACGGCAAGGCCGGCCACGGAAACCTGTTCCTGGAGCTGGAGGGCGCGGGCGCGCTCGGCGTCGCGGCGGGCTCCGGCGGTGGAGAGTTCGCCGCGGACGTCGGTAAGGCGGTTCTCCAGTTCGTGCAGGCGGCCGGTTAGCGCCTCGGTTGACTGCTCCGCGGTGATGCGCTCGCGCTGTGCCTCGGAAACGCGCGCGGTGGCGGCTGCGAGGGATTCCTCCTCGGCGCGGAGCACCTCGAGAAGCGAGGTGAGCTGGGCGTCCGCCTGCTCGATCTCGCTCTCCTGCTCGCGGATGCGGAGATGGGTGGCGTCGATGTCGGCGCGCGAGCGGAGGATCATCTCGCGGAATTCCCCGGAGCGCTCGGCATTGGTCTCGATGCGGTTCTCGCCGGAGAAGATGCGGTTGCGCAGGGTCTGCAGGTGGTCGCGGGCCCCCTCGGTCTCGGCGTCGAGCGTGGAGAGTTGCTCGCGGGCGCCGGAGACCTCGACCTCCTGCTCGGCGATCTCGCGCTCGTAGAGGGCGCGGGCGTCGGCGCTCTTGTCGACCTCGGCGGCCACTTCGGTGATGGAGCGGTCCAGGTCGAGGTAGGTGCGGTGGGAGAGGTGGGTGTCGAGGACGCGGAGATCCTCCATGAGGGACTGGTAGCGGCGGGCCTTGCCTGCCTGGCGCTGGAGCGATCCGATCTGACGCTTGACCTCCTTGATGATGTCGGAGACGCGGAGGAGGTTCGACTCGGTGTATTCGAGCTTGCGGAGAGCCTCCTTCTTCTGGGCCTTGTACTTGGTGATGCCTGCGGCCTCCTCGAAGATGGAGCGGCGATCCTCGGGGCGGCTGTTGAGCAGGAGGGCGGTCTTCCCCTGCTCCATGATGGAGTAGGCGCTCCGGCCGATGCCGGTGTCCATGAAGAGATTGTGGATGTCCTTGAGGCGGCAGGGGGTGCCGTTGATCAGGTACTCTGACTTGCCGTCGCGGAAGACTCGGCGGGTGATCCTGACCTCGTTCCAATCGACCCCGAGCTCCTTCTCGCACTCGGAGAAGGTCATCGAGACCTCGGCCATGTTGTGGGGTTGGCGGGTGTCGGTGCCACTGAAGATGACATCCGCCATTTCACCGCCGCGCAGGGCCTTTGCCGACTGTTCACCAAGCACCCATCGGATGGCATCCAGGACGTTCGACTTGCCGCAGCCGTTCGGGCCGACAATGGCGGTGACGCCGCGATGGAACCGGAGGGTCGTCTTCGGGGCGAAGGATTTGAAACCGATGAGTTCGAGGGATTGGAGATACATGGAAAAAGGGTGGTGGTTGGGGGTGTGCCAGAGTAGGCTTTACCTTCCGAAAGGCACAACAAAAAACACTACGGATAGGGGATATCTTGTCTATGAACCACAAGATGTAGTGGTTTCCGGACATTTTCCCCAAAAGGATCTGTGTAAGATGGACATCCTTTGCGGGGTCGTGGAATGGGGGCTTGGCGAATCAAGGTCAAGAATCTAGAACTAGGGGATGTCCTTGTTTGATTTCACACCCGTTCTTGCCAACCGCATCATCTCCGTCATCACCATTGACCGCGCCGAGGATGCCGAACCGCTGACCCAGGCCCTCCTCGACGGAGGCCTTAATGCCCTGGAGGTCACCTTCCGCACCCCGGCAGCCCCCGAGGCCGTTCGCCGGATCAAGGCTGCCTTCGGCAATAAGGTTCATCTGGGCGTTGGCACGCTCCTGACCGGTGAACAGGTCGTCCAGGCGGCGGAGGCCGGGGCCACCTTTGGTCTCGCCCCCGGCCTGAACGCCAATGTCGTCCGGGCAGCCCATGAGCGCGGACTCGGCTTCATCCCCGGAGTGATGACGCCTTCGGAAATCGAGGAAGCACTCGAGCTCGGCTGCAAGGTGCAGAAGTTCTTCCCAGCCGATGTCGCCGGCGGCGTGAAGATGCTCAAGACGATCTCCGGACCCTACGGCCATACGGGCGTGAAGTTCGTTCCTCTCGGGGGTGTCAGCGAGGCCACGCTCAAGGAATACCTTGCCGCCCCCGGGGTCGCCGCCGTCGGCGGATCGTGGATCGCCGACCGCAACCTGATCAAGGCCGGGGATTGGAAGGGCATTACCGCCCTTGCCCGCCGCGCCGTGGCCATCGCCACGGGCAAGGAGGAGGAAGGCGCCCTCGGTTAAAAAATTTTTTCACAGCGGCGGCATCGCCGGTGCGGCTTCCCGCCGTTAGTTTTTTTCCAACCGTGGCACCCGTAGCTCAGGGGACAGAGCAGGGGATTTCTAATCCCTTGGTCGGAGGTTCGAATCCTCCCGGGTGCGCCAGTTTGAGAGGGTAACCGCCGTGCTTGTGAAGGAGGCATGGGGCGGAATAGGATCCGGCTGTCGAGACCTGCATCCCCTCATGGACTATTACCTCACCAGGAATCAGGAGACCTTCGGGCCGTATTCCGAGAAGGAGCTTCGTGATCATTTGAAGAGCGGAGCGGTCCTACCCGATGATTATGCATGGCATGAAGGCCAGAGCGAATGGATCCCCTTGCATCGGCTCCTTTCCACGGAGCACGAAGGGAAAGGGGAGCCTCCCGCGCCTCCGCGATCGGTGGCCGCATCCGAAAAGCCATCAGGGGAACTCGCCCCCGGGCATCCTGAGATTCAAGCAAAGCGACGTAGCCGACTTGTCCCGGGGATCCTCGGAGCCCTGCTGCTTACCGTGCTCGCCTATGCTTCCTGGCCGTACTGTTGCCTGTTGATCCTGAATCACGCGATGGGAAGCGGAAACACCAAGCTGATCCGAAGGCTGGTCGACTTCCCGAAGATCGAAGCCTCCTTCCGGGAAGAGTCCGCCCGGCGCATCAATGCGGCCGCGTCGGGTGGCAATCCGGGCGGATATCTCGGCGTCGACCCGGTGATGATCCCGATGGCGGTCGAGACTATTTCCACTCAATTCCTGACCCCTGATGGTCTTGCCTCCCTGCTTTCCAGTCCGGATGTGGCCCTGAGGCAACTGAGCTCCGGAACCTTCGCCTCCATGGGCGCACAGTCGGTCGACCCCTCGCTCGTCAACCATGCTTTCTTCACGGGGCCGACAACCTTCCTGGTCAGGATCGAAGGATTGAAATTGCGCCTTACGCTCTCCGGCGGATTCTGGAGGCTTGAGGCAATTGAGTTTCCCTAGTCATTAGAAAAATCCTAGCCGGGGTCTCCGGCCCTCCCCATGCTTGCCGGATGCTAGAAGTCACCATCCTCGCCAGCGGCAGCAGTGGGAATTCCGCGCTGGTGCGCACCGAAACCGCGGCATTCCTGGTTGATGCCGGACTGAGCGCCCGCGAACTCACTCAGCGGCTCGCGCTCTGCGGCATGGAGCCCCGCGAACTCGGGGCCATCCTTGTCACCCATGAGCATGGCGACCATGCGCGGGGACTCGCCCAATGGTCGAAGAAGCATGCCACTCCGATCTACTGCAACAGGCAGACGGCGATGGTTCTCCGCGATAAAGTCACCGACTTCGCCGGCTGGAACCTCTTCGAGAGCGGAGGGGAATTCGAGATCGGGGGAACATCGATCCGCTCCTTTCCTATCCCGCATGACGCGGTCGAACCGGTCGGCTTCGTCATCCGGCGGAGCGGCCGCTCCTTCGGATTCCTCACGGATCTAGGCCATGCCACCACGCTGGTGGTCGAGTCGTTGCGCGGAGTCGATGCCCTGCTCATCGAGGCCAATTACGACGAGGAACTTCTCCAGAACGACACCAAGCGCCCTTGGGCCATCAAGCAGAGGATCCAGTCACGCCACGGCCACCTCTCCAATGGAGCTGCGGCGGAGACCGTCTCCAGAATCCTGCACGATGGTCTGGGTCACCTTCTGCTGGGGCATCTCAGCCGTGATTGCAACAGCGAGGAACTGGCGCTCGGCACCATGAGGAAATCCCTCGGTGAATCAGCCGTCCGTCTCTCCTGCGCGCGCCAGGAAGAGCTCAGTCCCGCGATCCGGCTGGATTGAGGCGGAGGGTTGGAAAAAGTTAAAACGTTAAACCCAGATTATGCATCAGGGCGGCGTTGACAGGTTGGAGCGTTTCACTCGGATGGTGAGTCCCTGAAGGGTTAAAAGCGTTACACCGTTAAAAGGTTACAAGGGGCTGAAGTCCGAGGCCGAATTGAACTGATGCAGGCATCTTTTGACGACGTTTTCCTGACATTCCGCTCCCAAATCTCAGTTCAGGATCTCACGGATCCACGTTTTAACATTTTCACTTTTTAACTCTTTTAACGCCGCCTCTCATGATCTCGGGAATTCCCAATGCAAATTCCGGG
>JBEIJN010000016.1:0-55242 GCA_040380225.1 Verrucomicrobiia bacterium | reverse complement strand
CACCTCTGGCGCATGGATCTCACGACCAAGGAGCTTCGCGACTTGGGGCAAATCACCGAGATGGCATCATGGGCGCTGGCCCGCGACACCGAGGGATTCATCTACACCTCAAGCCGTTCCGGTCATCTCTGGCGCGTGGATCCCGATACCTGTGCAATCGAGGACCTTGGCGTGGTGGTGTCCGACACCGACCCGAATCCCGCGAGCAAGGGTCAGAGAGTTCTGGCATTCCATGCCAACGGGCCCGACGGACGGCTCTACATGACCTTCCACTTCAGTGACGACCTTTTCGCCTTGGATCCGAAGACCAAAAAGATCGAGCGCATCGGTAGTCTGGTTCCGCCTGAGTATCGCCCCACCTCAGTCAAATGTATCCGCCAAAGCGCGGGCATCGCCTTCGATTCCAAGGGTGTCCTCTGGTATGGCCTCAGCCATAGCTACAACCCCAACATCGGCAGTCATGTGATGCTCTGCCGTTGGGATATCGCTGCAGGCGGCGAGCCACGGAAAGCCGGCTTGTTGGGTCGTCCCGGACGGGTCATCAGCACCGTGAGCGAGTTGGTGATGGATTCCAAAAACGATGTGCTCCACTTTGCCGATACCAACTACATGGAGGACCCGGCGCATGTCCTGGCCGTCGATCTCAAGACCGTCGAGCGCGATTGGGATCTGCCCCGCGTGGTGGCGGACGATGTCCACCCCTACATGCTCTTCACTGATGCGGCGACCATTCACTCCGACCCGCAGTTCGAGGAAAAGGCCGAGAAACTGCATCACTTCGCCGCCGAGATGTATGCGATGCGCCAGGAGATTGAGAAGGAGTCCGATGGCACCATCCACTCGGAGTCCGTCGGCGCCGTTCGCGTCTGGGAGTGCCTCGGGCGCGGCAACGGCTCGGTGCGGGCCTTGCGTTGGGATTCCGATGGAACCTTGCGGGCCTGGTGCGGCGGTCGCACGGGTGCGCTGCGTCAAGGCGTTGCCATCCGCGACGGGAAACTGGAAAATGTCGTCTCTCTCACGGGCACCGGAGCCGAATGGACGGCTCCCGATGTCTCGGGTCTCGCCTCACTGCCCGCTTCCGTGGCCTCTGCAATCTTGCCTGCAAGACAAGGACGCCAACTCCTCGCCAAGCCTTCCTGCTGGGCGGAGTGGAATGATGGTTGGGTGCTGGTCGGCACGCTCGATGGCTTGGTTGCCAAGGTGCATCTGAAGAGCGGACGAGTTTTTGCCCTCGGTTCCACCGGGCCTCAAGGTCCGGTGCATCAGATCGTCACCAACGCGGACCGCACACGCGCTTTCGGTGTGGCCGGTGACACCATGGATCTCGGTCATGTCTTCTACTTCGACGACGAAGGCGGCCTGCGCGAGATCGGTCGCACCTTGGCGGGAGTTCCAAGCTTGCCGGGCATCACCGGCAATACCGAGCCCTGCTGCGTCGCTCTCTCGCCCGATGGTCACACACTGGCCATCGGCGCGCTCGACGAACTCGGCACGGTCTATCTCTACAAAGACCCGGTCACCGTGTGATCCGGGTTCTATGCAGCTATAAACATCCCAATTCCTGAAGGTTTCAATTCATCCAAATCTCAAAATCAACCCCAATGAAACTCCAATCAATGCCCAAGCATGTGCTCGCATTTGCGTGTGCTACAGGCATCAGTTTCGTTGCTTGCCAGGCTTCTCAAGCCGATGATGCGGCGGATGCCGCACGGATGGCGGCCCAAGCGAACCTCTCATTCGAGCAGGCGGCGGGTCCCGAGACGCAATATGTCATTGGATTCAAACGCGATCAGCGCATCCCGTGGGTCAGTCTCCTAGGTGACAGGAAAGACTGGCCGGCTGGCTGGTTGGTGAGAAATCTCACCGAGAAGGAGGGGAAGCGGACGCTTGTTTTGCCCAAGCGTGAGGAAGTGAAAACAGCCGCCGCGCCGTTCGTTTTGGTCGAGGGTGCTGGCCGCGATGGCAGCAAAGCCTTGCAGATCACGGGTGATCCCTCAGGGCGCATCGTCACCATGGGCGAGGTCGGTTTCCCAATCGTCCCGCTGCGGAATTATTTCAAAGGGAAGGAAATCGAGATCGAGTTGAAGGGTTGGGTCAAAGGGAAGGACGCAAATGCCGCGGACAAAAGCCGGATCGGTCTGGAATTTTCCCAGCACAGCGCGCTGGAACACGGCTCGCGTGCAAGCAATGCGGAAAAGATTCCGACCGGCACCTTCGACTGGACGCCGATCAGTGTCAAAGCGAAGGTGCAGCCTGATGCGGGTCGTTGGGTGCGCATCGTGATTGATGCCGCCGGCAACACCGGAAAGCTCAGCTTCGACGATTTCTCGCTCACCATCAACGGCGAGGATGTCTTCGCGTTTCTAGCGAAATTGCGCGATTGGCGTGATGGCACCACGGCGAACGCGCGTCTCCAGGCGACCCTTCCCGAGTCAGTCATCTGGACGGAGGATCCCTCGCAGAAGGTGTTCGGCTGGAGTCGTCCTCCCGAGCGGGCAGCCAGTCCCGGCATCGAGCTCTCTGCTGCCAAGGGAGAATACGAATCCTTCCAGATCGCATTCCAGCCCTTGAAGGATCTGGAAAACATCACTGTTGCCTTCTCGGATCTGGAGGGGTCTGCCGGTAAAACAGTCATCCCCAAGGCACAGCTCGAAGTCCGCGAAGTCGCCTTGGTCAATCGTCCGCAGCAGTGGGATTTTATCGACCCCGCCGGAATGATCCCCGATCCCTTGCGTCTGGACAAAAGCTTCACATTCAAAGCCGGTGCCAGCCGTTCGCTTTGGGTGACAGTTCATGTCCCGCAGAACACGCCGGCAGGCGAGTATTCGGGTTCGATCAAAATCGGTGGTCCACTCAATCTGGATATGCCCATCAAGCTGAAGGTTCGGAATTTTGCCCTGCCAGAGCTCACCAGCTTCAACCTGAATGCGGAGGTCAAACCGCGCACGATTGCGCTTTACGACAAGCGCCCCTGGTTGGAGGTGATGCGTGATTATTTTCCGGACATGGCGGCCCACCGCGCGCGGGTGACCAACTTCGAGATTTTCCCGATTCCGGTGGTCAAGGAGGGCAAGGTTTCACTCGACCCAGCCAGCTTGGCGGAAAGCGATGCGACGATCGACTACGCCAAGTCGCTTGGTTTTCACACGTTCACGACCGCGAAGTCCCCATTCTATCTGGGTGGAGCGGCCGAGAAAAACAAGATGGCTGTGAATTGGAAGGATACTCCCTGGGCTGCCCAGAAGTATGATACCGGGGTTAGCCGGACCGCCCCGGAGTTTCCCCGCATCTATGGCGATTATCTGAACCTCACCGCAAACCACTATCGGGAGAAAGGAGCCCTCGGCAATGTGCTGCAATACATCTTCGATGAACCCTTCCTCTGGGCGAAGACCCCTGAGCAGAAGCAAATGCTCAATGAGTTCTACGCCATGTCGAAGAAAGCCGGATACCGCAATTTTCTGACCACCAGTCCGAACGCCGAATACACCGACATCGATGTCTGGTGTCCGCTCTATCACCACGCCATCGGACACAAAGAGGAAGTTGAAAAAGCCAAAAAGGCCGGTCAATCGGTGATCTGGTATCACAACGAGTTCTACACGACCAATCGCACGGCGCTCAACGCGCGGCTCGTCGGCTGGTTCACCTGGCGCTACCAGTTCGAGGGTTACCTCATCTGGAGCATCAATTACTGGGCCGAGGGCAATCCTTGGGAAGAGTCCAAACTCGATGGCGACGGCTACCTGATCTATCCGAATCCCGCCGGCGAGGGCAAACCATGCTCCTCGATCCGCTGGGAACTGATGCGCGAAGGCATCGAGGACTACGACTACTTTGTCCTCCTGAAAAACCGCGCCGATGCGGTCATTGGCAATGCCTCCTCCTCGCCCGAACAGACCGCAAAGGCAAAGGAGGCGCTGAAACTCCTCAAGGAAATGGAGGACCTCATCCCGAATGACTCTACCGCGCTGAAATACAACCAAAACCCGGCTGACTACGCCAACCTGCGTGAACGGATGGCGGCCGCCATCGAGGAGTTGGAGGAGAAGAAGTAACCTGAAAAGCGCGGTTTTGACTGATCAGAAATCCCGTTAAGGCATCATCATGACCGAGTCTCTCCACACAGCAGGCACGCTCAGTTACACGAAGCGGGCTCTCTTTATCCTGTTTGGATGGCTGCTGTGGGGTGACTTTTGTTTCGTCATGATGGAGACGGTGGTGCCTGCGGTGCTCCCACTCAAACTCAAGGCCCTGGAGGCGCCGAACTGGGTGATCGGATTCATTCTGAGCACGGTGCCGGGCGTTTTGAACATGACCCTCTGCCCGTGGGTGAGTTTCAAGAGCGATCGGTTACGCAGCCGTTGGGGGCGCCGGATTCCCTTCATTCTGATCAGTTTGCCGTTTCTCTGCATCAGCCTGCTGCTGCTGGGTTGGAACCAGGAAATCTCGGAGTGGCTCCACCGGTCCGTCGGGCCCCTGCAAGGGATTGCCCCGGCCACGCTGACCGTCGTTCTCATCGCGGTGTTCATGTTTGCCTTCAAATTCTTCGACATGTTTGTCGGCTCGGTTTTTCACTGTCTTTTCAACGATGTCGTGCCGCCCGATCTCATTGGTCGCTTCATGGGCTTCTTCCGCATTGCCAGTGTGGGGGCGGCAGCAATCTTCAATGTCTTCATTTTCAAATATGCAGACAACCACATGCGGGAAATCTTCACCGGCGCCGCCCTGCTCTATCTGGTCGGAGTGGGGTGGATGTGCCTCCGCGTGAAGGAGGGGGAGTATCCTCCGGTTGAGGGAGAGGAGGGGCAGTGCGGCCTCTGGGCAAATATCAAGTCGTACGGAAAGGAGAGCTTTTCGCACAAGTTTTACTGGCAGAGCTACCTGACTCATGCCTGCGCCGTCATGGCCGCCGGCAGCGGAGTGTTCATGGTTTTCTTCTACAGGGAAATGGGGCTCAGTCTCGAACAAATCGGCTGGCTTGCCGGTCTGGGGGGCGTGGCAGGCATGGTGGCGACCCTCTTCGCCGCCGCTTTTGTGGATCGGTGGCATCCGTTGCGGATCGTGACCTACCTGGCTGTGTTCACCGCCGTAACCGGCTTCGTCAACTGGGTCTGGATTCCGGTGACGCTGCCCGGGAAACTCTATTTTTGGCTCGGGATCGGCACGACGCTCACCGCCGCATTCAGTTCTGCGCTCATGGGGATCAGCTCCTACACCATGCTGATGCGCATCTATCCGAAGTCCCGCTACGGACAGTTTTGCTCCGCACGAGCCATGATCGTTTCCATCGCCACGATCGCCGCCAGCTTCCTGGCCGGTATCTTTCTCGATTGGCTCCGGTCCGTGTGGTCCGGCGGGTATTGCTACCGCTGGATTTTCCTCTGGGCGTGGCCCTTCAGTATCGCCGCCGCGGTCATCAAGGTGATGCTCTACCGGCAGTGGCATCAACTCGGGGGAGATGAACATTATCTGCCCCCAGCCCCGTGGAATCCTAATGGAAAAGACGAGATGAGCGGCGAGGTCAGGATTCCGATTCTCCTCCGCCCCCGTCTGACGATGCTCTCGTTGCATCTCTTTACGGCAGGATTTGCCGTGACGCTCCTGCTGACTCCGGTCTTCCTGCACATCATGAACCGTCATGGTCTGGCCGAGGCTTCGCGCTGGTATCTGCTGGGATTCGTTCCGGCGATGGCGGTGCTGATCTGCCTATGGCTTATCATCACCCGTGCCGTTCGCCGCGATGTGGACAGGCGCATGGCCGGAGGCAACCCTGTCATGGGTATCCCGCACTACGGCATTCTCATGGTGCTCGGCATTCAGAGCTTGGTGGCGTTCCCGATTTATTGGATGCAGATCCTCTGGACCAGCCAGCTCGACATGCAGCGCGAACTCCTCTTCTTCGCAGGGGCCAAAATCCTCAGCTCTGCGGCGATCCTGGTTTTTGTCCAGGTGCTTCGCTGGGTGGAAAGACCGGACGCCGCCGTGACGGGTGCCTCCTCTGAATTCTCAACAGCCAATCCATAACCATCAACATTACCAACCAATGAACAAAGATACCTCGACCATGTCACAGGACTCTCATTTCCAATTGCAGCGTCATGAGGCCAACCCGCTGATCCAGCCCTCGGACTTCCCTGGTTCCGTGGCCATCTTCAATCCCGGCCAGACGATTCACAATGGCAAGGTGCTCCTGCTGCTTCCCGTTCAGCACAACAGCGGCAGCTACCGGGGGCGCCCCGCCGCCTTCACCGGCCATGTGGCCACCAGCGATGACGGCGTGCACTTCGACATCAATCCCGACCCCTTGTTCGAGCCCTCCACGGAAGCTCCCTATTCCATCGTCACCGAGCAGTGCATCGACTACCGCATCACGCCGCTGGACGGTGCCTACTACATCATTCACCCGGGTTGCGGCCCGTGGGGAACGATGGGGATTCTCTCCCGCACCACGGATTTCAAAACCCGCGAAAACCTCGGCATCATTTCGCTGCCGGACAACCGGATGCCCTGCCTCTTCCCTGAGAAAATCAAGGGCCGCTACATGCGTCTCGACCGCCCCTACCGCGTCTGCCCGAATGATTTTCACGAGATGGGCAACCTCTGGGTTTCCACCTCACCTGACCTGCTCCATTGGGGAGACCATCGGCCCCTGCTCAAGCCCGGCTTCGCCCATTGGGCGACGACCAAGATCGGCCCCACGCCGCCGATCAAGACCGCCGAGGGTTGGTTGGTGATCATTCATGGTGTCAGTCGCTCGTGCGCGGGGCATCGCTACAGCATCGGGGCCATGCTGCTGGATCTCGAGGACCCGACCCGCATCATCGGTCTCACCCGCAGCGCCATTCTCTCCCCCACCGAGCCGTATGAGTTCAACGGCATCGTACCGAACGTCGTTTTCCCGGCGGGAGCGGTGGCCCTGCCGGAGAAGGATGAAATCCGCGTCTATTACGGCTGCGCCGACACCAGCATCGGCCTCGCCAGCGGAAGCCTCAGCGGGTTGGTCGCACTCTGCAAAGCCGAAATGAAATGATCACTCTCCGCAAAATTGCGGCTGAGCTGGGCCTCGATTGCGGGACTGTTTCCCACATCCTCAACCATGACGATCGGCGCTATAGCGCGGCCACCCGCAAGCGGGTCCGCGACTATGCAGAGAAGGTGGGTTACCGACCCAATGCGATTGCACGGGCCATGCGCACGCGGAAAACGGGTATTGTCGGGCTACTCTTCCGTCAGGAGCCGGGTCATCCGCTGGCTGGTGAGTTTTATTATTCCAAGGTCATCGAGGGGGTGGAATCCGATTTACTCGATGCCGGCTACAAGGTGCTGCTCGCATCGGTCAGCAATGCCGAGATCGCCTCATGCCGACTGCCTTCGATTTTTACCGATGGATTTGTCGAGGGTCTGATCGTTCTGGGAACCTCCGACGAGCGCTGGCTCAAGCATCTTTACAAGGCCTGCCGGAAACTGGTGGTCGTCGATGAGTCGCCCCTCGGGCTTCCCGCCGTGGTGAGCGCCAATTTCGAGGGGGGACGGGAGGCGGCTCAATACCTCTGGGAGCGTGGCCATCGCTCCTTTGCCTTGATCACCGGCGATAGGCCCAACCTGAACTTCCAACACCGCATTGATGGATTCCAGTCTTGGATCTCCGAGAGGTGCGGTGCCGGAATGGAGGTCCCGGTGTTTCAAGGCGACGCCTGGAGTGATGGCGGTGCTCGCGCGGCATTGGAGATTCTTGCGGACGAACGCCGCCCGAGTGCCATCTTCTGCACTAATGACCACATGGCCATCGATGCCATGAAGGCGCTCCAAGAGGCCGGTCGCCGCGTGCCCGAGGAGATCTCGCTCATCGGCTTTGATAATATTCTCGTGTCAGCCTATGCGATGCCGCCGCTCACCACCGTGGCGGTCGAGCAGATGCAGATGGGCAGGGAGTCCGCCCGCATGCTCGTCGAAAGCCTCAAGCACACCGGTCGCCAGCGTGCCGTGCGCAAGGAGATGCCACTTGTCATCGTGGAGCGGGCCTCGGTCGCCGCCGCACGCTGATCGCTCCCGTCCCCCAACGGGCCGATCCTGTCGAGGGGGGAGGCTGAGCGCGTTGAGAGGAACAACTCATGCCATGGACACGATTGGTCTGCTTCCATCGGAATAAGAGTGGAGATGGTATCAATCTCCCATGGAGCCTTTATTTATGAGGCTGAAAGAGGGGAAAAACCACTCTTTTAATCCCACCGGAGTTGACGGGGCTCGAACCCGCAACCCCCGCCGTGACAGGGCGGTGCTCTGACCAATTGAGCTACAACTCCAGGGATGCCTCGGAAATCTCCGAGGGCCGTCTATCTTCTACGCAATCGCGTCCGGAGCAATCTTTTTTGTGACTTTCCTTCATACTCCGGGCATTCTTGTGCGCATCCAGCCATGGCCTATCCATCCTACTCCGCTTTCCTGAAGGCCCTCGAAGATGCCGGCGAACTCCGCCGCATCAGCGAACCCGTGGCCACGGAACTCCAGATCACCGAGATCGCCGACCGTGAGATGAAGTCGCCGGGGGGAGGGAAGGCGCTGCTCTTCGAGAGGCCGACCATCAACGGCCGCGTCTCCGAATTCCCCGTCGCGATCAATGCGCTCGGCTCGAAGCGCCGCATGGCGATGGCGCTGGGTTTGGATTCGGTCGACGAGCTTGCCTCCCAACTCGAGTTCCTGATGAAGGCGAAGCCGCCGAAGAGCTTCAAGGACGCCCTCAAGCTCCTGCGCAACGGCATCGATCTCATCCATGCCCGCCCCCGCAGCGTGAAGAGCGCCGCCTGTCAGGAGGTGGTCCGCCGCATGGGTGAGGGGGAGATCTTCTCGCTTGATCACCTGCCGATCCTGAAGTGCTGGCCGCAGGATGGAGGACGATTCATCACCCTGCCTACCGTCTACACCAAGGATCCCGACACCGGTGAGAGGAATGTCGGCATGTACCGCATCCAGATCTACGACGGAAAGACCACCGGGATGCACTGGCAGGTTCACAAGGTCGGAGCCCGCCACGGAAAGCGCTACTACGAGCGCGGCGAGAAGATGCCCGTCGCCATCTGCCTCGGCGGTGATCCCGCCTTCACCCTGGCCGCCACGGCACCGCTCCCCGACGGCATCGACGAGATCCTCTTCGCCGGATTTGCCCGCAAGAAATCGGTCGACCTCGTCAAATGCGTCACCCAGCCGCTGGAGGTTCCCGCCGAGAGCGACTTCGTGATCGAGGGGTATGTGCAGCCCGGCGAGATGCGTCCCGAGGGTCCCTTCGGCGACCACACCGGATTCTACACGCCGGTGGATGACTACCCCGTCTTCCATGTCACGGCGATCACCCACAGGAAGGAGGCCGTCTACCCCTGCACGATCGTCGGGATTCCGCCGATGGAGGATTTCTACATGGGCGAGGCGAGCGTCCGGATCTTCCTACCCATTTTCAAAATGAACTTCCCCGAGATCGTCGACATGGCGCTTCCGGCCGAAGGGACCTTCCACAACCTCGTCTTCGTCTCGATCAGGAAGCAGTACCCGTGGCAGGCCTTCAAGATTATGCACGGCCTCTGGGGAATGGGTCAGATGATGTTCGCGAAATACATCGTCGTGGTGGACGAGGACTGCGACGTGCAGAACACCTCCGAGGTCCTCTTCCGCTGGATGGCGAATACCGATCCCCAGCGTGACAGCACCTTCACCAAGAACCCGGTGGACAGCCTCGACCATGCGCCGACGGTCCCGAACATGGGAAGCCACATGGGATTCGACGCCACGAAGAAGATCCCGGGCGAGGGCTACACCCGCGGCTGGCCCGATCTCGTGAAGATGGATCCGGCAACGAAGGCCTGGGCGGATTCCTTCCGCGGATAGGCATCAGGGGGCAACTCACCATGCCAGCCAGTCAGCCCATCATTCACCTGATAGGTGGCTGTAATGGTGCTGGCAAAACAACTTTTGCCCGGGAGTACCTTCCCAAGGAAGTTCATTGCCTGCGCTTTCTCAATGCCGATGAGATTGCCCGGGGATTATCCCCTTTTGATCCCGGGGCGGCGGCTGTCAAGGCGGCCAGAACTTTACTCTCTGAAATTAAGGAGTTGATCGGGAAACGCGTCACCTTTGCCTTGGAGTCGACCCTTGGTGGCAAAACCTACGCCCATCTTCTTTCTGATGCCAGAGAGCATGGCTACCGGATACACCTTCATTATCTCTGGCTTCCGAGTGCCAGGATTGCAATCGCTCGAGTCCGCCAACGTGTGAAGAAGGGAGGGCATGATGTTCCCTCTCATGATATCAGGAGGCGCTTCCACCGCAGCCTCGACAACCTTACAGCGCATTATGCACCTATTGCAGATCGATGGGGTGTTTGGGATAGTCAAACCATGCCGCCGACACTCATGGGGGAATCCGAGACTTGCTCTCTTGAGGAGCTAAAAACTATGATTAAAGCCAGATGAAGTCCTCAGTAAAAAAATCCGAGAGCGATTTCATTCTCTCTGCAAAGAGGGCTTTCGGCCGTGTCAATCGCTCACTGCGAGCCGAGAACGCTCGCTTGGGACTCCCTCTGATCCAGGGGGTGAATGGAAAGCTGACTCTTGTGAAGCTACCGTCATTGGCTCTTTCAGAGAAAAGAAGGTAGGGAAAAGCCAAGATTCCAGGGGCTGTGTCAAGCGGTTGGTTGCAGCTGTGCGGCTCGTGTCGTCTCTTTCATGCTTTGCTGGCTTGGCCGTTGTTTCCGGTCTTCCTGAGTTCCTGATTCAATTTCCGCAGTCTCAGCTCCCCGCCGTCATCACCCGGAGCAGGATCAGGAACTTCCTGAAAACCGGGACACGGTACCGCTTCACAAAGACATCGTAGCGGTCGCGGTGCATCTGCAGGAGCAGGTCGCGGTAGAGGGCGCTCATGAGTCGGGCTGGGCGCATGAGGCGCCGTTGATTGACCGTCATTTCCGACCAGGCCGACTCTGCCTTGGCGAAGTGGGAGTCCGCCCGCTCGGCCTGATGGTTCAGAAGATGGGTCATCGCGGGGGAGGAGTTGCTTTTCAGCACGTCACGTTCGCTCACCCCGAACCGCTCCAGATCCTCGATGGGAATATAAATCCTCCCTAGCGCGGCATCCTCGGCGACGTCTCGGAGGATGTTGGTGAGCTGGAGGGCGATGCCCAACTGCTCGGCATAGCTTTCCGCGACAGGGCCGGATGCTCCGAAGATCCGGGAGCTGAGCAGGCCGACCACCGAGGCGACCCGGTGGCAGTAAGTACGGAGTTCCTCAAAGGTCGCGTAGCGGATGCGCTCCGCTTCCCCCACGTCCATGAGCATGCCGCGCACGATCTCCGAGAGCAGATGACGGTCGAGATGCCGCCGGATGACCATTTCGCGGAATGCCCCGGGGAGTGCTTCTTCGTGTCCCGGCTTCAGTGCCAGGAGCCATGCCTCCAGCAGATCCCGTTTCTCATCGGGTTTTTTTTGGGGCGAATCGGCGATGTCATCGACCGTGCGGCAGAAATCCGAGAACAGGAGGGCATCGTGCCTCCGTTCCCTCGGCAGCAGGAATAATCCCAGCACCAGATTCGAGCGACTTCTTCGGCCGGTCTGGATCCGCGGGGGTTGCGGTTGTTCCGCGTGTGATGAGTCCATGGGTTCGTGATCCGGAGACTACGTCATGCCGTCCCGGCAATCATCCTTAACTTTTAGCTTTCAGCTTTCTCCTCCGCCACGGAATGTGGCGGGAGGATGACCCTTCCGAACCAGATCACCATAGCCCGGATCCTGATGATCCCGGTCTTTGTCGTGCTTGCGATCTACTACGGGAAGACTGTCGCCTCGGGACATCCCGACGAGCATCTGCGCATGGCCACGATCGCGGTCTTTCTGGCAGCCGCGCTGAGCGACGGAATCGACGGGTGGCTGGCCCGGCGCTTTCATCTCAAGTCACGCCTCGGCGCCATCCTCGACCCGATCGCCGACAAGGGGCTCATGCTGACGGCGATCATCACGCTCAGCGTCACCCGGTGGCCCTACGAGCTGCCCGTCTGGTATCCCGTCCTCGTGATCGCGCGCGATGTCATGATCGTCACCGGGTGCGGGGTGCTCAGGCTACTCAACGATCATTTCGAGGTGCGTCCCTCGATTCTCGGGAAGGCCTCCACGTTCCTGCAGATGCTCACCGTGGCTGTCGTGATGCTTCAGTGGCAATACTGCGAGCCCGTGGTCTGGATCTCGGGCATCGTCACTTTGCTGAGCGGATTCGCCTACATGATGGAGGGGGTGCGCCTGTTGCAGGACGGCGGGCACACCCGCCCCGTCGCCAACCAATCTTCCGGAAAATCATGAGACGCGTCGCCATTGTCGGTCGCCCCAACGTGGGCAAATCCTCCCTCTTCAACCGCCTGATGGGCCGCCGCGTGGCGATCGTCCATGATCAGCCGGGCGTGACCCGCGACCGCCTTGCCGGGATCTGCAAGACGGGTCCCGTTCCCTTCGAGATCATCGACACGGGCGGCATCGGGGATGCTCCCGATCCCGACTTTGCGGAAGCCACCCATGTCGCCGCTCAGGCGGCGATCGCCAGCGCCGATCTCCTGCTCTTCGTCGTCGACGGCCGCGCCGGCCTCACCCCCCTCGACCGCGAACTCGCGCACATGCTCCGCACGGGCGGGCGCCCCCTCATCCTGATCATCAACAAGATCGACCAGGAGATGCACGAGTCCCTGTCCGCGGATTTCTTCGAGCTCGGCTTCCCCGAGGTGATGACCATCAGTGCGGCCCACGGACGCGGCACCCATGACCTCCTTGCCGGAATCGGGGAGAAACTCGGCGGCATGGATGGGGAGGAGATCGCGGAGGAGGTGCCGTCACCGCGGCTCGCGATCGTCGGCCGCCCGAATGTCGGCAAGTCATCGCTTCTCAACAGGCTGCTCGGTGAGGAGCGGAGCATCGTCAGCAACATTGCGGGGACCACGCGTGACGCGCTCGACGTGCATTGCGATCTCGGCGGTGAGCCGTATGTCCTCGTCGACACCGCGGGGCTCCGTCACCGCTCGCGCCCCGACACCTCGGTGGAGATCTTCAGCGCCATGCGTTCCGAGGAGGCGATCCGCCGCGCCGATGCGGGACTGCTCGTGATCGACGGGGAGAGCGGCGTCACCAGTCAGGACAAGCGCATCGCCGGGATGCTCCAGGAATCCCAGAAAGCCTGCATCATCCTGCTCAACAAATGGGATCTCGTCCGCAAGGATGACGGTGGCCGCGCCTCGCAGGGAGAGCAGTCCGAGGTGATCCGCAAGGATCTCTTCTTCCTCGATTACGCTCCGGTCGTCTGCATCTCGGCCAAGACCGGCCAGGGATTCAGCCGTATTTTCTCGGCGCTCAAGAGCGTCCGCAAGGAGGCCGACACCCGGATCCCGACAGGTGAGCTGAACCGGTTCTTCCGCGACACCTTCGAACAGCACCCCCCTCCCTCCAAGTCCGGCAAGCGCTTCAAGCTCCTCTATGCGACCCAGATCGTGCCCGAGGTGCAGCGACCCTTCCAACCGCCGGAGTTCCTTCTCTTCGTCAACGATGCCGAGCTGATCACCGATGCGTATCGGGAGTATCTCTTCAACCAATTCCGCGCCCGCTGGCCCTTCCCGGGCCTGCCGATCCGCTTGCGCCTCAAGGGGCGTGAGTCACGCGAAGTCCAGGATCGCAAGAAGGAGGGCAAGGCCGCCACCCGTGGTCCGGTTTCGTCCCAGGAGGAGTCCACTCCGGTGGTACAGCCTCCCCGTCCGCCCAAACCCCGCAGGCCGATCGGCAAGGCTGGTCGCAAGCCGGTCGTGAAGAAGAAGGGGCGTCAGTCCGTCGCCAAGAGGAAGGCGGTCAAGGGGCCGACCGGTCGCAGGATGCGTGCGCCGCGGCGTTGATTGCACCGTGACGTTGACAGGGTCTTCCGCTCCCGTTACTTCAGATCGCAGATGAACACCTTTCCCTTTCCCGCAGAGCCCTCCGAAAAGCAGAATGTCATTGAAGGGGCCATCGGCCGTTGGTTGCTCGTCGGCATCCCCGTGATCCTGATCGGACACCTGCTCGGCGGCCTCGCTCTGGTCGCCGCTCTCGTCTCCGCCAACTTCAATATCATGGGTTGGTTGGAGTAATACCCTCTCCTCGGCTATTTCGGAAGGTCAGATAGCATTTTCTTAGCAAGAAGGAGGTCGCTGTAGGGGGCGCGCTTCCGCTGGTATTTCCTCTCAAGCACGTCGATGAGTCCCTCGACATCGGCAGCGGGAGGCTTGGTCTTCTTGTTGTCGAAGTAGGTCCAGCGTTCCTCGTTGGCGCGCTTGCTCTGGAAGCGGAAAAGGCCCGCTTCCTTGATGACTCGGAGTTCACGTTTCACGCCATCCTCGTCGCGGACCGTCCATTCATGGTTTCCTCTCATGGCTTATGGTGCTAGTTTCCCCTGCGTGAGTCCCCTCGGGAAGATCTTTCTCTACCTGCTCGCCCTCCTCCTTTCCGGAGCATTGGCCGCGCCGCAGGCTTGGCATCTGATCCAGATGCTCCCCTCGGACCTGCTTCACGGATTTGCCGGTCAGGTGCAGGGAATGCCCTTCCACCGATATCTCTCACGCAGTCTCCAGGTCTCGGCGATCATCCTGCTTTTCCCGCTGCTGCGCTCCCTCCGTATCCGCTCCCTGGGAGAGTTCGGCCTGATCCGCAATCCGAGGCCCTGGAGGGATCTTGGAACCGGCCTCGCCTCCGGCCTGCTCTGTATGGCGCTTCTGCTGCCGATTCTGCTCCTCTCGGGTGCCTTCGAGGCTTACCCGGGTTGGTTTTCCGGATTGCTCCGCGCCATTCCCGGAGTCCTTGCCACCGCGGTCACGGTCTCGGTGCTGGAGGAGTTCCTCTTTCGCGGGGTGCTGTTGGGATTCCTGCGGCGGGTCACCATTCCTCCGGTCGCCGTCATCGTTTCCTCGCTCCTCTTTGCCGCCGTGCATTTCCTGAATCTTCCGCACGGATCCACCGCTCCTCTTGTGGTTCACTGGTGGAGCGGCCTCGCCGCGCTGGCCGCAGTCGGTGCCGCATTGCCTTCCTTCCCCATGCTGGCACTCGCTTTCACGACGCTCTTCACTGCGGGACTGATCCTGGGATGGTTGACGTTGCGCACCGGTTCGCTCCATGCCGCGATCGGGCTCCACTCCCTTTTCATCCTTGGCCAGCAACTCTTCAACAAGGCTGCATCCTTCCGCTTGGTTCCACCGGATGCCCTCATGCCCTTCATCGGTCCCTCCCAGTGCAGCGGCTCCGTGCCGGTGGGACTCGTGCCGCTGGCCGCTCTTCTGCTGGGGGGGCTGCTGGCCGCGGTTTTGCTCCGGAAGCGCCCCATGCCGCCGGAAAGCGACTGGAGGTAGGGGGAATGATCTCCCGGGGGATTGCCGGAAGTGTGCGGCGTTTTATTGAAACGTTCATGGGGACATTTGGGGGAGGTGTTATCGATCTTCTCTACCCGCCCCACTGCGCCGCCTGCGGTTGCACGATCTTTCGGGACGATCCGGAGAGCACCACCGACATGGAGACGCTCTGCGCGGAATGTAGGAGGGGGATTACGCCGTCACCCGGGAATTGCTGCCCGGTCTGCTCCCACACGATGACGGGCATGCTGATGTGTCCCAACTGCGAGGGGCGTCGCTGGCATCTCTCGGTGATCGTCGCGGCGTGCCGATACGAGGGGCTTGTCCGGGAGTTGATCCAGCGCTTCAAGTATGGACGAGACCAGTCGCTGATTCGACCGCTGGCCCCCCTGCTGAGAGCGGCGCTTGATGATCCGAGGATCAATGGGAAGCATTTCGATGCGATCGTGCCGGTTCCCCTGCACTCACACCGCGAGCGGGAACGTGAGTTCAATCAGTCAGTCCTTCTGGCGACCCATCTGGGGAAGCGGCTCGGGATTCCGGTGAGGGAGTATCTGAAGCGGACCCGCCCCACGGCGCCTCAGGCCGGATTTGACCGTGCCGCCAGGATGAAGAATCTGGAGGGGGCCTTTGACCTTGCCAAGGGGAAGGAAATTCCGCCCGACGCCTGCCTGCTGCTGGTGGACGATGTCAGCACGACCGGATCGACCCTTGATGCCTGCGCCGCCGTCCTGATGGAGGCCGGTGCAGCCGAAGTCTGCGCGGTGACAGTGGCGAGAGGGTGAGGTTTTCTAAGCCCTCAATCCTTGGATGGCGGCGGTGACATCGGCGATTGTGACCTTGTCGCTGACGAAGGCGGAGCCGAGTTCCTTGGTAAGTACGAAGCGGATGGCCCCGGCATCGAATTTCTTATCACGCCCAAGGGCGGCAAGAATTTCTTTGTCGGGGAGAGTTGCAGGAATGGAGCAGGGAAGGCCGCATGCGGTGATCACTCCCTTCACTCGGTCGGCCTGCTCCTGCGGAAGTCCTGCAAGGAGGACGGAGAGGTCGAGGGCCGCGATCATGCCGATCGCCACGCACTCGCCATGGGAGAGTGTGCCGTAGCCGGCAACCGACTCGACGGCATGGCCGATGGTGTGGCCGAAGTTGAGAAGGGCGCGGGTTCCCTTGGTTTCAAACTCATCCTCCGCGACGATCCGCGCCTTGATCCCGACATTCCGGGCGATGAGCGAGGGGAGGTTGGCCCCTTTGGCGCCATCCTTGGGTGGGAGTTCCTCGAGCATCGCGGCATCGGCGATGACGGCATGCTTGATGACCTCAGCAAGACCTTCGCGGAAGATGCGTTCCGGAAGGGTCGCAAGCAGGGAGGTATCAGCCACGACCAAGCGGGGCTGGTGGAAGGTGCCGATGAGGTTCTTGCCAAGGGGGCTGTTCACGCCTGTCTTCCCCCCGACGGAACTGTCGACCTGAGCGACGACGGTTGTCGGGATCTGGATGACGGGAATGCCCCGGTAGTGAATGGAAGCGACGAAGCCGGCCAGGTCGCCGATGACGCCGCCGCCGAGTGCAAAAACGGCGTTTTTCCGATCGAGGCCCAGTTCGATCAATCGGTCGCAGAGTCCAGCCGCAACCTCCATCGACTTGGAAGCTTCACCGGCCGGGACGCTGAGGAGATGTGCTTCGAATCCCGCCTCCCTGAGCGAGGTCAGAAGTCTTTCAGCATGGAGCGGGCCGACCCTGTCGTCGGTGATGACGACGCTGCGGCATGGTTTGATGACCTTGGCGGCAAGCTCCCCGACCTGCCCGAGCAGTCCCTCACCGGTCAGGATCTCATACGGTGAGTCCTGAAGTGCAACGGGAACGGTGAGAGGTGAGGAGGGCATCGGGAGAAAATGATGAATGATGAAGGGGGAAAACGGCATCCATTAGAATGCCGGAGTTTTTTTAGAAAAGGGGCGGCCACGCACTGTGGCCATCATCCAATTGAAACAGCCCTAGGGCTGGACGGTGACGGGAGTTCCCATCGGGGTGACTTCGTAGAAGGTTTTGGCCATGCGGTCGGGGAGTCGGATGCAGCCGTGGGAGTCGGGTACGCCCGGTAGGAAGCCGGTGTGCATGCCGACCCCGCTCGCAAACTCCATGAACCATGGCATGGAGGAACCTTGGAAATGGGTCCCTGCGGGCGGCTTGTCCTTCTTGGCATCCACATTCTTGACGACCACGTTGCCGGAGCCATCCACGAAATCTCCGTAGAGATTGGAGGCATGCTCCTTCTCTTTCTTGCGAACCTTGAAATTGCCGATGGGGGAGTCATGGCCTTCGCGGCCGGTGGAGACGGCCGAGATGCCGACCAACTTGCCTCCCTTGTAGTAGTAGAGTTTCTGGTCGCTGATATCGATGACGATCGTGGAGGGGCCGCTGGAGCACTCCCCTGCCCAATAGGAAATTCTGTCGGCAAGAGAGGCCGTGGAGGTCTTGGAAACGATGGTTCCGTCGGTGCCAAGATACTTGGTGGTCGAGGAATTCAGACGTCCGTCATAGGAGGCGCAGGCGGAAAGCATCAGTGTGATGGCGCTGGCGGCAATCGCCAGAAAATGACCTGCGTGTCGGCTGGTGGATGCTTCGTGCATGAGGCTTAAACTTATTAATGAAATTTACCGATCGTCAAGGGGGCGGGATGAAATCAGCGCTTCCCTAGATCTCGGGGGCCGATCCGGATCAGTCCACCTTCACGGGGGAGGGGGTGGGATTCGGTTTTGCCTTGGCCGGAGACTTGGGAGAGGGGGTGGGAGAGGGCTTGGCCTTCCCTTTGGCAGCCGGCGAGGCGGCCTGTTCAGGTGTTGGCATGGGAACGGGTCGCTCTGAGAGCTTCGGAATGAGGCCCGGGGTGGGGGTGGCTCGTGGATCAAACGGGAATCCACCCGCCACGGAGACGGTGCCCTCCTGCGTACGGACGAGCCGGGGGCGGTCCTTGGGGGCGCTCAGGGTGATCCGGTCGAGGATTTTGCCGTCGAGTCCCACCTTGGAGTAGATGAATTCACGGGGGATATTGTTCTGAAGGACGTGGATGGTGTTGGTGGCATCAAGCTGAATCTCGGGTTTGCCATAGGAGATGAAGTCACCGAGCCGGTGGGTGCAGTAGATGACTCCCGAGGTCTTGTCCTCGATGCGGAGGTAGAGGTCGGTGCGCTCCGACAGCCGGTGTGAAAGAAGACTGATGGTCCTGGTGGCGTTCTCGGTGCCAGCCGGCCCGGGCACGCCCACCGTCTGCTGCCAGAGAAGCCGTCCCTCGGTGATCTCGACGGTCAGCGGCGGAGAGCTGAAGTAGCCGGAAAGTTCCGGTGCATGGACGGAGGCCCGGACGCGGTAGCTGCCGAAGTCGCTGATCGGATAGAGTTGGGTGAGGTTGACCGTGCGGGTGATCGATTCACCCGGGCCGACCTGGATCGGATCGATCTCATAGTTCGGATCGATGGGAGGAATGGGGCGACCGTCGAGTGTCTGGATCTGGAAACCGAACCATTTCTTCCCCTCCACATCGGCAAGGAGCAGGCGGTTGCCGGTGAGGTTGGTGATCCGAACCGTTGCCAGCAGGGGCTCGTAGGCGATGTAGATCGTCCGCTTGATGGAGAGGTCGACCGTGATCTGGGAATGAGCCTGCCTTGTGGGGAGCAGGATGGCCGCCGCAACCAGGAAGAAAACAAGGAACGGAGGGAGATCCCTCTTCGGCTGCGATAAGGGGGCGTCTTTCACGGTTCGTCCTGGCCGATGAAATACTTCGGATCGAATTTTTTCCTGAGTGCGGAGGGTTCCGACCTGCAGTCCTGACGGTCCCCCCTGTAGTAGACGGCCACCACATAGCCCGCAAACCTGAGGCCGGGATCGGCGGAGTCCGAGATGTAACGGATCTCGAGGATTTCAGGTTTCCCATCCTGCCAGTCAACCGGTGCACTCAGCCACTTGGATGTGACCTGGGCCTTGCTCGGGATCACTTCGCCATTCTCATCCTGATCGTAGAAGTAGACCTGAACCTTCACCATCGGGACGTCGACTTTCTCCCGCATGCCCGACTTGATCGCCACGCGCAGGACCTTCGATCCCTCCTCGGTGGTTTCCAGTTTGGCGTAGAGGATCTGGAGGGAGGGATTGTCGCTCACTCTTGATTCAGACTGGGGCGGGCGGGGAGAAATATCCGTATCCTTCTCACCAAGAGCGTCCCGCACGGGTGTCGGTGTCAGGGTCTGGGGCCTGGAGTCGGTGAATGAGACCGGAGCAGACGGTATCGGCTCAACATTCTCTTGCGCCGGCGGTTGCTGGTGCTGTTGGAAGGGGGACGTTGTCGGCGTGGTGACGGCCACGGACTGACCGGCGGGACGAACTCCTGCGGCAATGCGCGGGGCAAGGGCTATCGCGGCAAGAATGGCCTCGATCATGGCGATGAGGCCGAGAATCCAGAACGCCACGACGACCGTGCGGTTGCGCTTGAAAGCCAAAGTGCCGGTGGAGGATTCCGTAGCCATGGTGAGCTATGAATCTAGGGCCTGAATCATCCCATCCGCAAGCATCTCGCGTGGGAAGGTTCAGCAAGGCTCAAGGCATGTGGCAAGTGGCACGAGGCAAAACCGAATCCCACGCCCTCATCTCTGGCCTTCGACCCTCAACTTTCGACTTTCGACTTTCGTCTCTCGACTCAGCCTTTTGCCCTCACCCCTCACCCTTCCGGTTCCTCTTCCATGACAACCCTGATCTGCAGGGGCTTTCCGGAACGCAGGATTTCCATGGTCGCGGGGGTGCCGATCTCCACTTCGGCGACGCGGTTCCTGAGATCCTTGACATCGCGGATCTGGTGTCCGTTGAAGGAGGTGATGACATCCCCGCCCGTGAGTCCCCCGCGCTCCGCGGGGGAACCCGCCATGGTGGCGGCCACGAGGGCGCCGCGCGCATCGGCAAGGCCAAGTTGGCGCGCCAGACTTGCATTGAGCGGTCTCATCACCACCCCGAGCCAGGGATGGATGACCCTGCCGCGCTGAACGATGTCATCGTAGACACGCTTGGCCACGTTGGAAGGGATGGCAAAGCCGATCCCCTCGGATCCGCCGCTGCGGCTGATGATGAAATTATTGATCCCGATCACCTTGCCCCGGATATCGATGAGGGGGCCTCCGGAGTTGCCGGGATTGATCGTGGTGCTGGTCTGGAAGAATTCATTGGCCGCCTCGCTGGTGGTGCGGCGTCCCTTGGCGCTGATGATTCCCTGGGTGACGGTTTCCTGGAGGCCGAAGGGGTTTCCCACCGCGAAGACCATCTGTCCCACCCTGACCGATTCGGAGTCGCCGAAGGCGATCGGAGCGAGTCCCGTGGCATCGACCTTGAGCACCGCGATGTCGGAGCGTTGGTCCGCTCCGGCGATGCGCGCGGGAAGGGCCCGTCCGTCGCTCAGTTGGACGGTGACCTGGGAGGCGCCGTTGATCACGTGCCAGTTGGTGACAATGTGGCCGTCGGGAGAGACGATCATGCCGGAGCCCATCTTGTTGCTCTGGGCGACACCTCCGCGCGCCAGGCCGAAGAACTGGCGCACGAGCGCCTCCCGGTCCGGCGCTGTGGTGGTGGTGATGCTGACCACCGAGGGGATGACATGGTCGACGAGTTCGGTGAATTCGTTGTCCATGGCCTCCAGGGAGCGCCCGGAGGGGAGGGGAAGGCGTTCGACGGAGGATGGGCCGGTGCCCCGCGCCATGGAAGGGGGATATTGCGGCGAGGAGGGGTGCATCAGCCTCCAGAAGGCGATGCCGCCGACGACCAGCGCAAGGGCCAGCAGGAAAACGAGAAAGGAGGGCAGGTTTCCCCGTGGTTTTTTCGGGAGACGGAACCGTGTCCTGCTCATTGGGCGGGGTCGAGGATCAATCCGGACAGGACGGCTTCACGAAGTCCGGCGAGATCGGCGGTTTCATTTTTGGGCATCTGCCAGAGGATGACCGCCAGGGTTCCCGTCTGGTCATTCGCCCGGAGGACCTCGGTGACGACCAGTGGTTGATCGGCGGCAATGGGAAACTCAAAGCGGAATTCCCGGAAGGGACCCGATTGGGATTCCTTGATCGGGGTCGCCTCCTCACCCGCCTTCTCCTTTGCCTCCTGAGCCAGTGCACGGGCATACTCGCTCGCCTTCTGGCCTGAGTCCTTGGATCCGTTGCGGTCGATCGTCATGCTCAATCCGGTGCTCCAGGGATCGTTCTCGCCGGTGATCTTTTCCTTGGTGGCGAGGAGGACATCGCCCTCGAGCAGTTTCCCGGGGATGAGCGTCCACTCCTTGGGGAGGGCTATCTTTCCGCGGATCTCGGGCAGATCGCGCGCGATCAGGCTCGGTGGATTGGTCTGCGCGGCGGGGGAGGGGTTGGTCTTTGCGGCCGTGTTGGTCCCGGCATTGGTACTCGCGGGGGCGCTCACCGTGACCGAAGGGAGCGGCGCTTGGGGAGGGGTCGTGGAGGGGGAATTGGTGGTGGCCCATCCGGTCATCGGGAGAAGTGGGGCGATCACGGCCGCGGCTATGGCTGCGATGAGGGAGGGATGCTGGTGTCCGTTCATGGCTTTGGTGTCGCTGAAACTGGAACATGAGCGCCACGATTACGCAACTCTTCGAGTGTTTTTTGGGCCTCGGCGGCATTGCCCGCCTTGCGGTAGGCCTCGGCCGCCCGGGTGAGGGCTTTTCTGGCGATCACATCGTCGTCGTTGAGAAGTGCCACGGTCATGTAGGCCTTGGCTGCGGCGGTGTGATCCTGCTTGGCCGTGAGGATGTCGCCGGAGAGCAACCGAGCCTCGGCATTGAGAGGCCCTTCGGGTTGAAGCAGCATCGCCTCCTCGGCCATGGCGGTTGCCTCCTGAAGGTTTTTCATGGAGCGCTGGATCTCCGCGGTGACAAGCAGGGCGCGGGCCCGGGAGGCGGGATCGCCGGCCATCTTCAGGCAGGCGGCGGCGGGGCCCTGCGCCTCGCGGAATTTCCCCTGGGCGGTGAGGGCGGTGGCCAGCATTCCCTGAAGCTCGGGATCGGAGGCGCCCGGCAGTCCTTCCTTCACAAGGGGTGCCAGGAAACGCTCCGCTTTGGCATAGTCTCCGCTTTCGAGCGATTTCTGACCAAGCCAGCGCCCGATTTCCGGGGGAATCAGGCCGGGCTTGAGCGCCGCCGCTTCGCGGGCGGCTTCCGCGGCATTCCCGAGGTGGTAGTTGCAGAGCAGGATGCGCAGTCCCGCCCGTTCGCCGAATTGCTTCGGATCGCCCGAGCGGGCGAGCGTCAGTTCGGGCAGGGCCTTGGCATGATCCTTCTCCTCGAGTGCGGTGACGCCGATCCAGTAATGGGCCTGGGGGGCCGCCGTGCTCTTGGGGTAATCGGCGAGGAGTTGGGTGAAGGTGGCGACCATCTCTCCGTTGCGCTGGAGTTGGCCGAGAAGGAGGGCTTTCTGCTGGAGGGCCAGTTCCCGTTCGGATGACTTGGGGTAACGCTCCGCGAGGAGGTTGAAGTCGGAGAGGGCTCCCTCGAAGTCTTTCTGCTGCTGCTTGAGGAGAGCCCGCTGGGCCAGTGCCGCAGGGGCCCGCTCCTCGTCGGGGTAGGTCTCCAGAAAGCGGGTTAACGCGGTGGTGCCGTTGGCCTGGTCGCCAGCCTGGAGAAGGGCCCACGCCACCTTGTAGAGAATGTCGGGCTTGGCTGATGGAGGGAGTGATTCCGCATTGATGCCGTGGTAGAGGAGGGCGGCATCCGCATACTTGCCCTGGCGGAGCGTCTCCTCGGCCTTGAGAAGCTGTGCGCGGGCCCGGTCGCCGGGATCGGATGCCGTCAGCAGGTATTGATCGATCTCGGTGAGAAGTCCCGGGTTCCTCGCGGCGTGCAGGGAGAGGAGTCGCTGGAAGGGTGCCTGCGCCGCGGCGGTGCTGCGGGGATACTCGCGAAGGATCACGTCGTAGGCCTCGAGGGCCTTGGCGTTCTGGCCTTTTTTCCGGAGGGCGTTCGCGCGGAGCAGAAGGATCTCGGGTTTGTTCTCGGAATCGGCGGCAAGGGCGGCCTCCGAGATCTTCAGTACCGCATCATCTTCGCCGGACTGGGCCGCAAGTCGGAGCGCTCCGAGGGAGGCGACGGCCTTCCATCGCCCGGCATCCTTGGAGGCGATGACTTTCTCGAAGAGTTTGCGCGCCTCCTGCGGTCGGCCGAGTTCGGCCTGGAGTTGGGCGGCCTTCAAGGCGGTCTCCCCAAAGGTCTCGCCGTCGCCCGTCGCCGCGAGGATCAGGTTGTCATACCCGAGGGCCTTCTCCTTGTCGCCTGCCTCGAGCGCCTTGGAGGCAAGATGGAGAAGCGTCGGGATCCGGTAGGGGTTCTCCGCTTGGGATGGAGTTTTACCGTTGCCGGTTGAGGGAGGCTCCGCCAGCAGGGATTGGAACAGGGGCTCCGCTTCGGTTGAGCGGCCGCTTTTTTCCAGGCAGAGCGCCTGATGGTAGGTGGCGGCAAGACGGATCGCGGGATCAGTCGCGTTTTTCGCCGTGAGAGCAAAGTTATCGGCTGCATTGGCGTAGTTGCCACGGGCTTCGCGGAGTTCCCCCAGGCGGAAGGAGGAGGAGGGGGCGAACTGGCCCGAAGGGTATTCCGAGAGCAGGCGCAGGAAGGTGCCCTCGGCCGCCGGGGCGCTCCCCATCTGACGCTGTGACTCTCCGAGGCGGTAGAGGGCCTTCTCCCGACCCTCCGCGTCCTTCGGGGCCATGATCAGGAACTTCTCATACTCCGGCACAGCCGCAGCCGGCTGTTTGCGGCCGTAGAATCCGTCGGCCACGGCAAGTTGGGAGGCGGCGAGGGTGGCCGGATCCGCGGCCTGCACCGGCGCGATTCTGATGCTTCCCGCTGCATCGGGGGCGGGTGTGGTGGACGGAAGCGGTTTTGCAGGAAGTTGTGCCGAGGGTGAAGCCGGAGGTTTGACGGCGGACCATGCAGGGGCGGCGGGGGTGGCGGGAGTGGGGATGGCAACCGGAGCAATCGGAGGTGCCGACTGTGCCTGCGAGGCCACGGGTCGCGGCGTGGCGACCGAGGAGGCGGCGGGGTAGGGAGTTCCAAAGCGCTCCACGGGCAGGGCCTTCATGACCGGCACGGGAGAGGGAGTGGCGGCCGGTGTCACCGGCAGGGCGCGCCTGACCTCCGGTTCGGGCGTCGCGAACTGGGCATTCAGCGACCCGATCCCTGCTGATGCGAGCAGGAGGAGGGGGAGGGTGCCGGTTGCCTTCACGGGGTCGTTGCGGGTTGCGCACCGGAGGAGTCGCCCGGGGGAGTCGCAGTCGCAAAGGCCACGTTCCAGATGTTGGCCCGGCGGCAGAGATCGAGGGTCTTCACGATCGTGCCGTAGTCGACGCGCTGGTCGCCGCGCAGCACCACGGCCTGATCGGGATAGAGCGAGGCGACCCGGCTCAGGGCCTTGAGCAAATCGTCGGGACTCATGGTGCGGCGGTTCATGACGAGGGATCCGTCGGACTTCACGTTGATAATGACCTCGCCGACCGAGCGGCGCTGCTCCTTCGACTCGCCGGCCGAGGGCATCTGGACATCGAGTTCCCTCTCCTGCCGCGCAAAGCTCCAGGTCAGCATGAAGAATCCCAGCAGCACGAGCAGGATGTCCACCATCGGGGCGATGAGGAAACCCCGGGGCTCGGGTTGGAGGCGTGTGCGGAAATTCACGGGATGCGGCGCCGTTCCGTGTTATGGGAGGGAATTGCCCCCGGGAGCTTTCCTGGCAATCACGAGCTTCACGAGCAGGATGGCGGTGGTGCCCTCCATCTCGGAGATCATCTCCTGAACCCTGCCGCGGAACCACGCGTAGGCGGCCATCGCGGGAATGCCGATCACGAGGCCCGCCGCCGTGGCGACCAGCGCCTCGGCCACCCCCTCGGCCAGCAGCATGGGGCGCGAGGCGGCCACATCGTTGGCCATCACGCTGAAGGAGCGGATCATCCCGAAGACGGTGCCGAGCAGTCCGAGCATCGGCGCGATCGTGGCGATGTCGGCGAGCCATGCGGCACGCTGGTTGAGCAGGGCGGCCTCGCGGCTTCCCTCCGTCTGGGCGATCTCACGGAGTTGGTCGTCGGTGGCGGTCGGGTTGCGTGCGAGGAATTCCAGCGTGCGGGTCATGATGCCGGCAACGATGTCGCGGTGGCGGTTGGAGATGGCAAGCAGTCCCATGAGGTCGCCCTTGCCCAGCAGGGTCTCGGCGGTCGTCATGTAGCGGGATCCGGCGACGGCGCCGCGGCGTAGCGTGACCAGATAGACAAGGACCAGCGCGAGCGTGATGACCGAGAGAATGGCAAGGGGGATCATCACCATGCCGCCGGCCGAGAGGAGTCTGGCGAGCGTTTCCGGGGTTGCGCCGGCTCCCTGGGAGGAAAGCATCGGCAGTCCCGCGGGGGCGTTCGTCTCGGCGGCATGCAACGTGGAGGATGCGGCCGCAAGGGCGACAGCCAAGAGCAGGGAAAGAGGGTGGGAGCGGTGTGCGGGCATGGGATGAAGGGAGCGGATGAAGAATATCCGAGCCGCAGGCGCACGCAAGACTCACCCCTTGCCATGGGTGGGGGGCCGTAAGATCGGAGCCAACTATTTTTGAACGGTCGGGAGATCCCCCCTGTCTCACTTATCAGAAAGACAACACCATGAAAAAACACTCCTCACTCAAAAACAGCATCTCCCTCGGCGACCTGGTCGCCGCAGTTTCCAGCTACGCCCGCAATGAACGCGAGGTGGTTGCCGCAATCGGCGACCTCTTCCGCCGCGGGGATGTGGTCGCCAAGACCCCTCGGGGATCCAAGCGCCTGAAACTGGCCTGACCGGGCGACAGATTCATCAATCTGGAAGCAGGAAAACAGGAAAGAAGCCGAAGGGTGGACTTTCCGGATCAAGAACTAAGTTCCAAGGTCATCCATGCGGCCATCAAGGTTCATCAAACCTTGGGGCCCGGATTTCTGGAGGCTGTTTATGAGGAAGCGCTCTGCATCGAGTTGGATCAAGCGGGCATTCCATACGAACGGCAAAAGTCAGTTCCGTTAACCTACTGCGGAAAGAGTGTTGGGGAGCACCGGTTGGATCTGTTTGTCAGCAACCGGTTGGTTGTGGAACTCAAGGCCTCCAAAGATCTGCATGCCATTCACTTTGCGACGGTCAGGTCATATCTCAAGGCAACGGATGTCGAGTCGGGATTGCTGATCAACTTTGCCTCCATGCCCCTGATCGTAAAACGTATCGGCAGGGAATGGTTTCCCGATAGGAAATAAGGAAGCGATTGTTTAATCCTGATTTCCTGCTTTCTGATAAAAAGGATCCATTCGGCTCCTTTCCTCCAAAAGAGACTTCCTTGGAAAAGATGTCTCGCTAAACTCTTCGGATGATCGAACGTTACAGCCGCCCCGAGATGCGCTCCATTTGGACGGAGCAGAGGAAATTGGAAATCTGGCTCGAGATCGAGACCCTGGCCTGCGAAGGCATGGCCGAACTCGGGATCGTTCCCAAGGAGGATGCCAGGACCATCCGCGAGAAAGGAACTTTCCGGATCGAGGAGGTTCGCGAGATCGAGAAACGCACCAACCACGACGTGATCGCCTTCCTCGAGGAGGTCGCCAACCATGTCGGCGAACCCGCCCGCTGGATTCACCGGGGACTGACCTCCTCCGACCTGCTCGACACGACCCTCGCGGTCCAGATGGTGCAGTCGGCGGACATCCTGCTCAAGGATCTGGAGGAACTCCGTGTGGCTATCGCCGAGCGCGCCAAGGAGCATAAGTTTACCCCGATGATCGGCCGCAGCCACGGCATCCACGCCGAACCGGTCACCTTCGGCCTGAAACTCGGTGTCATGTACGATGAGTTCGGCCGCTCCATCGAGCGCCTCAAGGAGACCCGTGACCGCGTCGCCTACGGCATGCTCAGCGGCGCCGTCGGCACGAACGCCCACCTTGATCCCAAGGTCGAGGCCTACGTCTGCGAGCGTCTGGGGCTCAAGCCCTCCAACATCTCCACCCAGATCATCCAGCGCGACCGCCATGCCGAGTTCATGACCACGCTGGCCCTGATCGGTTGCTCCATTGACTGCTGGGCGACCGAGTTCCGCCACCTCCAGCGCACGGAGGTCCTCGAAGTCGAGGAGGCCTTTGCCAAGGGGCAGAAGGGAAGCTCCGCCATGCCTCACAAGCGCAACCCGATCACCGGCGAACGCCTCTGCGGACTGGCCCGCGTCCTTCGCGGCAATGCCCAGACCGCCATGGAGAACGTGGCCCTCTGGCACGAGCGCGACATCAGCCACTCGAGCGCCGAGCGGATCATTCTTCCGGATTCCTGCACCCTGCTCGACTACATGCTGGTCCTGCTGACCAGGCTGGTCCGCGATCTCACGGTCTATCCCGAGCACATGAAGCGGAACATGGAACTCACGCTCGGCCTCTACGGAAGCCAGGCTGTCCTGTTGGAACTCACCGACCGCGGCATGGCCCGCAAGAACGCCTACGAGGCTGTCCAGCGGGCCGCGATGCGGACCTGGGCCGAGAAGATCCCCCTGCTCCGGACACTCAGCGAGGAGGCCGAGGTCATGCAGCACATTGATGCGGCCGAGCTTGAGAAAATCTGCTCGCCCGAGCGTCACTTCACCCATGTGGAGACGCGACTCCGGAAGGTTGGGATCAGTTAAACCCGGATTATGCATTAGGGACAGGAATCCGGGAGCGGGGAACGGGGTTAAAAAAGTTAGCCGTAACGCAGGCCGTCAGGCCGAGGCCGGGCTTGCAAAGTTGAAGCGTTACAAAGTGGGTCGAAACATCCCTGATCTGAGAATCGAGATGGCGAATTCAGAGAACTCGTCGCAGCAGCGCGGGCCGAAGAGTCGAATCAAGGTTTCCAATTCAGTCCCTTGTAACCCTTTTAACGTTTTAACGTTTTTAACTACCTGAGGCCCCACCATTCGCGTGAACCATCCACACCCATTGATGTCGCCCTATTGCAAAATCCGGGTTAAAAATCCCCCGCTCTGGTCGCGGTGTAGATTGAGACGGTTCCCAAGGTGAGCGGATGGGCCTTGGCCTCACGGAAGCCGCATGAATCGATCAGTGAGGTCATCGCCTTGCCCGAGGGGAACTGCTCGATGGAGCCTCCGAGGTATTCGTAGGCATCGGTGCGTCCTGTCGCGAGGCCCGCGATGATCGGTAGGATCCGATGGAGGTAAAAGCGGTAGAGGGGCCTGATGACGGGAAGGGTCGGGAGTGAGAAATCGAGGATGAGGAGGTGGCCGCCGGGCTTGAGAACCCGGGCCATTTCGGAGAGGCCCGACTGCCAGGAGGCCATGTTCCGCAGTCCGAAGGCGGCGGTGACCGCATCGAAGGTGGCGTCCGGGAAGGGGAGGTTCATGCCGTCGGCCTCGACGAGTTCCGCGAGTCCGTTGCGGCGTGCGACTTCGAGCATCGGGCGGCAGAAATCGGCGCCGATGACGCGGCATCCGGGGAAATTCTTTCCGATCGCGGAGGCGAGGTCGCCGCTGCCCGTGGCGACGTCAAGAAGTCGCGTGGGATTCCACGGACGGATTAACCGGACGGCGACCGCGCGCCAGTACCAGTCGAGTCCTCCGCTCAGGAGGTGGTTGACCATTTGGTACCGCCCCGCGATTGAGGAGAAGAGATCCCTCACCGAATCGGGCTTCTCTTTTTGGATCTCCATGGAGTGGTCGGGCTGGCGTGAGGGCCGGGTTGTTCTTTCGGGCTTTGGTGCTCCGGTGCAGGGTTGCTGTGGAACGGAAAAGAAAAAAGTGCTCACGAGAGGAATCGAACCTCCATGGGTTTCCCCATACGCTTCTGAGACGTACGCGTCTGCCAGTTTCGCCACGTGAGCAGGATGGAGGAGGTTATCGTGACGGATGGGAAAGTAAACCCCCAAGGTGAGGGGAGTGAATTTCCGCTGGCGTGTCATCGTCTCCCGTGCAATGAAAGAGATTCACCATTCACCCATGACCAAACGATTCCTCACCCTTCTTTCGATCACTCTGTCGACCGGCCTTGTCCAGGCCCAGACCTCCGCACCCAAATCCTCCGGAAGTCCCGATCTCAACAAAGTGATCTCCTCGGCCGTCTCCTCCAAGGGAAGCTCTAGCTCCTCCTCCGTGGCGCTGAAGGATCCTGTGGCCGTCGTGAACGGCGAGAAGATCAGCAAGGCCGATCTTGAGAAGAACTTCGGCGACGCGCTGGCCGCCAGCGGTGCCAACGCCGCGACCCTCAACGCCGACCAGAAGATGCAGGGCTACCGCCAGATCCTGGACGGGATGATCATGGAGAAGCTCGTCGACAAGCAGGCCGCCGCCATCCAGGTGGACAAGGCCGAGGTCGATGCCCAGCTTGCCAAGATCAAGAGCCAGTTCCCCTCCGAGGAGGTCTTCCTCGGCGAGATGAAGAAGTCGGGGCTCACACTCGAGCAGTTCACCGCGAATCTCACACGCTCCATCCGCCAGCAGAAGTGGATGCAGTCCCAAGTCCAGGGCAAGGACTCCGTCACCGAGGCCGATGCCAAGAAGTTCTACGACGCCAACACCAAGGAGTTCACCAACCCCGACCTCGTCAAGGCGAGCCACATCCTCTTCCGCACTCCGGAGAACGCCACCCCCGAACAGCAGAAGGTCGCCGAGAACAAGGCCAAGGCCGCGATTGTCCGTGTGAACAAGGGTGAGCCGTTCGACAAGCTCGCCTCCGAGCTCTCCGAGGAGCCGGGTGCCGCCCAGCGCGGCGGCGACCTCGGTTACTTCCCGAAGGATCGCATGGTGCCGGAATTCGCCACCGCCGCCTTCGCCCAGAAGGTCGGATCCGTCAGCGCCACGCCGGTGAAGACCAAGTTCGGCTACCATGTCATCAAGGTGACCGACAAGAAGCCCGCCGGGACCGCCACCTTTGAAGAGGCCAAGGCCCAGATCCTCCAGTTCCTCCAGGCCCAGAAGCGCCGCGAGATTTTCAGGGGCGTGATGCAGGAACTCCGTCAGGGAGCCAAGATCGAGAGCAATCTCCCCGCTCCGGCGAATCCTCCCGCTCCGGCCCGCTAGTCCCGCCTGAAGCGGTTGCCCTACCGATCCGATCCCGATGGAGAAGTCGTCGAAGACATCCGTCGGGATTATCGGGTTGGGGATCATCGGAAGCCGCGTTGCCGCTGTGTTAAGACGTGACGGGTTTCCCGTTTTTGTCTGGAACCGCTCGCCGCGCCCGGAGCCGAATTTCCTCTCCTCGGCCCGCGAGGTCGCGGAATCGGCCGACATCATCCAGATCTTTGTCCGCGACGGAGAGGCGCTCCTTGAGGTGATCCGTTCCATGGGGACGGCCCTGGGCGATTCCCATGTCGTGATCAACCATGCCACGGTGAGTCCAGCGGAGACCCTTGAGGCCGCCCGCATTGTCGGTGAACGGGGAGCCTCCTTTCTGGACGCCCCCTTCACGGGAACCCGCGACGTCGCTGCGGAAGGTCAGCTTGTCTATTATGTCGGCGGAGAGGAAGCAGTGCTGGAACGCGCCGCCCCCGTGCTCGAGGCCTCGGCCCGGGCCATTCTCCACATGGGGCCCGTCGGTGCCGCCACCTACGTGAAGGTGGCCACCAACATGATCAGCGCCGCCCAGATCGCGGGACTGGCGGAGGCCCTGGCCCTGCTCGACCGGGGGGGAGTTCCGCTTCCGAGGCTGAGGGAGGCGCTGGAGTACAACGCCGCCAACTCCGGCGTGATTTCGGCAAAAATGCCATTGATGCTGGCGGGCGATTTCTCGGCGCGATTTTCGGTCAAGAACATGCTCAAGGATCTCCAGATCGCTCTGCGCTGCGTCGAGGGGAAGGGGATCGACCTACCTGCCACCGCCGCGACGGCGGGAACCCTCATGGGGGCGGTCCAGGCTGGTTGGGCGGAGGATGACTTCGCCTCCCTGTCGCGCCATTACGCCTATCCCGGGACCGTGAAGGATCTTCCCGGGAGCGAGACCGTTGCCCCTGCCAATCACTCCAGGTCCGGCAGCACCGAATCCGCTCCGGCCGTTTCCAATCCGGGAAAGAAGAAACCCTTCGGATTTTTCGACCGCTTCAAGGCCGCGAAGGCTTCCACCTAAGATCCTTCCTCACGACGGATGAAGGAAATCTCAGAACAGCTCAAGCGCGCGCGCCTCGAGGGAGGAGCCTTTGAGTTGCCTTCGCGGTTGGAGATCCGCCTCTCGGGTGCCGACGCCTTCCGCTACCTCAATGGACAGATCACACGCGATCTGAAGCGGCTCGGCGCGCAGGAGGCTCTACCCGCCTGCATCCTCACGCCCAAGGGGAAACTTTCCGCCGCCCTGCTGATCCGTCGTGACGGCGAGGACCTGATCGTCGAGTCCGACCCGGCACTGGAAGAGTCACTCATGGCACGCCTCGAGCGATACATCGTGGCGGATGATGTCACCCTTTCCATCGAGTCTCCCCGGCGGAAGGTACATCTCTTCGGTTCGATGGCGGCGGGCGAACCCTGGGTTTCGGTTTCCGGGATCCGGGTTTCCCGGATGGGTGAAGTGGGCAAGGATCTCGATCCTGCAATGACCGGGGTGCTCGATGTGGAGAGCCTTCCACTCCTTGACCCCTCCGTTGTGGAGGCACTCAGGATCGAACGCGGGATCCCCAAGTGGGGTGCCGAACTCACCGGGGAGACACTGCCTCCCGAGGCGGGACTTGACCGCACCCACATCGATTACGACCGCGGTTGTTATCCCGGTCAGGAGGTCATCTCCCGCCTCAAGAGCATCGGCCGGGTCAACCGTCTGCTCCACCGCCTCCGCTGCCTTGGATCCGCAGGGGGAAAGCTCGCGCCCGGCATGGGTATCATTACCGGGGAAGGGAATGAAGTTGGCGAGGTCACCAGCTCCATGGCGGGCATCCCGGACGAATCACCCTGCGCCCTGGGGTATGTGCATCGCGCCGCCGCCGAGAGCGGAGCGCCTCTTTTTGCCCTCGATCCCTTGACCGGAAGCAGGACTCCGCTCAGCATCACGCAAGTCACCGGCCCATGAACTTCCGATCACTGCTTCCCCTACTCCTTCTGCCGATCGTGCTCCCCGCATTCCTGGGGGGGTGCGCGACCGCACCGCGCACCGCGGGAACCGGACCGCAGGTTGCCGTCATGCTGGTAAAGGTGAAGAAGCAGAAGAAGCCCGAGCGCATCGTGATCGAATTGCGTGAGGATGCCGCTCCCGGAACGGTCACCAATTTCAAGCAACTCGCCGGCAGGCATTACTACGATGGGATGCGCTTCCATCGCCTCTTCCCCCACCAACTCGTCCAGGCCGGGGATCCCAAGAGCCGCCAAGGGGTTGCCGTGAGCGTCCTTCAGAAGGTGGGTTTGGATCTTGGAGACAGCGACCGTACGGGCACGGGTGGCCCGGGATACACCCTTCCCGCCGAGATCCATCTCAAGCTCGAGAAGGGCTCTGTCGCCACGGCAAGGCTTCCCGATGCGATCAATCCCACCCGCGCCTCCAACGGCAGCCAGTTCTTTGTCTGCCTGGAGCCGATGTCCCAACTCAACGGCCAATATACCGTCTTCGGCCGTGTGGTCGAAGGACTCGAGGTGCTCGACGCCATCAGCACCCTCCCCGTCAACAGCAACGACTTCCCCATCGACAAGATCGTCATCCAGTCGATCAGGGTGGAGTGACGCGAGCCCGGACGGGCTCTTGCCAGGCTGTTATACCATCTCCACTCTTATTCCGGTAGAATCAGCTGGTTCCTTTGGCGATGGGCGTTGTTGTCATCCCTCGGGTTATCTTCAGATTGATGGCATCCGCCTCCCGGCGCACGGTGCCACCTCTTCGAGGCTGCGGCATGCGCCGCAGGCTACCGCGCTCGTTCCCACGTGCTTGGTTGTCTAAACGGCTAAAAGC
This sequence comes from Verrucomicrobiia bacterium, assembly GCA_040380225.1. Lineage (GTDB taxonomy): Bacteria > Verrucomicrobiota > Verrucomicrobiia > Chthoniobacterales > UBA6821 > UBA6821. The sequence goes on along the minus strand of JBEIJN010000016.1, from coordinate 21,935 downwards.
CTGCACGCATTCACTGCGTCAAGGCGCGTAATGAGTGCCTCATCGATTTTTGGGTTGATGACCTGCCATTTTGCGGGGGTCCTTTTTAGCCTTGGTGAGTGCCAGGCGATGGGATGTTAGATGGGGTTAAATCGAGAGATAAATTACCTTAATTGATGTCTAGTTATTGGACTTAGCCTCGTCATGGGTTTTATCTAGTTATTTTGCTTAATTTTTGGCTTGAATTCGGGGGTGAAATTTTTTACAAATTTCTGGTTTTCTGGGATTTCCGGCCTTCGGGGAGAAATCTAAATCACCCCCCCCGAGTTTCTTTTACTCCTCCCACTCCTCCCCCGACCTACTTCCCCGACCACTTGCCACCCACTTGTTCCGTTTCATTATTCCCGTCCCGCTAGTCCCTCCGTCTCACTCCCGCATCCTACTCCTACACCGCCATGACACATTCCACTTGCCCTCGTTCACGTTCCGCAGATGCGTTATTGCGAGGGACTTGGTGCTTGTTCCGTCGCTCTCTGCGTGAGGGGTTAATGGTCGCTCCGCTCAGCTTGCTTTTTGTGGTGGGGGCGGTGGTGTTCGGATCGGCGGGCGATGCCCGGGCTCAGGCGAACGTTACGAATGCTTACATTACCGGTGGAACGATCGCTTCCGGAGTCACGAATGTGATCACCAATCCAACCACCTTAATGACAGGGACGATCACAAATAACGGTTCCCTGCAATTCTGGAAGAGCGTCACCGCAGCAGGTAACATCACCAATGCAAGTAGCAACTCCACCATCGTGGTGAGAAGCGGCACTCTCCAGGTGGGGAATGGTGTCGCAACAAGTTCCATCAATGGATTCCGTGCCCCTAATGCTAATGTCGGAATCGGCGGCGGAAACGGAGGGACCGCTCTGACCCTGAACAACGGAGCAAATCTCTTTAATAACACAAATTCCGAGATCACCGCCGGCACTGCTGGCGCTGGCGGCACTGGCATCACGGGCGTCAATACCACTGGCTTCTTGGTCGATGGCGGCACTGGTGGCACTGGCAGCAATGGCGGCACTGGCGGAGTCGGAGTGATTTTTGCATCGGCAGGAATGTTGACCAATAGTGGCACTATCAATGGCGGCGCAGGCGGGACTGGTGGCGCTGGCGGCATTGGTGGCTGGAGCGGAGTAAACGGCCATTTAGGCAATGACGGTAATGGAGGCACTGGGGGCAATGGCGGAATAGGAGTGAGTTTTGGGTCGGCGGGAATGTTGATCAATAGTGGCACCATCACTGGTGGCGCTGGCGGCACTGGCGGCACGGGGTGGGGGGGGGTTAAACTGAAAGAACCTGGATGGAAACCCGGTCTCGACCCCGAGGCATCCGCCATTCCCCCTAATTTTATTCCTTCTCCCAGACGAACTGGAGATGGAGGCACTGGGGGCAATGGCGGATTCGGGGTGAGTTTTGGGTCGGCGGGAACGTTGACCAATAGAGGCACCATCACTGGTGGTAATGGCGGCACTGGCGGCAGAGACGGTGTTGGCAAAAAGTACGCCGGCGGAGGCGGGGGGAACGGCAGCAAGGCCTACTCTGGCGGCACTGGAGGCACTGGGGGCAATGGCGGAATCGGAGTGACTTTTGGATTGGTAGGAACATTGATCAATAGCGGCTTCATCACTGGTGGCACTGGCGGCAACGGCCTCATTGGCGGCAACCAAAACAACTCATTAGGCACTGCTGGCAATGGAGGCACTGGGGGGAATGGCGGAGTTGGAGTGAGTTTTGGGTCGGAAGGAACGTTGACCAATAGTGGCACTATCACTGGTGGCACTGGTGGCACTGGTGGCGTTGCTGGAATTACAGGTAGGGATTATGTTGTTGTTGTTGATGGCGATGGCGGCAATGGCGGAATCGGGGTGAGTTTTGAGACGGCAGGAATGTTGACGAATAGTGGCACTATCACTGGTGGCACTGGTGGCACTGGTGGCCATGCGGTCCTTGAGATGGGCAGTGAGAATAATAATAATGCCCGAGGCGGCGATGGCGGCAACGGCGGAGTCGGAGTGAGTTTTGGGTCGGCAGGAACGTTGATCAATAGTGGAACCATCAAGGGTGGCGCTGGCGGCTTTGGTGGCGCTGGCGGCAATTACAATAATTCTCGTAGCTCTGGAGGTGCTGGCGGTACTGGTGGAGTCGGAGTGAGTTTTGGGTCGGCTGGAACATTGACCAACAGTGGCACTATTACTGGTGGCAATGGCGGCAATGGCGGCGATGAATCTAAAGGGTTTGAATTCGCCGGGAGTTATGAACTTGGTGGAAATGGCGGAGCGGGAGTGAGTTTTGGGTCGGCTGGAACATTGACCAACAGTGGCACCATCACTGGTGGCACTGGTGGCACTGGTGGCGCTGGCGGCGCTGGTGGCGCTGGCGGCGCTGGGGGGAATGGCGGAGTTGGAGTGAGTTTTGGGTCGGCAGGAAGGTTGAGCAATAGTGGCACCATCACTGGCGGCACTGGTGGCACTGGTGGTACTGGTGGGTATAACAGCTATCGCGGTACTGGCACAGGCGGCACAGGCGGAGTTGGAGTGAGTTTTGGGTCGGCAGGAACGTTGATCAATAGTGGCACCATTACTGGTGGCAATGGCGGCGCTCGCGGCGCTCGCGGCCGCGGCGATAACGAGATTGTGGGCAATGGTGGCACTGGCGGAGTCGGAGTGAGTTTTGGAGGGAGCGGCTCCCTTGTGAATAGCGGCACGATCTCCGGCGGAACCAATGGCTCCCCCGGTTCCGGTATCGCTCTGGGTGCGAGTTTTGCCGGGAACTCGAACTCGTTGGTCAATCTGAGCGGGGGTAGGATCAACGGCGGTGTCTCGATGACCGGAAGTAACAATTCCGTCACCCTCTTCACCGGCAGCGTGATCAGTGGAGGCCTGAACATGGGTGCCGACACGAACTCCAATCTCATCTTGGAAGGCTCGGGGAGTTCACTGTTAACCAGTGCTGTCATCGGCGGGTTGACCTTCTCAGGCAATCTCATCAAACAGGGTGCTGGAACTTGGACGGTCAATGGAGAGTTGAGTAGCATCACGGGAACGGCCAGCGCCTCGGCAGGCCAGCTGGTGGTCGGCAGCGCCAACGCTCTCGGCAGCGCCCTGCTCAACTACTCGACCAATGTGGTCTTCGCAAACGGCATCACCAATTTCACCCTCGGTGGTGTGACCGGAGGTAACAACTTCGCAATGACGAATGCAGGAGGCTCGGCCCTCGCGCTCACACTGGGCAATGCCAACCAGTCGGCCAGCTACTCGGGGAACCTGAGCGATGGTGTCTCAGGGAGCGGGACGGGTGCCTCGCTGACCAAGATCGGCACCGGGGTGCAAATCCTCTCGGGATCCAACAGCTACACTGGCAAGACGACGGTTTCAGCCGGTGCGCTGGGGTTCGCTAGTACCAGTGCGCTCTACGGCGGGAATACCAACTCCTGGACCGCGGCGAACCTGAAGGTGGCGAGCGGAGCAACGGCGGCCTTCGGTGTGGCTGGTTTCGGGAATGAGAGGATCCAGAGTCTTCTGACCACACTCACCACTTCGGCGGGATTGGGCATTGCGGCCGGCGGCTCCTTCGGTCTGGATGCCTCGGGACTGGGTGGTAGTTACACCTTCACCAATAATCTGGCCAATGGCGTGAACGGGGCCCTAGGCCTGACCCTGCTCGGCACCGGAACGACGATCCTGACGGGTAATAACACCTTCACGGGCACGACGAGGATCACGGGGGGTACGCTTCAGATCGGCGACGTTGGCACGACCGTAACGCTCGGGAGCGGCAATGTGATCAATAACGCGAATCTGCTCGTTCAGAGGAGCAACACGCTGACACTCGGTAATGCGATCAGCGGAACGGGCGAAGTCACCCAAGCCGGTGCCGGCACGACGATCCTGACGGGTGACAACACCGGCTTCTCGGGCACGACCACGATCTCGGGTGGAACGCTCCAGATCGGGAGTGGTGGAACCAGCGGCAATCTCGGAAGCGCGACCGTGGTGAATAACGCGAACCTGGTCGTGAACAGGAGCGACGCGATCACTCTGGCTAATAATATCAGCGGAGGGGGTTCCTTCACCCAGGCCGGACCGGGGAGGACCACCCTGACTGGTTCCAATAGCTTCACGGGATCGGTCAGTGCCTTGTCAGGCCAGTTGGTGGTCGGCAGCACTTACGGACTCGGAAGTACCCTACTCAACTCCTCGGACAAGGTGGCCTTCGCAAACGGCACCACCGCCTACACTCTCGGGGGACTGACCGGAGGCAACAACTTCGCAATGACGAATGCGGGAGGCTCGGCCCTCGCGCTCACCGTGGGGAATGCCGACCGCTCGGCCACCTACTCGGGGAATCTGAGCGGGACGGGTGCCTCGCTGACCAAGATCGGAACGGGAACCCAGACGCTGACGGGGAACAATACCTACACGGGCACGACCACGATCTCGGGGGGAGCGCTCCGGATCGGCGACGGTGGCACGACCGGCACAATCGGGAGCGGCGCCGTGTCGAATAACGCAAACCTGATCGTCCAGAGGAGCAACACGCTGACTCTGTCCAATGTGATCAGCGGATCGGGTAACTTCACCCAGGCCGGGACCGGGACGACGATCCTGACGGGTAATAACAGCTTCACGGGAACGATTATGATCACGGGAGGAACGCTCCAGGTGGGGAATGGCGGCACGAATGGCAGCATCTGGGCGCCCTACGGGTTTGACTCAAGGGGGAGAGGCGGTCGTTACAATACCGTGGTGAATAACGCGAACCTGGTGGTGAACCGGAGCGACTCGGTCTTCTTCGGCAACACAATCGTCGGAACGGGTACCTTCACCCAGGCTGGGACCGGGACGACGACCTTATATGATAACATTCACTTCAAGGGAACGGTCAGTGCGTCGGCCGGACGACTGGTCATCGGCGGATTCAGCGGACTTGGGAGCGCCCTGCTCAACTACTCGACCAATGTTGTCTTCGATGTCAGGAACCTCTTCCTCGGGGGACTGACCGGCTCCAACAACTTCGCAATGACGAATCGTGCAGGGACTGCCCTCACACTCTGGGTGGGCAATGGCGACCAGTCTGCCACCTACTCGGGCAATCTGAGAGATGGTGTCTCAGGGAGTGGCCTGGGTGCCTCGCTGATTAAGAGGGGCACGGGAACCCAGACGCTGAGCGGCAGCAACAGCTACACGGGCACGACCACGATCATGGAGGGAGCCCTCCAGATCGGCGACGGAGGCACGACCGGTTCACTCGGGAGCAGCAAGGTGGACAATTGGGCGAACTTGATCGTGAACAGGAGAAATGCGTTCACCCTGAGCAATGAAATCACCGGAATGGGAAACCTCATTCAGGCCGGAACCGGGACGACAACCCTGACCGCCAGCAACAGCTTCAAGGGAACGGCCAGCGCCTCTGCAGGACGACTGGTGGTCGGAAGCGTCTACGGACTCGGCAGCTCCCTGCTCAACTACTCGACCAATGTGGCCTTCGCCAACGGGATCACCAATTTCGCCGTCGGCGGACTGACCGCCTCCAATGACTTCGTGATGACGAACTCGGGAGGCTCGGCCCTCGCTCTCACCGTGGGCAATGGCAACCAGTCTGCCACCTACTCGGGCAGTCTGAGTGGGACGGGTGCCTCGCTGACCAAGATCGGCGCCGGGATGCAAATCCTCTCGGGATCCAACAACTACACCGGCAGGACGACGGTCTCCGGGGGGACGCTGGAGTTTGCCAATACCGGTGCGCTCTATGGTGGGAATACCAACTCCTGGACCGCGGCGAACCTGACGGTGGGGAGCGGAGCAACGGCGGCCTTCGCCGTCGGGGGTGACAAGGGCTTCACGGCCGCCAATCTGACCCAGTTGCTCAAGCTCGGTGGGGCGGGCAACGGCTTCATGAGCGGCTCCTCACTCGGGATCGACGTCTCGGGGACGACCTTCACCTACGGGAGCGCCATCGCCAATCCGAATAGTGGAGCCAATGCGCTGGGCCTGACCCTGCTCGGCAACGGGACGACGATCCTGACGGGAGCCAATACCTACTCGGGAACGACCGCTATCTCCGGAGGCACACTCCAGGTCGGCGACGGTGGCTCGACCGGCACGCTAGGGAGTGGCAATGTGATCAATTACGGGAGCCTGATTGTGAACAGGAGCGGAGCGGTCACTCTGGCTAATAACATCAGCGGAGGGGGGTCCTTCATCCAGGGTGGACCCGGGACGACGACCCTGACGGGTAATAACAGCTTCACCGGAACGGCCAGTGCCTCGGCCGGACAACTGGTGGTCGGGAGCACATTCGCTCTCGGCAGCGCCCTGCTCAACTACTCGGACAAGGTGGTCTTCGCGTCCGGGAACGACAGTTACACCATCGGAGGACTGACCGGAGGCAACGACTTCGACATGAAGAACGCGGCATGGACGGCCCTCAAGCTCACTGTGGGCAATGGCGACCAGTCTGCCACCTACTCGGGCAATCTGAGCAGGTACGCCGCCACGCTGACCAAGATCGGATATGGAATCCAGACGCTGACCGGCAATAACAGCTACGACGGCACGACCACGATCTCGGGGGGTGCCCTCCAGATCGGCGATGGTGGCACGACCGGAACGCTCGGCAAACTCAGGGTGATCAATAACGCGAACCTGATCGTGAAGAGGAGCAACACGATGACCCTTACCAATGCGATCAGCGGAACGGGTGACTTCACCCAGTCGGGAACCGGAATGACGATCCTGACGGGGAATAATACCTACACGGGCGCGACGGTCATCACTGACGGCACGCTCAGGGTGGGTTCAGCAACTGCGCTGGGGGCAACCAAGTCCGTCAATCTCTGGAACGGAACGCTCTCCTTTGCCAGCACGCTGACGGTTTCCTCGCTCATCTGGTCCCAAGGGGCTGCTCTCTCGATCGACACCCTGACTCCCGGCGGACTCACGGTCACCGGTGTGGTTGGCCTTTACGGAAAGGGTCTAGCGATCAATGTGGCGTCAGGTACCCTTGATTCCACGCCGACAAAGCTCCTCTCCTGGGGCAGCAACGGCGGGTACAACGAAATTAGGGGCAATCAATTCCTGGTCTCCGGGTTGGGGAACAACGTGCTCCGGGTCAGCAACAATGCCCTCTACGTTTCGGCCCTCGGAACCGGGGCTGTCGTTCTCGGGCGGGGTGATGCCATCGGTGCAAGCGGCACCCTCGCCAACGATGTGACCGTCACCGCCGGCACCTTTGCCTCGATCATGAACAACTCCCGCACCGCTCTGAATCTGACGGGAACGCTTTCCAAGAATGGTGGCGTCCTGGTCATCCAGAACGGGGCCAACGTCAACGGGCAGATCGTCGGGTCCTCCGCCAACTCGGATCTCGTGATCGACGGCGGGACGACGACCCTGAATCAGAGCAATAGCTACAACGGGCCGACGATGATCATCAACGGGGGGACGCTCATCGCCGCCACGAACTACGCCCTGCCCACGGAAAACGGCCGCACGGCCATCTTCCTGGATCAGGACAATAACGGCACGGCATCGGGAAGCGGCACATCCACCCTGGCGCTCCAGGTGGGCCAGTCGGTTGCCTCCCTCTCCGGAGAGGTCTCCTCCACGGTCGCACTCGGCGGCACCACGCTCACGGTCGGAACGGATGGTGCCACGAACACCTTTGCCGGGACGATTGTCGATGGGACCAGTGCCGATGGCATGAGTGCCGGCGGATCGTTGGTCAAGGATGGGAACTCCACCCAGATCCTGACGGGGAATAACTCCTACACGGGGACGACCACGATCTCGGCAGGAACGCTCCAGATCGGCGCTGGCGGGACGACCGGCACCCTCGGAAGCGGTGACGTGTTGGATAACGGCTCACTGGTGATGAACCGGAGTGATGCGGTCACCCTTTCCAATACGATCAGCGGAACGGGTGCCTTCACCCAGGCAGGAGCCGGGACGACGACCCTGACGGGGAATAACAGCTACTCGGGAACGACGAGGATCTCGGGAGGAACGCTTCAGATCGGCGACGGAGGAACCAACGGCAATTTCGGAAGCGGTGACGTGGTGAATAACGCGGCGCTGGTACTGAACCGGAGCGACGAGGTCACCCTCGGCCATGCGATCAGTGGAACGGGAGATTTCACCCAGGCCGGAACCGGGACGACAACCCTGACCGCCAGCAACAGCTTCAAGGGAACGGCCAGCGCCTCGGCAGGTCAATTGGTGGTCGGCAACGCCTACGGACTCGGCAGCGCCCTTCTCAACTACTCGGACAAGGTGGTCTTCACCGACGGGATTACTGGATATACCCTCGGCGGACTGACTGGCTCCGACAACTTCGCGATGACGAACGCGGGAGGCTCGGCCATCGCGCTCACCGTGGGGAATGCCAACCAGTCGGCCACCTACTCGGGCAACCTGAGAGATGGTGTCTCAGAGAGCGGGACGGGCGCCTCGCTGACCAAGGTCGGCACGGGGGTGCAAATCCTCTCCGGATCCAATAGCTACACCGGCAAGACGACGGTCTCCGGTGGGACGCTGTTGTTCGACAACCACTTTGCACTCTACGGCGGAGATACCTCCTCCTGGACCGCGGCGAACCTGACGGTGGCAAGTAATGCGACGGCGGCCTTCGGTGTGGCTGGTTTCGGGAATGAGAGGATCCAGAGTCTTCTGACCACACTCACCACATCGGTGGGTTCCGGCATTGCGGCTGGCGGCTCCTTCGGTCTGGATGCCTCGGGACTCGGTTCACCCAGCTGGGACTTCACCAATAATCTGGCCAATGGCGTGAACGGGGCGCTGGGCCTGACCCTGCTCGGCAACAGGACGACGATCCTGACGGGAAATAACACCTACACAGGCACGACCACGATCTCGGGTGGCACGCTCCAGATCGGAGATTCAGAGTATGAGTGGGATACCGCGAGGGGAACACTCGGGAGCGGCGCGGTGGTGAACAACGGGTCGCTGGTCATTGATCTAAAGAGGGGAGCGATGACGGTTGCCAATGAAATCAGCGGCACGGGGAATGTGATCATCAAGAGGTCATATGGACCGTCGGGTGGAGTGATGTGGGCACAAACGTTCCTGAGCGGCAACAACACCTACTCGGGCGGGACCCTCATCGACGGGCAGCTTACCACGGCAAGCACCAACGCGCTGGGAACCGGCGCCGTGACTCTTTCCGGAACCAGCACGCTTGGTCTGTACAATAATCTGACCATCTCCTCACTCACCACCGGAGATGGCTCGAGGATCTCGTTCCCCAACCTGACCTCCGGGTTCTTCCTGAACATCACCGGAGCCCTCACGCTCACCACGGATAGTTATTGGGCGCCAAGACTCGACCTCTCTCTCGGCTCAGACCCCTATAACCCGGAAAGTCCCGGATACACGCCGCAGAAGCTGATGTCCTGGGGAACGAGCAACAGCTACACGGCAGACAACTTCTATGCCAACCACACCACGGCGATCAGCGTGAGCAACAATGCGCTCTATGTGTTCCGTGTCGATGACCTCTATGTCGGCAGCAACAGCTCCGGCCAGTCGATGGTCATCAACTCGGGGATCGACAACTACGCGAGCGCCTACATCGGCTACCACGGCAGCAGCAACTCCGTGGTGGTCGACGGCAGCTCCGCCCCCGCTGCCCTGCGCACCGTGGGGAGCAGCTGGATCGGCTTCTACGAGGGCGACTCCAACAACTCCCTCACGGTGAGTGGGAGCAATGCCTTCTACGGCAGCCGAAACGGCCTCATCGCGGTGGGAGGATCAGGGAGCGGCAACACCATGGTGGTCTCCAACGGGGCCGTCGCCCAAGGAACCCAAATCATGATGGGCTATCAAAGCAGCTCCTCGAACAACTCGCTGCTGGTGACCGGAGCCGGATCGACCCTCGACCTGTCCCAGCAGGGCTACCTCACCGTGGGATACTCGGGAAGCGGCAATAGCCTGGTGGTCTCCGACGGGGCCCAGGTGAAGTCCTTCAGCTCCCAAGTGGGGATCAGTGGAACCAACAACTCGGCGCTGGTGACCGGAGCGGGATCGCTCTGGAGCAACCAGGCAACCGTGGCAATCGGGAGTGTCAATAGCTGGGGAGATTCAGGTTCCGGTTCCGTCACCGTGGCCAACGGGGGCACCCTCAAGTCCACAGGGTACAGCCCATACGACTACTATGCGGCCGGCATCACGATCGGCAATAACTCTTCGCTGAATGTCGGCGGCTTCGGAACCAATGACACGGCGGGGAGCATCATCACTCCGAGCATCCGCTTCCTCTCGGGATCGACGGGCGGCGCGATCAACTTCAACCAGAGCGACACGGCCACCCTGGGGGCCAACATTTCCGATTCAGGCAACGGCCAGATCAATCAGCTCGGAACAGGCGTGACGATCCTGACGGGTGACAACAGCAGCTTCTCGGGGTTGACGACGATCCTGGCTGGAGTGCTCCAACTCGGCGATGGCAGCCCGCGCCGATGGTCCAACCCGCTCAGCGGAAATCTCGGCAGCTCCTCGGTGGTGAATAATGCCTCGCTGGTGATGAACCGGAGCGACGACTTCACCCTAGGCAATAACATCAGCGGATCGGGCAGCGTCACGCAGGCTGGAACCGGGATGACGGTCCTGAGCGGTAGCAACAGCTACACAGGCAAGACGACCGTTTCAGCCGGAACGTTGGTTTTCGCCAACACCGGCGCTCTCTACGGTGGGAATACCAACTCCTGGACCGCGGCGAACCTGACGGTGGCGAGCGGAGCGACGGCGGCCTTCGCCGTCGGGGGTGCCAATCCCTTCACGGCCGGCAATCTGACCCAGTTGCTAAGCCTCGGCAGCGCGGACAGCGGCTTCATGAACGGCTCCTCGTTCGGGATCGACGCCTCGGGGACGACCTTCACCTACGGGGATGTCATCGCCAATCCGAATAGTGGAGCCAATGCGTTGGGCCTGACCCTGCTCGGCTACGGCACGACGATCCTCACGGGGAATAACACCTACACGGGAACGACGACGATCTCGGGAGGAACGCTCCAGATCGGCGATGGGGGAACCAGCGGCAACCTCGGCAGTGGTGACGTGGTGAATAACGCGGCACTGGTGCTCAACCGGAGCGACGCGGTCACTCTCGGCCATGTGATCAGCGGATCGGGAGATGTCACGCAAGCCGGACCGGGGAGGACAACCCTGACCGCCAGTAACAGCTTCACCGGAACGGCCAGCGCCTCGGCGGGTCAACTGGTGGTCGGAAGCACCCACGGACTCGGCAGCGCCTTTCTCAACTACTCGGACAAGGTGGCCTTCGCAGACGGCATCACCGGCTACACCCTCGGCGGACTGACCGGCTCCGACAACTTCGCGATGACGAACGGGGGAGGATCGGCCCTCGCGCTCACCGTGGGCAATGGCAACCAGTCGGCCGCCTACTCGGGGAATCTGAGCGGAACGGGTGCCTCGCTGACCAAGATCGGAAATGGAGTCCAGACGCTGACCGGTAATAACAGCTACACGGGCACGACCACGATCTCAGGGGGTACGCTCCAGATCGGCAACGGTGGCGCGACCGGAACGCTCGGAAGCGGCGATGTGATCAATAACGCAAACCTGATCGTTCAGAGGAGCGGCACGCTGACCCTTGCCAATGCGATCAGCGGAACGGGTGCCTTCACCCAGACGGGAACCGGAACAACGATCCTGAGCGGCAATAACACCTACTCGGGTGGGACGATCATCAATGGGAACCTTACCGCGGCGAGCGCCAACGCGCTGGGAACCGGCACTGTGACTCTTTCCGGATACGGAAGCACGCTTGGTCTGTCCACCAATCTGACGGTTTCCTCGCTCATCTGGAACTCCGCAGCTGCTCTCTCGATCGACACCCTGATCCCCGACGCACTCACGGTCACCGATGGGCTTACCCTTTCCGGAACAGGTCGCTACGCGATCACTGTGGCGTCAGGCACCCTTGATTCCACGCCGACAAAGCTTCTCTCCTGGGGCAGCAACGGCGGGACCAACGCCATCACCGGCAAAAGCTTCCTGGTCTCAGGGTTGGGGAATAACATGCTCCGTGTTCGCGACGGAGCCCTCTACGTTTTGGGCCTCGGAGCCAATCCCGTCGTTCTCGGCAACGGGGATGCCATCGGTGCCAACGGCACCCTCGCCAACGATGTGACCGTCACCACCGGGACCACCGCCACGATCTTGAACAACTCCGGCACCGCTCTGAATGTGACGGGAACCCTCTCTAAGGACGGTGGTGTCCTGGTCATCCAGAACGGGGCCAACGTCAACGGGCAGATCGTCGGGTCCTCCGCCAACTCGGATCTCGTGATCGACGGGGGAACGACCACGCTGAATCAGAGCAATAACTACAACGGGCCGACGATGGTCATCAACGGAGGGACGCTCATCGCCGCCGTGGCAGGAGCCCTGCCGACGGAAAACGGCCGCACGGCCATCTTCCTTGATCAGGACAATACTGGCACGGCATCGGGAAGTGGCAACTCCACCCTGGCGCTCCAGGCTAACCAGTCGGTTGCCTCCCTCTCCGGAGAGGTCTCCTCCACGGTCGCGCTCGGAGGCACCACGCTCACGGTCGGAACGGATGGTGCCACGAACACCTTTGCCGGGACGATTGTCGATGGGACCAGCAGCGGAGGATCGCTGGTCAAGGATGGGAACTCCACCCAGATCCTGACGGGCAACAACAGCTACACGGGGACGACCACGATCTCGGGAGGAACGCTCCAGATCGGAAGTGGCGGGACGACCGGTATCCTCGGCGCTGGGGCCGTCACCAACAACGGCTCACTGGTAGTGAAGCGTAGCGACGCGGTCACTCTCAGCCATACGATCAGCGGATCCGGCACCTTCACCCAGGCTGGACCCGGGACGACGACCATGACGGGGAATAACAGCGGCTTCTCCGGCCTGACCAAGATCTTGGCCGGCGCCCTCCAGTACGGGGATGGATTCACGGCGGGAACCTCCGTGGGCACTGGGGACTTCACCAACAATGGGGTGCTCGCCTTCAACCCGACCTCCACCGACAACTACACGGTGGCGGGGAATATCTCGGGAACGGGCAGCGTGAACTTGCTCGGAAGCGGCACGACCACCCTGAGCGGCTCCAACAGCTATGCCGGCGGCACGACAATCACCGCGGGAGCCCTGAAAGTCACCTCGGGCATCGCCCTCGGGAGCGGGGCAATCACCATCTCATCGAGCTACTACTCGCCTGCCTCGCTGATGTATGCAGGAACCGGAGTCATGGCACTCTCCAACGATGTCATTCTAGAAAACGGAACCGTGGCCACCATCTTCAATGCGGCAGGCGAAAGCATTGCCCTTAATTGGTCGGCTCTGACGCTGCAGGGTGGCAGCAATGGCATCGTTGTCTCCGGAAGGATCAGCGGAAACTCCGACATCGTCGTCGACGGCGGCACGACGACACTCTCCGGCTCCAACACCTACCAGGGCGCGACGAGCATCCGGAACGGTGCGACCCTCGTCGCCTCGGTCGCGGGAGCCCTGCCGACGGCCAATGGCCGCAGCGATGTTTCCATCGATCAAGTCGGGGGCTCGGCCTCTGGAACCGGCAGCTCAACCCTTACTCTTCAGGCGAACCAAGCGATCGCCTCCCTCTCCGGAGAGACCTCCTCCACGGTCACGCTCGGTGGTAACACCCTCACGATCGGAAAGAGTAGCGGGACAACAATCTTCGCCGGGACGATTGCCGATGGAAGCAGTAGCGGCGGATCGCTGGTCAAGGACGGGGCCTCCACCCAGATCCTGACGGGCAACAACAGCTACACGGGGACGACCACGATCTCGGGAGGAACGCTCCAGATCGGTGATGGCGGAACCAGCGGCACCCTCGGAAGCGGGGCCGTCACCAACAACGGTTCGCTCGTGGTGAACCGCAGCGACTCGGTCAGCATCGCGAACGCCATCAGCGGCACGGGCAGCTTCACCCAGGCTGGACCTGGGACGACGACCCTGACCGCCAGCAACAGCTTCACCGGAATGGCCAGCGCCTCTGCAGGACAACTCGTGGTCGGCAACGCCTACGGACTCGGAAGCGCCCTGCTCAACTACTCGGACAAGGTGGCCTTTGCCGACGGGATCACCAATTACACTGTGGGGGGACTAACCGGAGGCAATGACTTCGCGATGATGAATGCGGGAGGCTCCGCCCTCGCGCTCACCGTGGGGAATGCCAACCAGTCGGCCACCTACTCGGGAAGCCTGAGTGGGACGGATGCCTCGCTGACCAAGATCGGAACGGGAACCCAGACGCTGACGGGGAACAACAGCTACACGGGGACGACCACGATCTCGGGGGGAGCCCTCCAAGTGGGTAATGGCGGGACGACCGGCACCCTCGGGAGCGGTGACGTGGTGAATAACTCGGCACTGGTGGTAAACCGCAGCGACGCGGTCAGCCTCGCCAACACGATCAGTGGAACGGGCAGCTTCACCCAGGCTGGAGCCGGGACGACAACCTTCACCGGAGCCAACACCTACTCGGGCGGGACGACCATTAACGCAGGAGCCCTCCAAGTGGGTAACGGCGGCATGAGCGGAAGCCTCGGCAGCGGAGATATCATCAATAACGCCTCCCTGATCGTGAACCGGAGCGACGCGATCACCCTCGGCAACACGATCAGCGGCGCTGGTAACCTGATCCAGGCGGGAACTGGAACGACAACACTTTCCGGAGCCAACACCTACTTGGGAACGACGACAATCTCGGGAGGAACACTGAGTCTCGGCACGACCGGAAACCTCTCCTGGACGACCGGTGTCTCCGTCTCCACCGGGAGCACGCTTCTCCTGGGGTCGGCCAACCAGGTGAACTCCGATGCCATCCTCAATCTTGCGGGTGGCACCCTCTCCATGGGTGGCAACGGATCGACCCGCGCCTCAGAGCAGACCTTCAACACACTGACCCTCACGGATAACAGCGTGATCGACTTTGCCAACCTGACGGGAAACTCCTCACTCACCTTCTCAAGTATTGTCGGACTCTCGGACAAGAGCCTCTCCATCTGGAACTGGAGCAGTGCCGAGGGGAGCGCAACACGCTTCAACTACGCGTCAGATGGGCTCTCTGCAGAGAATCTAGCCAACATCAGCTTCTACAGCGGAAGCGGCACGGGACTCCTGGCCACGGGAGGCTTCTCCGGCACCGAGATCGTCCCCGTCCCCGAACCAAGCGTCGTCATGACAGCACTCCTGCTCCTCGGATCGCTGGTTTACGGCTTCCGCCGCAGACGTAACAAATCAGCGATAGCCGGGTCTGCAAAGGCGGCATAGCCTCGGAGATGAAGTAATCGGGGAAGGGAGTTGGCTTTTAATTTCTCTGCGTCCTCAGCGACTCTGCGGGATATAAATCCTAGGAGTATCTTATGAAAGCTGTTCCCGAATATTCCACGGTTCGTCCGGGCCTGTTCCACTGGCAGGGGTATGAACCTGCGGTGAAGTGTGACTGCTCCTCGACGGCGATTGTGACCCCGGCGGGATTGATCTTCATCGATCCGATCCCTCTCGCCGAGGAGGCGCTGAAGGATCTGGTGGCAGAATCCTTTTCCGCACCCGCGGCCGTGTTGCTGACCAGTGGAAATCACCAACGGGAGAGCCTGTCGCTCGCCAAGCGCTTTGGGATCCCGGTCTTCGCTCCCGCGGATGCAGGCGACGACATCATCGCTGATCAGCGGTTCCGATCAGGCGATCCTGTGGCTGGAATGGAGTCGATCGCCCTGCCGGGTTTCGGACCCGGCGAGACGGTTTTCCTTCACGGGGGGGCGCTGATCTTCGGGGATGCCCTGATCAATCTCGAACCGGAGGGATTACGCCTGCTCCCCGAGAAATACCGCGAGGACAAAAAGCAGTCGCTTCGATCGCTTGCCACTCTCAAGGGGTTGAAACCTCAGACCCTCCTTTTTGCCCACGGCAACCCGATTATTCAAAACGCTGGATCACGCCTGGCCGGATGCCTCGCAGAAGTTTCATAGCAAGAGCAGAAAATTTCGCGCAGCCGTAACGGATGCGAAGCAACGGCCGGGTAAGCAAGCGCGGAGGCGCGGAGAGGTGAGGTAAAAATTAGGAAGATAAATCCTGCTTTGTGGAACTCCCTCTTGGTGCATCATCAAGACATGATCATCATCTGATTTTTCTCTGCGCCTCTGCGACTCTGCGCGAGAATCATCACTTGAAAAAAAATGCGCGGAAGGGCGCGTTATGGACGCCGCTCCCGCGCAGTGGCTGTCATCCCAGGCCCCCCGACCCGGGAATGACAAATCCTATCGAAGGGTTAAGGGTTATTTGGCCGGGCTGGGTGCGGGGGTCGGGGAGGGGCACTCTTTCTTGGTGCCACAACCTCCACAGTTGGCCTGGGCCATGGGTGCGGAGAGGGTTGCCATGGCAATGATGAGCCCTGCGAGGGCGAAACGTAGTGAGGTCATGTTCGGGGTTTTGGGTTGGTTGTTCTGTTGTTGGCGCCATGAAATGCTCGTCATCTCATGGGTCGGGATAAGTATGACAGCATCGGAGCAGGGATGTTCAATGGATTTTCAAAAAAATCCACATATGGGGATTCGCTTAACGGGAATCCGCTTGTGCCCCGCCGGGCGCCACCGCGCTGTGGAGTCGATAACCCATGAATCGCTCCCGCCGATATCCAGAGTATTTCGCGTTGAAATTATCGCTTTAGAAATTATCGCTATAGGAGAGGGGCATTTCACGCAACGAACGCAAAGGCCGCAAAGAAGAACGGAAGGAAGCTGTGGCTCTCTTCTGTTGAACCCTTGGCGCTCGTGGCGACCTTTGCGTGAAATCTCTACCCATTTTAGATGCTCCCAAAGACTCAGTGCGTCGGAATAAATCGAAAGCGCATTTGGCTGTGGATCGCTGACCTCCAAGTAGCCGCATTCTTTCCGGCAGGTTGTCCCGGGGCGGAAGCTGTGGAATGATGCAACTATGAAACGGTGTTTCCTGACTCCGGTGCTTGCGGCGCTCCTGTTGCTCCCGGGATGCGTCAGCGTCAAGTCGACGGCGGTCTTCTACACCCCCTCGACCAGCGTGGTCTATCCGCCCAAGCCCAAGGGGACGGTCATCCCGGTCATGAGTCAGCCCCCATCGCGCCCCTACGCCGAGATCGGCCGCTTCTCCTTCCAGTCCGATCTAGGCTATCCCTTCATGATGAGGGCGATCCAGTACAATGCACGCCGCGTCGGCGCGGACGGTGTCGTCATCAAGGAATCCAAAAGCTGGACCCTGCCGTATCTCTACACGGTGCCTCCGACGCTGTACTGGATTCCCGTCGGAGGCGGCTGGTACGGGGGGCGCTGTGGCGGTTGGTACGGCGGCGGGATGGCGGCCGTTCCCGTGTGGTATCCCGGTTATTCCGGGGTGAGCTACGCCACCTTCACGGGAATTGATGCACGGATGATCATCTTCAGGTAGAAAGGGGCGATGAGCGGATCCAAGAAACCCTTCCAGCGACCAGTTCTCTCCCCTCCGGGCGGCGAGAAGCGCGTGATGCTGCACTCCTGCTGCGCCCCCTGCTCGGGCGAGGTGATCGAGGCAATGGTCGCCTCGGGGTTGCAGCTCGAGATCTTTTTCTACAATCCGAACATCCACCCGCGCGAGGAATACGAGCTGCGCAAGGTTGAGAATATCCGCTTCGCCGAGGAGCACGGCATTCCCTTCACCGACGCCGACTACGACACGGACAACTGGTTCGCCCGCGTGAAGGGGCTCGAGTGGGCTCCGGAGCGGGGAGAGCGCTGCACGGCCTGCTTCGACATGCGCTTCGAGCGGACGGCGCTTCATGCTTTTGAAAAGGGATTCAAGGTGATCACGAGCTGTCTCGGGATCTCCCGATGGAAGGACATGAACCAGATCAACGGCGCCGGTGAACGCGCCGCCGCCCGCTGGCCCGGCATGAGCTACTGGACCCATAACTGGCGCAAGGGAGGAGGCGCCGAGCGGATGGTCGAGATCTCGAAGCGCGAGGAATTCTACGCCCAGCAGTATTGCGGATGCGTCTACTCGCTGCGGGATACCAACAAATGGAGACTGGCCAACGGGCGGCCGAAGGTCGTGATCGGCCAGGATTATTACCGGACGGAGGGTGAGCAGCCCAGGATCGAGCGGGAGGAACCGGCGTGAGGCGGCGAGTGATTCCCGCCCTGCTGCTCTGTCTGGTCTCCATCCCGGCCGGCACCTTGCTGGCGGAGCTGCCCGCCCCCAGGCCCGATACCTCCTCGGTTCCCTCGCTGGTCTGCTTCGCGCTGGATCAGAATGCCGTGGGTCCCGGAATGACTCCGCGACAGGCAGTCGTCTCCCGCATGGTGGCCGGCCTCGTCTGCGCCGTCACTGGGAAAGCGACCCCCGCCGCCGCCTGGAGATCGCTCGTGAAGCCGGGGGAGAAGGTCGGCATCAAGGTCTCCACCATTCCCGGTCCGGTCGGAGGGACCCATCCCGAGATTGCCTGCGCGGTGGTCGAGGGCCTGGTGGCCGCCGGCATCAAGCCGGGCGACATCATCGTCTGGGACCGTCGCCGCGAGAATCTCGTTCAGGCGGGTTATGACAGGATCCCGGGGCTCAATCTGCGTTGGGTCGAGAAGGGGGGTGGATTCGATCCGCGTGCCGTTGTCTCCTGCGCGGCGATCGGCCAACTGGTCTACGGCGACCTCACCTTCAAGGAGTCTCGCAATTCCCTGGGCGACTTTCTCGGCCCGACCTCCCAACTCAGCAACGAGAGCCACCTTCCGGTTCTCCTCTCCCGTGAAATCGACAAGGTCATCAGCATCCCCTCTCTCTGCGACAGCTACCACACGGGTGTTCATGGCGCCCTTGCCGGCATGACGATCGGGATCCTCGACAACTGGCGCCGCTTCGGAAAGGGGGATGGTTACGGAGACTCGGCCCTGGCCTCGGTCTATGCCGACGACCGGATCGGCAGGAAAGTGGTGCTCACGATCATGGACGGCATGGTGCTCCAGTACGCAGGCGGTCCTTATCCGAGCCCGGTGAACTGCGTCGCCTACTCCACCCTCTTTGCCTCCAAGGATCCCGTGGCCATCGATGCCACCGCGTTGAGACTCATCGATGAGCAGCGCCTCCTTTCCAAAATGCCGAAGGCATCGGCCGATGGCGGCCATGTCCGGGAGGCTGAGGCAATCGGCCTCGGGAATGCCGAGGAGAAGATGATCCGACTGAGAAGGATCGGCGCGGGGGGAGCGGTTGCTTCGCCGGCACCCGCGGTATCGCCTTCACCCGGCGTGGGCATGAGTGCCGCCCCGCCACCCATGCCCCCATCACGCCTGTGAGCGTGTCCCGAGCGGCGATGACGACCCGGATCGACATCCCTCGCCTGCTGCGTGATCATGCGCGGACCTTCGCGCTGACGCTGAGGCTGCTCTCTTCCAGTCTGCGTGAACCGCTCGGGATCGCCTACCTGCTCGCGCGGGCAACCGACACGATCGCCGATGCGCCCGGGATCCCCACGGATCGGAGGTTGGAGCTTCTCGGGGAACTCGAGACTCTGCTCGGGGATGGAGACCCGCAATCGTGGAACCCGGGAACCGACGGAGGATTCTCGCCCGCGGAGGCCGGTCTGATGGATTCCGTGCCGGATCTCCTCCGCGTACTGGAGACGCTTTCCGACAGGGACTCCATTTGCTCTCTCTGGCGCACGATCCTTCGGGGGCAGCTCTTCGATCTCAAGCGATTTGAACCCGGTGCGGAACCGCTCTCCGCTCAGGAGCTTGATCTCTACTGCGGGCTGGTGGCCGGGAGCGTGGGGGAGTTCTGGACGCGCCTGATCGCGAAGCATGGCTCCGGCGTCCTGAGGCTTCCCCTGGAGGAGATGATCCGGCTCGGGATCGCCTACGGGAAAGGGCTCCAACTGGTGAATATCCTGCGGGACAGGCGAGCCGATCTCCTGCTTGGACGCCGCTATGCGCAGGATGCCGATCTTCCGGGATTGTTCGATCAGGCCGAAGAATGGCTGCGCCTCGGGGAACGTTACCTCGCCGGCCTCCGCCCCGGCCGGATCCTCATGGCGACATCGCTGCCGCTGGATCTGGCGGTGCCGACGCTGGCGGGGATCAGGAATTCCCCCGGCCATGTGCGGGTGAGTCTCGGTCGCCGGGAGGTGCGGCGCATCCTTCTTCGGGGCGTGCCATCTCTATGGTTGTCCAGAGGCCTTGATCCTGCTTCATAGGCTGGATGCAAGCATTCGACTTCATCCACTGGTTTCAGGAAAACTTCATCCACCTCGACAAGAGCCTCGAGCACATCGTCTCGCTCTACGGCATCTGGGTCTACGCGATCCTCTTCGCCATCGTCTTCTGCGAGACGGGGCTGGTCATCACGCCCTTCCTGCCCGGAGACGCCCTGCTCTTCGCGGTCGGCGCCTACTGCGTCTCCCATCCCGACGCCGGCCTGAAGTGGCCGATCGCCATGGTGTTCCTGATGGTGGCCGCCGTGCTGGGCAACATGGTGAACTTCGCGATCGGCGGCTCAGTGGGTGGCAAGATCTTCAAGGAGAAGGCCCTGATCCTAAAGAAGGAGTACCTCGACAAGACGCATCTCTTCTTCGAGAAGCACGGCGCAAAGGCGATCATCATGGCTCGCTTCCTCCCGATCTTCCGCACGCTCTCCCCCTTCGTGGCCGGCATGGCCTTGATGGATCGCCGGAAGTTCACGCTCTACACCGTGGTCGGCAGTTTCCTCTGGGTCTTCCTGATGATGATCGCCGGCGTGATCTTCGGCCAGATCGACTGGGTGAAGAAACACTTCGAGGCCGTCGTGCTCGGCATCATCGTGGTTTCGATGATGCCCGTTGCGTACGAGGTGATCGTGCAGTTCTTTGATGGCCGCAAGGCGCGCAAGTAGGAAAACGAACGCATCGGCTGCAGAACCCCATAAAAACTGACTCCGCGGACGACCTCCGCGCGAGGCGATTTCCTGATCGCCCGCAGACCCTCATAAAGACGGGGTTTGCGGGCGATCTTTTTTCCGGGACACGAGGATCGAGTCGTTGGGAATTTTGAGGTGCGAAAATTTTTTTTCAAAAAAATGAAAGAAGGTGTTGACCTTCTCTCGAGTCCGTATATCTTCATCAATCCCGGCAGCGACTACGGTCACTCGCTCGGGAATGTTCTTCGCCAGTCTGCCTCGAGTACACGAACAAGTACGAGGTGGTGCTGACGACCCAAAGTCGGCTTCCGCGACAAACCGGAAGCAACAAGGGTCGACTCACCCCTTCTGCAGCCACTGGATAACGATCTTTGATAGCGTTGGTCCGGTTTCGCACAAGCAACGGAAACCGGATGGATCATATACGAAACAGTAAGAACTGAATTGTGCGTTTTTCGTCGATTTTCTTAATCGAAGTTTAATAACAGATCGTCCCTCGGTCGCTACGGCGGCTTGAGGAAAAGATGATGCTGGAAATTTGCCCCTCGTTTAGCACGAGGTGGCGCAAACTTTCTACGGAGAGTTTGATTCTGGCTCAGAACGAACGCTGGCGGCGTGGATAAGACATGCAAGTCGAACGGGAATTCATTTGTAGCAATACCGATGAATTCTAGTGGCGAACGGGTGCGTAACACGTGAGCAATCTGCCGGGAAGTGGGGGATAACTCGTCGAAAGGCGAATTAATACCGCATATGGCCAGGGGGGACATCCTCCCGAAGCCAAAGTAGCAATACGCTTCCTGATGAGCTCGCGGCCTATCAGCTAGTTGGTGAGGTAATGGCTCACCAAGGCAATGACGGGTAGCTGGTCTGAGAGGACGACCAGCCACACTGGAACTGAGACACGGTCCAGACACCTACGGGTGGCAGCAGTCGAGAATTTTTCACAATGGGGGAAACCCTGATGGAGCGACGCCGCGT
>JBEIJN010000015.1:0-60123 GCA_040380225.1 Verrucomicrobiia bacterium | reverse complement strand
GTGACCCGTAGGGCGCCACGGCTTCTGACCGCCGAGTGACGGGAGTCACGGCGTAGCCTGTCCCTCATTCCCGTGGACAGTCCCGGGAGGGAAGCGGCATCAATGTATCGGGAGATGCTGAGGCAAAGGAAGTGGCGTCAATCGAGAGTCGAGAGTCGAGAGTCGAGAGTCGAGAGTCGAGAGTCGAGAGTCGAGAGTCGAGAGTCGAGAGTCGAGAGTCGAGAGTCGAGAGTCGAGAGTCGAGAGTCGAGAGTCGAGGGCCAGATGGGGAAAGGCAACCAAGGCGAAAGGCTGAAGGCTGAAGGAGGGGGGGCGGAAATGATGAACCAAGCCGCTGGGGAAGGAGGGGGGCGGTCAGTTGTCAGTTGTCAGGGAAGGCAACCATCAACTAAGAACCATGAACAAGGAACCGGAGGTCAAGGCTGCGGAGGTCTAAAAAAACCGCTCGGGCTCCTGCCTCCAGTTGATGTTGCCGTACAGGACTCGCTGGATATCGACTCCATGATCGGTGGGCCGGTAAAAAATCAGCCACCGGTTAAACGGCGGTGAGAGAACAAAATAACGCACACCTTGCAAACCCGGATGTTGAAAGCGAGCTGGAGAACCCATTTCAGGAAATTCACCCAGGAGATCAAATGTCTCGAATGCAGCATCGAGAAAATCCAAAGCCGCCCGTTCGTTATCCCCGGCTATGAAATCCCGTGAGGCTATGAGGTCCTGATCAACCTCGGAAGAGGCCTGCCAACTCACTTTTTCAAACTCCCATAAATGAGCGCCTTACGCTCAGGCGTCATGGGGTGAGCCTCACCGGTATTCTGGATCAAAGATTCCAGTTCTTCCCTGTTACGGAAACTTGCACCGACAGGACCTAATCCACGGTTCACTGAGTCCAAAAGAGCCAGTGCCTGGTGGATGACTTCGCTCTTATTTGAAGCGCGACCCGACCTGATCTGCCTTTGGATAATGCTTTCGTAGTAGTCGGTACGAGTAAATCCCATGAGTTGATTTATAAACCTATTGGCAAATACTGTCAATAATTGAAAAAAGGGTCACCCGCGACGCGGGAGGGGGGATCAGGGATCGGTTATGGGTGATCAGCAACCAGCAACCAGCAACCAGCAACCAGCAACCAGCAACCAGCAATCAGAAATCAGAAATCAGAGGGCGCCACGGCTTTGCGGGCGCAAAGTGCCGTTCAACTGAGAGGACGCAAGCGAGTTCAAAGTGCCGTCAATTCAGAGATCGGGGATCGGGGTCGGTCGGCAGTCCCGATGTCATTCACTCCAATGGAGGAATTGGCAGGAGGGGAAGTTCCTGTTCGGCCCTGCGCCAGTCATCTCGGAGTTCGGCTAATCGGAGGACCCTCCATTCGTTGACAAGTTCGAGTGCCTTCTTAGGCAGATATCCTTCATTCACAAGGCCTGTCTCAATTTCTACCAATGCCTCATGCTCAGCATAGATGGCATGAAAGTGGGTGGGAGAATGATCCCTGTGGTATAGTCGAATAATGATGCCGTAGAAGCGGCTTACTTCAGGCATGAGCAAGTTGAGGAGAATACTTGCCCGTTATTTCGAGGTATGCGGCATCTGAGCAATTCTCTATCTCATCGCTCCATGCAATCTGGCCGTAATCGCCAATATGAACGGAGTTAAAGAATGCTTCATCTAGCAGAGGGGTAAAGACGCCTCGCCCGACGGAGTCGGATAAATCAATCACCCCAAAGACACCATCCGGAAACGAGATTTTCAGTTTATAACCCGGAAGGGGAATAACTTTATCGGGATGCCTCATTCAACAAATCTTGGGCACTCATGTACTGCGGTCAAGGGGAAATGGGTGAAGGAGAAAGGTGGGAAGGTCAGCAATCAGCAATCAGCAATCAGAGATCAGAGGGGCCACTGCTTGCCGGGCGGCAAGTGCCGTCAACCAAGGCGCTTGGAAACGCTGCAAAAGGGGCCTAAAAGCGGCTTACGCGCCTCTGTCCTGAAACTTGGTTCAGTCCAAACACCTCCCCAAGCTTAGAAACAGACTTCAGCCTAATCCGCTTTGTCCAGGTGGTGAGCAGGAGTCCGCTGATGGGAGCGGCGTTCTGCAGCGAACGAAAACTATCTCCGCCTAAAAAATTGCGAAGCTATCTTGCGCGGAGTGGCGATGAGCAATTCATCCCCATCCACATCGGCATCTTTCAGGACTCCACGAAAAGCCTTGTTTTCTTGGGCCTCGAGAAGGTGGCGATCACTACTGAGGAGAATGGAGCAACCGATCAGGGCTGATTCAGCGATCACGTAGGCATCGTTCTGCTCCTCATGCGGCAGAATCCCTTTGAGCCTAAGTTTCAGGGCAATTTGTTCCGTAATACCTTTCCCGGCTGGGATCAGATTCAGGGGCTCATAACCCCATGACAGGAGGCATCGGAGGACTTTTTCCGCCGCAGCACGTTCTGCAACCGTTCCCCTTCCCATTTGGACAGCAAGTTCCTCGAGAACCGTCGGAGGAACAATCAATCTGGCCTCGGGCAATCGGCTTCTGATGACGTCGATGGCATCAATGACATCCTGATCCCCGACCGCCTGGTCAAGGAGGACATTGGTATCAACCGCGATGAGCACGGATCGCTCTTTCGCCACCGCTATAAATCATACTGAGAGCCGTGGCGAGGGCCTGCTGACGCTCGTCATCCGAGAGCTGATTGGCATGCTGGCGGGTCTTGGCTGCCATCTTTGTCCCCTTCGTCCCCTTGACGACTGAGGTTTTTTTACCGGTGGCGCCCATGGGGTCAATCTTCACGAACAATCTGAAAAGGTCAAGGCCTTCAGCCTTACAGTCTAAACACCTCTCCCACGCTGAACGCAAAACAGCCGGGTCATTTCTGACCCGGCTGTTGCTGTAACTTCTTTGAGAAGCGTGGGAGTCGGACTTAGTAGTCCATTCCACCCATCCCACCCATTCCGCCTCCGGGCGGCATGGCAGGAGCCTTCTCCTTCTCAGGCACATCCGAGATGGTGACCTCGGTGGTGAGCAGGAGTCCGCTGATGGAAGCGGCGTTCTGCAGGGCGCTGCGGGTGACCTTGGTCGGGTCGACGACGCCGGCCTTCACGAGGTCGACGTACTCGTCGGTCGCGACGTTGTAGCCTTCGTTGCCCTTGCCCTTCTTGACTTCCTGGACGATGAGGGCGCCTTCCTTGCCGGCGTTGGTGGCCAACTGGCGGAGGGGTGCCTCGATCGCACGACGGACGATCTCGAGTCCGACCTGCTCGTCGCCGTGAAGCTTGAGCGTGTCGAGGGCCTTCTGGGCGCGGATGAGGGCGACGCCGCCGCCGGGGACGATGCCTTCCTCGACCGCCGCACGGGTGGCGTGGAGGGCGTCTTCGACGCGGGCCTTCTTCTCCTTCATCTCGGTCTCGGTGGCTGCACCGACGTTGATGACGGCGACACCACCTGCGAGCTTGGCGAGGCGCTCCTGGAGCTTCTCGCGGTCGTAGTCGCTGGTGGTCTCCTCGATCTGGCGGCGGATCTGTCCGACGCGGCCCTGGATGTCAGAGCTCTTGCCGGATCCTTCGACGATTGTGGTGTTCTCCTTGTCGACGGTGATGTGCTTGGCGCGGCCGAGGTCCTCGAGGGTGATGTTCTCGAGCTTGATGCCGAGATCCTCGGTGATGCAGCGGCCGCCGGTGAGGACGGCGATGTCCTCGAGCATGGCCTTGCGGCGGTCTCCGAATCCGGGAGCCTTGACGGCGCAGATCTGAAGGGTGCCGCGGAGCTTGTTCACCACGAGGGTGGCAAGGGCCTCGCCCTCGACGTCCTCAGCGATGATGAGCAGGGGCTTGCCGCTCTTGGCAACCTTCTCGAGGAGAGGAAGGAGGTCCTTGAGGGAGCTGATCTTCTTCTCGTGGATGAGGATGTAGGCGCTGTCCAGGGATGCCTCCATGGCCTCCGCGTTGGTCGCGAAGTACGGGGAGAGGTAGCCCTTGTCGAACTGCATTCCCTCGACGACGTCCAGGGAGGTCTCGATGGTCTTGGCCTCTTCGACCGTGATGGTGCCGTCCTTGCCGACCTTCTCCATCGCGTCGGCGATGATCTGGCCGATGGTCTTGTCCCAGTTGGCGGAGACGGTGGCGACCTGCGCGATCTCGGAGCTGTCCTTCACCTTCTTGGAGATGCGGGCGAGCTCGGCGACAACGGCCTCGACGGCCTTGTTGATGCCGCGCTGGAGCGAGGTGGGGTTGGCACCGGCGGTGACGTTCTTGAGACCCTCTTTGTAGATGGCCTCGGCGAGAACGGTCGCGGTGGTGGTTCCGTCGCCGGCGATGTCGCTGGTCTTGGAAGCAACCTCACGGACGAGCTGGGCGCCCATGTTCTCAAAGGGATCCTCGAGCTCGATCTCCTTGGCGACGCTGACGCCGTCCTTGGTGATCGTGGGGCTGCCGAATTTCTTGTCGAGGATGACGTTGCGACCCGAGGGTCCAAGCGTTGCCTTGACTGCCTTGGCGAGTTTCTCGACGCCGCGCAGGAGTGCGTGGCGTGCGGTCTCATCGAACTGGAGTTGTTTAGCTGCCATAGTGTTCTAAGTGTGTGTTGGTGGGTTAGCCGATGATGCCGAGGATGTCGTCCTCGCGCATGATCAGGTAGGATTCGCCGTCGACCTTGACCTCGGTGCCTCCGTACTTGGAGATGAGGACCTTGTCGCCCTTCTTGACGGTGAAGGGGACCTTCTTGCCGTCGTCGTCGAGCTTGCCGGTGCCGAGGGCGATGACCTTGGCTTCCTGGGGCTTCTCTTTCGCGGTGTCGGGGATGATGATCCCGCCTTTCTTGACTTCCTTCTCTTCGATCGGCTGAACGAGCACCCGGTCGGCGAGAGGTTGGATGGATACTGCCATGGTGTGTGTTTCCTTGGTTTGCGTGGTTTCTAACAGGCGCCCGGTCCCGCACCTGCGGGAGGGCTTGTTGTTAAAGGAGTTAAAGTTTTAAGTTGAAGTTGAAGTTGAAGCGCGGAGGTTACTTCTTCTTGTCCTTGTCTTCGTCGACCATCTCGAACTCGGCGTCGACGACGTCGGCGTCCTTCTTGGCCTCGGGTTCAGGTGCCGCTCCGGCTCCGGCTCCCGCCTCGGATCCGGCTCCGGAGGCCGCCGCGTTCTTGTAGAGCTCGGCGCTGATTTCCTGGAACTTGGTCTGCAGGGACTCGTAGGAGGATTTGATCGCCTCGACGTCTGTGCCCTTCAGTGCCTCGCGCACCTTCTCGATCTCGTCCTCGACGGACTTCTTGGTCGCCCCGTCAAGCTTGTCACCGAGTTCGGTGAGCTGCTTCTCGCACTGGTAGGCGAGTGTGTCGGCGTTGTTGCGGATCTCGATGCCTTCCTTGGCCTTGCGGTCCTCGTCGGCATGGGCTTCGGCCTCGCGCTGCATACGCTCGACGTCTTCCTTGCTGAGTCCGCTCGATCCGGTGATGGAGATCTTCTGCTCCTTGCCGCTTCCGAGATCCTTGGCCGAGACGTTCAGGATGCCGTTGGCATCAATGTCGAAGGTGACCTCGATCTGCGGTGTGCCACGGGCGGCTGGCGGGATGCCATCCAGGTGGAAGACTCCGAGCTGCTTGTTGTCGCGGGCGAGCGGTCGCTCTCCTTGGAGGACCTTGATCTCGACGCCGGGCTGGTTGTCGCTGTAGGTCGAGAAGACGTTGCTCTTCTTGGTCGGGATCGTGGTGTTGCGGGGGATCATCGGGGTGGCGATGCCTCCGGCGGTCTCGATCGCGAGGGTGAGCGGGGTGACGTCGAGCAGGAGGACATCCTTGACGTCGCCGCGGAGGACGCCGCCCTGGATGGCCGCGCCGATCGCAACGACCTCGTCGGGATTCACGCCCTTGTGGGGCTCCTTGCCGATCATGTTGCGGGCGGTCTCGACGACCTTGGGCATGCGGGTCATGCCGCCGACGAGGACGAGCTCATTGACCTCGCCCTTGCTCCACTTGGCGTCGCTCAAGCAATCCTCGACGGGCTTGATGGTGCGCTGGAAGAGGTCGTCGGTGAGCTGTTCGAGCTTGGCCCGGGTGAGCTTCTTCTGGATGTGCTTCGGTCCGCTGGCGTCGGCGGTGACGAAGGGAAGATTGATCTCGTATTCCTGGGTGGAGGAGAGGGCGATCTTGGCCTTCTCGGCCTCTTCCTTGATGCGCTGGACGGCGTCGGGCTGCTTGGTGAGGTCGATGCCGGACTCGGCTTTGAACTCGCTGATGATCCACTCCATGATGCGGTTGTCCCAGTCGTCGCCACCGAGGTGGGTGTCGCCGTTGGTGCCGCGAACCTCGAAGACGCCGTCCCCGAGCTCAAGGGCCGAGATGTCGAAGGTGCCGCCGCCCAAGTCATAGACGGCGAT
This sequence comes from Verrucomicrobiia bacterium, assembly GCA_040380225.1. GTDB lineage: Bacteria > Verrucomicrobiota > Verrucomicrobiia > Chthoniobacterales > UBA6821 > UBA6821. The sequence goes on along the minus strand of JBEIJN010000015.1, from coordinate 53,756 downwards.
CTTCTCGTCCTTCTCCTTCTCGAGGCCGTAGGCGAGCGAAGCCGCGGTGGGCTCATTGATGATGCGCAGCACCTCGAGACCGGCGATCTTGCCGGCGTCCTTGGTGGCGTTGCGCTGGGAGTCGTTGAAGTAAGCGGGGACGGTGATGACGGCCTGGGTGATCTTCTCGCCCAGCTTGGCCTCGGCGTCGCTCTTGAGCTTGGCAAGGATCATCGCGGAGATCTCGGGCGGGGAGAAGGCCTTGGGCTTCCCGTCGATCTCCACCTGGATGTGGGCGTCGCCATTGGCGGCCTTCACAAGCTTGTAGGGGACGCGGTCCTGTTCGCCGCGGCACTCGTCGTATTTGCGGCCCATGAAACGCTTCACGGAGAAGATGGTGTTCTGCGGGTTGGTGATGGCCTGGCGCTTCGCAGCCTGGCCGACCAGACGCTCGCCGCTCTTGGCGAATGCAACGACCGAGGGGGTCGTGCGGGCTCCTTCTGAGTTTTCCAGAACGACCGGCTCCCCGCCTTCCATGACGGACATGCAGGAGTTGGTTGTTCCCAAATCGATTCCTAGAATTTTAGACATAGCTCTTCTTATTTAGCAAAGGGCATGCCTGATTTTAGAAAAAACCCTATCTATCTTATTACAAGATACTTATAGAATATACCCGCCAGCCAAAGAAAGCGGCATAAGGGACATTATGTCTCATTTATGAGACAGGTGCCATTTTCATGAGTCTCTCTGTCTCATTCAGGAACTTCGCGGCGACCATCTTGAAGAGGGGAGTGAATTCCTCCGGGGAGCGCTCGATCCAACCGCGGATCTGATCCACAGGGAAAAAGGCACCGGTCTCCACCTCTCCGGGAGCAAATCGGAAGGGACCGTCGCACCGGCCGACCAGATACTCCACGAATTCATAACCGGTCTCCTCCGAGGCACCGGTCTTCCAGAACTTCACCAGAGGGCAGTCGGCGCCGATCTCCTCCCGCATCTCCCGATGGCCCGCCTCCTCGTAGGTCTCACCGGCATCGACATGGCCGGCGGCACTGGAGCACCACTGGTCGGGGTGATTGATCTTCCAGGGGGAGCGTTTCTGAAGAAAGAGCTCCCCTCGCCCGTTGAAAATCCAGAGGTGAACGGCACGATGGGTCAGGTTATTCACATGGACCTCGCTCCGAAGCTTGGAACCGGTCACACGATCCTCGGAATCAACCACATCGCACATCTCGCAGGGATGATCATGCCCCTCCGGGGTGACATGGAGGGCGAGATCGGCCCAGTCATCGACGGGCAGATCCTCGGCCCTGGCGGTGAGTGGGTGCCCCTTGGCCGAGGCCCACTCTTCCCACGCCCCGTCGGGGAGCTTGAGAAGTGAGCGGAGCTGTTTCCTGCGGGAGGAAAATCCCTGCCTGACCAAGGCCGAAAATCCTTCGGGATCGCAATTCGGGAGACCCTCGACCGGGCGCTTGCTAACCTCGATCACAGCCGACTCGACGGCGGGACGGGGCCAGAACACGTCGGGAGGAACGATGCGCAGCTTCCTCACCGACCAGCGGCGTCCGAGCTGTACGGTGAGCGCGGCGTAGTCCTTGTGCCCGGGAGCCGCGGCGAGACGCTCGGCAACCTCCCTCTGCACCATCAGAACAAGTCTGGATGCGGGTGAAAAGGCCGCAGTGAAGTGCGAGATGATCGCTGTGGAGGCGCTGTAGGGGAGATTCCCCACCATCTTCACGGGGCCGTGGCCGTGGAGGGAAAGGAGATCGGTTTTCGCCCCGTCACCCTGCCTGATCTCGAGACGCCCGGACTCGATCTCCGCTGCATGGCGCTCGCGAAGCTCTGCGGCGAGACGGTGATCCCGCTCGATCAGTGTGATGCGCCGCGCGGGCGAGTCGAGGATGTGCGTGGTGAGCGCGCCCATGCCGGGCCCCACTTCGATAAGATGGTCGCCGGGTTGCGGATCAAGACCAGTGACGATGGCCTTTGCCAGGTTCGGGTCGAGGAGGAAATTCTGCCCGAGCATCTTGCTCGGCCGCACGCCGATCTGCTCGAGTCGGGCGCGAAGTTCTGCTTTGGACATGGGAAGATTCATAAAGCGTTGAGGCGACTTGTGCCAGCAGTGATCGGGAGGGAGTTTTTCCCCGTTGTCCCCAAGTTATTCACAAGCCCGCTTCAGCGGGCAGGGGTTTAGGCTGTAGACTGTTAGGCTGTTAGGTCAGAGCAGCAAAGGCTCAGCTCGTTTGTGTAAATTTCATAATGGCACTTTTCCCTCAATGCCTTCTTTCAGCTTTTCTCATTTTAGCTTTTAGCTTTTTCCTCCACGCTGGGTGTCCGATGAAAAAGTCTGGATGCCTCTCTTTGGTCCTTTTCGTGGCGCTGGGCCTGAGCCTCTTTGGCAATCTCATCCTCCTCGTCGCCCTCGGTTCTCGCGGTTCGGGCCCGGCGAAGGTCATCACCGAGAAGAAATTCACGGAAACGAGGCTCTCCCCCGGCAAGGATTCCAACGATAAGATCGCCCTGATCCGCCTCGACGGGCTGATCTCCTTCGGAGGCGGGGTCGGTAGGAACGGGGATATGGTCGAGGAACTCAAGGAAGCCTTCCAGCAGGCGGAGAATGATCCCCATGTGAAGGCGGTTGTCCTCTCGGTCGACTCTCCCGGCGGCGAGGTCACGGCCGGCGACACCATCCACCATGCCTTGGCGAAACTGAGTTCCAGGAAGCCCGTCGTCATTTTCATGAACTCGATCGGCACCTCGGCCGCCTACTACATCGCCTGCGCCGGTTCCTGGATCATGTGCACCGACACGACCTTCACCGGGAGCATCGGCGTGATCATCTCGACACTCAACTACAAGGAACTCTTCGGAAAGATCGGTCTGCAGTCGGTGATCTTCAAAAGCGGCAAATTCAAGGATGCGCTCAACGGTGCCCGCGACCTGACGGAGGAGGAGAAGACGTATTTCCAGGCGCTCGTCATGCAGACTTACGACCGATTCCTGAACATCGTGGCCACCGCGAGGAAACTCGATCCGGCCACCCTGAGGGAAGGCGTGGCCGACGGACGCGTCATGAGTGGAAATGATGCCCTTGCGGCTAAGCTCGTCGACCAGACCGGCTATGTCGAGGATGCCTGGGAGAAGGCCCGCTCCCTGGGCAAGGCCCCCGGAGCCGAGGTCGTCCGATACGAGAAGAAGCGCGGAATCGGACGCCTTCTGCGATTCTTCGAGGATTCCGAAAAGAGCGACATCCGCCTTGATCTGAATCTCGGTACGGCTCCGGGCGTGAAACTTGAGACCGGACGCCTCTACCTCCTTCCTCCCTTCTACGCCCCGTGATCAATTCCCTGCCGCCGCTGGCACTCGCCCCGACATTCCAGGAACTCCTTCCCAGCGGGCTGATCCTGCTCATTCTGCTCGGCTTTTACGGATGGCTGGCCCATCGCGCTTCGCGGCGCGCCACGCTCGAGACACAGCCCTTCGGGATCCCGGATGCCTTCTGCGCGGGCATCCTCGCCATCTGGATGATCACAGTCATCTGGCAGTCGCTCGACGCCCCCAAGGCGATCACCCTGAATGCGATCCTGGCCAACTCGATCGTCTACTCCTCGTTGATCCTGGGTGTCATCGGCGTGATGGGATTCCAGCGCGAATCCGCGGTCTCATTCTTCGGCCTTCAGCCCTCGAAGTTTCCCAAGGCCGCGGGCACGGGTCTTCTCTGGCTGATCATCACCTACCCGCTTATCCTGGTCGCGCAATCGTTCGTCCAGGGAGTCTTCGGAGAGACCGATGACGCACAGATGATCGTACGCTATTTTCTGGAACACCCGGATCCCCGACATCGCGCCACGGTGATCTTCATGGCGGTGATCGTTGCCCCCGTGGCCGAGGAGATTCTCTTCCGCGGTTACTTCTACGGCGTGATCAGGCGGTTCGGAGGGAGGCTTCCCGCACTGCTCACCTCCTCGCTGCTCTTCGCGGCGATCCATGTCCATCTCCCCTCCATGCTCGGTCTCGGACTCCTCGCCGTGATCCTCTGCCTGCTCTACGAGCGGACCGGATCTCTCTGGGCCACGATCACGATGCACGCCACCTTCAACGCCCTGACCATCCTGGCGCTGATTCTCTGGCCCGAAATGGCAAGGTGAGAAAAAGGCAGAATGAAAAATGAAAAGTGAAAAAGGGAGCCAACCGGAATCCGAGGCGGAGCTGCTGGAGCTGATCTCCGCCTCCCTTCCCAAGCCCGGGAGTGATGTCCTCACTGGGATCGGTGATGACTGCGCGGTGATCAGGCCTTCGGCCGCAAAGGGGATCGTGCAACTGCTCAAGACCGATGCGCTCGTGGAAGGCATTCACTTCGCATCGGGCACACGCCTTGATCTTGTCGGCTGGAAAGCGCTTTGCCGCCCGCTCAGCGACATCGCAGCCATGGGAGGCACCCCGCGCCAAGCCGTCATCACCGTGGCGGCTCCCACCTCATGGAAGGGTAGCCACTGGAAGGCTCTTTATCGTGGCATCGGCAAGGCAGCGCGGGCCTTTGGTGTCTCGGTGGTCGGCGGTGAGACCGTCCGGTCACCCGGCCCCTGCTTTCTCTCGGTCACCCTCACCGGGGAGGTGGAGAAGAAACATCTCAAGCTCCGCAGCGGGGCCCGCCCCGGCGACTTCATCTGCGTGACGGGAAGACTTGGCGGTTCCCTCAAGAGCGGACGCCATCTCCGCTTCTCCCCGCGCCTTGAAGAGGGACGGTGGCTCGGCGCCGAACGGGGCGTCACCGCCATGATGGATCTGAGCGACGGACTCGGGAGCGATCTTCCGAAGCTTGCCATCGAGAGCGGTACTTCCTTCACGATCGACCCGGAATCGCTCCCTTGCCACCGCGGATGCTCGTCTAGGAAAGCCCTCTCGGACGGCGAAGATTACGAACTTCTCCTAACGATCACCCCCTCGCGCTGGCCCTCTATCATGCGACGCTGGAGCGCTCACTTCCCGCGAATCCCGCTCACCTGCATCGGTAGGATGACCCCTGCGGATTTCCCTCCCACTCCGCTCCCCTCCGGCTACGATCACCTCCGATTCCAGTAATCCATGATCAAGTTGATCTATCACAAGCCGGGCACCGCCCCCGCTTCCCTTCAGGTCGAGGGAAGCAGGGAAACCATGCCCCCGGTCATCAACCTCATCCGGTACGACGAGACAACCTACGAGGAGATCAGTTGCGGCGACGCGGCTTCGGCGATCGGCCAACTCGACCGCAAGAAAATGAACTGGATCAACGTGGAAGGCCTCCATGACACGGAGAACGTGCGGATCCTGGCCTCCCACTTCGGTCTCAATCCGCTGATGATCGAGGATATCGTCACGACCCAGCGGCCGAAGATCGAGGAGACCGACAAGGGTATCTTCCTCATCACCACGATGATCTACAGGGACACGGAGCAGTCCCTTGGGGTCGAGGTGGAGCAGTTGAGCATGTTCTTCAACAAGAACACGGTCCTCACGTTCCAGTCGGAGAACCGGAAGGATCCCTTCACCGGCGTCAGGAAGCGGCTCGCGCAGCAAGGAACACTCATCCGGAAATCGGCGGCCGATTTCCTGGCGTATGCCCTGCTCGACAATGCGATCGACCATTTCTTCCCCGTGCTTGAGATGATCGGCACCGAGTCGGAGGCCCTGGAGGAAAACCTCATCCGGAACCCGACCAAGACCGCGCTGAAGGATCTCTTCCAGAACAAGCGCGTGCTTCTGGAGATGCGCCGGATCGCCTGGCCGCTCCGCGAAGTCATCGGTCACCTGCTCAGGGATGACTCCGGCTACGTGAAGGAAAGCACCCGGATCTTCCTGAAGGACTGCAACGACCACGTGACCCAGGCGATCGATATCGCGGAAAGCTTCCGCGATCTCACCGCCGGTCTCATGGACATCTACCACTCGAGCCTCAGCTTCCGCACCAATGAGATCATGCGCGTCCTCACGCTCGTCTCGACCTTCTTCATCCCCCTCACCTTTCTGGCCGGAGTCTACGGGATGAACTTCAACACGGAGAAACCGTGGAACATGCCCGAGCTGAACTGGGCCTACGGATACCCTGCATTCTGGGTCGTGGTGCTGCTGACGGCGGGTGGCATGCTTCTTTTTTTCCGTGGCAAGAAATGGCTCTGAAACTCACCTTCCACATTTTCCCGTTCGACCCATGACCGCCGCTGCGACCAAGCGCCCAATCCTCATCCTGACCTCCGCTTTCGGCGAGGGACATAACGCCGCCGCCCGTAATCTGGCAACTGCGTTGCGGACTCTCGATCCCGACCGTCCCGTCGAGGTGCGCGATCTCTTTGCCGAGGCCTACGGCCGGCTCTACAAGATCGTCCAGAAGGGATACTTCCTCTTCATCAATCATTGCCCAGGACTCTGGGGCGCCTTCTACAAGTATCTCGACAAGGACAAGGCGGCACCCGGTCGCGTGGCGGTCTACAAGAGGGGAGCGCGCCTTCTCGCCAGGACTGTCGCGGAGATGAAGCCGGCTGTCATCGCCTCCACCTACCCGGGGTACAACCACCTCCTCGATCACCTGCACGGAAAGACCGACCGACCTTTCAGGACCGTCACGGTGGTCACCGACTCCATCAGCATCAACTCCCTCTGGCACAGCGGTCACTCGGATCTCTTCCTTGTCCCCAATGAGGAGACCGCGGAGGTGATGGAGAGCGCGGGGGTGCCCCGCGGGAAACTGCGCGTCACCGGGTTCCCCGTCCCCCCGGTTTTTGAATCCCTCAGGGGTCGGCGAACAGTCCCCGGGACGGGACATCTCCCAAAGGTTCTCTTCCTTGCCAATCCGGGTCAGAAAAATGCCGCCGGCATTCTCAAGGAACTGGGTAGCGTGGAGGGAATCGAACTCTCCGCCGCCTGCGGCCGCGACGAGAAACTCCGGACCACACTCCAGTCGATCGCGTCGCGCTTTCGGAAGCCGATCAAGGTCGAGGGGTGGATGCCCGATCTTCCCGAGAGACTCGCGGCCAGCCACCTCATCGTGGCCAAGGCCGGAGGTGCCACCGTGCAGGAATGCCTTGCGGCGGCCACCCCGCTCGTCATGAGCCAGGTCATTCCGGGACAGGAGGAAGGGAATGCGGAACTCCTCACCAAGGCCGACTGCGGATGCACCGCCACCTCTCCCAAGGCAATCGCAGCCGCGGTGCGCCATGCCTTCGCCCGCGGAGCCCTGGTCTGGAAGACCTGGGAAGCCAACGCCACGAAAACGGGAACCCCGGAAGGGGCGAGAAATGCGGCGACTGCGGTACTCGGAGAGGCCCTCAAGGAGACCTGAGACCTGAGACCTGAAGTCTGTCAGGGAACCGCTGATTAAATCGCATAATGACCAATGAAGACCATTTGCTGCTTATTAAGATCCTCCGGATTGTTGAGGTGTAGCGCCCCCGCGAGACATCCTGCCGCTATTGACTGAGGAAACATCCCCTTCTAGATTGCTCTTATGAGCGGAGCCACTGCCGAAATTATCGAAGTCTGCGAGGCTCTTCCCGAGGAGAAGCGTTCCGAGGTGGTCGATTTTGCCCGTTTCCTGCTCGCCCAACTCGGAGAACATCACTGGGAGAAGATGATTGCGGACACCAAGCCTCGTCCCAAGCTTGAGGAATTTTTAAAGGTATCTGCCCGGGAGGGTGAAGAGCCTCTAGATATTTCGAGGTTGTGATTTCGCGCGTCCGGCCCAGTTTTTGGAGGGCCTATGAGCTTTTGGATCCCAGGATCAGGGATTCCGCAAGAAGAGCCTACCAACTCTTTGTCAAGAATCCCGCGCACCCCTCCCTGCGGTTCAAGAAACTGGGAGGATATGATCATGTCTGGTCTCTTCTAATCAACGAGCAGTATCGCGCCGTCGGGGAGCGTTCGGGCGATACGGTGATCTGGGTCTGGATCGGTTCACACAATGATTTCGACAAGCTATTTGGATAGGATTCCTTACCAAACCTAACAGCCTTCAGTCTTCAGCCTAAAAGCCTATGCCTCCAGTAAACGCCGTCATCTTCGATATCGGGAATGTCCTCCTGACCTTCGACTACTTCATCGCCGAGCGGGCGCTCCTTGCCCACACGGGCCAAGCGGTCGCCCCCTCCATCGAGGAACTCCATCCTCACCGGATGGCCCACGAGAGCGGCACGATCAGCCGCGAGGAGTTTGTCAGGATCGTCAGGGAAGCCTTCGCTCATGACGGACCCGAGGATCACTTCATGGGGATCTGGACACGGATCTTTGAGGTGAACACCCCGATGGTCGAGTGGGCCCGCACCCTCCATGGGAAGACGCCCCTCTATCTCCTCTCGAACATCGGCTGCATCCATCACGACCATATCTTCGAGGAGTACGATTTCTTCTCCGGGCTCTTCCACGACGGTGTCTATTCGTACAAGGCCGGTGTCATGAAACCCGAACGCCGGATCTTTGAACTCGCCAAAGACCAGTTCGGAGTCGATCCCTCAACCACGCTCTACATCGATGACCTGCTGGAGAATGTGCAGGGGGCGGAGTCGGTGGGCTTTATCGGCCACCACTACGATCCGAAACGGCACGACCTCTTCGAAGTAAAGTTGAAATCGCTCTCCTTCCTGTGAGTGCGGAGACTCGGCGGACAGTCTGGATCCTCGCCGACCAACTCTCGGTTACCAACGCATCCCTCCTCTCAGCAAAGAAGGGAACGGATTGCCTGCTCTTCATCGAATCACGACAGACCTTCGGAAAGCTCCCCTACCATCGGCATCGCCTGATGCTCCTTCTCTCGGCGATGAGACACTACGCCGCGGAACGGGAGGCCGAGGGATGGGAGGTCGACTACCACCGGATCAACGACGCTCCCGACATGCGCTCCGTGCTGGCCCGTCACTGCACGGCGTGGAAGCCCTCGGAGATTCTCGTCACCCGGCCTAACAACCACGATGAGAGCCTCGCCCTGAGTTCCCTGTCCGCGAAGCTACCATGCTCGCTCCGCATCGTTCCAGACACACAATTCCTCTGCTCCCGGGAGGATTTCGCCGAACTGGCACTGGGAAAGAAGCGTCTGCTGATGGAGAATTTCTACCGCGAGATGCGGAGGCGGACGGGATTACTCATGGAGAGCGACGGGAAGCCGGTCGGTGGCGACTGGAACTACGATGTTGAGAACAGGGCCACGCTCCGCGATTGGAAGAAGGCGGGATCACCCCGCCCACGGGCACTTCCAAGACCGGAACAGGACGCCATCACCCGGGAGGTCGCGACCGACCTGGAAATCTGTTTTCCGGATGCACCCGGCAAAGCTGCGGACTTCGCCCTTCCCGTCACACGGGAGGACTCCCTGAAATGGATGGAGCACTTCGTGGAAGAGCGGCTCCCACACTTTGGCACCTGGCAGGACCTGATGATCGAGGGAGAGCCCGACATGTTCCACTCGATCATTTCCCCGATGCTCAACATCGGCCTTCTCGATCCGCTGGAATGCGCCAAGGCGGCTGAATCTGCCTTCCGAAAAGGGAAGGCTCCCCTGCATGCCGTGGAGGGATTCATCCGGCAGATCATCGGATGGCGCGAATTCGTCAACGGGGTCTACTGGCTTAAGATGCCAGAGTACGCGGGGGTCAATGGTCTCGAAGCAGAACGCCCCCTCCCCTCCTTCTTCTATGACGGCGAGACGGACATGAACTGCCTCCGTAAGACCCTGGGGGAAGTCCTGAAGGGTGGCTTCAATCACCACATCCAGAGACTGATGATCCTCGGAAATTTCCTGCTGCTCGCGGGAGTCAGGCCCGGTGAGGCGCTCCGTTGGTTCAACGAGATGTATATCGACGCCCATGACTGGGTGATGGCCGCCAACCTCCTCGGAATGGCCCTCCATGCCGACGGCGGATTCATGGCAACCAAGCCGTATGCAGCCGGCGGATCATACATCCACAAGATGAGCAACTACTGCGAAGGGTGCTCTTACAGTCCGGAGATCAAAACGGGGCCGGGAGCCTGTCCCTTCAACCTCCTCTACTGGAACTTCTACGAAGCCCATCGCGGGCGCTTCGCCAATAACCCGCGCACGGCCATGATGGTGCGTTCGTGGATGAAGCGACCGGATGAGGAACGCGCCGCCATCGTCACTCAATCAAAGGCTTTTTTGGAATCGCTTCGGTGAACCCGATCAAGCGGAACCGGTTGATTAGGCTGTAGAAAGGGAACGGCCCTGGGAGCTTTTGGATCCGCCTCCAGAATCACCGCGCCTGTTTCATCTTGGCGGAGGAGCGTGATCCCCTCCTCACGAAGCACCCCCTTCCATTCACCGCTTGGTTTCCCGTTACGGTTCAGGGCATCGACGGTCGAGACCACGACACGCGGAGAGACCTTGCGGATCACACCCAACGTTGCCGACATCTCCGAACCGCCCAACGGAAGAACCAGCACATCGGCATGGAGTTCCTGATCGGGAAGCTTCATCACCAGTTCGGAGATTCCTCCGGCAAGCCTAGGCAGGAAGAGTATCCTCACTCCACTCATCGTCACCCTGGCAACCAGGCAGTCAGCATCCTTCCCGGGAGCGGCGGCGAGGATCGAGGCGGTCACGCCGGAAGACAATGCCAACTCTTCCCCCGCCTGCACCCGATGAACTTTCCTCCCGTCTGCCTGGAACTTTTTGGCCACGGGGGATCGTCCGTCTCCCGGAGGCAGAGCCGTCCCTTTCACGGGAATCTCACGCATGATCTCCGCAAGTCCCCCGAGATGTGCGGCATCGGACTTCGTGATCAGGGCGCTACGAACGGAGTTGGCTCCGCTTGATTCGAGAAGGGGAAGAATCGTGGAGATGGCATCCCGACGGCGCCCGGCATCGATCATGGCAAAGTCACCGCCACTCCGGATCACCGCGCAGGAGGCTCCCCGCAGGTCGAGAATCGTCATCACGGGAAAGGGCTTTCCCGGGGGGCCGACAAACCAGTGACCACCCGGCATCATGGCACTCACCTGGACGACAAGGAGCAGCAGCTTGGTGACCAACCAGTTGGCATTGTTGAAGGCCCCCGCCACCCAGAGCGAGACGGAGCCGCCGAGAAGCGAGAGCATCCCGAGGGAAAGGACACCGAAGGCAAGCGGAACGGCAAGGAGGTTGGCCCCGAAGGCTGAGAGCGAGACAAGATGGAAGTAGGCGATCGTCGGCACCAGCGATCCGATCCATGCGGCGGCCGAGACGGCGGCAAGGCCGGCAAGGTGATTCCAGGAGTCAAATCCAAGGCGCTCCCGCCGGGTCAGCAGCTTCGGGGGGATGAAGGGATCGGGAGCATGCCTTGAGACGATCCATCGCTCGATCGGCCCCGCAGCAACCAGAATGGCGAACACGACCGTGTAGGAGAATTGCCACCCGGCGGAGAAGAGGATGTTCGTATCGATCGCAAGTTGCAGGAAGGCCGATGCGGCCAGCGTGTTGATCATCGGGGACCTCCTGTGGAGGACAAGCCCGACGAGCATGATCGAGGCCATGGTTGCGCTCCTGACACTCCCCGACTTGAGTCCCGTCACCGCGACGTAGAAGAAGAGTACGGGAATGGTCAGCGCCACGGCCCACCCCCTGGGAATGCGGGCCGCCTTCAGCACGAACCAGATGATCACGGCCAGCATGCCGACGTGGAGTCCCGAGACCGAGAAGAGGTGCATCGTTCCGGTGAAGCGGAAGTCATCCGTGAATCCCTCCGGAGAGTTCTCCGTGACACCGAGCGTGATTCCCTTGATGGCGCTGAGCACCTCTGCGGAATCCCCCATGTCCACGGCGAGGATCGCCTCCATCCGCTGGCGTGACGAGATCGCCCAGGCAATCAGGGGATTCCCATGTCCGGAAGAGAGGATGGCCCCCGGTTCGGAAGGATCGATTCGGAACTGCGTATGGATGCCGTGCCGCTCCAGCCATCGCCGGTAATCCATCGCGCCGGGATTGCGCGGAAGCGCCGGACGGGACGGAATGGCCTGAAAGCCGACCATGTCCCCGTATCGCGGAATCACCCCGGACCATTTCACCTGGACCTCGACGGGAATGGCGACCGGTTTCCCTGCCTGCTCCGAAGACTCGTTCGTCCCGATCGGAACAAGCGACCTGATCCGCATCGGAAAGGTGACGCTTCCCGGGGAGGAGACCTTCGGTTCCCCCGAGACAATCCCCTCGACGTGAAACTCCCCCTGATGCTCATCGAACCACTCGGCCAACTCCCTTGCGGGGGATTCCTGCCAGTTCCAGAGTTGCAGGAGAGAGAAGAGGGACAGCACCAGAGCCCAGCAGAGACCGCCGCGCCTACGGAAGATCACCAAGGGAAGTGAAAGCAGCGCCAAGGTGATCACCAAGGGCCACCCCGGACCCAACCACGAGGAGAGTAGGATGCCCGCCATGGCGGCCATCAGCAGTCCCGCGAAGGGAAAGCGTTGCTTCAGGATCGGGATCTCCCTCACTGCCCGCAGAACTTTAAGAGGAGGGTCTCCATGCGTTGTTCCTCGCGGAAATAGAATCTCAGGGCCCCGTCCCTTCCCTCGATCGATTCCGACACGGCGTAGCTTCCCCTTCTGCTGTGAATCTGATGAATCCCCGAAATGTCGCGGTGGTAGGGAGTCCCCCATGCCTCCAGAAGGATCGCCTGATGCACCCGATCGAGGATCATCGACTCCAAGAACACCCTCTCCATCGGCAGGAAATCGACGGCACCGATTCCCGGGATCTCGTCATAACCGAAACGGTGGCACTCGTTGATGCCGCGCTCGGGGAGGCGATCCCATGTGCCGCGCATCAACCCGAGGCGGACCCTGGGATCGAAACCCGCCGCGGCGTTGCGAATCGAGAAGGTATTCACCGAGACCATGACGCGGACTGAAAGCCCCGGATCCATGCTGATCCAGACATGGTCCAGTTCCCGGTTCCGGCCGAGTCGGTCAGCCCGTGTCTCCACACGGCCCTTGAGATGATCCCCCACCAGATGGACCAGCGGTGTGCGAAGATCCCTGAAAAGCTGGAGACCCCTGCCACGCTTCATGGATCGGAGTCGCAGGGAATGGTCGAGCGGAGCGATCGACGACGCCGGAGACTAACCGCCCCCGCCCGTGTCGAAGGAGAAGGGGCTGTAGCAGGACTCGGTGTAGGCCGAGTCATACCAGTCGTCGATCAGGGGGGCGTTGTAGAAGAATGGCTGCTGATCCTGATTCAGCTTGGAGTTATCCTTCACATACTTGGGGACCTTGCCGCCCTGCTTGGGTGGTTGGTTGTTCCCGTAGAATCCCTGCGTCTCAGTCAGGTAGTTGAGGAGATGGGGCTTGGCACCGGCGGCCTTGAGGCCGGCAAGCTGGGCGTAGCTGAAGTTGTAGACCCGCTGGGTGGAGCGGAGGTAGCCGACAACGATGTGCGTCGGGACATGACTGGAAGCAAGATTGCGGATATCCTGATAGTCGAGGGGTTGGGCGTTGTTGATCTTGGAGGCGGTTCCCTGACTCACATGGGCGGCGGCAACGGCGGCCGTGATCTGGGGATCGACTTTGGGGCCCGAGGAGCAACCGACCGCAACAAGGGCGATCAGCAGGGAGAAGGCGGCGAGCAACTGGAGGCGGAATGTCTTCATGACTTCTGCTTGATTAGCCGTTCCCGCAACTCTCTTCAATGGAATTTAGACTGAAGGAGCTGATATGGGGCGTAGGCTGAAGGGAGTTATGTCAAACAACAATCAGGGATCTTCGCCCCACCTGTTACCCATCACCGATCCCCTATCCCCCATCAACATTGCTGCCAAACGCCGGTGGGTTTTTTGCTTGTCGGGCTTCCCATCCGCAGGCATTTCCATCCCATGATCCTACGATCCCTCAGCAAATACCGCGACACCGGCCTCCTCCTTCTCCGTATCCTCATCGGGATATCCTTCCTGGCCCACGGACTGCCAAAGCTGATGGCCGGACCGGAACTCTGGATCAAGCTCGGCAAGTCAATGCAGTTCGTGGGAATGGGGGCCTACCCCATCTTCTGGGGACTCATGGCGGCTCTCTCCGAATCGGTCGGAGGTTTCCTCCTTCTGATCGGCTTCTGCTTCCGACCCGCCTGCCTCTTCCTTCTTATCACGATGGCGGTGGCCACGGTCATGCATTTCAACACAACCCCCGGCGATCTCTTCGAGAAGTGGCAGATCGCCTCCCACGCCATTGAACTGGGTTCCGTCTTCCTGTCTCTCCTGCTGATCGGCCCCGGCAAGTTCAGCGTGGACAGGGAATGAGGTTCCTTCAAAGGCCGCGGTCACACCGTCCGATCGCCCCGTGCCTTGCTGCCATTCTGTCGGTGGCGGCCTGTTTCGGAACGTTCTGCCGGGCCTCCGACCTGATGCCCGCTTCCTTCGAGCGGAAGTCGGCCATGGCTCCGGAAGTCATTCCCCTCGGCATCTGGATCTCCTCAATCGGAAAATTCAACTTCCCCGACAACTCCTATCGGGCGACTTTCTGGATCTCGGGAAAGCTGCCGAAGGATCAGGAAAAACTCCTCACCAGGCTCGACTTCGTCAACGCCGACAACCACAACTTTCTGAACTCCGCGACGATCCAGGCAACCGGGGGTCCGGTGACCTACCAGAAAGTGGCGGGAACCTTCCGAAACGAGTGGAAGCTGAAGAACTATCCCTTCGACCGCCACACACTCAGGATCTGCATCGATGCCTGCGAAACACTGGATCGTCTCAGCCTACGGGCGGACAAGGGGGTTTCGGGTTACGATCCGGACATCAACACCCGCGGTAGCAATGACCCGCAAGGGGTGAACGGGTGGAGGATAACCGACTTCCGTTTTCTCTCCTCGGTGGTAAACTATGCGGAGTCACCAGACAAAGACCTGAACACCGCCGCCGCCTGTTCGACCGTCACCGCGGAAATAGATATCCGTCGCTGCTCCTACGCGATCTTCTGGAAGATGACCGCCGCGGCTTTTGCGGCCATGATCCTTGTTATCATCACTTATTTCCTCCCGATCGAAGGGCCGGAAAACATGAGTCCCTATTTCGCCACCTTCGTGGGAGCCATCTTTGCCATCGTCATCAATCTCAAGTCGGCGAATTCCGAACTCGGTACCTCCGGCGACATAACCCTTATCGACAAGATTCATCTCGAGGCCCTTGCCTATGTCCTGTTAGCCGCCTTTGTCACGCTGGTCGGAAGGCGCCGGATCGCCGCCGGAATCCCTCCCATCACCATCAACCGTCAGAGGGCCATGATTGCGCTGGCAAGCATCGTGGCGATGGCGGCCCTGATCTCCCGCCAAGTCTACCTTGCCGTCGTGAACGGGTGAATGGTTCGGGTGAACAGTGCCCCGCCATCGCAACGGGATCCGTCTTCCTGTCACTCCTGCTGATCGGCCCTGGCAGGATAACCGTCGGCAGGGAGTGGAAAGCTCTCTCCCGTCATTGAGGTTTGCCCCGGCAAACAGGGGGCATTTATCGGGCATGCCCCTCCGGAGGAATATCTGGGGAATGATGGCCCATTCTCATGACTTCCCTCGCCACGCTCATGGGACTGCTACCGATCGCGCTGAAGTTGGGTACGGGAAGCGAGGCCTGCACTCCCCTGGCCCGGGCGATCATCGGCGGCGTGGGCGTCTCAATGGTGGTGACGGTGATCGTGGTTCCCTGCGCCATCTACCTCTGGCGTCAACGGAAGGGCTGATCCCGCACGGCCTGCCCTGCGGTTTTTGGGGGTTATTCTGCCGATTCGTTGTTCGTCAGCGGGAAGCGGCGGATCAGCAGGATCCCCAACATCGAGACAACCGCGCAGAGCATGATGCTCTCGCGGATCGAGGTCAGTTGGGCGATCCATCCGAAGGTCATGCTTCCCACGGCGGTGGCCCCCTGCAGTGTCAGCATGTAGAAAGAGGTCGTCCTGCCGCGCACCCAGTCCGGCGAACTGAACTGCACGGCCACCTGATGGGTGACGGTCATGACACTCCATGACACTCCGCCGACGATTAGGAAGAGATCATCCAGGAGCATGCTGTTCCACTGGCTCACGCCGAGAACGCACGCCGAGAAGCAGAGCAGCGTGACCTTCACCACCGCATCGATGGAAAACTTCTGCTTGAGCCCCGGGATGAAGAAGGCGCCGACCACGGCACCCACACCGAGGGCACCGAGCAGTTCACCCACACCGAGGGTACTCATGAGCGCACCGTATCCGAACACACCGGTCCCGATCTCCCTGCGAGCCTCGAGCGGCAGCAGGGCCATCATCCCCGAGGCGGGTAGAATGAAGAGGGCGTACCTCAGGAGGATACCGCCGAGGATCGGGGAGGTTTTCAGGAAGGCGAACCCTTCCCCCAGGGAAGAGATGACCGAGGAGGCCGAGACGCCGACCTTCGGTTTCGGCAGACGGTCGTCGGGAATCCGCCAGAGAGCAGCAATGACGGAAATGTAGGAAAGCGCCTTGCAGGCAAAAACGCTGGCAACTCCGGCAACCCCTGCTAGCAGGCCCCCCAGGAAAGGTCCGAGAGCCTGACCGATGTTGTAGTTCAGGCTGTTGAGGGCCACGGCCGAGGCGGACTGCTCGCGCGTCACGAGATCCTGAAGGATTGTCTTCCATGCGGGTTGATGGACGGCCGTACCGATGCCGACAATCGACAGCAGGCCCAGCAGGAGCCACGGCGTGAGCGTTCCGGTCCAGGCACACCAGGCAATCAAGAAGACCGCAATCATCATCCAGGTCTGGGTCAGGATGAGCAGTCTGCGGTGATTCACCAGATCCGTGAGGATACCCCCTGGAATGACAAAAAAGAAAAAGGGCAGACTGAGCGCCGTCTGCACCATGGCCACGAGGGCAGCGTTCTGGGTCAGCGAACTCATCTCCCAGCCCGCCGCAATGATCATCATGAAGGTCCCCGTGTTGGAAAACAGGTTACCTCCCCAGAGATTTCTGAAATCCCGTTCTTCGAGAAGCCCGAATCCCGGCCCCAAAAGCTTTTTAATCACCGGTGGAGAGTTGCGAAAAAAACCTCAAGACACAAAATATTTTCCAGAAAGGAATCGGATCCGGCGGGGAAATCCAGTTTCACCAAGAACCAGGGCCTATTGACCTGCCGGTTGGAGTTTCTTACTGCAGAACACCAGAATCGCGCTGAATGCGAGGCTTGCAGAGAGAAAATACAATCCCCCCGCCAGACTCCCGGTTGCATCCTTAATCCATCCTATGATGAGGGGACTGACAAACCCGGACAGATTGCCAATGGAATTGATCGTCGCAATGCCGGCGGCTGCCGCCGTGCCCGTGAGATAAGCCGTGGGAAGGCTCCACGAAAGGGAAATTGCAGAAAGCAATCCCGACGCGGCGATCGTGGTGCCCAGCAACGCAACATGGATATTGTGTTCATAAGCGCTGCTGAGCCAGAAACCTGCGGCACCGAGCAGCGAGCATATGATCAGGTGCCAGTGGCGCTCGCCCGTGCGATCGGAGTTCCTGCCCACCAGCACCATTGCAATCGCCGCCACCAAATACGGAATGGCTGACAACAATCCGTTCTGAAACATATCGTTCACTCCGGCCGCTTTGATGATGTTCGGCAGCCAGAAGCCGATGCCGTACATGCCCATCACCATGAAGAAATAGATGGCGCTGAAGAGCCACACGCGCGCATCGGTGAAGAGTTTGGTCAGGGGCATGCGAACTTTCGTTTTGGCATCCGCATCCAGCCGCGATTGCAACACGGCCTTCTCTTCATTGCTCAGCCACTTTGCTTCCGCCACGGAATCATCGAGGTAAAAAAATGCCGCGATCCCAAGCACCAGCGCAGGCAATCCTTCGAGCAGGAACAGCCATTGCCAGCCATTGAGGCCGTGCCTGCCCGAGAAGTACTCCATGATCCATCCGGACAAGGGGCCTCCCACGACACCCGAAAATGCAATCGCCGTCATGAACAGGGCGACGACCCTGCCGCGCCTCTCCTGCTCATACCAATAGGTCAGGTAAAGGATGATCCCCGGGAAGAATCCGGCTT
The DNA here is from genome assembly GCA_040380225.1 of Verrucomicrobiia bacterium. Classification (GTDB taxonomy): domain Bacteria; phylum Verrucomicrobiota; class Verrucomicrobiia; order Chthoniobacterales; family UBA6821; genus UBA6821. The sequence goes on along the minus strand of JBEIJN010000015.1, from coordinate 35,782 downwards.
CGGCCACTCCGATGAAAAACCGGAGCACGTAGTAGCTCGCTTCGCTGTTAACAAACATCATGCAGGAGGAAAGCACCCCCCAGGTCACCATGATGCGCGCGATCCAGATACGCGGGCCGATTTTCTCAAGCAGGATATTGCTCGGCACTTCAAAGATAAAATAACCGATGAAGAAAATGCCGGCGCCGAACCCGTAGACCGTTTCGCTGAACTTCAGATCCGTGAGCATCTGCAGCTTGGCAAAGCCGACATTCACGCGATCGATATAGGCGACGAAGTAGCAGAGAAACAAAAAAGGAATCAGGTGCACCGTCTCTTTCCGGTCGATCTCTTCGTCGTCTGGGCTTTCATGCATATGTCTGTCCTAGATTAAGCGGTCTTTGATAGCGCATCCCATCGAAGATCTTATGGCCGGCAGTGACCGGAGGGTCGTTGCGGCTGCAACCTTCTTGCTTCATTAAAATACATCCCATTCATGCATCCCCCCGGGAGGACTACTTGCTTGAAGCGTTGCTATTTTTCTGTGCTAGGACGTCGATACAAGGGGTCTTTTCGACCTTTACAGGGTGGGCCTATTCGTTCTGGCGGTTGCCCCCAATGATGTCTTCGTGCTGATCGGTGGTTGCAGTCGTCGGGATCCTAGCACGTAGCTCAGGTGTAAGTAAGCGTACTGCCGCGAGCAGGAGGCGCGGGAGATGTTGTTTCATCGGTTGGATCGGGTTATGAGCAAGTAATATCCCTTGCGCGCCCCTACTTGGAAACAGGCGGGATATTTTTGGATGAGGGATTTGAAGCCGCTTGCAGATTGCAGGCAAGTCGGAATCCCGAGTCATCATCCTCATAGCTGGGAGGATAGTCTCGGGGACTGAGTTTGGAGATGTTGAGCATACCGAGGCTCCACGAGGCTCCACGCATTCCACGGTTCAGCGGCTTGCCAAGTTGGTCTGAGTAAACTTCGTCGTTCCACTGCCAGACAAGTCCTCCCTGATCAAAAGTGCCATAGTAGCTTTTGCTCTGGGTGTAAGCGCCCACGGGTGTGATCTTCCGCTTATCAGGCATGATGCCGTCGTAATTCGCGGAGTTCACGCCACCAGGCGGGACTTCCTTCTTGGGTTCGGAATCACTCCTGAACGGATAGGTGTGATACCCCCCCGTGGTCGATTTGGTCGGGTCGTAGTAGGCGGCCTTGTACCACTCGTCCTCGCTGGGAATCCACCAGGTAGCGTTTTTCTCCTTCAGGAAAACTCCGGAGGTGGCGTTCTGTAGGGCGTAGGCACCGGACTCAGTATCCGCCAGAATAGTGGCGCCGTTGTTCATCCAGTTGGCAAAGCGTGCCGCGGAGAACCAGCTGATATTACAGATGGCACGGTTTGAGGAATTGGTGCCGAGGGCGGGATCAGCTATCTCAGTATAGATGTAAGGGTCTGACTGGGTGCCGCTACCCACACGCTTGATGAATCCTGCAGAAACATAGTTAGCGGGTTTTTCCATATCCTCGTTCCAGAGATTGATAAGGGCCGGATTCGTCGTCACCGTGGCCTTAGCATTGAGGAAGGTGACATACTGACCGACCGTCACGACGTATTTCCCGATCGCGTAATCGTAAGGAACGGCACCAAGGCCGGTCTGCGGATCCTTGAGATTGTTGGGATTGCCAACAGGAACCGTCTCGATGGTTACGAGGGGTTGGTTGTTGGTCGTGGCTTCAGCCGTGCCGAGCATGGCCAATAATCCGATGATGAGGAGTCGTCGGGCCTGAAGAAGGGGTTGGAAAAGGGCTCTCATGGGGTGATGCTCTGAACGTTAGTTGGTCTTCTTGGTGGCCAGTCGAAATCCGGTGTCATCATCCTCATAAAAACCAGGCTGATAATCACGACGGATGGTCTTCCTAAGCGGGGTAATCCCATAACTGAAGGAGCCTCCGCGGACAATCCTGTTGGAGTGGTAGACTCCGTCGGTCCACTGCCAGAGGTTCCCCCCTTGGTCAAAGGTGCCGTAATAACTCGCGCTGGTGTTATAGGCTCCCACGGGCGTCAGCACGTTGCCCTTCTTGGAATTGAAATTATTGAAATTTGCGGAATTCGCGGGCCCCGGCGGCTTGGTCATGCGGGGGACATCGTCGCTTCTGGTGGGGTAGAGGTGGTAGTCGCCTCCACCCGGCATCATGGGATCGTAGTAGGCGGCCTTGTACCACTCGTCCTCGCTCGGAATCCACCAATGGGCGGCGAGATTCTTCATCACGATCCCTTCGGCCATGTAATTGGGGAGCGTATAGGCACCCGTCTCTGTGTCAGCGGCCTTGGTGGCTCCGTTGTTGATCCAGTTGGCGAAGCGCGCCGCATCAAACCAAGTGACCCAGCAGATCGGACGATCCCCCGAACGCGTGCCCCAATCCGGCGTGATCGCAACCTCGTATTTGTAGGGATCAGCGGCCGTACCAGATCCCTTTCGGTTGATCAGCGGACCCGGCTTTTCCGCTTTTCCCGACTTGCTAAAACCCGTCATCTCAATGCACCAGAGTTTTTCGATGACCGCGTCGGGAGGGACGTCGGCCTTGGCATTCAGGAAAGCCGTGTATTGCGCAACGGTCACGTCGTACTTACCTATGGCAAATTCATTCGAGACGGCGCCGTATCCCGTCTTCTTGTCTTTGGTATTCCCGGGGTTGTCGACGGGAACGGTCTCGATGGTGACCAACGGCTTTTCAAGACCTATGCCAAGCATTGTATAAGGGGATGTTTTTGGGGTCGCGTGCACGCTGATGGCAGCAAGGAACAGGATGACGGCGACCGGGAGAATGCAATTCTTCATTATGTATTTTATCTGTAAGACAGGATGATCTATCGGATTATTGCGAACCTACTGGGAATCGGGCAGGATCTGCTTGGAGAGTCGTATGATCCCCTCCTTGGCGAAGCTACTGTAGGGATAAATCCTCTGCGCCTCAAGATACGCGGTGAGAGCGCAGGCTGGTTCGCCATCCTTGTCGTACTGCTCGGCATTCTTGATGAGGTTGACAAAAGTGGCGGCCTTGAGGGTGAGGTCGGCACGGAACTGGTTGAGCTTGGTGTCGTCGGGGAAGGAGCGGGCCACGATCTCGATCGACTCCCAGGCGCCGGCATTGTCACCGCGCTTCTGGATCTCGATGGAACGCTGGATGGCAGTCTCGATCTCGACCATGTCGTCGAGGACCTTCTTGAGCGCATTCTGCTTGTCGGGATACATCGCCGTCGCGGCGATGAAGCGGAGCTTGTCGTCGTAGATCTGGCGGTAGTTCTTCTGGCTGTTGAGCCGGTCGAAATCGGCCAGTGCCTGAGCCGCCACGTCGGCCTGCGCAAAGATCTTGGCGGAGAGTTCCTTGAGTTGCGGGTTGGTGGGCCAGATCTCGGCGGCAGCCTGCAGCTCGCGCTCCAGTCCCTGTTTGTCTCCGGCGACTGCGGCGTTGCGGGCCTTGGCCAGATGCATCTCTGCCGCGACCTTGGAGGTCTGAATGGCGGCGTTCGGCTTGGTGGCGTCGAAGTCGGTGGCGGTGGTGCGAAGCTGCTGCACGGCGGTCTCGGCGGAGGCGTAGTCCTTCACCTCGATGGCGCTGAGCAGGAGATTGGTGGTCTGGACGAAGGTGAGGATCCTCTGCTTCTGCTCCATCGGCTCAAGCTGCATGGAGGGGAGGTTCTGACCGATCATGAAGGTCTCGGCGAGCCGCTTGGTAGCGCTCTGGAGCTGGCGGTTGGCAAGCATCACCTCGAAGGAGCGAAGACCCGTCTTCACTTTCTGGATCGCCTCGCTGGCTGCCGAATCGATGGTGGCAAGCGTGGGTGATCCCCCGGTGGTCTTGGCAAAGAGGTTCATGGCTTCCTCCCCGAGCTTCACCTGCCCAGTGCTGGCGCTGAAGACGCAGCGGTAGAAATCGACCGCGATCTGCACGTGCTCGAAGCGCCTCTGCAGGAAGAGCTGGGTGATGAGTACCTGGAAATCCAGGCGCGCCTGCTCGCCGGTGTACTGCTGGTTGAGGTCGTTCTTCTTGATCAGGGTCTCGATCTCGACGAGGCGTGTTGTGATCGGCTGGATCTCCGCGCCCTCAATGGACTGGCGGGCGGAGGCGTTGCCGCTTCTGTTGACCCCACCAACGGCATCGAGACCCGTGCTCTTGGTCACCTGCTTGAGGTTCCACTCGAGGCGGTTGCGTTCCTGCTGGAGCGACTGGCCGGCGGCCTGCATGTGGAGGGTGTTTTGCTGCGACTTCCAGGACATGAAGACCTGGCTTGCGATGACCTGCGAGAGCTTTGCGTCCATCTCGAAGCCGGATGCAACGGTGAGAAGGCGGAAGGCCTCGTCGATTCCCTGCGGGGAGACCTTGCCAGGCGAGAGGAGTTCGCGGATCTGCACGAGGGTCTTCCCGTAGGCGACGATCGTGACATCGCTTGCCTCAGGTGCGCTCAGATACTCCTGGAACTGGGACTCAAAGAGCCTGTTGTTGGAGACATTCCAGTTCTGGCCATTCCATGAGATGATTTCATTGGCGGCATCGACCCCGGGCTTACCGATGCCGAGTGAGTCCATGAAGGTGGGTGATGAACCCCCGGAAGAGGAGGCCGGGGCGGGCTCCCCGGCGCAGAGGATTACCGGCGCAATCAGCAGGACAAGGAAAAGGCGCTTCATGGTTTGTTGACCAGTTTGGTGTGAAGGAGTCCCTTGTCACCGACTTCCACGAGGAAGAGGTAATGCTGCTCCTTTTGCAGATTGATCGAGTTGAACTCCTTGGTCACGAGCAGTGGCAGGATGGCTGAGCCCTCCTTCACTCTCACGGAGATGAGGCGACCCTCCGCGGGGGAGACGGCAATCATGTTGTCGACGTGGGCGTCGAGCTTGTAGGTGTTGCCGCGAAGGGTTCCGGCACTGGATGCGTACAAAACGGCATCCAGTTCTTGGGCGGTCCTCAGTGGACCTTTTCCAGAGGAAAGAAAATAGTATCCTCCCGCGCAGATTCCGGCTGCGAGAATCAGCAGCCAGAGCGAGGTCAGCTTGGAGGAGGAGCGGGTGCGTCTGCTCATGAGTTTGCCTTACTTGGCGGTTTTTTCCGACGCCCTCAGGGTCTGATGAAACCACTCGTCGAGCATGAGGAGCTCCCTAGCGCTATCCTCGTCGACCATGAGGAAATCCGAAATGTTGAACGGGGGATATGAGGCCGGGTTTTTCATCTCCTCTTGGGAGAGCAGTTTTCTGGCGGCGAGATTCGGATTATAATACCCGTAGGTCTTCGAGATGATCCTGCTCACATCGGGACGGAGCAGGAAATTGATGAATGCCTCCGCCTGCTCCTTGTGAAGGCAGGACTTAGCGATTGCAAGGGAGTCGAGTCCGACACGACGCGGCCCCTCGGGAATAACCCAGCGATACTTGGGATTGGAGTCGAGAAGACGAGCGGCGAATCCGCTCCAGACGATTCCCAGCGACACATCCCCCGATTCGAACAGCGGTCCAGGGTTGGCATTGTTCAGATACCTGACACTCCCCAGCCACTTGGAAATCAGAGGCTGTATCTTCTCCAGATCGGAATAAGTGATCTTTTGAAGGACACTCCCCTTTTGGGAGAACCAGGCGATCTGGACCAGATCATCCGGAGAGTTTACACAGAAAATTTTCTGACTGAAGGAAGGGGCGAAGACGTCCTTAAAATTCTTTATCTTGGAATCGACCAATTCCGTGTTGATCAGGATACCGAGGTAACTGGCAAAATACGGAACGGAAAATCTGTTGCCGGGATCAAAGAACAGATTCAGGAACTTCGGATCCAGATTGGCCAGATTCGGAATCGCATTGTGATCGATCGGCTCCAGAAAGCCCTCTTTGACAAGTAGGCTGATTGAGTCCTCGTCGAGGATGAAAAGATCGTCAAGGCCCGGGGAACTGATCAGGGAGGGAAGTCCCTCCCACGAACTTTGAATCGTCGTGGCGGTGACCTTGATCCCGGTTTCTTTCTCAAAGAGGGCGATGACCGAGCTTGGGAGATAGTCGGTCGGAACCACTATCCTGAGTCGCTGTTCCTCGATCCCCTTGCGAGTGGATAGGGACTCTTGTGGAGCCGGATTGCCGTTCTTTTTGCCGCAGCCTCCGGCCAGCAACCCAAAAAGCAGAATCACGATCAAGCGCTGTTTAAGCATTACGAATCCTAGGAATCGCCCTGCGAAGATGGCAATCCCAAAGCTGACATCAGGGGCATGCACGATCTGGCAGCGGCGGCCGGACCTGAACTCTAGATCAAGCTCGGCAAGTCGATGCAGTTCGTGGGAATGGGGGCCTACCCCATCTTCTGGGGACTCATGGCGGCTCTCTCGGAATCAGTCGGCGGTTTCCTCCTGCTGATCGGCTTCTGCTTCCGACCTGCCCGCCTTTTCCTACTCGTCACGATGGCGGTGGCCACGGTCATGCATTTCAACACGACCCCCGGCGATCTCTTCGAGAAGTGGCAGATCGCCTCGCACGCCATCGAACTTGGATCCGTCTTCCTGTCTCTCCTGCTGATCGGCCCCGGCAAGTTCAGCGTCGACCGGGAGTGATTGGGAGTTGGCAGATAGAAGATGGCAGCTAGGAAATAGCTTGGCTAACAGACATAGCTCCCAACTCCTAGCTCCTAGCTCCTTGATCCCAATTTCCTCCTGACGATCCCGAGGAATTCGTTGAAGCCCTCGATCTTCAGCATCCAACTCGCCAGCAGGAAGGTCACCACCGCCAAGCCGATGACGGTGAAGAGCGCTCCGGCGCGCAGGATGACGGAGGCATGGCCCAGCGAAACGATCCAAGGATGCGTCGCCCATCCGATCAATCCGATTGGAATGGCCGCCAGCAGGCAACGTCCAAGAGTGGAGGCCATCGCCTTCGACTCCAGCGATCCGGAGACCCGGGTCATGAAGAGATAGAGCAGAACGAAGTTCACCGTGGCGGCGATCGCGGTGGAGAGGGCCAGTCCCCGGTGCCCCATGCCGAGTTTGAAAATGAAGAGCCAATTGAGACCGAGGTTCAGCCCGATGGAGCAAAAACTCACGGTCATCGGTGTCCACTTCCGGTCGATGGCGTAGAAGGCGGGCGAGAGGACCTTGATGCAGGAGTAACCGACCAACCCGATCGCATAGAACTGGAGTGCCTCGGCCGTGTGGAGGGAGTCCGTGTCGAGGAACTTCCCCCGCTGGTAGATCAGGGCGATGATCGGTTCGGCCAGAACGATCAGGCCGACAGCCGAGGGGAGCGTCAGGAAAACCGCCAGACGCATCGCCTTGGCGAGGGTGGATCGGAAACGGCCCATGTCTCCAAGAGCCGATGCCCGCGAGACAACGGGAAGCGTTACCGTGGCCACGGCCACGCCGAAGACACCGAGCGGCAACTGCATGAGGCGGAAGGCATAGGAGAGCCAGCTGACGGGACCATCCCCCAGGTAGGAGGCGAAGATGCTGTTCACCATGACGTTGATCTGGACGGCGCTCGCGGCGATGACAGCCGGAAGCATGAGGATCAAGACCCGTCGGACGCCGGGATCGCGCCAGTTGAAATCCATCACGAAGCGGAAGCCCGCCTGCCGCAGCCCCGGCAACTGGACGCCGAGCTGAAGGAGCCCGCCGAGCAGCGTCCCGAGGGAGAGACCGATCAGGGCCCGTTCACCGAAGGCAGGATCGATCAGCCATCCGAAGGCGACACCCCCGGCGATGGATCCGATGTTGAAGAAACTCGAGGCCAGGGCGGGAGCGGTGAAGCGATTGACCGCATTGAGCATCCCCATCACCAAGGCGGCCAGGGAGACCAGCAGGATGAAGGGATACATGATCCGGGTGAGCTGGATTGTCAGGGAGGCTTTCTCGGCGGGGAATCCGGGTGCAAGGAAGCCGATCAACTCCGCGGCGAAGATCACCCCGAGCAGCGAGAGGAGGCTCATAAAAACCGTGGTAAGGGTCGCCATCTTGGAGGCCAACCTCCAAGCCGACCCCTCCCCCTCCGTGGCAATACGCTGGGAGAAAACGGTCACAAATGCCGTGGAAAGAGCCCCCTCTGCAAAAAGATCACGAAGTAAGTTAGGTGCCCGAAAAGCGGTCAGGAAGGCATCCATGCCCCGGCCCGCCCCGAAGAGTCCTGCAAAGATCAACTCACGGGCCAGACCGAGCAGACGGCTCAGCATCACGGCACCGGCAACCACCCCGGCGGCCTTGGTGTTCAAACGGTCTTCACTCATGATTGATGTCCGGTTCCATGTTTGGATCCATAACTTGCTCGGCGCAGGCGATCCATGATTGCCACACCGATCCCCTCTTCGGGAAGCGATTCCGCCACCATCATGTCCACTTCACTCTTATCAAACTCCCTAAGAGCAGCATAGAAATTGGCAGCGGCCTCCCTGAGATCACCGGATGGACTCAGGACGATCACCTTTGCGAAGCGGGAGGCGATTTCCGGCAGAGGTTCGCGAAATGCCAGAAGAGCAGTATTGGCCTTGGGAAGAACCTTTTTGATGTCCGATTCCAAGATAACAAGTTCCTTATTTGGAGCGTAATGACCGGGAAGACTTCCCGGTGTATTCACAAGATCCCCACGCCCACCCAGCCGAACAATATGTCCATATTGATTCAGATCACCTTCAGTAATAGGTCCTGGGCGCAGGATCTCCATCGCATCACCTGTCACGGAGAGGATCGTCGATTCCAATCCATGGGTGCAACGCCCCCCATCAAGGATCAATGGAATAACTTCACTAAGTTCAGATTGGACATCTTGAGCCGTGACCGGACTGATTCTCCCGAATCGGTTCGCACTCGGGGCAGCCAATGGAGAACCAAGCCGACGCAGGACCTTCTGGAAGAGCGGATGGGAAGTGACTCGAACGGCAATGGTCTCGGAACCAGCCGTGACCAGATCGGGAACTTCGGGATGCTTGGGAAGAATCAGGGTCAAGGGGCCAGGCCAAAAGGCGGAGGCCAGACTTCCCACCAGATTCCGCTGCTCCAAAGAAGTAAACCGGACAACCCGATCCAACCATCCGACTTCCGGAAGATGGACGATCAAGGGGTCGGTCAGGGGGCGCCCCTTGGCCTCAAAGATCCGGGCAACAGCCAAGGGCTGGAAGACATCAGCCGCAAGGCCGTAGACAGTCTCGGTGGGCAACCCCACAACTCCACCGCTCCGGAGAATCTCCGCGGATTCTTCAACCCCCTCCTCACCTCTCAGAGTCCGCGCACTCAATGTCGTGGAATACAACGTCCGATCAACGCGAGCGGCGGAGTTTCTTTGGGGGTTCCAGTCGGCTTTCCGAGGCGGCCTTGGTCTGGGTGCTTCGGAATTTCTTCAACCGGAGAGCCAGCCCCGGATGCAGGAGCGCCAACTGTGAGATGGCGAAGAGGGCCGCGTTCTTGGCACCGGCCTCGCCGATGGCGAAGGTGGCGACCGGAATACCAGCAGGCATCTGGACAATGGAGAGCAGGGAGTCGAATCCCTCCATGGTGCGGCTTTTCACAGGCACCCCGAGTACGGGAACGGTGGTCTGGGCGGCGATCATGCCCGGCAGATGGGCGGCACCTCCCGCCCCGGCGATGATGGCATGAAGGCCACTCTCCTCGGCTTCCTTGGCGTATGTGGCCATGGCATCGGGCATCCTGTGGGCGGAGACTACCCGGTATTCGCAAGGCACCCCGAACTCCTCAAGCAGGGCGACGGCATGCCCCATGGTCTCCCAGTCACTCTTGCTCCCCATCACGACGCCTACGAGCGGGGTGGGCTTTGAACTCACTTTGGCGGGTTTCTTGGTTTTTGCGGAATTCTTGGATGCCATCACGCGAGCGTATCGGATTCGCATCGATCGAGGCAATCCACATCCCAACGGCTTCGTTCGTCGTAGCCCGTTTCAGCGGACCATCCCACCTTCAAATCGGCTCCTCGCTATTGGGAGTGGGGAAATGTTCCGGAAAAGACACGGAATGAGTTTCACGCAAAGGACGCAACGATCGCAAAGAGGGCTTCCACGTCGCTGAAGCTTTTCAAGGATCGCTTTTCAAGAGCTTGCATAAAAACAGAGTTGTTTCTCTTTTCTGTTTCATCGGGCGCTACTCTTTGATCCTACCTTCGCGACCTTTGCGCCCGTTGCGTGAAAACTTCATCATTCAATCAACCCACTGAAAACAGCGAGGAGCCCATCTAACCTATGTTCCTTCAGATCACCGGGGCCTGCGCGAGCACTTCATCCGCCGCGAGGAGACCGCTGGCCAGCGCGGAATCGATGCTGGCATGGGCGACCTGATCCCCGGCAAGCCAGAGATTGGCCCCCTGTCGCCGTGAGAGTTGCAGGGCACTGAAGCCACTTTGTTGGGAGGGAAGCGCGTGACGGACACGCACCTCCTTGAGAAATTCCCATCCGGCGAAGGCTGGAAAGATCGCCGTGATCTCCTCCCGGGCATGGCGGATCAGTCCGGCCTGATCAAGTTCGTGCGACTTGAGAATGGTCGCGGAGAGGAGGCGCCTTCCCGGGGGCGCGTATTCGGGCGCCGTATTCGTGAGATCGGTGAAATGCCGCACCAGTCGATCCTTACCCTCGGGAAGAACCAGCAGAGCACCCTCGTACAGGGGATCCTCGCCCGTGAAATAGATCGTGGTGACCTCGCTCCACGAACGCCCTCCGTCCGAAGGCAATCCCAGCAGAGAGCGGGTGGCGGGCTCCCCGGTGGCAAGGATCAGGGTACTGCATTCGATCCTGTCACCGGAAGCGAGTCGTACGGCCGAGACCTTTCCCCCGCTCATCTCGAGGGATGCGACATGTGCCCCGTAGCATTGGCAACTCCAAGGGAGTCTTGAGGCCAGCTGGCTCGGGATCTCACCCATTCCCTTGGCGGGAAGCAGGGCGCGTCCCAGAACGAACTTCTTGAGATCGTAGCGGAGGATCGAGGAATCCGTTCCGAGATCATTGTCGAGGAAGACCCCGGCGAAGAAGGGTCTCAGGAATTTTTCCAAAACTGCGCCATCGAGCCCCAGACGCCGCAGTTCCTCCATGGCCGAGCGTCCGGTTTCCCTGCCAAGCAAATCCTCGTCGGAACGAAGGATCTGGAACGCCGCATACATGGCCAACGATGCCTTTTCGCGGAGCGAGAAGGATTTTCCCGTGATCGCGGGGAGTAATCCCTCCGGATGGCGGAGTGGGTTGAGGAGCCGCTCCACTCTCCCCTCGCCCACCATCAGCGCCCCGCTATCGAAATAACGCGGCTGCAGCGCGGTCAGATCGAGCAGCCGCCGTGCCGTCGGATAGGAGTCGAGCAGGACCTGGAATCCCCGGTCGAGAAGGAACCCCTCCGGAGTCACCTCGGTGGCGACACGGCCACCGGGTTGCTCCTCGGCCTCGAGCAGGAGCCAGTCGAGACCGGCTTCCTGCAACCGGTTGGCGCAGGCCAGACCGGCAAGACCGGCTCCGACAATGATCACCATGGCGCGGAGGGTTTGTTAGGGAAACGCTGATTAAATCGCATAGAGGCCGTTGCGGAAAGAATGGGCCGCGGGTAAGGCGGCTTGGCGCGAGCATCCCCGCAGTGGGCTGTAAGTGCCAAGCCAACACAGCCCCCGGCCGGTTATCTCCGCAACCCGGAGGGCTGAAGCCATTTGTCGATTTTTTTGGCGTTGCTCGCTCGGGCGAGACCGCTTCGGGTATCGCCCAGCACTCGCGCCTTCAAAAATCAGCAAATGTTCTTCAGCGGCCCTCATGGGATTTAATCAGCGGTTCCCTAGATCTTCACCGGGTCGAGTTGCCAGATCTCGCGGGCATACTCGGCGATGGTGCGGTCGCTGGAGAATTTCCCCATGCGGGCCGTGTTGAGGATCGCCATCTCGGCCCATCGGGCCTTGTCACGGAAGGCCGCGTCGACTCGCTGCTGGGCATCGCTGTAGGAACGGAAATCCGGCAGGCAGAGGAAAGGATCGTGATGGACGAGATTGTCGCGGAGCATGTTGAAGACCCCGGCGGGCTCGTCGGGGGTGAAGTAGTTCGATCCGACCCAGTCGACCACGGCGCGCAGTTCATCGTGGGTCGAGAGGAATTCCTGGGGATTGTAACCCTTCTTCCAGAGGGCCTCCACCTCCTCGACGGTCATGCCGAAGATGAAGATGTTCTCCTCGCCGACCTCCTCGCGGATCTCGACGTTGGCCCCGTCGAGCGTGCCGATCGTCAGCGCCCCGTTGAGCGAGAGCTTCATGTTCCCGGTTCCGGAAGCCTCCTTGCCGGCGGTCGAGATCTGCTCGGAGAGATCGGCGGCCGGCACGATCTTCTGTGCGAGCGAGACGCGGTAGTTCGGCAGGAAGACGACCTTCAGCTTCCCCTCGATGCGGGGATCGTTGTTGATCTTCTCTCCGACGGCGTTGATCGCCTTGATGATGTTCTTGGCTAGGTCGTAGCCGGGAGCCGCCTTGGCCCCGAAGATGAAGACGCGGGGGCAGATGTCGAGATCGGGATCCTGCAGGAGCCTCCGGTAGAGCGCTAGGATGTGGAGGAGATTGAGATGCTGGCGCTTGTACTCGTGAAGGCGCTTGATCTGGACGTCGAAGAGGGCCGAGGGATCGACCTCGACGCCGCACTCCTGCCTGATGATGCGGGCGAGATCCACCTTGTTGGCGTGCTTCACCTCCATGAACTGCCTCTGGAATTCGGGATCCTTGGCATAGGCCTCCAGACCGCGGAGTTCGTCGAGATTGCGCTCCCAACCATGGCCGATCTTGGAGGTGATCAGGTCGCTGAGGCGGGGATTGCAGGCCAGAAGCCATCGGCGCGGGGTGATGCCGTTGGTCTTGTTGTTGAACTTCCCGGGGTAGAGCGCGTCGAACTCGGGGAAGAGATCGCTCTTGAGGAGACGGGTGTGGAGGGCGGCGACGCCGTTGACGGAATGGCTGCCGATGACGGCGAGATTGGCCATGCGGACCATCTGGTGATCACCCTCCTCGATGAGGGAGAGTTTGCGGACCTTCTCGACATCGCCGGGCCACATACTCTCTACCTCGGTGAGGAAGCGCTTGTTGGCCTCGAAAATGATCTGCAGGTGACGCGGAAGCACCTTGTGGAAGAGTCCGACGCTCCACTTCTCGAGCGCCTCGGGAAGCAGCGTGTGGTTCGTGTAGGCAAAGGTTCGCGTGACGATCGACCAGGCCTTCTCCCAGGGCAGTCCGTAGACGTCGTGAAGGAGTCTCTGAAGTTCGATGACGGCGATGGCGGGATGGGTGTCGTTGAGCTGGATCGTGGCCTTCTCCGGGAATTCCTCCCAATTCTCGTTGCTCCTCCGGAACCGCCGGATGATGTCCTTGAGCGAGCAGGCGACGAAGAAATACTGCTGGATGAGGCGCAGTTCCTTGCCGCTCTCGGTGTTGTCATTGGGATAGAGCACCTTGGAAACGGTCTCGCTGGAGTTCTTGTCGCGCACCGCTTCGTCGTAGCCGCCACGGTTGAAGGCCTCGAAGTTGAAATCCTCAGCCGCCTTGGAGGACCAGAGCCTCAGGAAGTTCACGGTCGTCGTCCCGTAACCCGGAATGGGAATGTCGTAGGGAATGCCGATGAGTTTCTTCGTCCCGGTCCACTTCGGCACGTAGTTGCCGACCGTGTCGAAGACATTCTCGACCACTCCGTAGAGTTCGATCTCGGTGGTGTGCTCGGGGCGGACGATCTCCCACGGTGTGCCGTATTTCATCCAGTCGTCGGGAAGCTCCACCTGGTAGCCGTTGCGGAACTCCTGCCTGAAGAGACCGTACTGGTAATGGATGCCGTATCCGATCGCCGGCAGGTCAAGGGTCGCCAGCGAGTCGAGGAAGCAGGCCGCCAGACGGCCAAGGCCGCCGTTGCCGAGGCCCATGTCGTACTCCTCCTCGCGGAGTTCGTCGATGTCGAGGCCGAGTTCCCGGATCGCCTGGCTCATGTTCCGGTAGACATCGGCGCTCTGGAAGCTGTTGATGTAGAGGCGCCCCATCAGGAACTCCAGGGAGAGGTAGTAGAGCCTCTTCACGTTGTCGTTCCTGTGCTTGGTCTGGGTGGCCATCAGGCGCTCGATGATCACGCACTGGACCGCCTTGGAGGTGGCCAGCCACCAGTCACGCTTGGAGGCCGTCTTGGTATCCCGGGCGAGGCTGAACTTGAGCTGGTTCTCGATCAGGGTCTTGAGACCCTGGACGGAGGTGTCGAGAGTCGAGTGGAATTCGGCTGGTTGGGTCATGGTGCTGGCTGGAATGTCTTTTGGTCAAAGAGTGCTGTGAAGCCGTGTCCTGAGAGATTTTCCCTTAGACTGGGCAATCTCCCGATTAAACACAGCATCCCATGCCAGAAGCAAACCCTGTTCCAATTTCCCCGGCAAGTCACGGGGCTTGGATTGTCCACCCCGCTCCTGTTAGGATCTTACCAACATGAAGTATCGCACCCTGCAGGGATCAGACCTGAAGATCAGTGAAATCGGTTTCGGACTCTGGACCGTCTCCACCGGATGGTGGGGCACTTACACCGACGAGGAGGCAGTCCGGCTCATGCGTCTGGCCGCCGACCTTGGGATCAATCTCTTCGACGCGGCCGACACCTACGGCAACGGACGCAGCGAGGAACTCATCGCCAAGGCCTTCCCCGGCAAGGAGCGGGAGCGCATCGTCGTGGCGACCAAGGTGGGATATGATTTCGTGAACCACGGGGATGGTCGCCGCGGACAGAGGGAAATCCCCCAGGATTTCTCCCCCAAGGGGATCCGCCATGCCGTCGAGGCCGCCCTCCAGCGACTCGGCACCGATCACATCGACATCCTCCAGCTTCACAACATCCGCGAGGAGCAGGTCCTCGACGATTCCCTCTGGGAACTCATGGAGGACCTCCGCGCCGAGGGAAAATTCCGCCACGGCGGCATCGCGCTGGGCCCCGCGATCGGCTGGATCGGCGAGGGAGCCTCGGCCATCGCCCGGAGGAAGCCCGATGTCGTCCAGCACATCTACAACCTTCTTGAGCAGAATCCCGGATCGGATCTTCACAGGATCGCCGAGGCGACCGGCGCCCCGACAAAGTTCCTGATCCGAGTTCCCCACTCCTCGGGAATGCTCGAGGGCAAATACACGGCCGACACCGTCTTCCCCCCGAACGATCACCGCAACCATCGCCCGAGAAGCTGGCTCATCAACGGGGTGAAGAAAATCGACCAGCTCCGCTTCCTGGAGCGTCCCGACAGGACGCTCGGTCAGGCCGCCATGCTCTGGCTGCTCCGGGATCCGCGCACCCTCTCCATCCTCCCCAACATCTACAACGAGGAGCAGATCCGTGAATTCGCCGCGACCCCGGAGTGCCCGCCGCTTCAGGATTCGGACATGGAACGGATCAGGGAGCTTGTCTCCGCGCATTTCGGACTCGAGCCCGAGGAGCACAAGTTCAAGGGCGAGATGGAACTCCCCTCCGACCTGGCATCATTGATTTCCTGACTTTTCACACCCGCAATGAACCACTCCCCGCATCCCTCCTCCGGGGAGTCCCATCCTTCCGGAAGCAATTCCGGGAATCCTCCGGAGCTTCTTCTCTTTGATTTTGACGGGACGGTGGCCGACACCCTCGAGATCTCCCACGGCATCCTCAACGACCTCGCCGCCGAGTTCCGCTTCAAGCATCTACCCCGCGAGGAACTCGAGGCGGCGCGCGCCATGGGGACACGACAATTCATCCGCCATCTCGGGATCAGCAACTGGCGCGTCCCGAGGATCGCCAAGAGAGGGCTTCAACTTCTCCACGAGCGGATCGAATCGGTGAATCCCATCGAGGGAATGCCCGAAGTCCTTGCACGGCTCCATGGTCGCGGCCACCGCATCGGAATCCTCACCTCCAACTCCGAGAGCAACGTCGCCGCCTTCCTGAGCAGGCACGACCTCCCCTACTTTCACTTCGTCCGGACCTCCTCCAAACTCTTCGGCAAGGCCTCCCAGATGAAGAAAATCATCAAGGCGGAGAATGTCGCCCCCGCCAATGCGCTCTATGTAGGCGACGAGACACGCGACGTCGAGGCGGCCAAGGAGAGCGGCCTCCGGATGGCGGCCGTCACCTGGGGATACAATTCCAAAGCCGCACTCGAGGCGATGTCTCCCGACCACCTGCTTCACAAACCCGCGGAACTTCTCCTGCTCGGAGGTGGAGAGTCATGAAGACGGCCTCCACCGCACGGCTCAGGCTGGACCAGCACCTCCATGAAGCGGGCCACTTCGATTCCCGGGAGAAGGCCCAGCGGGCCATCCTGGCGGGTCAGGTGACCGTGGGTGGAAGGATCGCCGACAAGGCAGGCACCAAGGTCTCCCCCGAGAGCGAGATCCTGATCACCGGACGCGACCGCTATGTCGGCCGCGGCGGCCACAAACTCGAGGGTGCCCTGACGGGCTTCGAGATCGATCCGACCGGCTTGTCGTGCCTCGACCTCGGATCCTCGACGGGGGGCTTCACCGACTGCCTCCTCCAGCACTGGGCATCCCATGTCACGGCGGTCGACGTGGGCCGCGGCCAGCTCGCCTGGTCCCTCCGGCAGGATCCCCGCGTCGAGGTCCGTGAAGGGATCAATGCCCGCTACCTGAACTCCTCGGATTTCGATCGCCGCTTCGATCTGATCGTCGGGGATCTGAGCTTTATTTCATTGACGAAGATCCTGCCCGCCGCGTTTGAGTTGCTCCACCCGGAGGGCGTCATGATTGTGTTGATCAAACCCCAGTTCGAACTCGCGCGCGCCGATATCGGCAAGGGGGGCATCGTGCGTGATCCCGTCGTCCGTCAGCGTGCCGTCGAGGCCATCCGTACCTGGGTCGTGAATGCCGGCCACCGCTTTGACAACGTGATCGAATCCCCCCTCCCCGGCACCTCCGGCAACATCGAGTTCCTGGCGCTCCTGCGGCGAGGCGACTCGTCAGCCCCCCTTCCCTCATGATCATCGGACTCATCGCCCACGCAGGCAAGGAGGGGGCCGAACCCCTTGTCCGGGCCGTTTCCAAGGAACTGACGGTGCGCGGAGCCCGCTTCCTTTACGAGCGGGCCACGGCGGCCCTCATCGGAGAGGATTCCGCTCTCGACGAAGCGGCCCTCGCCGAACAGAGCGACATCCTCCTGGTCATGGGCGGGGATGGCAGCATCCTCCGCGCCCTCCACCGCTCCGGAGGCCATATCCGTCCGGTCTTCGGCATCAACATCGGCTCCCTCGGATTCCTGACATGCGTCGGTTCCGACGAATACATCCGCGCGATCGATACCCTCCTTTCCGGAACCTACCTGCTCAGCCACCGCAGCCTCCTCGACGTGGAGATCGCGGGGCCGGAAGGAATCACCCCGCTGGAGAGGGCCCTCAATGATGTCACCATCAGCCGCGGCGAGCGCTCCCAACTCGTGAAGCTTCAGGCTTCGGTCTCCGGCGCCCCGTTGACCGAATACCATGCGGACGGACTCATCGTGGCGACACCCACCGGCTCCACCGCCTACTCGCTCGCAGCAGGGGGCCCGATCCTGATGCCCGACAGCGGGGCGCTCGTCATCACGCCGATCTGCCCCCACGTGCTCAGCAACCGTTCACTGGTGATCTCCGATAAGAGCGGTGTCGAGATCGGCTCGGTCGGCAACAAGGAAGTCTTCGTCTCCATCGACGGAAGGGCGCCCCACGCGCTCAATCCCTCCCAGCAGGTCATCCTGCGCCTCTCCCCGCAGACCCTGCCGCTCGCGATGATGCCCGGCACCACCTTCCCCGATATCCTCCGCCAGAAGCTCAAATGGAGCGGCAGCAACGTGTGACCACCCGATGAGCACTCTGGCCTCTTCCCTTCGCGCAAAGGACATCAACCTCTCACTCAGGTCCTCCGGTCACCGGGATGCCGTGGAGGAGATCCTCGCGGCCCTCCGCGGGGATGAACGGGTGAAGGATTGGGAGAAACTCAGGGCCACCCTCGCCTCATCTATACCCGACAACTCCCTTGGGGAGACTCCCTCCGCCACTTTCCTGCATCACTGCCGCTCGGAAAGCGTCTCCGATCTTGTCATCGCGGCCGGACGCAGCGAAGCAGGGATTGTGATTCCAGACCAGGAAACAAAGGTGCACCTGGTCTTTGTGGCGGCGATTCCCGGAGCCCTCAATAACGAGTATCTCCGCATTCTCGGCGCGATGTCGCGGGTCTCCATGGAATCATCCTCGATGTCGGAACTCATCGGCGCACCCGACGCTCCTTCCTTCATCGCGATCCTGGAGAAAGGATGCCGCCAATGAGCGACGCGACTCCCAAACCTCTTCTGGAGGTCCGCGACCTCAAGGTTCACTTCCCGGTGCGCGGTGGACTGCTGCGCCGGCAGACCGGTGTGTTCAAGGCGGTCGACGGCGTCAGCTTCATGGTTCCCGCCGGCAAGACCGTCGGGCTTGTGGGAGAGAGCGGGAGCGGCAAGACGACCATCGGCAGGACGCTGGTCAAGCTGATCCCTGCAACCTCCGGCGAAGTCCTCTGGAAAGGAGAATCGATCCTCCCGATGACGGAGAAGCAGTTCCGCCCCCTGCGCCGCCGGATCCAGTACATCTTTCAGGATCCCTTCGGCTCGCTTAATCCGCGGATGACCGTGGGAGCGATCATCGGGGAGGCGCTGGAGATCCACTTCCGCGAACTCAATGCCGCGCAACGCGCCGACCGCGTCGCATCACTCCTAAGCCGTGTCGGCCTGAAACCGGAGATGATGGGACGCCATCCGCACGAGTTCAGCGGCGGCCAGCGTCAGCGCATCGGCATTGCCCGCGCCCTGGCAGTCGAACCGGAGTTCCTGATCTGCGACGAACCGGTGAGCGCCCTTGACGTCAGCGTTCAGGCCCAGATCGTGAACCTGCTCCAGGATCTTCAGGAGGAACTCGGCATCGCCCTGCTCTTCATCGCCCATGACCTGGCCGTGGTCGAGCACATCAGCGACTCGGTCATCGTGCTGCACCGCGGGAAGATCGTCGAATCAGGCGATGCACGCCGGGTGCTCGAACACCCCGAGGATCCCTACACCCGCGAACTGCTTGCCGCCGTTCCACGGATCGAGGCCTGACCCTTTCATGAACACCCTTCTTCTCGCCCGCAAGTTCCGCGCCCTCAACAAGCCGCTCTTCATCCTGATGCTGGCGCTCTCCGCCTTCGGCATCTACGCCATCTACAGCGCCACCTGGATGCGCGACACCCCGTTCTGGGCCAGCCAGATCCGCTGGATGCTCATCTGCATCCCGGTCTTCTTTTTCGTCGCCTTCAACGACTACCAATGGGTCCGGATCGGCGCCGTGCCCATCTACATCCTTAGCGTTATCCTGTTGATCCTTGTCTTCTTCATCGGGGTGAAGGTCTTCGGCGCCAGGAGTTGGCTCAATCTCGGCTTTGGGAATTTCCAGCCCTCTCAGTTGGCCATCTTCGGGGGCGTCCTCCTCTTCGCATTATTCCTGAGCGGTTCCGAGGAGATGCACCCGGCGCTCCGAATCCTGACCTGCCTCGGGATCACGGCGATCCCCTGCGTCCTGATCCTGATCCAGCCCTATCTTGGCGGAACGCTGGTCTGGCTCCCCGTCCTCTTCGCCATGCTCTTCACCGCTGGTATCCAGGTCCGTTACCTCGTCACCATGATCCTCATGGGCGTGGCCCTGATGCCGGTCGTGGTCAATTTCGGGCTCAAGCCCTACCAGAAAGACCGCATCCTCATCTTCCTCGACCCCTCGCTGGATCCCCAGGGGGCGGGTTGGACCATCAACCAGTCGCTCAACGCCATCGGTAGCGCCGGATTCTGGGGCAAGGGATTCAAGGCTCCCAACACACTCAACGAACTCGGTTACCTCCCGAGTACCATCGTCCACACCGACTTCATCTACTCCGTCTTCGGGGAGCAGCACGGATTCCTGGGGGCCTTCCTCCTGATCTTGGCCTTCGCCCTGCTCCTTCTCTGCGGACTCTACGTGGCCACCCAGGCACAGGATCAGCTTGGCCGACTCCTGTCCGTGGGGATCGTGATGCTGCTCTTCACCCACACCTTCATGAACATCGGGATGACCGTGGCCGTGACCCCGATCACCGGACTCCCCCTCCCTCTGGTCAGCTACGGGGGATCCTTCCTGCTCATCACCATGGCCTGCCTCGGCCTCCTCCAGAGCATCTGGATTCACCGAAAACTGGTGTATTGACCCACGATACAAGTTAAAAGGGTTGAAGCGTTAAAAAGTTAAAAAAATGCCATCCTCCTCACTCCTTAACCTTTTTACCCTGTAACCTTTTCACTTTTCCACCTTTGACTTTTCACTTTTCCTCACATGCGCATTCTCTCAGGCATCCAGCCGACGGGTCTTCCCCACCTCGGCAACTACTTCGGCATGATGAAGGCGGCCATCGAACTTCAGGAGAAGGGAGAGGCCCTCTACTTCATCGCCGACCTTCACGCCCTCACGACGGTCCGCGATCCCGAGGCACTGCGTCGCAACTCGCGCGAGGTGGCGATCGACTTCCTTGCCTGCGGCCTCGATCCGGCCAAGGCCTGCCTCTTCCGCCAGAGCGACATCGCCTGCATCCCCGAGCTCGCCTGGATCCTCTCCACAGTCACTCCCATGGGCCTGCTGGAGCGCTGCCACTCCTACAAGGACAAGCTCGCCAAGGGGCTCCATGCCTCGCTTGGCCTCTTCTCCTACCCCGTCCTCATGGCCGCCGACATCCTGGCCTACGACAGCGACGTGGTCCCCGTCGGCAAGGACCAGAAACAGCACCTCGAGGTCACCCGCGACATCGCGGTCAAGATCAACGAACTCTACGGCGAGATCTTCAAGCTTCCAGAACCGCTCATCCGTGACGAATCCGCCGCGATCCCGGGAACCGACGGTGCCAAGATGAGCAAGAGCTACGGCAACACCGTGGAACTCTTCCTCCAGGAGGGGGCCCTCAAGAAAAAGATCATGGGGATCCAGACCGACTCCACACCCGTCGAATCGCCAAAACCTCTGGAAGGCTCCGCGATCCTCGGCATCTACCGTCATGTCGCCTCCCCCTCCGACTATGCCGCTATGGAGGCCGATTTCCTCTCCGGAGGCATCGGCTACGGCGACTTCAAGAAGCGCCTCCTCTCGGCGGTCCGCGATTACTTCGCCCCGATGCGTCAGCGGAGGGATGAATTTGCCTCCGACCCCGCCGAGGTCGACCGCATCCTTGCCAAGGGAGGCGAACGCGCCTCCACGATCGCCGCGCCCGTCATGGATCGCCTGCGCAAGGCGATCGGACTGCGATAGAAGATCTGCCTACTACAGAAGATCGCTGGCAGAATGCCCGCTTGACTGCGGCGTGAAGGCTGATACCTTTAACTTTCTCGACGCGGGGTGGAGCAGCCCGGTAGCTCGTCAGGCTCATAACCTGAAGGTCGTAGGTTCAAATCCTACCCCCGCCACCAATTTCAGATGACTCAGTATCAAGTCTATGTACTGAGAAAACCATGGGGACTTTTTAACCATCCTCCACAAAGGCTCATGATACCGCCTATGCGGGATGTGATTCAAATCCTACCCCCGCCACAAATTTTCAGAGTTTTTTTATCTGGAAATCAGGAAAACAGGTAAGAATACGGTGACCACCAACTCCTGATACGGTTTTTCCCTTTTTCATTGTTCATTCATCCTTTTTCATTTCCTAGTCATGCGATTTTACACCAAGCGCAGGAAGATGCCCTCAATCACGATCGTCTCGCTGATCGACATTCTCGCCATCCTGCTGATCTTCTTCATCGTCACGACGACGTTCCGGGAAAAACTTCCCCAGCTTCAGATCAACCTCCCCGAGTCGAAGAGCGCTGCCACCGCATCAAGCGAGCCCAAGAAAGCCGTCCTGCTCCAGATCAAGGGGGCCGATCAGATCACCCTCGATGGCAAACCGGTCACCGCTCCCGGCCTCCCCTCGGCGATCAGGGAACTCCAGAAATCCAATCCCGGTTGCTCCATCACCATGCAGGCCGACAAGGAGGCTCCGTTCGGAACAGTCGTCTCCGTGCTCGACGCCCTCCAGGAAGCCGGCATCAAGAACGTCCCCGCGGTCGCCAAACCCGTTTCCAAATGAGCTCCCGCAATAAGGGCGGTGATCGGCGGACCAAACCGCTCGAGGTGGTCAAATACGGTCACCCCGCACTGCGCAGCAAGGGGCGCCGGATCGAGAAGATCGATGACTCCATCCGCACTCTTGCCGAGGAGATGATCGTCACCATGTACGAGGAGGATGGCTGCGGCCTTGCGGCGCATCAGGTCGGCAGATCGATCCAGCTTGCGGTCATCGATGTCATCCCTGCCCAGGATGACCGCCCCAGCCGCGCCTGGATGAACGGACGGGAACTCGAACTCGAATCCCTCATGCCGCTTGTCATGATCAACCCCGAGATCCATCCCGTCGGCGGGGAACGTTCCCGGGAAGTCGAGGGATGCCTGAGCATGCCAGGCCTCCACGACGAGGTGGAGCGTCCCGCCCGTGTCCGCATCGTCTGCCAGGACATCGACGGCAGCACCCTCGACTTCGAGGCCGAGGGACTCCTCTCACGCGCCGCCCAGCACGAAGTCGACCACCTTCACGGGATCCTCTTCATCGATCACCTCACTCCCGGGGAACTCGCCGAGCATCAGCCGCTGCTTCGCAAATTCCAAGCCCGATCGATCGGATTCTAGGGGCCGTCAACATGGCCTTGCAGATTCAAAAGAACATCCCTCTGCTCGAGGAGATTCTCTCACCGCGCGCGGAAATCATCGGCGACCAATACGAGGCTTACAAAAACCACGTCTACCGGGTTCTCCACTTCTGCTTTGCCTTCCATGACTGCCGCGGCGATGACGAGGCCAAGCTGGTCACGGCAGCCTGCTTTCATGATCTCGGAATGTGGCCGGGTGATGTCATCGATTACCTCGCCCCCTCGATCGACTTGGCTCAAGCATACCTGAGGGAACGCGGACTTGAGTCATGGATTCCCGAGATCACCATGATGATCGATCTTCACCACCGATTCCGCTCCGCACCCACCTCCCCTTGGCCGCTCGTCGAGGTGCTTCGCAAAGGGGATTGGGTCGATGCCTCCATGGGGATCCGGCGATTCGGTCTTCCCCGCGCTGTCGTGAAAGAGGTTCAGGATGCCTTCCCCAATCTCGGCTTTCACGGGAATCTTGTGAGGATCACCTGCAAGGAGTTCTGGAACCGTCCCCTGAACCCCCTGCCGATGATGAGGTGGTAGACTCTTCCGGCCGAGAAGTTCCAGCTTTGTTTACGCAGGCTTGCCGATGGCGAAGACACGGAAGCCGATCTCCTTGAGCTTGGCGTGCGGCAGGATATTCCGACCGTCGAAGAGGAAGGCGGGCTTGAGCATGCCTTCGTGAATCTTCTTGAAGTCGAGATCCTTGAACTCGTCCCACTCGGTAAGGATGGCGACGGCATGAGCTCCTTCGCAGGCTTCCATGGCGGTCTTGACGACAACGAGGTTTGGGTTGGTTCCGGTGCCAAGGACCTCGGAACGGATCTGCTCCTCCCCGACCTGGGGATCGTAGACGACGACCTTGGCCCCTTCCGCTAGAAGGTCGCGGCAGACGGCGATCGCGGCTGTCTCACGGGTGTCGTTGGTGTCCTTCTTGAAGGCGAATCCGAGGATGCCGATGTGCTTGCCGTTGACGGTGTTGAAGAGGTCGCGAACGATGCGGCCGCTAAAGCGTGCCTTCTGCCAGTCGTTGATCTTCACCACGCTCTCCCAGTAGGCGGCGACCTCGGGCAGGCCGAAGTGCTGGCAGAGGTAAGTGAGGTTCAGGATGTCCTTCTGGAAGCAGGAGCCGCCGTAGCCGACGGAGGCCTTGAGGAACTTGGGTCCGATGCGCGAGTCCTTGCCGATGGCGCGGGCGACCTCGTCGACATCCGCCCCAGTGGCCTCGCAGAGCGCGGAAATCGAATTGATCGAGGAGATGCGCTGGGCGAGGAAGGCATTGGCCACGAGCTTGGAGAGCTCGGAGGACCAGAGGTTGGTGGTGAGGATCTTCTCGCGGGGGATCCAGCGAGCGTAGATGGAGACGACTTTCTCGATGGCGGCCAGTCCCTCGGGGGTCTGCTCGCCGCCGATGAGGACGCGGTCGGGATTGTTCAGATCGTCGATGGCCGTTCCCTCGGCGAGGAACTCGGGATTGGAGAGGACCTGGAAGGTGCCGCTCTTGGAGTTGGACCGGAGGATGGTGAGCATGGCCTCGGCGGTCTTCACGGGAATGGTGCTCTTCTCGACGATGACCTTGGGGCCGACGGCCTCCTCGGCGATCATGCGGGCAGCAGCCTCAATGTACTTGAGATCGGCGGCGCGGCCGGCGCCGACTCCGTAGGTCTTGGTCGGGGTGCCGACGCTGACGAAGATGATGTCCGATTCGCGGATGGCCTTGCGGACATCGGTGGAGAAGAAGAGGTTCTTCCCGCGGGCGGATTCGACGACTTCCTGAAGGCCGGGCTCGTAGACGGGAAGCGCGTCGGAATTCCAGGCGGCGATGCGCTTCTCGTTGGGATCACAGACGGTGACCCGGATATCGGGGCACTTGGCGGCGATCATGGCCATGGTGGGACCGCCGACATAACCGGCGCCGAGACAGCAGATGGTGGTGGACATAAATTGGAAGGATGAAACTAGAAACCTGAAACCTGAATTTTTTCTAGGAGGGATACGACCCGCTTACTTTGCGAGGGCGCCCTTGAAATACGCGATGGTCTTCTCGATGCCGGATTCGAGGGGGACTTTGGGTTCCCAGCCGAGGGTTTCCTTGGCAAGGGTGATGTCGGGCCTGCGCTGCTTCGGATCGTCGGAAGGAAGCGGGAGGTGGGTGATCTTGCTCTTGCCCCCGACCTTCTTGAGGACGAGTTCGGCGAGCTGAAGCATGGTGAACTCCCCGGGGTTGCCGAGGTTCATGGGGCCGACGATCTTCTCCTGCTCCATGAAGCGCATGAAGCCGTCGACGAGGTCGTCGACATAGCAGAAGGAGCGGGTCTGGGAGCCCTCTCCGTAGACGGTGAGGTCCTTGCCCTGAAGTGCCTGGACGATGAAGTTGGAGACGACGCGGCCGTCATCGGGAAGCATGCGGGGGCCGTAGGTGTTGAAGATACGGATGACGCGTATGTCGACGCCGTTCTCGCGGTGGTAGTCGAAGAAGAGGGTCTCGGCGGCGCGTTTCCCCTCGTCGTAGCAGGAACGCAGTCCGATGGGGTTCACATGGCCCCAGTAGGCCTCGGGCTGGGGATGGACGTTGGGATCCCCGTAAACTTCGGAGGTGGAGGCCTGGAAGACACGTGCCTTGACCCGCTTGGCGAGGCCGAGGCAGTTGATAGCCCCGACCACGGAGGTCTTCATCGTCTTGATGGGGTTATACTGGTAGTGAGGAGGGGAAGCGGGGCAGGCGAGGTTGTAGATGCGATCGACCTCGAACTTGAACGGGTCGATCACGTCGTGACGGACGAGTTCGAAGTGGGGATTGCCGACGAGATGCTGAATGTTGGCCTTGCGACCGGTAAAGAAGTTGTCGAGGCAGATGATGTCGTGGCCCTGCTCGATGAGGCGGTCGCAGAGGTGGGAACCGAGAAATCCGGCGCCGCCGGTGATTAAAATGCGCATAGGGAAGAGGTTTAAGCAGATTAACTTAAAGCCTAATCCTCCAAAGGGGAAGAAAGAACCAAGGGAAACGCTGATTAAATCGCATCGTGGCTGGTGCGGGAAGAACTGGACGCTACCGATGGCCGCTACCGGTGGCCGCGTCACCGATAGCGCATCGCCGCTTTCTTGAGTGCGGCTCCGATGCTGCGCCGAAGAGCGGCCGGCGCGAGCACCTCGGCGCGCGGTCCCCAACCCAAGATCCAGGATTCCAGATCAGGGGCCAGCCCAACCTTGAGCGACAACTCCGCGGATCCATCCTTTCTTCTGGTGATCTTCTGGGAGGGGTGCCAGCGCCGTTCCGAAGCGAGGGCTGCGGCGATGGGATCGAGCAGGATCCTGACTTTCTGCGCGTTCTTCGACTCAAAGGCGGAAAAACTCTGCCCGAGCATGGCATCGAGGGAGAAGTCCTTGGGACGATCGAATCGTCGCTGGAGGTCCTTCGGCCGGGTGATGCGGGCCAACGCGAAGGTCCTCACCGACTTGCGGCCGAGATCGAGTCCGATCAGATACCACTGACCGGCTATGCAGCCCATGTGATAAGGTTGGATACGGCGTTCGTTCCGATCACCGTCGCCGGGTTTCCGGTAGAGGAAGGAAACCTCATGGGAATCCAGGAGGGCGGAGCTGAGGGTCCGGAAGGCATGGAGGTCATTGGCGGGGGGACCGGAAGGCCGGAAGGAAAGCGCCTGACTCAGGTCGTGAAGGGAGATCTCCGCGCGCGAGGGAAGCCCCTCGATCAGCTTGGTGAAAGCGGTCCCGATCGCCTTCTCGAAGGGAGTGCCGCGGTATTGTTCGGCGGCCTTCTGGGCGACCAGCAGGGCCACCACCTCCCCCTCCTGCAGGGAAAGGGATGGCAATTCCTTCACCTCGCGGGTGTAGCGGAACCCGTGATGAACCGTGTCGTAATCAATCGGCAACCGGAGTTGGTCACGCATGAAATCAATGTCCCGCTGCACCGTCTTGTAGGAGACCTCAAAGACCCGCGAAAGCGCCTGGCAATTGGGAAACTCCCCCATCTGGAGCAACTGATGAATCTGCATGATCCGGTACATCGGGAGACGGGCGGATCGCCCCTCCTGCCCGCCAGATTGCAGGGCGGGACGTCTGGGGCGGCGTGGAGTGAGTGATGTCCTAGGCATGGGTGACATGATGCGTGAAAGGGTGATACGTTAAAAAGCTAATTCACAAGACTTGGGCGACCCAATGCGGTGCGTTTTTGAACGCAGTGACAAGGTTAGAAAGTGAAAGGTTAAAAAAGGTGCAGAGGGCCGAGTTCAGTCCTTCAACTTCAACTTTTCAACTTTCGCTCCAACGGGGCGAGCCCGTTGGGGGCGGGCGACAGCCCAACAACCCGTCAGAAAAAAGATGAATTATGACTTATGAGGGATGAAAATGGGATCAGGTCTCAGGTTTGACTGCACTTGCCTCCCGGCAAGCCGTGCCGCCCTTTCAGGGCTGTTCGCTGCTCTCACAGTCTACCGTGCCCGATTTGTACTCGATTGCTTTGCCTCGGCCTCTCCCGAGGCCCTCGTCCTTGCTTCGGACTGCTACGCAGGCTTCATCGTGCATCCCTGCACTCGATGTTCGCAAGGCTCGCCCTACGGGTCCACCTTCGGTGGCTACAACTCGACCTTCCCAAGGTCTCGTTTCTCGGGCTTGGTTCAGGTTTCAAGTTTCAGGTCTCAGGTCTCTTCCTTCAGCCTTTCCCCCTTCAGTCTTTAGCTTTTCGCGTACGAGGACTCCACCTTCGCTGCCACGTCGCGGTATCCGTAATCCACCTCGTAGATCTGCTTGAAGCAATCGAGCGCCTTCTCCCGCTCATCCATCGTCTCGCAGACGATGCCGAGGTTGTAGAGGAGATCCTTCTTCACGGCATCCATGGCCGAGAGTTCGGAAATGGCGTCGGCAAAGGTCTTGGCCGCCAGATCGTTCATGCTTCGAGACACATAGCACTGGCCAAGCTTGCTCATCGCCTTGAGGCGGACGCTCGGGTTGCTACGCGCCCGCTGGAGGTGTCCGATCGCCTCCTGCGGTTGCCCCGCATCCATGAGGGCAACTGCCAGATCAAAATGGGCAAGCAGGTCTGTGGGATTGCGCTCCACGCGCTCACGCGCGTCGCCTAGGATAAACTCGGCGCGCTGTTTGGCGAGTTCCTCCATCTCCTGCCGGTAGCGGGGAGCGTCCGGATCGTCCGGTGACGCGGCAAGGAACTCCTCGCGGGCCTTGTAGGCATCGTTGATCCGGCGGAGCTGTAGGTCACTGATCTTGCGCGCGATGGTGGGATCGGCACCCGCAGTCAACCCCAGGACGTAGCGGTACCACTCGAGGGCGTTGTCGATGTCCCCTTTCTGCTCGCAGAGCTCGGCCACCTTGCGCGACTTGTCGATGCTGCCCGGTTCGGCCTGGACGGCGGCGGAGAGTTCGGCGATCTGGCTGTCTATCATCTCCTCGCTCTTGACCACGCGGCCCTGCTGCTCGAGGGAGACCGCCTCATCCTTGTTCTTGATGAGGTCGCGGTAGCTCTCTGCCACTTCCCAGCCCCCCTTCTGGACGGTCATCGCCGCGGAGGCGTCCTTGCTCCCCTTGATGGCGGCGAGGTCGTTGGGGGCGATCGCAAGGATGCGGTTGTAGATCTCGACGGCGCGGGCGGGATCCCGGGCACTTCCATTCTCATCCCTCTCCATGCAGAAGGAGGCGAACCTGGATAGCTGTTGCCTGTCCTTGGGTTGGCCATCGAGAATACTCTCGAAAGCAAACACGGCGAGCTCCTTCATCGGGGGATCCCATTTGAGGGCGATCTCCTGAAGCATCGTGTTCGCCTGGGCATTGCGCGGGTCATGGGCGAGGACTTCTTCCAGGGCAACCAGACCCGCGGAAAGGTCGTTCTTCTTCAGGAGGGAAGAGACCTTCATGAGGGCAATCGGCGATCCTCCGCCGAATACCGAGAAAAACCCCTTCTTCGCGCTCTTTGCTTTCTCAACGGCGGCCTGCCGCGCCATCTTCCGGCCATCCAGAAAATCGGGAAGGGTCTGAAGCAGTCCCTGGCAGAGCTGAATGACGTAGGGATAGTTCTTCAGCTCCATGGCGCTCATTGCCTTGAGCCATGTCTGCTTCTGCTGCGGGGAGAGGTCTTTCTGGGTTTTCAAGAGAGAGCGGCAGACGATATCAGTCAGCTGATGATTCCGCAAGGGTCTCAGGCCACCGACGGAGTTCCAAAAAACGAGGGGGTGACCGAAAGCGATGCGGTGAGTGTTTCGCGCGCCCCGATTTTTTGAATTCCCTTCTTCCGATCAAAGGGAACGGGTGGATTGCCATCGGGCAGTCCCCAGCACGGTTCGACGCACAGGAACGGGTCCCCGTTGCTCCAGAGCGTGAGGAACGGTGCCTCCGCGTAGTCGCACTCGACGCGCTGGCCGAGCGCCGGGGCTTCGAGGATAAAGCACCGCTCCGGCACTCCGGCAAGGTCGAGCAGGAAGGATCCGGGGAGATCCTTCTTGGCAAAGGGCATCTCGCCGCCAGCAAAGGGGATCTCTATCACGCTTCCATCGAGAAAATCACCGGGCGCCATCTCCCTCGCATAGTTCCCCCGGGGGAGAATCATCCGGGCACTTTCGAGGGAACCGACGGCAAACCCCGGATGCCACCCGAAACTCAGTGCCACGGAGTGCTCCTCGCGGTTTTCAAAGGCAAAGGTCATTGTCAATTTCCCCCCGGAAACCGAGTAGGTGAGGCGCATCGCCACCTTGTAAGGATAGGCATCGGCGGGGATCTCCGATGGTTCCACGCAATAAGTGATCGTTCCAGCGGCAAGATCGACCTCCGGGGCCCGGAAGGCATGGCTGCGGATGAAGCCGTGATTGCCACCCTTGATGATATGCCCCTCGTAGACCGATTCCTGTTTCCAGAGGCGATGGACGAAGTATCCCATCACCGTGGCATGATTACCCCAACCGGTTGCGGGCTTGCTCACCTCTCCGTCGCGCCAGAGAAAACCCCGCCAAGCACCCTCCTCATTCCTCAGTGCAAGACTCACCGGTTCGGCCCCGTTACGTGCGATGATCAGGCGGATCCCACGGGAGGTATCCTCAAGCTGATCAAGGGGACCGACTTCGGAATCAAGGACTTGGTGAATGAAGCTCATGCCCTTGTTTCTAGCCGATCTGCAAAATACTTCATACTTCATACTTCATCTTTCATAATTCGTTCATGGAACCAGCACCCTTCCGCGATGAAGACCTTCGGGAGTCCTTTGCACGCTCTTCGGGGCCGGGAGGCCAGCATGTCAACAAGGTATCCACTGCCGTCACCCTGACCCATCTTCCGAGCGGCATCTCGGTCACCGTGAGCGACTCACGCAGCCAGAGCATGAACCGAAAGATCGCCCGTGAGCGACTTGCCGAAAAACTGGAGGAACGCCGTCAGGCCCGCCGACTCCAGGCACGGGCCGCCACGGCAAAAGCCCGCCGTCAAAAAGCCCGCCGCTCCCCGGGCGAGAAACGGAAACTCGTCGAGGGAAAACGTCGACGCTCGGAGATCAAGAAGGGGCGGGGCAGGGTGAGCGAGTGAGCTAGTGGTTAAAAATGTTAGAAGAGTTGAAACTCCAGTAAAATCTGAGTTGCAACCAGAGGGGGCTTTTTTCCCATTGTAGCGGTTCTAACCCTTTTAACCCTTACCTTCTCGCGCTCCCCTTTTTCATTTCAACATTCATCGTTCATCATTCATCATTTCCCCATGGATTTACTCACCTGCGACCTGCCCGGCATCAAGAAACTCCGCAGCGGCAAAGTCCGCGAGGTCTTCGATCTCGGCGAACACTTGTTGCTGGTCGCCACCGACCGCATCTCGGCCTTCGACTGCATCCTGCCCAACGCCATCCCGGGCAAGGGGGAGGTGCTCAACGGCCTCTCGACATTCTGGTTCCACCGCCTCGACTTCGTCCCCAACCACATGATCGAGACCGAGGTCTCCGCATTTCCGGCCGAACTCAAGCCCTACGCCGACATCCTGCGTGGACGCTCGATGATCGCGAAGAAGGCGAAGCCGCTCCCTGTCGAGTGTGTCGTCCGCGGCTATGTCGCTGGATCCGGTTGGAAGGAATACAAGGAAAGCGGCACCGTTGGCGGTTACGCCGTGCCGGCAGGACTCAAGCAATGCGACCGTCTTCCCGAAGATCTCTTCACCCCCAGCACCAAGGCCGACGAGGGACATGACGAGCCGATCACCTGGGCACAGTGCCGCGCGCTTCTCGGCGACGAAACCGCCCTCCGCGTCCGCGACATGAGCCTCGAACTCTACCGCCACGGCCGTGCCTATGCCGCCTCCCGCGGCATCATCATCGCCGACACCAAGTTCGAGTTCGGCATCCACGACGGCGAGATCATCCTCATCGACGAGTGCATGACTCCGGACTCCTCGCGCTTCTGGCCCGCCGACCAATATCAACCGGGCGGCAATCCCCCCAGCTTTGACAAGCAGTTCGTCCGCGACTGGCTCGAGAACTGCGGCTGGGACAAGCACCCCCCAGCTCCCGAACTCCCGGCGGGCATCGTCGCCAAGACGGCCGAGAAATACCGCGAGGCGCTGATTCGCCTCACGGCTTCGGCTCCCTCAGCTGCCTCTGCGACCTGAGCCAGCCAACGCCGCTGGACGCCTAAACAACCCGCCATGCAGGGAGACATTGACCTCTTTCTGCTGTTTCTAGCCACCGAGCGCGGACTCTCGGTCAACTACCAGATCTCCACGCGCTCCTCGCTGGAGGCTTTTCAGAAATGGGCCTCCGGTTGCGGAGTCATGTCGGCTGGAGAGGTGACCCCGGCTCTCCTTTCAGAGTTCCTGATCTCCGAAAAAAAGC
Organism: Verrucomicrobiia bacterium; assembly: GCA_040380225.1. Lineage (GTDB taxonomy): Bacteria > Verrucomicrobiota > Verrucomicrobiia > Chthoniobacterales > UBA6821 > UBA6821. Next base: position 4,280 of record JBEIJN010000015.1, on the reverse strand, counting down.
GGGGCCTTTCCGCCACCTCGATCAAGCTGGAGGCCGTCGCACTCCGGATCTTCTTTCGGTTTCTGACGGCTCGGAGCCGCATCCCCTCGGACCCCGCCGAGAAGCTCCCGCTACCCCGACTGCCCCAGACACTTCCGCAACCGCTTTCCAAGGAAGAGATGGCTAAGCTGGTTGCGGCCCCCGCAGGCGACACCCCGCTGGAAATCCGCGACCGCGCCCTGCTCGAGCTGCTTTATGCCTGCGGCCTCCGCATTGCTGAGGCCTGCAGCGTACGGTTGGAAAACCTCGATGAAGAGGGAGGCGTCATCCGCGTCACCGGGAAGGGGAACAAGACCCGCATGATCCCCGTCGGAAGCGCCGCGCTCGATGCCCTGAAATTCTACCTTACCAATGCCCGCCCCAAGCTCGTCTCGGCCCGCTCGGGGGCGGCGATCTTTCTCTCGGTGCGGGGTCATCCCCTCACACCGGCACGCATCTGGCAGCTTGTCCGCCATTACGCCAAGCAGGCCGGGATCGAGGAATCAGTCCACCCCCACCAACTCCGCCACTCCTTTGCCACCCATCTGCTCTCCGGCGGCGCCGACCTCCGCATCATCCAAGAGATGCTCGGCCACGCCTCCATCGCCACGACGCAGATCTACACCCAGGTGGACCGGAGCCAGTTGAAGTCCATTCACCAGAAATTCCATCCGAGAGGGTGAGGATAAATTTCACCATGAAGAACATGAAGCAATCCTTCAGGGCCTAGTTCTCTTCTTCATGATCTCCATGCACTCCATGGTAAATCTTTACCGCATCCGTAAGTGACCACCCCCAACCAACAGCTTTTTGCATTTCAGTAAGGGTATCATGATTTGCCATAGAGCGATTATTGATCTATATATTTTCTGAGTGAGAACTACGTATACAGTGACTCAGGCACAGGCTGCCCTTCCCCGCCTTCTCAAACAGGCCAAGACAGATCTTGTGACCGTGACCCGCCGGGACGAGCCCGTGGCTTTTCTCGTATCGCGGGAACGGATGGAAGCCTTCGTCGAAACCCTCGAAATCATGGCTGATCCGGCAGCCATGAAGCAGGTGCAGGATTACGAGCGAGGGAAGATGAAGTTCCACCCTCTTCCTGAAGAGTGAGTCCCGTTGTTTCCCTTCAGGTTCTGGAGTTCCTCCAGAACCTACCCCCCGAACCCAGGCGGGCACTTCGACTTGGAATCAAACGACTCCCCAAACACCTTGGCGACATCCGCCCCCTCGAGGGGAAGTTGCGGGATTATTACCGACTTCGTGTCGGCAGTTATCGGGTGATCTTCAAGCGACGCATGGAGAAGGGGAATTCATTGGTGGAATGTCTCTATGTGAATCGCCGATCCATCGTGTACGAAGTCTTTGAAAAACTGGCAGGGCATCCCGAGGTGTAATCCAAAAAAGGATCCCTCCTTTTTGCGTGACAGGGAGGGGATGAAACAGGCTTCCTATTGAGATGAGTAACGGACCCCTCGCAGGTAAAGTCGGCGTCGTTTTCGGCGTCGCCAACAAACGCAGCATCGCATGGGCAATCGCCAAAGCCTGGAAGCAGGCCGGCGCCACCCTTCTCTTCAACTATCAGGGAGAGCGCCTCAAGGAGAACGTCGAGGAACTCGTGGCCGAGTTCGGTGCAGACACCTTCCTTCAGCCCTGCGACGTTGCCAATGACGCCGAGATCTCTTCTTTCTTCGGCAAGGTTCGCGAGGTCACTCCGAAGCTCGACCTCATGCTCCACTCAGTGGCCTTCGCCCCCAAGGAAGCCCTCGAGGGTGATTTCCTCTCCACGACCCGCGAAGCTTACCGTGTCGCCCACGACATCAGCGCCTACTCGCTCGTCGCCCTCTCGCGCGAAGCCGCGCCGATGATGACCGACGGCGGCAGCATCGTTGCAATGAGCTACTACGGCGCGGCCAAGGTCGTCCCCCACTACAATGTGATGGGTGTGGCCAAGGCATCCCTGGAAGCCAGCACCCGCTACCTGGCCTACGATCTCGGCGCGAAGAATATCCGGGTGAACTGCATCAGTGCCGGCCCTGTCCAGACGCTTGCTGCCCGCGGCATCTCCGGATTCGGAGCCATGATCAAGCACTACGAAGAGCACGCCCCCCTCAAGCGCAGCTGCACCACGGACGAACTTGGTCACACCGGCGTCTTCCTCGCCAGCAACGGAGGCAGCGGCATCACCGGTCAGGTGATCTACGTCGACGGTGGCTACGAGATCATGGGGATGTAAGTTTGAAAAACCTAAGGGCTGAACCAAGTCGCCGGGAAGCGACGCGGAAGACTGCCGAAGGCAGCCCTTCAGCGGTGGCACGGCTTGCCGGGAGGCAAGTGCCATCAACGTTGAAACCTGAAAAGAAACAGAAGGGATCCAATAAACGTATTCCCTCCTCACCTCTTCAGGCTTCACGTTTCAAGTCCCATCCCTCTCTCGAGCGGGATCTCCGCAAGCTGATCCCCCTCGCCTCGGGGGTCATCACCGATCCCGCGCGCCTTGCCGAACTTGGGAAAGACAAGTGGTTCGCCGCCTCCCTTCCCGAGATCGCAGTCGCTCCCGGATCCGCCAAGGAGGTCGCCGCCGTACTCGGCTATGCCGATCGGCATCACATCCCCGTCACCACCCGCGGCGCCGGCCACGGCTACGTCGGGGGTTGCGTCCCAGTCCGTGGTGGCATCCTGATGAGCATGCAACGGATGAACCGCATCCGCGAGATCAGCGGCGAGGACTTTGTCGCCGTGGTGGAGCCGGCCGTCATCACAGGCGTGCTTCAGTCGGAGGTTGTCAAAAAAGGGCTCTTTTACCCGCCAGATCCACAGAGCTACAAGGACTGCTCCCTCGGGGGGAACATCGCCACCAATGCCGGCGGCCCCCGCTGCCTCAAGTATGGTGTCACCCGCCCCTACGTCCTCGGCTTGCAGGTAGCCATGGCCGACGGCACCCTTGTCCGCGTCGGTGGACGCACCCATAAGAACAAGACCGGCTTCGATCTCGTCGGGATGTTCGTTGGTTCCGAAGGAATGCTAGGCGTCATCACCGAAGCGACCCTGCGACTCCTCCCTCTCCCCCCCGCACGCGTGACGCTTTCCGCCGGATTCGGATCGATGCGCGATGCCGCCGCCGCCGTGCAGGCGATCTTCAAGGCCGGCTACCTCCCCTGTGCCGTGGAAGTAGCGGACAGCTTCACGCTTCAGTCAGCCCGCAACGCCCACAAGGCGGTGAAGGGAACCTTCATCCCTCCGGGAAAAGCCCACCTCCTTGTCGAGATCGATGGCCAGAAGGCAAGCGTCCTGAGCGAAGGAAAGGCCCTCAAGGCCCTACTCGCCAAGAACAAAGCCCTCGAGGTCGAGCTGGCCACCTCACCCGAGCGTTGCGACCGGATGTGGGCCCTGCGCCGCGCCTTCTCGGCATCGCTGAAGGCCACCGGCCTCACCAAGCTCAACGAGGATATCGCCGTCCCACGCGGCCGACTCGTCGACCTCATTGCCTTCGCGGAGAAACTGCAGAAAAAGACCGGCTTCCCGATCGCCTGCTTCGGTCATGCCGGGGATGGCAACATCCATGTGAATGTCATGGTCTCCAAGGAACAGCAGGCCAAGCGTCCCAAGGAGATCGAGGGGGTCCTCGACGCGCTCTTCTCGCAGGTCATCAGGTGGGGCGGAGCGATCACCGGCGAGCACGGCATCGGCCTTGCCAAGAAACGCTGGTGGAACGCCGCCACGACTCCGGAACTCCGCAACCTGCACATGCGGATCAAATCCGCCGTCGATCCAAAGGATATCCTGAATCCCGGAAAGTTCGTCTGAGTGGAAAGGCTGTTAGGCTGTAGACTTTTGGACTGTTAGGCCTGAAAAGTAGCAAACCAGATTGACCATCCAAGGCGCAGGGCATCTTGGAACTTCATCTCGGAAGATCGGATGGAGAGCAATGCTTGCTCTTTTCGCGAGGGGCGGCGTTGCCCTTCGCTTGCCGTAGGTTTTGCTACGGCTGCCGCTCGGGCGCCTGGCCCCTCATCGAAAATACCGGCGCCTGCAAGAATAGACTTTGTAGCTGAAGACTTTTAGGTCTGGAAACCACATGCGCCGATTACTCACCAGAGGCTTGGCAGTTTGGATGCCGCGCTAGAGCGTTTTAAATAAAGCTATAGCCACAAGAGGCGAAGTAATTGATTGCGTCCTGTGGAGTGATCCTCTCCAAGGCGGAGGCGATGGCAGCAATGAGATCCTCATGAGTTCTTGCCTCGGCACTGCGAAGTAGGGAC
>JBEIJN010000014.1:0-66342 GCA_040380225.1 Verrucomicrobiia bacterium | reverse complement strand
TCCTCTCCAAAACCTCCTTCATCAGCCTCATCCCTCCCCATGCCGTCACCTTCTCGTCGCTGTACTCGATCTCGTATTGCGGGTTCACCATATTGGTGATGCTCCCTACTCTTTAAAACCAGCGCTATCGCAAAATCTGGGATAAAAGACTGCGACTTTGTCGCTGCCCGAAGGGCGCCACGGCTTCCCGGGAGGGAAGCGGCATCAACCAAGTTCCTGGGGAGGAGCGCGGAAGACTACGATAAAATCGTAGCCCGATAGGGCGCCACGGCTTCCGGGAGGAAGTGGCGTCAATGCCTCGGGAGAGGCCGAGGCAAAGCAAGCGAGTTCAAAGTGCCGTTCAACCTTGGGGGAGCAAGCGAGTTCAAACCTGAAACGAGACCATGGGAAGGTCGAGTAGTAGCCACCGAAAGTGGACCCGTACGGCTAGCCTGGGGCCAGCCATCAGCAGATAAAAGACTGAAGGCTTTTAGGAGCAGAAATAACTGTGTCGAAAAGCAGGGAAATGGAGTCGTTCTTGCTTCTTCAAGGAAAGCATATTGACATCGATGTAAAAACGCTTTACCATCTAGACATGATAGCTGTTACTGTTTCCTCCAAATATCAGATTGTCATTCCAAAAGAGGCTCGCCAGGCCCTGGGAATAACCTCCGGAATGAGGTTGCAAGCAATTTCAGAGCCGTCAGGGTTAAGGTTGGTAAAGGAGCCATCGATCGATCAGATTCGTGGGCTGCTAAGCGGAATGGTGATCGATGATTCAACAATCCGTTCCGAAGAGGAGCGGATTTTACCATGAGGGTTGTTCTCGATAGCTCCGGGTGGATAGAGCTTTTGGCAGGTTCAGATCGAGCCGGCTTGTTTGAGCCTGCTCTTCAAGCTGAGCAGCTTTTCGTACCTGCGGTTGTTCGGTATGAAGTCGGCCGCTATACGCTGACTCACAAGGGGGAGGCAGGCCGCGAAATGGCAGTGTGCGTGCTTGCCAAGTTCGATCAGTTGCACGTCGATGATGCCATTGCAGATGCAGCGGCGGAGATAGCTTGCCGGCACAAGTTGGCTATGGCCGACGCGCTGGTCTATGCATCCTCTTTGAGTGTGGATGCGGACTTATGGACTCAAGATCGCCACTTTGAAGACCTTCCTGCCGTACGCTTTTTCCCGAAAGCTGGCAACTGAGTCCTTGGGCCCAAATGGGGGTTCATCCGCAGAAAGTTTGTTTATCCCGTGGCCTGAGGGAAAATGAAGTGTATGGATCACAGGAGCGATCGAAGCAAAGGGGGATCCGATTATTAACCACAACGCCGAGTGCCGGGGGGCACGGCGTAGCCTATGCGCTGACGCATAGCCCGCAAGGGTTCGGATCGCGGGAGCGATCGAAGCAAAGGGCAATCCAAGAGGGATCCAAGGAGGAAGGGGAAAGGGACATGGGCTCCGTCATGACGGATTTGAGGTTGCTGAGTTGATTTTATCGGGAAAGTTCTCTTATGAAATAAATGGTAGACGCATCTACTAAAAATAGTAGACTCATTGAGAGATGCAATTTTTTCGTGATTTTAGCAAAAAATTAGAAGTTCGTTTGCAGGAGAGGCTGAACTTTATTCAGGTCGTCACTGGGCCGCACCAGGTGGGAAAGACCACGGGGCTCCGACAAATTGCCCAGAGATGGAAGGGGCCTGTGCATTTGGCCTCGGCTGATGAGGTGGCACCACCTACTGCAGATTGGATCGAGTTGAACTGGAAAATCTCGCGGGGCATGGGTGAGGGGGCTTTGCTGGTGATCGATGAGATTCAGAAAGTGCCGGGCTGGAGTGAGCGAGTGAAGAGGCTTTTCGATGAGGATCGCGAATCTCGTAGTTTGAAGGTGGTTTTGCTAGGCTCGGCCAGCCTGCTGATGCAGAAGGGAATGGCTGAGAGCCTAGCGGGTCGTTACGAGGTCATTCACGCAGGACACTGGAGCTTGCCGGAGTGTCGCGAGGCTTTTGGATGGGGCTTGAAGGAGTTTCTAAAATTCGGCGGGTATCCGGCGGCGGCGGAACTCACTGGGGATTTCTCCCGGTGGAGAGATTTTATCAACCATTCGATTATTGAGCCGGTTCTGCTGCGGGATTTGTTGTCGCTGGCCGTCGTGAACAAGCCGGCTCTTTTCCGGCAGGCGTTTCAGTTGTGCCTCGCCTATCCTGCAATGGAGATTTCCCTTCAAAAGCTGCTGGGGCAATTGCAGGAGTCAGGGAATGTAACTACAATCAAGCATTATCTCGAACTGTTCGAGGGGGCTTTTCTGATCAAGGTATTACAAAAATATAGCGGATCGGAGATAAAAAAGCGGGGATCGAGCCCCAAAATCGTCCCGCTCAATACGGCGCTGGTGAATGCCCAGAGGGATTCTTTTCCGCTCGATCAAGATATCGAATGGAAGGGTCGGCTTTTTGAGTGCGGGGTGGGTGCCGAACTCTGTCGGCGCTATGATGAGGTCATGTATTGGCGAGAGGGTGGCGCCGAGGTGGATTTCGTTGTAAAAACCCAACGTGGCATTGTGGCGATCGAAGTGAAATCAGGCAGAGTGAAACGCATGGGGGGTCTGGAGCGCTTTTGTCAGCGTTACAAGGATGCCGAGCCAATTGTGATGGACTTGGAAAAGGGCACACGATTTTTGGATGGAGGGGAGTTGGGAAATTAAAAAATTGTGAAATCCAACAGTGTAGAGACCGAGAAAAATAGTGAAATGAAGATCTCCATTATTACCCCCAGCCTGAATCAGGCTGTCTTTGCTCCTGAGATGCTGGCCTCGCTGGATGTCCAGCAGTACCCGGATCTAGAGCACATCGTCTATGATGCAGGGTCGACTGACGGGGTGATCGAGATCTGGAAGAAGGCGGAGACGGAGGGGAAGCTGAAGCTCTTTGTAGAGCCTGACCGAGGCCAGAGTGATGCGATCAATAAGGGAATGAGGGTGGCAACTGGAGAGATCGTTGGGTGGTTAAACTCTGACGATATCCTTCTCCCAGGGGCTCTCCATGCGGTTGAAGAGGCATTCTCTAAAAACCCGGATACAGTCGTGATCTACGGAGTTGGAGCCAAGACAGATCTGGACGGGAGTATTATCAAAAAAGTTCCTTTTCGTGAGTTTTGCCCAAAACGTTTGTCATGGGCCTTTGGAGCAGTCCAGCCGGCCATGTTCTTCAGGCGTGATGCCTACTGGAAAGTGGGGGGCCTGGATGAGTCTCTGCACTATGCGATGGACTGGGATCTGCTCCTGAAGCTCTCGAAAATCGGGAAGGTCGTAACGATTCCTCAGCATCTGGCCAATATCCGTTACTATGAGGATACAAAGACCAACACGGGAGGGTGGAAGCGGATGAGAGAGATTGCCCGGATTGGCCGGCGTCACAATGGCCCCCTGGATAGGAATAACCTCTCTTTCCAGATCCGTAATCTTCTCTCCAAACAGCCCTTCAGATTGCCCCGCTCTATCTTCGATCACCTCTGCTGGAACCTCTTCAAGGATCCTCCGCTGATGGTGCAGGGGTGGGCGGACGAGCTGAGTCGAGGGTCGAGGGTCGAGCGTCGAGTGCCAGAGATGAAAAGCTGAAACTTGAACCAAGCGCCTGGGATGGCACGCGGTAGACTACGATGAAATCGTAGCCCAGAGGGCGCCACGGCTTCACGGGAGGGGAGGGGAAAATGCAAAATGATGAATGATGAATGATGAATGAGTAGAGAGGGAAAAATTGGGAAATCTAGAAATTAGAAATAAGGAAATTGGAAAATGGGGATAGTGAAACGAGGTCTGGGGAAGACCGAGTAGGACTGCTGAAAGCAGCCCCAGAGGGTCGAGCCTTGCGATCATCGAGTGCCGGGAGGCACGATGAAGCCTGCAAAGCAGTCCGTAGGACGAGGGCCTAGGGAGAGGCCGAGGCAAAGCAAGCGAGTTCAAAGTACCCTGAACCAAGTCGCTGGGAAGCGGCGCGGAAGACTGGAGGGATAGGCGGAAAATGAAAAATCTTAATGGAATAACCATGAAGAGCATGGAGGTCTTTAAAGGGGATTGGGAATGGGTAATCGGTTATCGGTAAACAAGACAAGGGGTGTCACAACTTGGTTTGACTTGGATAGATTGATGCACTATCATCAGATGCATGAGAACCACGTTGGATATAGAGGAAGATGTTTTGCAGGCCGCGAAAGAACTTGCGCAGCGAGAAGGGAGTACCGCCGGCCACATTCTTTCCGTCTTAGCTCGACGAGGGTTGACGATTCCCGCGCACGAAAAAAAGAGATCGCCGGTGACTCGCGGGGGGGTTCCATTGCTGCAGTCGCGCGGTGAGGTTGTGACTCTGGAGCATGCCCGAAAGTTGATGGGTCAGGAGGGAATCTGAAGCGATGCGGGCATTGTTGGATATCAATGTGATCATTGCGCTCTTTGATCCGGATCATTCATTTCACGAGAGGGCGCATGGTTGGTGGGCAATGCATGGAGGGGATGGATGGGCCAGTTGTCCGCTCACGGAAAACGGAGCTGTACGCATCATGTCCAATCCCGGATACAGCCGGACAATGCAGTTCTTGCCCGGTGATCTGATCGGCCAGATGCGCCAGTTCGTCGATTCGACGGATCATGAATTTTGGGGTGATTCCATTTCCCTTCGGAACAAAGCCATCTTTGCATGCGAGCGCATTCATAGTTCACGATATTTAACGGATCTTTACCTGCTAGGATTGGCAGTGTCTCGCCAGGGGCGACTCGTGACATTTGATACAAAAATTCCCATTTCTGCAGTGAACGATGCGGAAGAGAAAAATCTTTGCGTGATTTGAAAACCTTCTGCACAAACTCGATGAAGGCGGACTAGCTCATGATTTCATATCCATGCTATTGATCTCCTACCCCACTTATTTTCAATTTTAACTTTCTACTTTCCACTATTCCCCATGTCCTCATCTTCAACTTCCGAATCCTGGACTACGGTCATCACTCCCCGGCGTAATCTCCTGTACATCCCCTTCAAGGAACTCTGGGACTACCGGGAGATGATCGGGCTGATGGCCCACAGGGACTTCGTCTCCCAGTATAAGCAGACGGTTCTGGGATCCTTCTGGTATGTGCTGCAGCCGCTGCTGCAGAGCCTTATGTTCGTGCTGGTCTTCACAAGGGTTGCCAAGATCTCCACTGGGGAAATTCCGCCGATTCTCTTCTATCTCTCCGGAACGGTCTGCTGGAGGTATTTCTCTGAGTGTGTGACCAAGACGGCGAACACCTTCACCTCGAACCAAGGAATGTTCGATAAAGTCTACTTTCCGCGATTGGCCGTGCCGATCTCCCAACTGATCACCAATCTCGTGGGACTGGCCATGGGATTAGTCCTCTTCTTTGCGTTCTATCTCTGGTTTTACTTCCACGGGGCGCCTATCCGCCTTGACTGGAGGATCATCGTATTACCGGTACTCATCATCCAGATGGCTGCACTCGGTCTGGGGGTGGGTTGCCTGATTTCTGGAGTGACAAGCAGGTTTCGAGATCTCCAGGTGCTGCTTGGTTTCTTTATGCAGCTCTGGATGTACGCAAGCTGTGTGGTCTATCCACTGAAGGTGGTTCCTGAGAGCTACCGATGGATGTATGATTGGAACCCGATTGTCTTTGTGATCGAGGCATTTCGATGCGCATTCATGGGGCAGGGGACCGTTACCTTCGGGCAGGTCGTGATCAGCGCAACACTGAGCATCGGGATCCTTTTTCTGGGGTTGATCGTCTTCAACAAAGTCGAGCAGACGAGCGTGGATACGGCGTAGGGGAAAAGAGACGAAATCTGAAACCTGAAACATGAAACCTGAGTTCTGCTGCATAGGAGCACCGAAAAATACATTCAAGTGATTTTCTAAGGCAGGAATAAACAATGCATAATGACCAATTAACAATATCGAATAATGCACTTAAGGAGTGCGTGATTCGTGCCGAGGGCCTTTCCAAAAAATACCGCCTGGGGGTGATCACCCGGAAGATGCTGGTCGATCAGATCGAGAGCTATGTCTCAAGGAAGCTGGGAAAAACAGACCCCAATAGCCGTGTCCATGAACAGAATACGGACAGCTTGCCGGAGGCCTATGACTTCTGGGCTCTGAAGAATATAAGCTTTGAAGTCCATCAAGGTGACATCGTGGGAATCATGGGGCGCAATGGCTCCGGCAAGTCCACGCTGTTGAAGCTTCTCTCCAGGATAACTGCTCCCACCGAGGGAAAAGCATACATGAAGGGGCGCGTGGCAAGTCTCCTGGAGGTGGGAACCGGATTTCACCAGGAGCTCACCGGCAGGGAGAATGTCTATCTCAACGGAAGTATCCTTGGGCTAAAAAAGAAGGAAATCGATGATCGCTATGACCAGATCCTTTCCTTTGCCGAGATCGAGAAGTTCATGGACACGCCGGTCAAGCGTTACTCTAGCGGCATGCGAGTCCGGTTGGCATTCTCCGTGGCGGCTCATCTGGATCCGGAGATCCTGATCCTCGACGAAGTGCTGGCCGTGGGGGATGCGGCGTTCCAGGAGAAGTGCCTTGAGAAGATCGAGGCGACGAAGAACTCAGGGGTGACGATTCTCTTCGTGAGTCATGCCGCCGAGAGTGTGAAGCAACTCTGCAACCGGGCCATCGTCCTGCAGCAAGGAAGGGTGGTCTGCGATGCGCCCGCGCTGGAGGCGGCGGACTTCTACACGGAGGGGCTTCATCTTCACGGCGCATCGCATTTTTCAGCAGGTACGGGATCGAGACGTGCCGAAATGGTCGGTGCTATCAGCTCGCTTCTGGCCCGGTCGCTGCAGGGCGGGCATGTGCTGGTCGATGTGCCGATCGAGACCGGGGATGGTGTTCGCGTCGCCGATGTGGCTTGGATCTCGGAAGCGCGGCGTTCCACTCTATGTCGCCTGCCCGCATACTCGGGAGCTCCCGAAATCTGCGTCCATATGAAATCCCATGACACCAGCGAGGAGCAGATATTCAAAAACATCGGTCTCTTGTCCAAAGCCGGAGCCGCCGAAAACTGGATCTGCGATGGAGATGGCAATATATCACGCGCAATGCGTCACGGAGGATGTGATCCGATGATTGCGGGCATGCCTGCACGGATCGTGCTGGACTGAATAATGAAATGACCTGGCACCAATGATGGAACTGGAACAATCACTTAAGAATATAGACGCATCGCTGGATGAAGCCCGCTCCGCCGGCGAGAGATTCCTGCTTGTCTCCCCTCACCCTTCCGCGGAACGTTTCCGAAATCAGGTGAGCAGCCTGAGAGCGCGGGCGGAGCAGTCAACGGCCGGGCTGCATCCCACGCTTGTCCCCGAGTCTGTCGTGCAGAGACCGATATTCATCGGCGGCTCCCACAAGTCGGGGACGACTCTTTTGAGAAATCTGCTCGACGGCCATCCTGAGCTTTACACGCTACCAACCGATGGTCATGGGATCCGATTTATGGATCTTGTGATGAAATGCCCGCGGGAACACCGTCGATCCTCCCTTCTGGAGACGATGATTCATTCCCTGGTGATGCCCATCGCGGGGGAGGAGCCGACATGGATTGCGGGTAGGGAACACGCTGCCTATCCGCGGATCGCCGCGATGCTGGAACTGGCCACCACGAAGAGAGGCTTGGACTCTTCCGAGTCGCTGCTCTCGGCCATGGCATGGGCATACTGCAGTATCGAGGAGGAGATGGCGCCTTCGGGCCAAGTGAAAAAAGGATGGGTTGAGAAATCGACGGGTAATGCCGAGGAGGCCCTTCGCCTGGCATCAGTGTTCCCTGAGGCTAAATTCCTGCACATCGTGCGTCATCCTGGTGCGATCATTGCCGCGCAGTCCCGCAAGCAGCACAAGAAGTTTCGCTCTTTCTCCCTGATCAATGAAATGGAGGCGATCCATAGCTCGATGAGGTTTGGACTTTCAAACGACAGAATCCTAAGCGCTTCTCATCATATCGTGCGTTACGAGGATCTCGTTGCCAACACCTCCGCCGAGATGAAGCGGATCGCTGAGTTCCTGGGCATAGGATTTGACAAGGTTCTTCTCACTCCCTCGGTTTACGGGCGCTCTGCTGGGTCCAATACTTCGAGAATGGATTCCGATGGGATGGCTTCCGGAACGGTTAGCCCCAAGATGTCGGGACGCTGGAAATCGGAATTGAGCGATAAGCAAAAAGACCTCATCGAGGGGCTTTTTGGTAAGCTTCTCCCACAATATGGTTATGAAACTTCCGGAGGGTTGGGGGCTGGGCTTCTTCTCGCAGCTTTCTCCCCGAACCGAATCGTCGCCAAGGGTTGCTCTTCCGGCAAGTTTGTCTCGAGGATGGCTTCCTGCGTGGCCAAGGAGATTTATCACAGGCACTTCCGACGAGGTGTAAATACTCGGTAATGGATAGTATGAAGGAATCATCCACCGGATTTTACTTTATCGCTACAGGGCGCAGATTCCTTGATGAGTCATGCCGATCTGCCGTGCGTATCCGCTCGGTGATGCCTGGGGTTCCGATAGCGATCGCATCCGATCTATCGCCACCGAAAGATCTGTTTGATCATCATCTCGCGATAGCAAACCCGCAGTTTAATTTCTCCGATAAGATCGGGCCGCTTCTTTCGACGCCATTTGAAAGAACTGTGTTTCTCGATACCGATACATGGCTCTGCGAGCCGGTTCCCGAGATGTTTGCCATCTTGGATCGGCATGATGTCGCCATGGCCCACGCCCCGATGAGATTTACCGCAACCTCGTCGGTTCCGCCGACCTTTCCCGAATGCAACAGCGGGGTGATTGCCTATCATCTGAATGACCGCACTCGCTCGCTTTTTTCACTCTGGGAGAAGCTTTATCAGGAAAGACTCACGAGCACCGGCGTGATCGATGACCAACCGTCGCTGAGGGATGCGCTGTGGCAGAGTGATGTTTCCTTCGCGACTCTGCCTCCCGAATACAACTTCCGATTCATCATGCCTGCGTTCGCGGGAAGGGGGTCGGTAAAAATCCTCCACGGGCGGCATCCAGATTACGAGGCGTTGTCGGCTTCATTGAACAAGAGCGGAAGTCCCCGGGTATTCCTACCGAGGCTCAGGGAGGCTTCTCCGAGGCATTTCGGGATTCTGAGCAAGCCCGGTCGATGCCTCGGATACTGGATCGGATGGGATGCCTGGATGGCGGGGGTGATTGGGAAAGTTATGGAGGGAATCAGGTGGAGGCTCTTCCGAATGAAATGAAGGTTGCCTTTGTCTACGCTGGCGGACGGCATCTTCGGGGAACCGACGGGCCGTCCGATTTCTTTTATGGGGCCAGGGAGTTATCCTCTCGCCACGGATGGACTGTGGATTGCCTCGAGGTGGATGCCGAACCGGCAGATCCGCTGACCGGCCTGATCGCAGGGGGGCTCTTGGGCATACTTGTTCCTCCCAGAACTTCGGCCGATTGGATTGCCCGGACGCGTCGTCTGCTTCCGAAGTTGAAGGGCTACGATGTGGTGGTTGCAACAGCGACCGAGATTTCCTTCGGTCTGGCTCTTTGGAAAGAACTGGGCCTGTTCAAGAAGCCTCTCGCGGGAATTCTCTGTGGAGCTGTCAATTATCCTATAGGATCAGAGGTACGCAGGATCATCACCGCCCGACTGCTGGGCCGGATGCAGGCCGTGCTCTTCGCAGATTCAGAGGAGGCTGAGATCAGGAAGCGTTTCAAGCCCGAGGCTGATGAAATCCAATCGGGTTGGTTTGGAGTGGATGAGACTTTCTGGATCCCTCCGTCTATCGACGGAAACCGCAGTGGAGTTCTTGCCGTGGGGAACGATGGTCGTCGTGACTACGCCACGCTTGTGGAGACGGCAAGGATCCTTCCGGCGATTCCCTTCACCGTGGTCACACGTCTGGATGCCCCTGACAATTTGCCGAAGAATGTCCTCTGGCGTCGTGGTGACTGGAAGGAAAACGCGCTAAGCGATGAAGGGCTCCGGGATCTTTACCAGATGGCCGCGTGCGTGTTGGTTCCACTTAGGGAAAGCCTTCAGCCGTCCGGGCAGAGTGTGGCCATGCAGGCGATGATGTGCGAAGCCCCCGTGGTCATCACCAAAACCTCGGGATGGTGGGGGAGCGATGTCATTCGCGACGGGAAAGAAGTTTCACTGGTGAGCCCTGACAATGCGGAAGAGTTTGCGGCGGCGATTCAGGGAACCATGTCGACATCCAGTGTGCTTGCCGCGAGGAATGCGCTTCTTGGGGCAAAGTGGACGGCCCAAGGTTTTGCCGAGCGATTGGCCGGCGTCATTGAGCGGGCATCTTCATCTGAATGAGTGTTTCACTGAGATACCGTCCCGACATTGATGGCCTAAGGGCTGTGGCGGTTCTCGGCGTCATCATTTTCCATGCGTTCCCGAAGTTATTGCCGGGAGGGTTCAGCGGGGTGGATATCTTCTTCGTGATTAGCGGATATCTGATCAGCGGGATTCTCTACAAGGGTCATAGGGAAGGGCCCTTCAGCTTCAAGGAGTTCTACGCACGGCGTATCAGGAGGCTCTTTCCTTCGCTCATCACCGTTCTGCTGCTCTGCCTGGGCTATGGGTGGGTCATTCTGCTGCCGGACGAGTATGAGAAGCTGGGAAAGCATGTGGCGGCAGGAACTCTCTTTATCCAGAATATGGTTTTCTGGCAGGAGAGCGGTTATTTTGACACGGCGGCCATTCTCAAGCCGCTACTCCACCTCTGGTCGCTTGCGGTGGAGGAACAGTTCTATATCTTCTTTCCGCCGCTCCTACTGCTGATCTGGAAAAAGAAGTGGCCGCCTGCAGCCATCATGGGCGTGCTTCTCATCGGTTCCTTCATTGGCAACGTGGTGATGTCGTATCAGAGTGCAGCCTCAGACTTCTTCCTGACGCCCTATCGGGCATGGGAGTTCCTGGCAGGAAGTCTCCTTGCATGGTGGCACTATGATCGGGCTCATCATGCGGAGAAGCCAAAGCACAGGGAGATCCTTTCCTGGGCGGGGGCCATCCTGATGCTGCTAGGCATGATCTTGCTGACGAAGGCGCAACCCTATCCCGGATGGCGAGCCCTGCTGCCAGTAGCGGGTACGCTGCTGGTGATCGAGGGGGGCGGCGGTGCTTGGGTGAACAGAAGGATCCTTTCCCATCCTGCAATGGTGTATGTGGGGCTAATTAGCTATCCCCTCTACCTCTTCCACTGGCCGGCATTGTCGTTCCTTCACATCGTCAAAGGTGCGAATCCTGAGCCGGAACTTATCTGGATGGCCTTGGGAGTTGCCTTCGCGCTGACGCTCATCACTTACTATCTCGTTGAGAAAAAGATCAGGTACTGCATGTCCGCCCGGGTGTTGCCCACTCTCATCCTGATCTACCTTCTCTTGGGATTTGCTGGTTGGGCGATTTTCAGGGGTTGGATCCCAGCAATATCGGTTTCAGGCGATGTTCAGAAGTGTGTGACGGCAACGCGCGATCATGATTCGCTGGCGGGATTGCAGTGCTTGGGTGATGCTCAACTCTTTAGCTTCAACCATGCTGGAGGGGAAGGGCCGCAGACACTCTATATCGGCGACAGTAATGCCCAGCAGTATGCACCGCGAATATTGAGGCTCTTGACTAAACAGTCTGCCAATCCGGCAAGGGGGGCTCTTTTTCTGACATCTGTCGGGGTTCCCCCGATTCCCCGCGTAACCCATCCCGCAAAACCAAGGTGTGTGGCGTTGATGCCAAAGATCCATGAGGTACTGAACTCTGATCCAAGAATTGACCGTGTGGTGATAGCAGCTCGCTGGCATGCCTATTTCATGGATCACTCAAAATACTTGCATCAAGGGCAACCCATGAGCGGCGTGAATGGAAGAAAAACTGCCCTTGAGGATTTGGGGCGCGAAATAAACAATTTTGCGCTGTCCGGGAAACAAGTCACGCTTGTGCTAAGCGTGCCGTCGGGTGATCTGCTCGATCCAAAAAGTTTTTTCGCAAGGGATTTCACTGGGGTTCGCAGCTGTTCGGCGGGTCGACTGACTGTGAAGGAGTTTCTTGAAGATAGGGGGGATTTCTTGTCCGAGATCGCTGCGGTGGCACGAAGAAACGGAGCGGAGGTAATTGACCCTATGGATTACCTTTGCGTGGACGGCATGTGTATCGCCGAAGATACTGAT
This sequence comes from Verrucomicrobiia bacterium, assembly GCA_040380225.1. Lineage (GTDB taxonomy): Bacteria > Verrucomicrobiota > Verrucomicrobiia > Chthoniobacterales > UBA6821 > UBA6821. Next base: position 54,189 of record JBEIJN010000014.1, on the reverse strand, counting down.
GGTCCCATCCGCTATGATGCTACGCACCTCCGTCCGGGATATGTCAGGGATAAGTTGATGTACCTCGATTTTACCGTTGCTCCCTAAAGACGGCCGGCATGACCTCTCTGCGATACCGCCCCGACATCGATGGCCTGAGGGCTGTCGCCGTGCTCGGCGTGATTGTCTATCATGCCTTTCCCAAGGCGTTGCCCGGAGGATTCACCGGTGTGGACATTTTCTTCGTGATTTCCGGCTATCTGATCAGCGGGATCCTTTACAAGGGTGTAAAGGCGGGTGATTTCAGCTTTTCCGAGTTTTATGCGCGCCGGGTTCGCCGCCTCTTTCCCTCGCTGGTGGCAGTACTAGGACTCTGTCTTGCCTATGGGTTCTTCGTGCTGCTCCGGGGGGAATACGAACAACTTGGGAAGCATGTCGCGGCTGGAGCTGTCTTTATCCAGAACATCGTCTTCTGGCAGGAGTGCGGTTACTTCGATACTGCGGCTGACACGAAGCCACTCCTGCATCTCTGGTCGCTGGCTGTGGAAGAACAGTTCTACATTTTCTTCCCCCCGCTGCTTCTCCTTGTTGCCAGAAAACGCTGGCCGATGGCCCGAGTTCTGGGGGGGCTGTTTCTGGCCTCGTTGATCGGAAATCTCCTGATATCCCGCATAAGCGGTTCCGCCGCTTTTTTCCTCACCCCATGGAGGTCATGGGAATTTCTCGGAGGTTCGCTTCTGGCATGGTGGCACTTTGAAAGGGGGCACGAGGAGGATGTGCCGGTACACAGGCATCTTTTATCCTTTGTTGGAGTACTTCTGCTCGCGGCAGGTTTTGCCTTCATTCACGAGGATGCCTTCTATCCGGGATGGAGGGCCTTGTTGCCAGTATGCGGGACGGTTCTGGTGATGGAGGGAGGAAAAGGAGCTTGGTTCAACCGTTTCTTCCTTTCCTATCCGGCGATAGTCTGGATCGGCCTGATCAGCTATCCGCTCTATCTCTTCCATTGGCCTGCCTTGTCATTCCTGCATATTGTCAAAGGTACCAATCCTCCGCCCGGTGTTATCTGGATGGCTTTGGGAGTCGCACTCGTACTGACGATTTTCACCTACTATCTCATCGAGAAACCGCTCCGCCACACGAGATCCCGTGCTGTTTTTTGGTTGCTCGTGGCATCCTTCCTCATTGCCGGTATCTTCGGTTGGATCATCTGGAGAAAGGGGATCTATCCGACGACGACCGCAAGGATTGAGCAGGTGGCTTTTGCCACCAAAAACCAAGGGTTTTTCGATGGTTGGGAGACTGATACTCAAGGGAATGTCTACCTCTGCAGGGTTGGTGGGAAGGAGATCCGAACCCTTTACCTTGGCGACAGCAACATGTGGCATTACGCGCCGCGCATCCGGATCGTGGTGAACGGGCTCAAAGATAAAAACACAGGAGTATTGATGCTGGGATCCGGCGGTCGCCCACCCATTCCCGGGGTGATCGATCCAATAAAAACCACCGCGATTGCAATGGGCCGTCTTATGGGCGTGCTTCAGGAGAACCCATTGATCCGACGGGTGGTGATTGCTGCCAACTGGGATCCTTATTTTAAGAAAGGAAGCAAGTTTGAGATCAACGGTCACTCTCTGGCGACCCCGATAGGTGAGAACGAGGCTATCGCTGCCCTCGGAGCCCTTATTCGATCGCTACACGAGCAGGGCAAGGAGGTGGTGCTGGTGCTGAGCGTCCCGAATGGCGATGTCTTCGATCCACGTCACTTCATCACCAGGACCTTCACCGGCATCAGCATCAGCAGGCCCGTTCCCGTGAGCCGGGAGGAGTTCCTGAATGGAATCGGCGACTTCATTTCAAGGAAGGACATGAAACGTGTTGCACTGGCAAACGGTGCCGAGGTGATCGATCCACTTGATTTTCTGTGCATCGACGGTTGGTGCATCCAGGAGAACGAGCAGGGTCCCATCCGGTTCGACAAGGCCCATCTCCGCAAAGGGTATGTGAAAGATCACGTCACTTATCTCGACCGAACCGTCATGCCGTAAAAATACCATGAAAAGAGCCTTTCTTGAGCGGGCTTTAGGAGTCAGTTTCGAGCAGTGAATTTCACCTTATTCAATCAGGGGCCCCGTTTGGCGATCAGTATGGCTCCGACATGGTCGCCATGGGGAGGAGCAAGCCCTTTTGTCTGGCAGTTGGCTGCTCTTCTGAAGAGGAGGGGGTGGAGGATCCAATACGCCTTGGATCCTGTTCCTGATGTTGTTCTGGTGATGGATCCTCGGATGGATCATCCGAAAAAGAAATTCGGACTGCAGGAACTCAAGCGTTTCCGTGCCGCTCATCCTCGGATTCCTGTCCTTCACCGCATCAATGAATGCGACCAGCGCAAGGGAACCAACGACATTGACGAGCTTCTGCGGCAGGCAAACGACATGGCTGATCACACCGTGTTCATCGCGGAGTGGCTGAGGGATTATTTCGCGGCAAGGTGGTTCGATCTCTCGAAGCCACATTCCTGCATCTACAATGGCGCGGACCCGGCGGTGTATCACCCATTCGGATCGGCGCTTCCCAAAGCCGGGGAAACCGTCAGGATCGTGACTCATCACTGGTCCGATAATGCACTGAAGGGATTCGATATGTACGAAAAAGTGGATCATATGATCGCGGACGGGAAATTACCCGGTTTTGAACTTCGTGTGATCGGACGCTGGCCGAAGTCAATCAATTGGCGTTCGGCGGAACTGATCGGGCCGATGACCGGAAAACCGCTCGCGCGGAAGCTTCGCGAGTGCCACATCTATCTGACTGCCTCTCGCTGGGAACCTTGCGGGATGCACCATGTGGAGGGGGCCCAATGCGGGTTGCCCCTTGTTTACCATGAGGACGGCGGCGGTATCGTCGAGGCGGGCAGGAAATACGGGATCGGATTCAGGGATGACCCTGCGGATGCCTTGAAGCAAATGGCTGAAAGGCTACCAGAGTTTCGGAAAAAACTCTTAAGGGCGATGCCGTCGGGCGACAGAATGGCGATGGATTACGCCGATCTCTGCCAGTATCTGGTGACAAACAGGTGAGCGGCGGCATGGCTGGTTTTTTCCAAGGATTGCGGGCACCCGCGCCCAAGAGGCCCGGGTCGGAAATCCAGTCCCACACGGCGCTCCGTGGAATCGCTGCCATGAGCGTCTTTCTGGGGCATGTGGGAGGTCAGGCAAAAAACGGCATCCTGACCGACTGGGGGCTGGATGTCCGTTGGTTCTCGCTCTTCAACTGGGGTTATCAGGCTGTCCTTCTGTTTTTCATGCTGAGCGGGTTCATCCTCAACTGGGTTTATGTCGGCCGGGATCGCCCCATCGTTTGGTCTTCATATCTCCGTGCACGCATTGGTCGTATCATGCCGCTGTATTATCTCACCTTGCTTCCCTTTCTAACCCCTCTCTCATTTTATGCGATCTGGGGGCATAAACCGGAGGTTCTGACAGGCAATCCAGCGATCACCCTACTCACCAACTTCACGATGGTATCGGGTGTGCTTTTCGGTTGGAGAGAGACATTGAATTCACCCGCATGGTCGATCAGCGTCGAATTCTTCTGTTACCTCTTTGTTTTCCCTCTTCTCGTTCTCTTGGTCACACGGTGCGCGGATAGGCGCGGCATCGGGTTTCTGTCAGCGGTCCTTGCCTTGGCCGCCACATGGTGGATGGCGAATTACAAGATTCCGCCGCTGCATGTGGGTGATTTCGAGTGGCAATCACGATTTTTGGCAAAAGGCATCCTGGGTTTTGCGGCAGGGTTCTTTCTCTGTTCCGTGTTTCGCAGGATTCCTGCATTCATCCTGCGTTTTCCGTTCATCGACGCCGTGTTGATCGGCGTGGTGATGGTGTTAGTGCTGACCAGACAGGGGGGGCTCCCCGACCAGTACCTACTCTATGCGTTCCCGGCACTCATTCTCTTCAGTGCCTATGACAGCGGCATTATTACAGGGATCCTCAAGCACAGGGTTTTCCAATGGTTGGGTGAAAGATCCTATTCAATCTATCTGTGGCATATTCTTGTCATGGGGTGGATTGTATTCCTGATTCGGATAGGGAAGGAGCATTTCTCCGCAAGTCTACTCGGGCATGGACTCATCAATCTTGCGGTTCTCCTAGCAGTGGTTCTCGGATTATCGGATCTTTCCTACCGCTATTTTGAGATGCCTTGCCGGGATTGGATTCGCAAACGTCGGTGATGAACCTTGCCATGATCTCCACATCGTTGTTACCCAAGGAGTGCCGCGCATGAAAATCATTGGAATTCTTCTGGTGAAGGATGAGGATCTGTATGTCGAAAGGGTTCTTAGAAACGCCATCGACTTCTGCGACAAGGTGATTGCGGTGGAGGGGCCGTCATCGGATCGCACTCTTGAAATTCTTGAGGAGTTGAAAACCGAATTCGGTGACAAGCTCGAAATTCACAGCGTCATGACGCCCGCTGTTAGCCATGATCTGATCGAGGGGTATGCCGGAACCCATACCTGGATCTTCGGATTCGATGGCGACGAGATTTACGATCCGGAAGGCCTTTCGCGGATGAGGGGACGCCTCGAGTCGGGTGAGTTTGACAAGGACTGGTGCATTTTTGGAAACGTCCTCAATGTCCGCAGGATCAATGTCGGGGAAGCTTGGGCGCAGGGTCATCTGGCTCCCCCGTGCCGCAGCATGACGAAACTCTACAACTTCAATGCCATCAAGGCATGGAATGGTCCCTGCCGGGAGCGGATGCATGGGGGTACGGTGGTTTTCCGTGAGGGATACCACGAAGGTCTTCGCCGGGACCTTCATGAGCAGGTTTCCTGGGAAGAAGCCGATTTCCGCTGCCTCCATCCATGCTTTGTCAGGAGGTCGTCGCGTGACGCGGAAAATCCCCGGAATCGAGACTGCATCATGGATCGTCACACATGGCCGGTCCTGCGATTCATACGCGCTTGGATTGCCTTTGTCTTACGCGGAGCACCGAGGGACTCCAAGGAGCAGCGTTACGGCAGGGGCCCCTTGGTTACCAAGGAGATCCGATCCTTCTTTCCGAGGTCTCCCGCCAGGTGAAGCGGATCGGATTCATCATCAATAGTCGTTTTCCTGAATGGAAAGCGGTGATGCGAGGTATGAAACCTCATTACCTCCTGACGGGGTGGCCGGACCGGCACTCCCCCATGAATTTCATGCGCTTTGGCTGGATTGCGGAGGTGGTGAACCGTGATCCAGGTTTCGGGATGCGCTATGAGCTTTTCAAACCCTGGCGTCGTTACGACGCGGTGGTATTTCTTAAGTCAATGGAGGCCGGATGCGCCGACTTTGCCGAAAGGCTCAAGGAGAAGGGGACAAAGGTCATCTTCGAGGCCAATGTCGATTACTACACCGAAGGGGGGGGAGGGACGCTCCCCGGGCATTTAAGACCAACCTCGGCGCAGAGGGAAAAAGCAATCAGGATGACATCCCTGACGGACGGCGTGATTGCCTCCTCCAGTCATCTGACAGCAATTTGCGCGGCGTGGAATCCTAACGTTTTCTGGGTTCCGGACCAAATTCCCGCGAGAATGATCCCCACGCCGCAGGCTACCGTCCCGCGCGATGATTCCGCACTCCATGTCTGGTGGTCGGGGATGGCTGACAAGGCGTCCGATCTGCTTGCGGCAGGAGAGGCGATGCGCTCGATGGGAAAGAAGATCAGACTGCATCTTGTGACGGGCGATTTGAAATCAGCCGTGAGTCGCCTGGACGCCACTGCTGCGGCGAGTCTTGAGTCTCTTCTTTCTTCAGTGCCCCACACAACCCATCGGTTCAGGTCGATCGAGAATCTGCTCTCGCTGTATGCCGAAAAACCTGGGGTAGTTATCTCGCCGAGGTTTCTGGAGAACCCGTACAACCAGTCTCATACGGAATGGAAGATCACTCTGGGGATGGCTTGCGGCCTGCCCGCTATTGCAAGCCCCCAACCCAGCTATCTGGATGTGAGGGATCGGAGCACGGGGGGGGCGGCCGTTACGATCTGTGAGTCCTATAAGGAGTGGGGTGGGGCATTCGAGACTGCCCGCAGTGATGAATGGCGCGCTGAGGCATCGCATGCGTCGCGCCGTGTGTTTTTGGAACATTATGCAACGGAGGTTGTCGCGCCACGGCATGTTGACGCGGTGAAAGCCGTTTTGTCCCCAAAATGAACTCATCATCCTCTCCTCTTGGCGGTGGAATTCCGAATCGGATCATCTTCGTCAAATACGGATCGTTCTCACACGTGAACGCGAAGATGGAGAGGGTGCTGAGGGAGCGGTTTCCTGAGTGTGAGCTGGAAGTCGTGGATGCGGCGCGCGATATTCTGTCATCCTTTCCGTTACACTCACTGTGGCTGTGCTGCAAGGCCTCCATGAAGCGGTTGGTGCCGCTCCTCCGGGGAAGGCACAGCCCTTGGGATTTTGTTTTCCAGGAACCGAAGGCATGGGATCTGATCTCGTTGTGGATCCTGCGGAATATTGATCCTTCCCGGGTCTCTTTCATTTTCCAGACGCAGTCGATGTTTGATGCCTCGCATCCGGGAATCCCATTCTTCATCTATACGGATCACACCCGCGAGGCGCACAAACGCCAACCGGGCGGGGGATCGCCGGCGCCGGCATCACCAGAATGGATAAGATTAGAAGCTGCTCTTTACCCGAAGGCGGCGACGGTCTTCACCCTGAGTCGTTTCTGCGAAAAGTCAGTCGTCTTGGATTACGGGATTCCCGAGGAACGAGTGCTGACAGTTTCCACCGGGATCAACATGGATCTGCCGCTTCTGGAGGAGTCTGCCTCAACGCCCGAACCCGTGATTCTATTTGTCGGAGCGGATTGGGGGATCAAGGGAGGAGAGGAACTCGCTGCTGCATTCAAAAGAGTCCGGCAGAAGATACCCTCCGCGGAACTCTGGGTGGTTGGAGCACAGCCTCGGAGTGCTCAGGAAGGGATGAGGGTTTTCGGAAGGGTGAGGCTCGGGGAGTTGGACCAGCTCTTTCGCAAGGCAGCCCTTGTCAGTGTCCCGAGTCGCGTGGAGCGGGCAAGTATGCTGGCGCTGGATGCCGCCGCCTACGGGTTGCCGGTGATCACCACGCCCTTCGGAGCAGGGGCCGAGCGTGTGAGGGATGGGGTGACCGGCCGGCTTGTTGATCCCAGGAATACGGAGGAGTTTGCCTCTGCCATTGTCGCCCTCTTGCAGGATCAGGACCGGGCGCGCGTCATGGGAAGCGCCGGAAGGACGATGGTGGAGAAAGAGTTTACATGGGATGCCGTGGGCAGGAAAATCGCGTCTCGGATTCGATCCTTCCTTCCAGCAAGCTGACCATGCCTAAAAAGCCCGACATCAACGCCGAGATCTCGAAGGCATGCCGCCTGCTTACCGCTCCGCTCAGGACGCGACCTTCCTTCCTAATGCCCGGGGCTCCGAAGTGCGGCTCCTCCTCCCTCTTTGACGCACTGCTCCTTCATCCGCGAGTACGAAGGGGGCCGTTCAAGGAACCGGCCAGCATGATCCGTTATCCGGGAAGCGAACTTCGTCTGAGGATGAACTTCCCTTTTGTCAGGCCGTTCGCCCCATGGGTCTGCGGGGATGCAAGCATGGAGTACTGGTTCCATCCCGATTTGCCCGCCCGTGCGGCCGAGGTGATGCCGGATGCCAGGCTGATCTTCATTTTCAGGGAACCGGTGGTAAGGGCTTGGTCGGAGTACAGGATGTTCCGCAAGTCGGGTGACGATCTCTCGGATTTCACCAAAACGGTGACGAATGCAGTCCGGTGGCTGTCGGATCCATCAGGCACGGCTCTTTGTCGATCAGCTCTGCGACAGTGGAATAATCCGCTCCGCTACGTCCGCTGCGGCATGTATGCCGACTTGCTACGCGAGTGGTGGGGTCATTTTCCGCGTGAACAATCGTTGGTGCTTTTTCTGGAGGAGTTGACGGAATCCCCACAGGAAAACCTTGCAAGAAGTTGGAGGCATCTTGGGTTGGAGCCTGTCCCCGTCAAGAAAATGCCCCACGCACGGGATGGAGGGGGTGCGGAGCCTCTTCCAAGTGAAGCGGAGAGGATGCTGGCGGAATTTTATAAGCCTTTGAATGCCGATCTTGCCGGCTTGCTGGGGCGTGATCTCCCATGGTAAGGCCCGAACCGACACTGCTGGCGAATGATCTGCTGTACGGCCTTAGGGAACTCGGCAGCAGGGTCCGTCGCTTTCCCGAAAAAATCACTATAAGATCCAAGGCCTCTCTGGTGCGGATTTCGGAATCCGGAGTTCCTGCCGTCAATTACGGTCGACTTGCTCCCATGAAGGCCGGTCGTCCCATCGGCGGGGAGATCAAGCTGATCCATCTCCGGAAGGCTTTCCCGGAATCTTTTGACGACTTCAACGTGATGTATCTGGTGAGCAGTGCCCTGCCACCACAGGTTGAGGAGGTCGTCAGGGCGGCAAAAAGCAAGGGCGCCAAGCTTGTCTGGAACCAGAACGGGGTGGCCTATCCGGGATGTTACGGGGATTTCTATCCCTGGCTCAACCGCCGGATGGCGGCGCTCCGCAATCAGGCCGACTTCATCATCAACCAGAGCGAGTTCTCCCGCATCAGTGCCGAGCGTTATCTCGGATCATCGACCGTACCGTCCGAGATCCTGGTCAATCCCGTCGATACGGAAGTCTTTTCTCCCCGAATGCAATCGTTGCCGGATGGCCCGTGGCGCATCCTTGCGGCGGGAACAAGTCATGCGCTCTACAGAACCAAATCAGCTCTCGATACACTCAGAGAGCTTCTCTCCCGAGGTCATGACGTGCATCTGACGATTGCCGGAGAATTTCGCTGGAAGGATGCGGAAGTGCAGGTAAGGGAGGCGATGTGCGGCTTGGATCGGCGCGTCACGATCCTCCCTCCATTCGGCCAGGAAGAGGCTCCGGAAATCTATCGCACCGCCAATCTGTTACTTCACACAAAATACAACGATCCCTGCCCGACGGTTCCCATCGAGGCGATGGCCAGCGGTTTGCCGGTTGTCGGAACGCGGAGCGGAGGGATGCCTGAACTCGTGACGGATTCATGCGGCGTGCTGGTTCCGGTGGAGCAGGGGTGGAGCTGTGATCGTGCTGGGAATCCAGGGGACCTAGCCGATGCGGTGGAGCATATCATGGGCAATCGCCTGGCAATATCTGAATCCGCGAGGAAGCGTGCCGTTGAGGTTTTTGATCTGACTGGCTGGATGCGTCGCCACGGGGAGATTTTCCGGGAGGTGCTATCGTGATGAAGAGTCCCTTGGTTACAGTGCTGATGCCGGCGTACAATGCGGCCGATTTCATTCATGAATCCATTGGCAGTATACTGGATCAGACCTTCCGTGATTTTGAACTGCTGGTGATTGATGACGGATCTTCCGACGGGACCCCTGATATCGTTTCCTCGATTCGAGACATCCGCATCCGCTTGATCCGCCACTCGGAAAACAAGGGGCTTGTCGCCACGCTGAACGAGGGATTGATCTCCGCGTCATCTCCGCTTGTTGCGAGAATGGACGCGGACGATGTTGCCATGAGGTGTCGGTTGGCCCGGCAGTTTGATTACCTGAATGCCAATAATCACATCGACGCTGTTGGATCAGCCGCAACCATTATAGGCTCGGCAGGGATCCCTCGCGGGGTCATGAGGGTCCCATTCTCCACGCCATGGCTTAAGTGGGATCTGTGCTTCAGAAATCCCGTGCCTCATTGTTCCGTGATGATGCGAAGGGAAAGGATCCTAAACGAATACGGTGGGTATGCCGCTTCCCGAAAGTCTGAGGATTATGCCTTGTGGTCTGAGATTGCGGCCCAAAATCGTTTCGGGATGATTCGGGATAAGTTAGTCAAATACAGGGTGCATGATGGATCGATCATGAGAAGGGACTTGCAAGGGGATGCCGACATAAACCTTGTGAGGCGCAGGAATATCCACCGTTTCTTGGGAACCATGCTCTCGCCTAGTGAGGAAGATGTGCTTGCCCGATCGTGGGAGGATCCCGGCGGAATTGACTGGGATGAATATTGCCGGGTTTTTGAAAATACAGTGTCCAATTACGGCCGTGTCCACGGGAACCCCTGGCATGAAATCGGCCTCGAATACCAGACATTGATTCAGAGATCCGGGCAATCTCTGACGGGTCTCATCTCTGCTTTAAGTCGGCATGCCCCAACACGGTTACTAGGGCTACCTTGGTTGCGGTTGTTTGCAGCACGTCTGTTTTTGAACCAGTGAATGCTTTGGAGTTATGGATCATTACTTGCCATGATGGATGTGAATCACGACAAGCATCCATTCATCACATGATTTGAAGTATGGACAACGAAATCAAATCCACGGCGGGAATCTTTCAGGACTGGGATGTAAATCAAGGCAGTCCCAAGGGAAGGTTTGTGATGTTGTTTTGCCGACTATGCCAGCGGATCAGGAAGCTGCCATACGGTCTTTGGATATTTGGATCACCAATTCTGGGGCTATATGTGCTGTTGGTTCATTGGATCATGGGAATCGAGATCGACTACCGTTCGGATATTGGAGCGGGTCTCTGTCTCCGCCACGGCACGGGCTTGGTCGTCCATCCCGCCGCGGTTATCGGTTCACGATGCACGCTGAGGCAGGGGGTGACGATCGGCGACAGATTGCCCAGAAAGGGGATTCCGGTCCTCGCCAACAATGTGAATGTCGGAGCGAATGCGCTGATTCTTGGTCCAATAAGCGTGGGAGAGGGGGCTGTGATCGGCGCGGGATCGGTCGTGATCGATGATGTGGCTCCAAAGTCCGTTGTCGCCGGCAATCCTGCGCGAGTGATACGTTGCGAAGCTTGAAGTCATTGGGGAAACGCGCGGAAGAGCACATGAAGTTTTTCTTTCTTTCCAGCCATGCGCATTACGCGCTCGACCCCTTGGCGACCCGTGTTTCCGGCGGTGCGGAGCTTCAGGTGGCGTTGCTTGCCAAAGAATTGGCCATGCGTGGCCATGAGGCCGTCATTGCAGGCGGGGATACCGGCCAGCAGGACGGCAGGGTTTTCAACGGGGTGGTGACAAGGAATGCGGGCCGTTTCCACACGGGAGGAATGGCCGATACCATCATTGCACTGCCCAAAGTCACGCGCCTGCTGGCTGAGTATCGTCCCGAATTCGTCTGCGTGCTGGGATGGACGGCGTGGCTCTATATCCTCTGTCTGCTGAGGCCGCTTTTCGGTTACAGCTTGGTCTTCATCTGCGGCCTCGACACGGAGATAGACGGTTCCTTCGGAAAAAGCCATGGATGGAAAGGAAGGCTGTTTGAGCGGGGCGTCGCACTCTCCGATATCAGGTTCGCCATGTCGGAATATCAGAGGAGACTTTTCGGCCAAGCCGGACTCTCCTGCGGCATGTACCGAAATCTGATCCTCCCGCGAGCGAAGCCCCGGACGGCGCTGAAAGATATCGATCTGCTCTGGGTCGGAAGATGCCAGCATATCAAGCGCCCGCATTTCTTTCTCGATCTGGTGGAACGATTGCCCGAAGCCCACTGCGAGATGATCTGCCCCAGGGAGGATGAAGAGTTATGGCAATCCGTGGTCGCCCGCGCCGCCGGGATGCCCAATCTTACTTTTCATGAGAGGGTTCCCTATCATGAGATCCAAGAGACCTACGACAGGGCGCGCTTCTTGGTAAGCACTTCCGAAACGGAAGGTTTTCCTAACGTCATGATTCAGGCTGCACAGGGAGCAGCAGGGATCCTATCCTTGGAACTAGATCCCGACGGCTTGATCGAGACCTTTGGTGCCGGTTTTTCCGCAGGGGGGGATTTTGAGCTATTTGTCACGAAAGTCCTCGAACTCCTGGCTGAAGGCGGAGATTCCCAAAGGATGGGGGACGGGGCGCAAAGGATGGTCGCCGAGTGGCTTGATAACGGGAAAAACACCGAGGCATTTCTGGAGGGATTGAAGTGAAGAGGATTCTTCATGTGATCGATAGTCTGGATCTGGGCGGAGCTCAGACCTTCCTGCTTGAACTGGCTAAGCACCATGACAGGTCACGTTATCTTCCGGAGGTGGCCTGCATGCACGGGCGGGGGGTCTATGCGGAGGCTTTTGAGAAGAATGGAATCACCGTTCACTCACTCTCTCCTGAAAAGTTCCCACCGTATTATCTCCCGAATTTTTGGCGACTGATGCGCTCGGGAGGGTACGACATCCTCCACTTCCATCTGTTTGGGGCGAACCTCTGCGCCAAGCCACTCGCGATCATGGCCGGTCATCCGGCGATCATCGTGCATGACCAGTGCAATGATGCCTCGAGGGAAAAGAACCCGCTGCTTTTGGCGGCGGATTCTTTTTGGAACCGGCGCTCCGATCGTGTGATCGCCGTCTCCGAAAGCACGCGCCGTTACCTTCTTGATCGCGAAGATCAGCGGGATGACCTGGTGATAACGATCCCCAACGGGATCGATACGGAGGTCTTTTCTCCGGCAAGTGCTGGAGCGAGGGAAGCTGCGAGGGCAGCACTAGGAATTCCCCGTGAGTGCTTCGTGATCGGCGGGGTCGGAAGGCTCGTGGCACAGAAGAATTTTTCGCTCTTCATGGATGTTGCGGTGCGAGTCCTATCTGGAAATCCCTCCGCTATGTTTGTGATTGCCGGCACGGGGCCGGAGGAGGAGGCGCTCAAGGAGAAGGTGGCGTCGCTTGGAATTAGTCACCGGGTACGCTTCCTGGGGCATGTAAGCGATCGGTTGACCCTCTATCATGCCTTTGATGCTTTGCTGATGACTTCCGATTTTGAGGGAACCCCAATGGTTCTGCTGGAGGCGATGTCCTGTGGGTTGCCTGTGCTTGCCTCGGCGGTGGACGGGATCGCGGAGGTCTGTACGAACGGCCACGATGCCATTCTGCTCCCTCCGGGTGATGCCGCGGGTTTCACTGGAGCACTTGAAGGCATGCTTCAGGATGATGGATTGAGGGCCACTCTGGGAGGGAATGCCCGCAACACCATTTTGGAGCGATACGAAATCCGGCATCTTGTTCGTCGGATTGAGGGCATTTACGAAGAGGTTCTTGTTGCCGATTGAATCCTCGTTTCCCTAGCTTCCAGCTTCTGGCTGGCATACCGAAAAGCAAACGGCTAATCCTCTGCTCATGATTATTTGGCTTACAGGTTTATCCGGCGCGGGAAAGTCGACGCTTGCGGATGGATTGGCTGCGAAACTCAAGGCTGAGGGCATTCATCCCCTCATGATAGATGGGGATGGTTTGCGCGAGGAACTATCCAGGGATCTTGGATTTTCAGCCGAGGATCGGATGGAGAATATACGTCGCGCTGGGGCGATCGCCCTGCTGGCTGCGCGATCCGGCATCACGAGTATCTGCTCCTTGATTTCGCCCCTCCGAAGTGAAAGGGAGGCAATCAGGGGGCTATGTCAGGCGCGCGATGTCGCGTTCATTGAGGTTTATGTCAGCACTCCTCTCTCCACTTGCGAAGGGCGAGATCCCAAAGGGCTCTACAAGAAGGCTCGCGCGGGCATGATTCCGAAGTTCACAGGAATTGATTCCCCCTATGAGCCCCCCTTACATCCTGAACTGGTAATACCTACTCATGAACTTACCATTGAGGAGGCCGTTAGGAGATTGCATTCCGGAGTCAAGAACTTGGAATGAAGCTTTTTCTGGCTTGGCAATCGTCGGAAATCAACGCATAGGAGTTATCCGTGAAGCTTATTCAACCAATCACTGGGGTAGCTCTCTGGGCGGCATTGTTGGTGATCACGGGATGCGGTTCCATTGAGTACAATTCTACCAACAGTCCCAAGATGGTTGTTGTGGTGGAGCGAACACCCTTTTTTCACAACGGCCCGGCCCAGGGTAACGGGCCCGACCTCTCGCTCGTGAAGGGTGACGAGGTGGAGGTGTTGCGCAAGGAGTTGGGTTACAGTTTTGTGCGAATCTTTGACGGTCAGAATGGGTACGTGGCCAATGAGGCTCTCAAGCCTCTTCTACCCGCCGCACCAGAGGCTTCTGCAAAGCCCAAGACCGAAACGGCCCGCACCTCCACCAACGCTCCGGCTAAGCCTGGTTTCCGGTATTGAGGTTTTCGGAAGTTGGTGGTCGGAGGTCGGGAGTCAGTTGTCGGTTGTCGGTTGTCAGAAATCAGGTTTCATCCGTCCGCTTTACTCACATCTCCGCCCCTTTTTCATTTTTCGCCCCCGCCTTGGTTCAGGTTTCAGCTTTCAGGTTTCAAGTTTCTCCCATCCCCTACTCCCTATCCGCTCCTCCCGTCAGTGACTTGTCCTGATCGATCATGGCTTTCCAGCGGGCTTTGAAGTCCCGGTCGTAGCGCTGGTCCTGCCAATCCGCCATCGTGCGGCGCAGGGTGAGGATCTTCTCGATTTCCGGGGCCAGTTCGTCGTGGAGTTCGGAAATGAACCGAGTGGCTGCGGGTTCCCTGTCCCACAGGATCGCGTAGGACTGCATGAAGTCCTGGGCGTAGTTGATCTCGGAACGGTCGTTGGGATGCCAGATGTCGGCTGGTGGGGTGGGGAGATCCAGCAGCATCGGGGTGATGTAGAGGTTCTGCAGCATCGCGGTGCGGTAGGCGGCGCGGGCCGGTTCATCGTCGCCCAAGCGCCAGAGGGCGAGCCCCTTGCCGAAAAGCAGCGACGGCTCGCAGTAGTCGTCGGGATAGTTCCGATCGTATTCCTCAAGGGATTTGAGCGCCTTGGCATCGTCATCACCCAGCAGGTGGACGAGCGGGATCAGGAAGCGGACTCCCTGGTTGTCGCGTGGGTTGAGTTTTAGGAGTTTTTCCAAATCCTTGGCGGTCTCCGCGAAGCGTCCCTGGTGCCACTCGGTCATCGCCCGCCCGTAGAGTGCCCTCATGTAGGGGCGTGTCTCGTGATCCTCCCACCATTCGGGAGTCTCGCCGCGCCAGCGCCGCTCCTCGCGCTCGGCCACCTCCTGATAGCCACGTCTGGCTTCGTTCCATCGGGCTGCCTGATAGTCGGCGTCGGCCAGTTCGATCCGTGCAAGGACGCATTCTGAATCCTGCTCGATAGCCTTACGCAGGTGGGCGCTTTTTCTTTCCGGCGAGCGGAGGCGGCGCGCCGTGGCGACCAGTCCCCGGGCAATGGCCCCCGGAGAGTGGAAGCCTTCGCCCCTGAGTCGCTGCGCGATCCTGCGGCCGACTTGGAGCAGTTCGCCCGGCTTGGCTTCAGGGAAGGCTCCAAAGGCGATCTCGATACGGCAGTCGATGGCGAAGGAGCGCCATGCCTCCGTATCCCAGTCGCTGCTCTCCGCGATGGTCAGGCGGTCGGGCGTGCCATGCTCGTCGAAGAGTCGTCCCAGCAGTTGCTCGGCGCGGGGTTGGTCGAGTTCCTCCAGGATCTCGGGAGGGCAGAGCGGCTTGCCGGATGCGGTGGTCACCAGAAGGCAGGTCGGCAGGCAGTAGTCTCCGGTTCCGGATTCACCGGATTGAGCGGGTGCCGGCACGGGTTCCTCCAGATCGATCCAGAGGAGTCGCCAGCTGTTGCGGGCTGAGTCGAGGGGCTGGATCATGATGGCAGTTCGATCGTCAGGGTCTGCTTCCTGGAGAAGCGGTCGATGTAGTGGAGCTGTCCGTGCTGCACGGCGTACTCGTGCACGAGCTTGGTCACCTTCACGTCGAAGCAGCAGTACTCCGCGATCTCCATCATCTTACCCTCTCGCCACCAGCGGATCGCATCAAGCCCCTCGGCCGTCTTGCCGACGCCGAGTGTGGCCGTGGCGATGGAGTCGAGCGGCAGCCTGTGACCCGCAGCCTTCTCGACGACTTCGAGAAGATCGAGCGTGGGGAGATGGTGGGGCAGGTCGAGAATCGTGTAGCCCATGAGGACCTCGTAATCGAAGCGACGGTTGTTGTAGCCCACCACCAGATCGGCGCGCCCGAGCAGGTCGATCAGATCGCCGACCCGCTTCTCGGTGAAGATCTCGTAGCTCTGCGTCCCCGTGCTGTAGGTGACCCCCACGGAGACTCCCATGTCCGCTTTCTTGTCCCAACCGCCGACGTCATTGGCGGTGCGCTGAGTCTCCAGATCAAAATAGACGATGTTCTTTGGGGCGGACATGAAGCACGGATGCTATCGCATCCGGATAAAAAGTTAAAAAGGTTAAAAGAGTTATAACGTTGAATCGTTACAATGTGGGCCGAAGAGGTATTCACGACGGCTACCACTTTTCCGAAAGTGCAGCGGCTTTCGGTGCGAGAGTTCTGCGGGGGTGGGTTGAACCTCTTTTAACCTTTTAACTTTTTCATCTTTTTAACCCTCCAAAATAACATTTTCCTCGACATACAGAGATATTTTCCCTACTAACTTTAACCTTTATGGCAAAAGAAGAAGCAATTACCACCGAAGGCGTTGTCGTCGAGGTTCTCCCAGGCACGATGTTTCGTGTCGAACTCGGCAACGGCCACGTGGTGTTGGCCCATATTTCAGGGAAAATGCGCAAGCATTTCATCCGCATTGTGCCGGGTGACAAGGTGACTGTCGAAATGTCCCCTTACGACCTGACCAAGGCCCGCATCACCTTCCGTACCGCATAAGATCACCCATCACCTAGTTCCCATCACCAATCACCTAGCACCTATACTCCTAGAGTCTAAAAACCTAGAACCTAACCACCCAATACCATGACCATCCCTGATTCCCTGACCCTTAAGAAAGCGATGAAGATCGCCGTCAAGATCGAGCGCCTTCAGCAGAAGCTCCACGAGCTCCTCGGCGCCACGCTCGAACTGCCTCCCGCCACCGTCACCATGACCAGTCACCTGACCCAGTTGGCCAGCACTCCCCGCCGCCGTGGCCGTCCTCCCGGTTCCGGCCGCAAGGTTGCCGTCGACGGTGAGCCCCGCACATCCAAGCTTGCAGGCCGTCCGCGTCCCGCATCGCCCTCCGGCCCTCTGGCTCCTGCCGTCGTGAAGGTGCTTCAGCGCTACAATCGCCCCATGAAGGTGAAGGAAATCCTCATCGGTCTCGAGCAGGACGGATATGTCTGGACCGCCAAGAGCCCTACTCAGACGCTTTACGTCCGCATCGGCAAGCTCGCCGGCGTGAGGAAGGCAGGCGAAGGAATCTATGTTGCCGAGAGCCTCAGCGCACCCGTGGGAATCCTTCCCGAGGCCGTGGCTCCCGCCGCGTCCTTCCCCTCCGAGACGGCCGCATTCTAAATCCCGTACAGCGGTTCCTGAATGTCAGACCGCATTGATTCACCGAACCTCGCTTCCCTCATCCGGGAAGCGGGGGAGCGGTGGGGGGATCTCCCCGCATTCTCTTCCCGTCGTCCTGACGGGACTTTTTATTCGGTCTCTTACCGCGCGTGGTGTGACCGCTCGCTGGCACTTGCCACAGCATTGATCGAACTCGGCGTCGGTGCGCGCGATCATGTCGCGATCCTCTCCGACAACTGCTTCGAGTGGATTCTGGCGGATGCCGCCGTGCAGTTCTGCGGTGCCGCCGATGTGCCGCGCGCCGCCGATGTCACGGCCGAAGAGATCGCCTACATCCTGGGGCATGCCGACGTCGGCGTGGCTTTCGTCGAGAATGAGGCCGTGCTGGCCAAGGTGGAGTCGGTACGCGACCGCCTGCCGGGTCTACGCCATCTCATCATCATGGCCGGTGATGCGGATATTGCCTCCGCCAGAAATGTCCACCGACTCCGCGATCTGGAAATAGCCGGCGAGCGATTGCGGGTGGGGGGCGATCTCCGGGCTGAGGAACGGATCGCCGGGGTGAGTTCCGAGGATCTCTACACGATCATCTACACTTCGGGCACCACGGGTGTACCCAAAGGGGTGCGGCTTTCGCACGGCTCCATCATCTCGCAGGTGAGGAATCTCCCCTTTGCCCTCGGGCCGGAGGACAGGGCCCTCTCGATCCTTCCCGTCTGGCATATCTACGAGAGGGTCTTCGAGATGCTTTCCATCTCGAGCGGCTTGCACACCTACTACACGACGCTGCGGCACTTGGGGGAGGATCTCAAGTCGGCGCGGCCCACGATCATGGCCTCGGCGCCCCGGCTCTGGGAGGGGCTGCACCGCAGGATCCTCTCCACGGTGGAGAAGGCGCCCCTGATCCGTCGGTCGCTCTTTCACGCGGCCCGGATCTCATCGCATGCCGTCCGCAGGGCGGAGGATTTCCTGAGCGGAAGGAAGGTTGATCTCATGGGGCGCTCATTCCCGGTCTCGCTCGTGCTCGGGGCCTTTCATGCGGCGGCATGGCTCGTCTTCATCCTCCCGTTCCTCCTGCTCGACGCGATCGTGCTGAAGAAACTCCGCGCCATCGTGGGAGGATGCTTCCGAGGAACGATCTCGGGGGGAGGGGCGCTGCCACCCCATGTTGACGAGTTCTTCAATGACATCGGCTTTCCCGTTCTCGAGGGATACGGACTCACGGAGTCGGGCACCGTGCTGGCCGTCAGGACATGGGGTCGCCTGGTCATCGGAACGGTCGGCCCGGCTTTTCCCGGAACGGAAATCCGCATCGTCGACCCCGTCACCGGTGCCATCCTCTATCCGGACACCACCCGTCGAGATCTCGGTCGTGGACGGCGCGGAGAGATCCATGCCAAAGGGCCCCAGATGATGTCGGGATACCACAAGGATCCTGAAAAGACGGCAAAGGTGCTACGTGACGGATGGCTCTCGACCGGCGATCTGGGTCTGGTGACCTTCAATGACTGCATCAAGATCGTCGGCCGCTGCAAGGAGACCATCGTCCTGCTGGGAGGGGAGAATGTGGAGCCCCTCCCGATCGAGTCGAAGCTGCTCGAGTCACCGCTCATCGACCAGTGCATGGTCGTCGGACAGGATCAGAAGCATCTCGGCGTCCTGGTGGTTCCGTCGGTTGGTGGATTTGCGACCGCCGGGATCGAGGCGGCGGATTCCGCCTCCTTGGCCTCGCGCCCCGAGGTCCGCGAAAAGATCCAGAAAGAGATCCGTCGTCTGGTCTCCGGCGAGACGGGCTTCAAGCCCTTTGAGCGGATCGCCGCGGTTGATCTTCTGGAGAAGCCCTTCGAGGTCGGCGATGAACTGACCATGACCTTCAAGTTGAAGCGTCACGTCATCGCAGAGAAGTATGCTGGCAAGATGGATAAGATGTTCGAGGGGTAAGGGGGTGTGGCGGTAAGGTTCCCACTGGGAACTGAGAACTTGACCTCTGTTTGACATGATTCGTGTTCTGTGTCATGTGTCATGTGTCCTGTGTATGAAAACGATTTCCCTCTCTGAATCCGCATATCAGAGGCTGCTTTCCTGGAAGGAAGGGGACACCTTTTCCGAAGTGATCGAGAAATTGATCCCCCCCAAGGGTACTCTCCAGGCGGCGCTCAAGGCCTCCAGGACACTGCCGAAACTATCGGAGGCAGGCTTTCAGGAACTGGAGCAATCAGTCAACGCGACGCGCAAGCAGCTTCCTCCTGTATGGAGTTGATCGCTGACACAACGGTCTTGATCGATCTCTGGAGATTCAGGGACAAGCCGGCACGGATTTCCGATTTGATCGAAAAGGTGGGAGAGGCATCCTTGATTGTCCCTTGGATCACACAGGCGGAGTTCTCAAGAGGAGCCCTATACAAGGGAGTCTCGTTACCGTCACTCTCTTCTTTTTACAGTAGTTTTTTGCTTCTCGCACTGGATCAAGGGACCATGGATCGCTACTGCGAGTTATGGGTGGAGATGGCTCGAAGAGGCAAGGCTCCCGACTACCCTGATTTGTGGATTGCCGCTGCTGCCAGCGCACGAAAAAGGCCAGTGATCACCAGAAATCCCAAACACTTCGACGCGATACCGGCTCTTGATGTCGTCGGCTATAAGTTATCGGTGGCCTGATACAGGCCTTTTTAACGTCTTTTGGCTTCGGACATCCCGCCGCTAATGTAGATTTTGGGATAATCCCAGATTTTGCAATGGAACCCTGACAACAGGTCTGGTGTGTTCACCAAGATGGTGAAGACGAAGCAATTGAGAGAGAACCACGAAAAACGCGAAAGTCACGAAATGCCGAGGGGTGAGAGAAGGGAAAATGGAGTCCAATTATTTCCTTCATTTCGTGTTTTTCTGTGTTTCGTGGTTCCTTCGGTATTCGATCCCGACCCGCCTGCCAAGTTCCCTCCATTCCTGTTTTTGCTAGCCCGGCCGTTGCTTCGCATCCGTTACGGCTGATTTACTGATAAAATTCTATGCTCACCACCTTCTAATGCAAATTTCAGGATAATTCATCCTTGCAGGCCGGCCTTGTCGGGCTATTCTACCTAACCGCGCATCAAACATTTGCCGTCGGTCCTTGGGTGATCTGCACTTGCAGATCATCGGAAAGCGCCAAGGGAAACCCGGCAACGAGAACCATCAGACACCATGCCTATCCGCCTCGGTCGCTTCGAAATGCCGAAGACCCTCGTCAAGAACGAGAAAACCGCCACTGAAACCTACGCGCAGTTTGTCGCCGAGCCCTTCGAGGCCGGCTACGGCCACACCATCGGCAACTCGCTCCGCCGCACCCTTCTCTCCTCGCTTGAGGGAGCAGCCATCACCTCGGTCAGGATCGAGGGGGCTCCCCACGAGTTCACCAGCATCCCCGGCGTCGTCGAGGATGTCGTCGAGATCATCCTCAACCTCAAGCAGGTCAAGTTCAAGGCCCACGACCACGAGCCCCGCAACCTGACCCTCTCGGTCAACAAGCAGGGAGCCGTCACCGCCGGCGACATCCAGTCGACCGCACAGTGCGAGGTCCTCAACCCCGACCAGCACATCTGCACGCTCGACAAGAAGATGAAGTTCGACGCGGAGTTCGAGGTCAAGGTCGGCCGCGGATTCGCCACCGGCGACGAGAACAAGGCCGCTGACAAGCCGATCGGCGTCATCGCCATCGACTCCATCTTCTCGCCCGTCACCAAGGTCAAGTACGCCGTCGAGCAGACCCGCGTCGGCCAGCGTACCGACTACGACAAACTCATCCTCGACATCTGGACCGACGGCCGCCTCACCCCCGACGAGGCCCTCCTCCAGTCCGCCGCGATCCTTCGTCACCACCTCGACGTGTTCGTCAACTTCGACGACACCCAGGTCGAGTTCGATGAGACCCCCGTCGAGGTCAGCCAGGAGAACAGCCGCCTCAAGAAGCTGCTCGCCATGAGCGTCAACGAGATCGAACTCTCCGTCCGCGCCGCGAACTGCCTCAACAACGCCAACATCACCACCGTCGGACAGCTCGCCCTCAAGAGCGAGGCCGAGATGCTCAAGTACCGCAACTTCGGCAAGAAGTCGCTGAACGAGATCAAGGACAAGCTCGTCCAGCTCGGCCTCGGCCTCGGCATGAAGTTCGAGTCCGGCCTCGTCGATTCCACGACCGCCGCCGAATAAGCACCCATAGAAAGAACGACACGCCATGCGTCACCGTAAGAAAACCGTCAAGCTCGGCCGCAGCCAGGCACACCGGGATTCGCTCCTCGCGAACCAGGTCTGCAGTCTCATCGAGCACCGCCGCATCAAGACCACCCTCGCCAAGGCCAAGGCCGTCAAGCCGCTGGCCGAGCGCATGCTCACCCTGGGCAAGAAGGGGGATCTCCACGCACGCCGCGTCGCGATCTCCTACCTCAAGCACAAGGACATCGTGAAGACCCTCTTCACCGAGATCGCTCCGGCCGCCGCCGACCGCAAGGGAGGCTACACCCGCATCACCAAGCTCGGAGCCCGTCTCAGCGACAGCGCCCCGATGGCTTACCTCGAGTGGGTCGATTACGCCCCCGAGGTCAAGAAGGAGGAGCCTGCCGCCGAAAAGCCTGCCAAGGCGAAGAAGGAACCCAAGGAACCCAAGGCCCCCAAGGCTGAAGGCGAGGAGAAGCCCAAGAAGAAGGCCTCCAAGTCCAAGGAAGAGAAGGGCGAATAACCCATCTCCAACCAATCAACGAAAAGCCCCGGAGCAATCCGGGGCTTTTTCGTTTCCAGGGGAGGCTTGAGATATCGGCGGATGGAGAGCGGATCAACTTCTCGCGCAGAGGCGCAGAGGCGCGGAGGGAAAAAATGAGCCCAGGATTAATGAGTCGTGCCCCGGTGCTTCCTTTTAGTGTGGTTGCGGTTTTATTGGATGCATTTACAAGGCAAGAAATCTCGCGCAGAGACGCAGAGGCGCAGAGTTTTTATGACCAATGGCAATGCGTCTTTAGAAACATCTCCCTTGAAAGTAGTCGTCAGACCCCATTATGAATCGGCCAAGTGATTCTCCGATTCGATAGGAGTAACGCTGACAACCTTCTCCGGACCCAATCCTTTGTCTTTTACTCCGCGCCTCTGCGTCTCTGCGCGAGTCCTTTTAATTATCGACGGTCAAGATGATCGCCCAAGGAACGACAGATTAACTAGATGATGCTCTAGGTCTGCGGATATTCTTCTGATCAGACCTAACAAGTCTAATAGCCTTCAGTCTAAACCCCTATTGGCGGCCTTCAGGCCACGCTTGGCTCTTCCCTCAGCGGATGCTCTTCATGTCGTCCGGCCAATAGCCGGATCCAGACACGGGCGCAGGAGGCGACGATCAGGATGACCAGGATAAGGAACAGGGCGGTGACGGAGGCGTTGAGGTAATTGTTGAAGATCTGGTGCTGCCAGCCTGCGAGATCCCTGGCGGAACCTCCCGCCGCAACGAGTTTCTCGAAGTGCTTTCCCGCGCTCAGGAATCCGAGGCGGATGTCGGTGGCAAAGATCTTCTGCCATCCAGCCGTCAGCGTGACGGCGAGAAGCCATGAGAGGGGCAGGATGGTGACCCAGAGGTAGCGTTCCTTTCGCATCTTGAGGAGGATGGTGGTGCCGAGGCTCAGTGCGATCACTGCCAGGAGCTGGTTGGACACACCGAAGATCGGCCAGAGAGAATTGATCCCCCCGAGCGGGTCGATGACTCCCTGATAGAGGAAGTAGCCCCAGGCGCCCACAAAGAGGATGCTGGCGCTCCACCCCGCAAGAGCGGAGTCAGTGCGCGCGAGCGGCTTCCAGAAGAGGCCAGCGAGGTCCTGTACCAGAAAGCGGCCGACCCGGGTGCCGGCATCGATCGTGGTGAGGATGAAGAGGGCCTCGAACATGATGGCAAAGTGGTACCAGAGGGAGGTGGCGGCGGGGCTGTTGAACACACCGGCGAACATCTGGGCCATCCCAACGGCGAAGGTCGGGGCCCCTCCGGTGCGGCCGAACATACTCCTTTCCCCGACGCTTGTCGCAAGGGCATCCATCTGCGCCATGGTGACCGGGAATCCCTGAGCGGTGATGGAGGCGACGACCTGGGCGGGCTCTCCCTTCATGTTGATCGCGAAGTATTCCCCGGGGACCATCGAGCAGGCCGCAACCAGCGCCAGCAGGCCGACCAGCATCTCGGTGATCATGGCCCCGTAGCCGATGATCCGGATGTCCTTTTCATTGGCAAGGAGCTTCGGCGTGGTGCCCGAGGCGATCAGGGAGTGGAAGCCCGAGACGGCCGCACAGGCTATCGTGATGAAGGCAAATGGGAAGACCTTGCCCGCGAAGACGGGGCCGGTGCCATCAATAAATCTGGTCAGTGCGGGCATCTGGAGTTTCGGGGCGAGGGCGACGATGGTGATGCCGAGCAGGGCAACGACTCCGATCTTGAGGAAGGTGCTCAGGTAGTCGCGGGGGGCGAGTAGGAGCCAGACCGGGAGGACGGAGGCGAGCAACCCGTAAATCATGATGCCG
This sequence comes from Verrucomicrobiia bacterium, assembly GCA_040380225.1. Taxonomy (GTDB): domain Bacteria; phylum Verrucomicrobiota; class Verrucomicrobiia; order Chthoniobacterales; family UBA6821; genus UBA6821. Next base: position 30,466 of record JBEIJN010000014.1, on the reverse strand, counting down.
AGCGCGAGCGTCCGTCCGTCGAGAGTGAACCACGGCTCGAGCGGGGATCCCTTGATCCATTGGCCAGCTACTACGGAAAGGAGAAGTGCCGCCACTCCGAGCGTGCTGATGAGTCCGAGATGAATCTTTCCCGAGCGCATGGCCACTCCCATGCAGAGGGCGATCGGCATGGAGGCCACGATCGTGAAGAGGCCCCAGGGGCTTTCGGCCAGAGCCTTGACCACGACAAGGCCCAGCACCGCTAGGAGGATCACCATGATGGAGACGACCCCAATCAGCGTGACCAGCCCGGCAAACGGGCCGACCTCCTCGGAGACCATCTGCCCGAGGCTCTTTCCTTTCCGTCGTGACGAGCAGAAAAGGATGATGCAGTCGTGGACGGCTCCCCCGAGGGTCGCGCCGATCAGCATCCAGAGGGTCCCCGGAAGATAGCCGAACTGGGCGGCAAGCACGGGGCCGACCAAGGGTCCGGGTCCGGCAATGGCGGCAAAGTGATGTCCGAAGACGACCCAGCGGTTCGTGGGGACGAAGTCCTTCCCGTCGGCGTGGCGGGAGGCTGCCGTCTGCCTCTCCTGATCCAGCGTCAGGACATCGGCCAGCAACCATGCGGCATGGAATCGGTAGGCGAGGGCAAAGGTGCAGACCCCCGCCACCACGAGCCAGAGGGCATTGACCGGTTCACCCCGGACGAAGGAGATGATGGCAATGGAGAGAAGCAGAAGGAGGGAGACAAGAGCCCACGCACACTTGGAGAGAAGGGAGGAAGATGCTTTGAAAACAGTCATCACAGACGAAGGGTCATTTAACCCGCGTGGGCTGTCGAGGGTCTAGTGTCGAACGTCGAGGGCTCAAACAGACAGGAGGCTTTCCGCCGCTGGCTCTCGTCTCTCGTCCATCGACGCTCGACTCGGCAGCTGGCCTTTCAGCCTACGCCGCGTCCAACCCAAAGGCGGTGTGGGCCAACTTTGCCGCCTCGGCGATCTTGGTCTCCTCAATGATCACCGCGATCTTGATCTCGGAGGTGGAGATCATCTGGATGTTGATCCCCCCCTTCGCGAGCGCGTCGAAAAGCTTGGCGGCGACACCCGAGTGGGTGCGCATGCCGATGCCGACCACGCTGAGCTTGGCGATGCCATCCTGCTTGCTGACCTTGCCGGCCCCGATCTCGGCGGCGACGCGGTCGAGGAGATCACCGATCTTCTCGAGTTCATCACGGTTCATCGTGAAGGAGATGTCGGTGGAGCCGCTGGCCGAGACATTCTGGACGATGACATCGACCATGACGTGCGCATCGGCGAGTGCGGTGAAGAGCCGGGCCGCGCATCCCGGTTTGTCGGGGACGTTGGTGACGGTGACCTTGGCCTGATTGCGCTCGACGCTGACGCCGCGCACGACGACCTGTTCCATTCCTGCGGATTCTTCTTTCACGGTGGTTCCTGGGTTGTTGTTGAAGCTGCTGCGGACCTCGAAGGTCACTCCGAATTTCTTGGCGAACTCGACGGATCGCGACTGCATGACCTTGGAGCCGCTCGAGGCCATCTCGAGCATCTCGTCGTAGGAGATCTCCGCGATCTTCTTTGCAGTTGGGACAATGCGCGGGTCGCAGGTGTAGACGCCATCGACGTCGGTGAAGATCTGGCAGGCATCAGCCTCGACGGCGGAGGCCAAGGCGATGGCGGTGAGGTCGGAGCCGCCCCGTCCGAGGGTGGTGATGTCCCCCTCGCTGGTCTCCCCCTGAAAACCCGCGACGATCACGATCTCACCCTGATCGAGGTGCTTGCGGATCTGGTCCGGGGTGATGTTGCTGATCTTGGCCTTGGTGTGGACGCCGTTGGTGACGATTCCCGCCTGGGCTCCCGTGAGGGAGACGGCCTTGCCACCCATGCTCTGGATAGCCATCGCGGTGAGGGCCATCGTGGTCTGCTCGCCGGTGGAAAGAAGGACATCCATCTCGCGCTCGGTCGGCTTTGCTGAGACCTCGCGTGCCAGCTTGATCAGGGAATCGGTGACTCCCGACATCGCCGAGACGACGGCCACGACGGAATGACCGGCGCGCTGGGTCTCGAGAAGGCGTCTGGCAACATTGGTGATGCGCTCGGGGTTGCCGACCGAGGTGCCGCCGTATTTCTGGACGATGAGGGACATGGGGTGAGTCGAGTGTCGAGGGACGAGAGTCGAGGGCTTGAAATCAGCCTATTGAAAGGGCTTCGCGGACGGCCGATGCGGTGGCGTCGGTCTCGATCGGGGCCGTGACGGCGTGCTTGGCCGTGTCGGGATCCTTGAGTCCGTGGCCGGTGACGGTGAGGACGACCTTGGCGCCGGGCTGGATCTGGCGGAAGGGGCAGCAGTCGCATTGCGTGGTCTTTCCGCTGCGGTTGTAGCATTTGAAGAGGGCCGCCACGGGAGCAGCGCTGGCCGGTTCGGCAAAGATGCCCTCGTTGGAGGCGAGCCACTTCTGGGCCGCGAGGATCTCCGAGTCCTCGACGATCTCGAAGCATCCGCCCGATTCGGAGACGGCGGCCTTGGCTCCGTCCCAGCTGGCCGGGCGGCCAATCCGGATGGCGGTGGCCACGGTCTCGGGATTGTCCATCGGGGCTCCGTGATAAAGGGGGGCGGCTCCCGCAGCCTGGACGCCGAGCATCCGGGGCAGCTTGTGGCTGCGGCCGAGTTCCTTGAATTCCTTGTAGCCCTTCCAGTAGGCGGTGATGTTCCCGGCGTTGCCGACGGGGAGGATGTGGATGTCGGGCGCGTTGCCAAGCTCCTCGATGATCTCGAAGGCCGCCGTCTTCTGACCCTCGATGCGGTAGGGGTTGATCGAATTGACGATGGCGAAGTCGCCGGTCTCGCCCAGTTCGCGCACGAGGCGCAGGGCGTCGTCGAAGTTCCCCCGGATGGCGATGACGGTCGCACCGTAGATGTAGGCCTGGACCATCTTGCCCCCCGCGATGCGTCCGGCGGGGAGGAGGACGGCGCACTTCATGCCGGCCCGCGCTGCGTAGGCTGCCGCTGCCGCGGAGGTATTCCCCGTGGAGGCGCAGAGAACGGTGTGGGCTCCCTCCTCGGCGGCCTTGGAGATGGCCATGGTCATTCCGCGATCCTTGAACGATCCGGTCGGATTGAGCCCCTCGTACTTGACGTAGACCTCGCCGCCGGTGATCGCACTCAGCTTGGGCGAATGAATCAGGGGAGTGGAACCCTCGCTCAGCGAGATGACGGGGGTGGCGTCGGTGACGGGAAGGAACTCCCGGTAGCGCGCGATCACGCCGCAGTCATTGAACGTTTTCTTCATCGGGTCGGAAATCAGGAAAGGGTCTCCACGTTGAAGAGGATCGGCTCGCCCTTCACGCAGTCCAGGGAGGTGATCTTCGCGAGTGCGGCACGAACGGCGCCGTAGGGGGCCTCGTGGATCATCAGGACGAGAGGGGTCTCGACGCCGGCAATCGATTCCGGTTGGACGACCGAGGAGATCCCGATGCCGGCCTCGCCGAGCACTCCGGCAATGCGGGCTAGGACGCCCGGTTTGTCATCGACGGAGAGGCGCAGGTAGTAGGAGCCGACGATCTGGTCGGCCGGGCGGCTGCTGCCGTAGAGGGCGTGGGAGGCGAAGCCGTAGGTCTTGCGAGGGGCGTCGAGCACATGGGCCGCCTCGACGAGGTCGCCGATCACGGAGCTGGCCGTGGGGCCGCGTCCCGCTCCGCGTCCGTAGAAGAGACTGTCGCCGACCAGATCGCCGCGGACGGCGATGGCGTTGAAGACGCCGTTCACCGAGGCGAGGACGTTTCCTTGGGGGATGAGGGTGGGGGCGACGCCGACCTCGACCTTCCCCTCCTTCTCACGGATCGAGCCGAGAAGCTTGATGCAGTAGCCGAGGCTCCTGGCGAAATGGATGTCGGCCGCGCTGACGCGGTCGATCCCCTCGACGCGGACCGTGGAGGGATCGACCCAGAAGCCGTAGGCGAGTGCGGCGAGGATGATCGCCTTGTGGCCGGCATCCCAGCCGTTGATGTCGAGGGAGGGGTCGGCCTCGGCATAGCCGAGCTTCACCGCCTCGGCGAGCGCCTCGGGGTAGTCGAGTCCCGCCTCCTGCATGCGCGTGAGGATGTAGTTGCTCGTGCCGTTGAGAATGCCGTGAACCGACTCGATGCGGTTGCCCACGAAAGCGTCGCGGAGCGACTGGATGATCGGGATGCCTCCCGCCACCGCCGCCTCGAAGAAAACGGGAACCTTGTGCTCGCAGGCGAGGGCGAAGATCTCCGCGCCGCGCTCGGCGAGCAGGGCCTTGTTGCCCGTGACGACGATGCGACCCGACTTGATGGCGGCGACCGTCAGGTCGAAGGCCTCCGTTGTGCCGCCGATCAACTCGACGATCACCTTGATTTCGGGATCCTCGAGCAGCTCCTGCCAGCGGTTGGAAAAGAGTTCGGCCGGTGCCGCGACATCGCGCTGCTTCTTCTGATCGCGCACGACGATCCGGCGCACGGCAAAGGTATACCCGGAACGCTCCGCGATCAGATCGCGGTGGCGCTCCAGATTTTCATAGACTCCGGCACCGACAGTGCCGAAGCCGGCTAATCCGATGCCGATGCTTCGCATAAAGAGCCCGTGATCTTCTCTTTAGATCGCCCCTAGGTAAAGACGCTTTTGGAAGGGCTTGGGATTTCACGTTCCATGGCCGGGTCACGGTACTTCGGGGTTGCTTGTTAAGGGCCCTTCTCGCGGCTTTCCCTTCCTGTGGGAGGAAGGTATTACCCATCCATGTCCAGCAGCCTCCTTGCACTGATTGATGACATCGCCACGCTATTGGATGATGTGTCGGTCCTGAGCAAAGTGGCCGCACAAAAAACCGCCGGCGTGCTTGGTGACGATCTGGCGCTCAACGCCCAGCAGGTAACCGGATTGTCGGCTGAACGGGAGTTGCCCGTGGTATGGGCCGTCTTCAAGGGGTCGCTGGTCAATAAGGTGATCCTGGTGCCGGCTGCGCTGGCCATCAGCGGGGTGGCTCCCTCGTTGGTCACCCCGTTACTGATGGTGGGGGGTGCTTACCTCTGCTTCGAGGGTGTTGAAAAACTGGCCCATAAGTTTCTGCCGCACGGTGATGAGGGGCATGCCCATGAAGCGGAACTTTTGCACGCATTGAAGGATCCCGAGACCGACCTGTTGGCGCTGGAGAAGGGTAAGATCAAGGGCGCAATCCGCACCGATTTCATTCTTTCCGCCGAAATCATCGCCATCACGCTTGGGACGGTGCAAAGCAGCCCGTTACTCACCCAGTTTCTGGTGCTGGCCGGCATCGCGCTGCTGATGACCTTCGGGGTCTATGGATTGGTGGCCGGCATCGTCAAGATTGACGATATGGGGCTCTACCTCATCCGTCGTCCGTCGGCAGTGCCGCAAGGTGGCGTGTTGCATGCCTTGGGTCGCGGCTTGCTGCGGGTCACGCCTTGGATGATGAAAACGTTGTCGGTTGTCGGTACGGCGGCGATGTTCTTAGTGGGTGGCGGCATTCTGGTGCACGGCGTGCCTTTCCTTCACCACCTGACGAACAGTCTTCCGATGCCCTTTGTGTGGGATGCCCTCATCGGCGTGCTGGTGGGGGTGATTGTGCTGGGAGTTGTGATGACGTTGCAGAAGCTACGCTTCCGGTCCGCATGTCGCGCTCAGGCTTCCAAGTGAAGTTGAATGAACTATACTGCAAGCGAGTGGCAACACCGCCCCGCGCAAAAACAGCCAGCCAATGTCAGAGACACCCGCCCATATTGGAGAAATCCTAGAGCACATCGCCCAGTTGCTCGAACTGAAGGGTGAGAACCCTTTCAAGATCCGTGCCTACACCAATGCAGCCCGGGCTCTGGAGTCACTGAGTGAGCCGATCGAGACGCTGGTCAAGGAGGGGCGCCTCGGTGAGATCGAGGGGATCGGGAAGGCGATCACCGAGAAGGTCACGGAGCTCGTGACCACGGGCCGCCTCGCATACTACGAGGAGCTGAAGGGCTCCTTCCCCGAGGGGATCTTCGAACTCTTCGAGCTTCAGGGATTGGGAGCCAAGAAGATCAAGGCGCTCCATGACCAACTCGGGGTCTCATCCGTGGAGGATCTCGAGCGTGTCTGCAAGGAGGGGAAGGCGGCTGAGTTGGCCGGTTTTGGCGAAAAGACCCAGACGAAGTTGCTGAAAGCGATCGAGGATCACCGCAAGCATGCCGGGCGCTTCCGGATCAACGTGGTGGCCGTGCTGGCAGAGCAACTCCTCTCCGATCTGCGCGCGCTGGAGGCGGTCGGTCAGATCAGCGAGGGAGGAAGCTTCCGCCGACGCAAGGAGACGATCGGTGATCTCGATATCTTGGTTTCATCGAAGCACCCCGAGGAGGTCTCTGATTTCTTCATCCATCATCCCCTTGTGGAGGAGGTGATCGTCCATGGCCCGACGAAATCAAGTGTCCGCCTCCAGGGCGGAGTGCAGTGTGATCTGCGTGTGGTAAAGCCGGAGGAGTTCCCTTTCGCACTCGTCTATTTTACCGGGAGCAAGGAGCACAATATCCGCCTTCGCAGCAGGGCGCTGGACCGGGGTTGGTCCCTTAACGAATACCGTTTCAGCGTGGCCGAGGGAGCCGAACAGCCCCCCGAGATCCTGGATGAGAAGGGGCTCTACAAGGCGCTCGATCTCGATTTCATTCCGCCCGAACTACGTGAGGATAAGGGGGAGATTGCCGCCGCCGAAGCGGGAGAACTCCCTGACCTCATCGAGTGGAGCAATCTCCGGGGCACCTTCCACTGCCACACCACGGCGAGCGACGGGAAGAGCTCGCTGCTTGAGATGGCCCGCGCCGCCATCGACCTCGGCCTCGAGTACCTCGGTATCGCCGACCACAGCAAAAGCTCCTTCCAGGCGAGGGGGCTCGATGCCGCCCGCCTCTCCGAGCAGGTGGCTGAGATCCGCGAACTCAACGCATCGAAGGAGTTCCAGGAGGCTGGCTTCCGGCTCTTTGCCGGTACCGAATGCGATATCCTGAAAGAGGGAGACCTTGATTTTCCCGACGAGGTGCTCTCGACACTCGACTATGTCGTTGCCTCGGTTCACTCGGGCTTCACGGCCGATGAGAAGACGATGACCGAGCGGATTATCCGCGCGATCCGAAACCCCCATGTCACGATGATGGGGCATCTGACGGGCCGACTTCTGCTCTCCCGCGAGGCCTATCCAGTGAATATCCCCGCCGTCATCGAGGCGGCCGCCGAGACCGGGACGATCATTGAGATCAATGCCAGCCCCTGGCGTCTCGACATGGACTGGCGCTGGTGGCCGCTTGCGAAAGAGAAGGGAGTGAAGTGCGCGATCAACCCCGACGCCCACACAACCTTCGGCCTGCAGGATCTGATCTACGGAGTCGGCATCGCCCGGAAGGGATGGCTGACCAAGGGCGACGTGGTCAACTGTCTGCCGCTCGGAAAGATCGAGAAGGTGCTCGCGGCGAAGAAAGTCTGATGAGTTTTCCCGCAGAGTCGCAGAGGCGCGGAGATGAAGTGATCGGAGAAGGAAAAATTGGCTTTTATTTTCTCTGCGTTCTCAGCGCCTCTGCGGGATATGAATCCTAGTAGTATCCTATGAAAGCTGTTCCCGAATACTCCACGGTTCGATCCGGCCTGTTCCATTGGCAGGGGTATGAACCTGCGGTGAAGTGTGACTGCTCCTCGACGGCGATTGTGACCCCTGCGGGATTGATCTTCATCGATCCGATCCCTCTCGCCGATGAGGCGCTGAAGGAGTTGGTGGCGGAGTCGTTCTCCGCTCCAGCGGCCGTGGTACTGACCAGTGGAAATCACCAACGCGAGAGCCTGTCGCTCGCCAAGCGCTTTGGGATTCCGGTCTTCGCCCCCGCGGATTCAGGCGACGACATCATCGCCGATCAGCGGTTCCGATCAGGCGATCCTGTGGCCGGGATGGAGTCGATCTCCCTGCAGGGATTCGGTCCAGGAGAGACGGTTTTCTTTCACGAAGGGGCACTGATCTTCGGGGACGCCCTGATCAATCTGGAGCCGGAGGGATTACGCCTGCTTCCCGAGAAATACCGGGAGGATAAAAAGCAGTCGCTTCGATCACTGGCCGCTCTCAAGGGGTTAAAACCTCAGATCCTCCTTTTTGCCCACGGCAACCCGATTATTCAAAATGCTCTATCACGGTTGGCCGGATGCCTCGCCTCAGTAATCGATGAATGACTGTCTGGAGTGTCGCCCTTAGTCTTATCTTTTCAGGGGCTCTGGATCGATCTCGACCCTTCCGAACCCGCTCGCAGAGAGTGCGGCGATGACGGTGTGCCTGGTCGCTTCGAGCCGTGTCGTTTCCCCGGAGGCAACCTGAATTCTGGCTCCCGGGCGACCTGATCCTCCCTCAGCTTCCGGTGCCCTGTAACGAACGCGGAAGACCTTGAATCCGAACTGCCTCACGATCGCCTCGCCCCTCTCCACGAAGTCCAGAGCCTCCCGGGTCACGGGTGTGCCGTGCGGAATACGGGAGCTGAGGCATGGCTGGGCCGGGGCATCTGCCGTGGGGAGGCCGAGTTTGCGGGAGAGAGCGCGGACATCGGCCTTGGTGAGCCCTGCCTCCTTGAGCGGGGCGATGACGGAGAACTCGGCCGCAGCCACTGATCCGGGGCGCAGATGGGCGGGGTCATCGGCATTCTCCCCGTAGGCGATCGCCGCGAATTTCCGTTCCTTGGCCACCTGATCCATCCGGGTGAAGAGCTCCGCCTTGCAGAAGTAGCAACGGTTCATCGGATTCTCCGCGTAGCGCGGATCCTCCAGTTCCGCGGTGGGGACGACTTCCACGGAGGCTCCGATCCCCTCCGCGACGCGAAGAGCTTCCGCCAGGGAAGCGCGGGGGAGGCTGGGGGAGTCGGCGATGATGCCGGTCGCGTTCCTGCCCAGCGTGCGGTGGGCCACCGCCAGCAGGAGGGTGCTGTCGACGCCGCCCGAATAGGCGATCAGGAGCGGGGTATGGCGACGCAAGATCTCCTCAAGGAGTGTCTCCTTGTGGAGCACCTCCTTGTCCGCCGGCGCCAGGCCTGACCCAAGCCCGCTCACAGATTAAGTCGGTTGCAGAGATCGGGGATGTCCATCCTGATGCCGATGAAGAACTCGCCGAACTCCGCATACTGCGAGCTCACCTCGTCGAAGCGCATCTCATAGACGATCGCCTTGATCTCGCTGGTGGTCTTGGCAAAGAGGCTCACCCCCCACTCCATGTCATCGAGACCCGTGGATCCGGTGATGAGCTGGAGGACGCGACCCGAGTAGGTGCGCCCGATCCTTGCATGTCCCGCCATCAGGCGCTTGCGATCCTCGAAGGAGAGGGCATACCAGTTCTGCCCGGGATTGCGGCGCTTCGACATCGGGTAGAAGCAGAGAACCGGCCACTCGGCGGCCGAGGGAAGTTCCGGCTCGATCCGATAGCGCATGTACTTCTCCATCCGGGCGTGGAACTCAGCCATCTTCCCGGCGAATTCCGGATGCGCAGGTCCGATACCCTCCTCCCTCAGGGTGTCGGTGTATTCGGATTCCGTCATGGTGTATTCGCTGCGCTCCGTCATCGAGAGCCAGGAGAAGGTCGGGGTGAGCATCCCGGCGCCGAGTCCCTCGCCGAGGAGCTTGGCACAGCGGTCGGCCACCTGCAGGTCGGGCGTCACGAGCATGAAGCCCAGGTCGGCCTTGGGGCTCACCGCGCTGAAGGGGAGGAGTTGGGTGTCGGGCATCCCCTGGATCTCACGGACCAGCCGTGCCAAGCCGTCGCGACGCTTCCTCTTCTCCCCGGCAAACAGCCACCGCCATGCCCTCCGCTCGACCCGGTAGTAGAGATGAAGGACATGGCGTCCCTCGGTGGGGAGGATCGGTGGCAAGGAAGTCGTGGTATCGGTCATGGAGGGGATTTTGACCAAAAGCCCGATTTTGGCAACGCGCGGCCAAAAAAACCGTTGCAATCAGGGTGGGGGCTTTTAACCTTTCCGTCACTATGGCCGACGTATCCAACAAGTATCCCGAGAATGTCGCAGGAGCCTACTACTGCGACGACCAGTGCATCGATTGCGATCTTTGCCGCGAAACCGCACCCGCCAACTTCAAGCGCAACGAGGATGGTGGTCACTCGTATGTCTTCAAGCAGCCCGAGACTCCCGAGGAGGAGGCTCTCTGCAAGGAGGCCATGGAGGGCTGCCCCGTCGAGGCCATCGGCAACGACGCGGCCTAGTCCCTTTCCCTGCCCAGGGCATGACACCGGCAGGCGGCCGTTTCCCCGCGAAATGGACCGCCGCCAGGCGTCTCCTGCAGGAGTGGCGCGGTTTTGATGAGAGCGCCCGTCCCGACCGCGCCTCGCCGGTCGGAGATATCCTAGGTAAGCTTCTACCCCAGTTGGGGCTCGACACCCGGATCAAGGAGGCCGACATCACGGCCGCATGGAAGGGGATCGTTGGGGAATTCATCGCCCAGCATTCCCAGCCCGAGCGACTCGTGGCAGGCACTCTCCACATCCGCGTCATCCAACCCAGCGTCCGCTACGAGCTCGACCGGACTTGGAAGCCCGAGATCATCCGCAAGCTCCGGGAGCAGTTCGGGGAGAAGGTGATCCGTGACATCAAGTTCGTCCTCTGATCATGGGAACCGAACGCATCATCGAGATACGGGGACTGGAGCTAAATGCCCAGGTCGGGGTGCCTGACGGGGAACGTGCCCATCCACAGCGCCTCCTGTTCGACCTTCGCTTCGCCACCACCGATCAGCCTCCTGATCTCGGCGATGAGATCAGCCGCACCGTCGACTACCATGCGGTTGCCCTGCGGGTTACGGCGATCGTGGAGGAGCGTCCGCGCAAACTGATCGAGACTCTGGCCGACGACCTTGCTTCGCTTCTTCTTGGTGAGTTCGACCTCCGTTGGATCGAGATCACCGTCCGCAAATTCATCCTCCCCAACGCGGAGTGGGTGTCGGTCACCATTCGACGACAAGCGGATTAAAACTCAGGCTCTCGACCCTCGTCTTTCGACTGTCGACGCTTCCCTAGGGAAACGCTGATTAAATCGCATAGAGGCCGTTGCGGGAAGAATGTGCCGCGGGCAAGGCGGCTTGGCACGAGCATCCCCTCAGTGGGCTGTAAGTGCCAAGCCAACGCAGCCCCCGGCCTGTTATCCCCGCAACCCAAAGGGCTGAAGCCATTTGTCGATTTTTGCCGATTTGCTCGCTCGGGCGAGACCGCTGCGGGTATCGCCCCGCGCTCGCGCCTTCAAAAATCAGCAAATGCTCTTCAGCGGCCTTCATGGGATTTAATCAGCGCTTCCTCAGTCAAACATCAGCACGATGTAGGCTGCGAAGAGGAGCAGGTGGACGAATCCCTGCAGGATATTCGTCTGTCCCTGACCGAAGGTGATGATGCAACTGCCCAGCGTCACTGCGAGTAGGGTCATCGAGATGGGGGAGAGGCCGAGATGGATCGGCTTTCCCGTGAAGAGGCTGATGCCCAGCGCCGCAGGCACCGTCATTCCAATCGTTGCAAGCACGGAGCCCAGCATTACGTTCACCGAGCGCTGCATCTGGTTGCGAGTCGCCGCCTGAATGGCGGTCAATGCCTCGGGAGACAGGCTGAGGACGGCCACCACGAGGCCTCCCAGTGCTGCTGGGAAGCCGCCGCAATCGATGCTGAAGTCCAGCAGGCGGGCCAGTTGCTTGGAGAGAACGACCAGCGGTATCATGTGAAGGATCATCAGCAGCGCCTCCACGAGGGGTGGGGCGCAGATCTCATGTTCCTCCCCGCTTGCGGATTCGGTCTCCCTTTCATTGAAGAATTCCTGGTGCCTCCTGGTCTGCACGGCGAGGAAGATTCCGTAGATGGCGAAGGATAGGAGCATCAGACTCACCTCGTGCATAACCGAGAACGAACCCTCGCCCCCGGAAATGGTGAAGTTGGGCATCACCAGCGAGAGGACCGACAGGGGTAGAATGAGGCCCAAAAACGAGTTCACCCCCTTGATGTTGAAATTCTGCTCCCCGAAGCGGAGTCCTCCCGTGAGCAGGGCCGTGCCGAGGAGTCCACCCAGCACGATCATCACCACAGAAAACATCGTGTCCCTGGCCAGTGCGGGATTGTTGCCCTTGAGCATCAGGGCAGAGATCATCATCACCTCGATGCTGGTAACCGCAAGGGTGAGGACCAGCGTGCCGAGCGGTTCTTTGAGTTGCAGGGCGAGATGGTCGGCATGGCGTGAGATGGCGAACGCGGAGGCCATCATCACCGTGAAGAGCCAGACGAAGAAGACCGCGCCGCATGCCAGTCCGGGGTTGGTTGCAAGCCACGATGCGCCCTGCGTGAGAAATAGGGCCGATGTCCCGTAACTGGCCAGTAGCACCCACTCGCGGCGGATGAGTCCCGGGAGGAATCCCCCGTGTTTGGATGAATCATTTTTCATGAAGGGTCAGTGCTGTTTCGGGATCACGCTGATCGTCCCGTCGTTCTCGAGGATCGCCGCCCTGATCGCATTCAGGTCGGCATGCCCGGCCTTGTGGACGGCAGCGATGAGTTCCTGGCGGGTGATCTGGGCGTCGGCCAGGACGTTTTCATAAACCTTGCCGTTATGGAAGAGGACCTGGGGGTTCCCTTCGATGAGTTGCTCCATCGTCTTGCTGGATGTGGTGATCCTGCCGACGATCCAGTTCGCCGCGACGAGGGTGACGGCGAGGATCACTCCTGCCGTGACCGAGTTGTCGCCGCCATTCATCGAGTTCTGCACCGCGTTGCTGAGTACCATCAGAAGGACCAGATCGAAGGGGCTCATTTGCCCGATCTGACGCTTGCCGGTCGCCCGCAGTAGAAGGATCAAGAAGAAATAGATCAGCAACCCTCTTCCGATCAGCTCCCACCAGTGAATCGACATGTTCCACATGCCTTCCGATTACCCGAATCTGCGCGGGGCTTCCACTTCTTTCGGGTTGTCATTCGGGGCTGGTTGTCCTTCACTGCATGCCATGAAGTTGCTTGGGAGACTTGCCCTCTTGGGCTTCACGATCACCACCATGAGCGCCGCCGATGTCACCGCCGTCATGAAGAGCCCTTCGCTGGTTTACCGGCTCAAAGGGAGCAATGGGGCGTTCCTTGGTCAGATCCAACCCTCGGGCGGCGTCCTCTCGGTCGGTTGCGACGGAGAGACCATCGCGATCCTCTCGCCGCACGGAGTTGTCTCCCGCTATAATGCGGAGAACGGCGCCTTCATGGGGCAGATGCAGCCCGGTGCAGGATGCACTGGTGTCCAGGTCACCGGAGGCGTCGTGCTAGTCCAGTCACCGCACCTCGTCCGTCGCTACAATGCACGCAACGGCGCATTCATGGGACAGAGTCAGTTTTAGGTCGGCAACTCGGAGATGGATGGAGGATCGATGATGGAGGATGCTAGGAGGGAAAAGCTGAAACGCCAAAAAGCTGAAAGAGCAAACACGGTCGCGGATGAAGGATTAAGCCCGACTGAGGGGGCATTGATGGTTTTCTTACCCGCTGAAAACGGTGGGGAGCCTCGGCTTTCGACTCGCATCTTTCCAAAAGGATTGCAGACTAAAGCGCTAATCCCTTTTTTCCCATGACTCGCAAAGGCATCGTTCTGGCCGGAGGCACCGGCTCCCGTCTCCACCCCCTGACCATGGCGGTGAGTAAGCAGCTCATGCCGGTCTATGACAAGCCGATGATCTACTATCCGATCTCGGTCCTCATGCTGGCCGGTATCCGTGAGATCCTGATCATCTCCACGCCTCACGACCTGCCTTCCTTCCGACGCCTGCTCGGGGATGGCTCCCGTTATGGGGTTCGCTTCGAGTATGCGGAGCAGCCCTCTCCTGACGGCCTTGCCCAGGCCTTCCTGATTGGCGCCGAATTTCTTGCGGGATCGCCTGCCGCACTCGTGCTGGGGGATAATCTCTTCTACGGCCATGACTTCACCGACATTCTGGCTGCGGCTGATCAAGACAAGGAATATGCCACCGTCTTCGGATACGAGGTGGCTGATCCCTCTGCCTATGGTGTGGTGGAGTTCGATGCTTCCGGCAAGGCGATCTCGCTGGAGGAAAAGCCCGCCGATCCCAAGAGCAACTACGCCGTTCCAGGGCTCTATTTCTACAGCAGTGATGTCGTGGAGATGGCCCGATCGCTGAAACCCTCCGCCCGCGGCGAACTCGAGATCACGGACCTCAACCGCCTCTACCTCGATGCCGACCGTCTTCGCGTTCAGAAGCTGGGGCGAGGGACGGCATGGCTCGACACCGGCACCCATGAGTCCCTGCTCGAAGCGGCCGATTTTGTGCGTGCCATCCAGAACCGTCAGGGACTTCGGATCGCCTGCCTGGAGGAAATCGGGCTCCAGATGGGCTTTCTGGACGAGGCCGCCTTTGAGCGTGCTCTCGAGCCCCTTGGCAAATCGACCTACGGCACCTACCTCCGCGATGTCCTCAAACGTCGGAAGCGGTAGCTCTCTACCTTCTCTGCGCCTTTGCGCGAAACAACTCGCTCATTTATTAGATAGATGCAAAAAATCTCCACCAAAATCCACGACGCCTACCTGCTCAAGCCAAAGGTCTTCGGCGATGCCCGGGGCTTCTTCCTGGAGTCCTGGAACAAGCAGACATTCCGCGATCTGGTCGGCGATTTCGATTTCGTTCAGGACAACCACTCACGATCCGCCAAGCACGTTCTGCGTGGGCTTCATTACCAGGCGGGGGATGCCGCACAGGGAAAGCTTGTCTGGGTGACCTCCGGTACGGTTTTCGACGTGATCGTGGATCTTCGCAAAAGCTCTCCAACCTACGGTGTCTGGGATGGTTATTACCTTACCGCGGATGCCCATGAGCGTCTTTGGGTGCCTCCCGGTTGTGCGCATGGTTTCCTCGTGGTCAGCGACACGGCTGACTTTCATTACAAGGTGACCTCGCTCTATGCCCCCGCCGCAGAGCGCTCCCTTCGATGGGATGATCCGGAACTAGCCATCACTTGGCCCGTCGAGATCGGAATCAACCCCCTTGTTTCCCCTAAAGATGCCGCCGCGGCCTCGTTCGCCGAGTGTGAGAAATATGATTGATGTCATATTTTAATCACGCTATATTTTAATCATGGTTCGTACTCAGATACAGCTTCCAGATCAGCTTTACCGGGAGGTGCAGAGAGTGGCACGTGATCAGGAGTGGAGTATAGCCGAGGTGATCCGGAGGGGAGCTGAATCCATCATCCGGGCCTACCCCGCCCTGAAGCAACAAGCATCTTCCGGTTGGAAACTTCCTCCCCCCATTCGATCGAGGATGCTGGTGCATGATCCTGAAATTCTTCGCGATCTCGTTCGTGACGATGCGGAAGCGATTCGCTGAATGATCGGCATCGATACGACTATCCTGGCCTATGCCAGAATTGGGACTTCGCCGTGGCACGGAGCGGCAGTGGAGTTTCTTGAAGGTTTGGGGGCGAATCAGCAAGTTGTGATTTCCGAACTGGTTCTCATGGAACTTTACCTCCTGCTGCGCAATGAGAGGGTGTTGTCTCCGCCGCTCTCTGCCTCGGAAGCAGTAGAGGAATGTCATCTCCTTCGCGCTCATCCCAGATGGCAGTTGATCGATGCTGCGGATGTCATGAAGGAAGTCTGGCCTGTGGCCGCCAAGGAGGGATTTGCCCGCCGGGGAATTTTCGATGTCCGGCTTGCCAAAACGCTCCAGGCTCACGGCGTGACAGAATTCGCCACGGCGAATACCAAGGATTTTGAGGAGCTTGGATTTCAGCGCGTGTGGAACCCCTTGACTGCTTGATCGGAGTCATCATCCTTCGTCCTTTCTTTTCTAACAGCCTAAAAGTCTTCAGCCTAACAACCTCTCAATCATGTCCACCATCCTCGTCACCGGCGGTGCCGGATTCATCGGTTCCAACTTCGTCCTCGACTGGATCGCCCTCGAGCAGGGCTCCGTCATCAACCTCGACAAGCTCACCTACGCCGGCAATCTCCAGAACCTTGCCTCCCTCGAGGGAAACCCCCGCCATACCTTCGTCCGCGGCGATATCGGGGATGCGGAATTGGTGGCCAAGCTCCTCGCTGAGCATCAGCCCCGTGCCATCGTGAACTTTGCCGCGGAGTCCCATGTCGACCGCTCCATCCATGGCCCCGCCGAGTTCATCCAGACCAACATCGTCGGCACCTTCAACCTCCTCGAAGCCACCCGCGCCTACTGGAACGGCCTTGATGAGCAGGCCAAGAAAGCCTTTCGCTTCCTCCATGTCTCCACCGACGAAGTCTACGGATCTCTGGCCCCGAAGGATCCCGCCTTCACCGAGACCAAGCAATACGAGCCCAATAGCCCCTACTCGGCCAGCAAGGCGGCCTCGGACCACCTTATCCGCGCCTACCACCACACCTACGGCCTCCCGGTGCTGACCACCAACTGCTCGAACAACTACGGTCCCTATCACTTCCCCGAGAAGCTCATCCCGCTCGTCATCCACAACGCCCTCGCCGGCAAGCCGCTCCCGATTTACGGCGATGGCCAGCAGATCCGCGACTGGCTCTACGTGAAGGATCACGCCTCAGCCATCAGCCGCGTTCTCCAGGCGGGCGGGGTGGGTGAGACCTATAACGTCGGCGGCTGGAACGAGAAGCCGAACCTCGATGTCGTCCACACGCTCTGCGCCATTCTTGATCAGCTCGCGCCGCGATCGGATGGGAAGAGCTACAAGGAGCAGATCACCTACGTCACCGATCGTCCCGGCCACGACCGCCGCTACGCGATCGACGCCACTAAGATCAACCGCGACTTGGGCTGGAAACCGGAAGAGACATTCGAGACCGGAATCCGCAAGACCGTCCAGTGGTACCTCGACAACCAGGAGTGGGTGAAGAACGTCACCTCGGGAGCCTACAAGGACTGGGTGGACAAGCAGTATCAGGGTTAAACCCGAGTACCGAAGTCGAGTGGGGCGACTTGGTCGCAATCCACGGACTGCCATCAGAACTTGCGCTCCAACGGGGCGAGGCCGTTGGGAGCTGGCGGGCAGAAAAATTTCCCTTTACCGGATCAGGACCCGCCAACTGGAATTCGAGAGGGATTCCCTGAGGGACTTGAGTACCTTCGGGAATTTCGCGAGCCACGCCGGAGGCTTCCCTCCTTGGATGAGGTGATCCAGCGTTCCAAGGAAGAGCGGGATCTGTTCCTCCTCAGCGACCTGCAGATCCTCCGGGAAGCAGGCATCCAGGATCCATGTGCCTCCCTCCGTTGTGATCGCCAGTTCACCCGCCAACCGTGCGACAGTTTCTAGCGGCTTTCCGGGGAAACGTTTACCGATCATTGCCAGAATCCGCTCCCGATCCGGAACCGTCAGCAGTAGCGCGAGGAAGAATCGGTGCTCCACATCCTCGATGGAGGAACGCATCGCGACCAGGGCATCGCGACGAACGATCTCGTCGAGCGTCGGTGAGATCATCCAGGCGGCTTTTCCATGCTTCTTGGTGAAGGTCTTCCAGACTCGTTCCCAAGCCCCGATTGCGCGCAGGTGCCCCATGCAGTTCTGCAGGATGAAGAATCCCCGTTCCAGATCCAGCTTCCCCACCATGGTGCTCACCAGAGTCGCATAGCGGTCATCACCCGTTCTCTCCATCGCGTCGAGCAACTGCTTCCTGCGCAGGGTCAGTGCATCCTCTTTCACCGGATCGAGAGCCACATGAGGCGGCAGGTAGGTGAACTGCGGAGACGAACCGGGATCCGCATGAGTCCTCACCACCACAGTCACGGAGGGCGTCTCCAGATGGAAGAGCGAGTGGATGCATCCGTTACCCGAGAGGATCGGAACCGTTGATCCGGTCTCCAGGAGACCGGTGTTTTTGAGCTTCAGATCACCGAGGCGGAAATAGGCCGTGATGGGGAGAGGATTCAGGAACTCGAACTCGGAGTGGATGCTCGACCCCTCCATCACGTGAAAGGCTCCCGAGAAACCGTGCTGGTGGATATCGGTCGTCCCATCCAGCCAGAAGAGCAATTGGATGTAGAACTTCGGGTTATCGTACACGATCAACTCCGGTTGCCCGAATCCGGAGGAGGTTTGGAACGGCTGCGCGTCATCGAGGAGGAAATCGCGCATCAGTTCCTCGAGATCGACATGCTTGGCCGGAGGCTTTTCCTCAAGGGCCCGGGTCGCGATGGCAGGGAAGGCCTCCAGGGAGAAGTTTTCCTTCTCCCATCGTGCGTAGACCCTCTTTCCCAGTTCATTGAAATACGTGTTCATCGGGGCGACTTTCCTTCAGGAAGTCCTTTCCGGCAAGATTGGACCCAATTCCTCCCAAGAAACCCCGCTTGACGGAAAGCCCGACTTGGAGCAATCTCCGAGAACCATTTTCAAGCGGGCGTAACTCAGTTGGTAGAGTGCAACCTTGCCAAGGTTGATGTCGAGGGTTCGAATCCCTTCGCCCGCTCCACTTTTTTTGCGGTGAGCTTTGTTGCTCTTCGCTTGCCGTAGGTTTACTACGGCATTGCTCGCGCGCCTAGCTCACCATCAAAAATAGAATCCCTATCAAGGGCAGGTTTGAGATACCCGAGAAGAGAACCGAGCTTATGGAAAAAGCGAGGTAGACTGGCAAAGCCAGCCTGAAAGGCGAGACGTGCGGGAGCACGCGAGTTAATTCGCCACCCATTCGCCCGCTCAGACCTTGTCGTCAAGGAGTTGGCGGCATTCCACTTTCAATCTCCGGCGGGAACAAGATCCGGTTTCCTAATCGGTTTCTGATTGGGCGAGGGCAACACCTCATCGAGGTGGAAGATGTCCTCCTCCTCGGTCTCATCCGTTTCCAAAGGGGCAAATCGCTCGGCCTTGAATCCACGCTCGATCCCCAGCTTGTTGGTGGGGTTCCGAAGTTCCGTGAGGTAGACGGCCACTTCACCGGGATTGGCGTTGAAGTCGCATCCCGGAACCAGGTCCCGGATGTGATAGGTGTTCCCCTTCTTGGGAAGCTGGTTGTACAAGGCCTGAATCCCCAAGGGGAAGGAGTCGTCAATGCAAACGACGGCTTGGCCGGGAAGGAACATCTTTTTGTCCGAGAGTTCGTGAAACGGGTTTCTACTTCGATACAGCCTGCTTGCGGCTCTGGACATAGGCGCTCCGTGTCGCAAGGTAAGGATCCACCGCATCCTTGGTGACTGCGTCGTAGGCGCTCAGTCGTCCGTTCATGCTACGTGCCGTATTGGGGTAGTTCACGGCCAGCGAGGTGGCGCCTCCGAGTCCTCCGATGACTCCAAAGGTGACCCATGTCACGGGACTCAGGGCGACGTCGCCGGCAAAGCCTGCTGTTTCTCGCAGGCTCTTGGGGCCGATCAGCGGAAGGACGATGTATGGTCCGTGACCGATGCCCCATTGGGCGAATGTCTGGCCGGTGTCCTCGGGGGGAACGTCGGTCAGGGCGGGGATGCGGTCGGAGACTTTCATGATGCCTGCGACACCGGCGGTGCTGTTAACGACAAACTTCCCGGTTTCCTTGCCTGCGCGCTGGAACTTGCACTGGAGCAGGTCGTTCACGAAACGAACCGGATATTCGAGGTTGTCAAAGACGTTGTAGACTCCCTTCCTCACGGGTTTCGGCAGGATGGCGTCGTAGGTGCGGGAAACCGGCTTGAGTATATACCTGTAGAACTGGTGGTTGACCCAGAAGATGCCGCGGTTGACCGGTTCGATGGGGTCGGCGATCAGGGCCACATTACTGTACTCGTCGAGATCATTGTTGGCAGGAGCGGTGGATTTGACCGTACTTTTGGCCGCCTGGACTTTTGCCGGTTTGACGACGGTGATTTTGGCAGGCGCAAGAGTGGGTGTTGGAGTTGCCTTTGGCTTGGGAGTAGGCGTTGGCTTTGCAGACGAAGTGGAGCAGGTGGCATGCACTCTTGCCTGCGGCTCCACCGCGCTACGCAGATAGCAGGTCTCGCCAGAGTTTCTGCTTCTTGCCCCCAAGGTCCTGACGGGGACGAACCCCTTCTGGGTGATTCTGATAATCGGGGAATCGGAATCATCCGAAGCGGCTGGCAACATCCTGACAGAAGCCGCAACCGAAAAGACTGACATGATCAGGAAGATGGTACGGGTTCTGGTCATTGGGTGGGAATCGAGATGAAAACCTGCTCTTACCTTTCATGCCCGGAACAGAATGGCAATGCGTTTCTGTGGAGATAGCCAGCTTTCGGGGGGGCGTTTGGGGGTTAAGGCTTCCGAAAGTGGGGCAGGGGATGCAACATCCCTCCCGTGGACTCATCGGATTCCTTGGACACCCTGCTGGCCCGCGATGGCGCCGTGATCTGGCATCCCTTCACCCAGCATGGTCTGGGGCGGCCCCTTCTTCCCGTGGCGGAGGCCAGGGGTGCCATGCTCCGTGACACGCAGGGACGGGAATACCTGGACATGATCTCTTCCTGGTGGGTGAACCTCCATGGCCACGGCCGTCGGGAGTTGGCCCAAGCTGTCGCGGAACAGATCCAGCGTCTCGACCATGTGCAGTTCGCCGGGGCCACCCACGAGCCTGCCGTCCGTCTGGCGGAGCGTCTGCTGGAGAAGGCGGGACTCGCTGGGAGTGCGAAGGTCTTCTACTCGGACAACGGCTCCACGGCCGTGGAGGCGGCATTGAAGATCGCCCACCAGCATTGGGTGAATCGAGGTGAGCCGCGCCGGCTCTTCGCGACGCTCCTCGGCAGCTACCACGGTGACACGGTCGGGGCGATGAGTGTCGGTCGCAGTTCCGGGTTCTTCGATGCCTTTCACGGGATGATGTTCGAGACCGTCTCCCTGCCAGTCCCGCTGATCTGGAACGGATTCGCCAACGAGGAAGGGGAGAAGGCGGCGCTGGAGGAGGTCGCGCGTCTTCTTGAGGGAGATGCCGACTCCATGGCGGCTCTCATCGTCGAACCCCTTGTCCAAGGCGCCGGCGGGATGAGGTTTCACTCGCCCCAGTTCCTTGAAAAGCTCTGCGCTCTCTTCCGTGACCGGGGCATCCCCGTGATCTTCGACGAGGTCATGACCGGATTCGGAAGGACAGGAAGCTTCTTTGCCTACCAGCAGACCGGCATCATTCCCGACATGATCTGCCTCTCCAAGGGGATCACCGGCGGCATTCTTCCGCTCGCGGTGACGATCGTTGCGGAGAACCTCTTCGACTCCTTTCTAGGGAATGACTTCTCGACCGCCCTCGCGCACGGCCACAGTTACACGGCCAATCCCGTCGCCTGCGCGGCCGCTCTCTGCAGTCTCGATCTCCACGAGCAGACTGATTCCCTGGGTCAGGTGGATCGGATCAACCGCCGGATGGCGCGCCATCTGGGGCTTCTGGCTGGAAACCCCCGGATCGAGCATCTCCGCATTCTGGGAGGGATCGCCGCCTTTGATCTGGCCGGGGTGGAGAGTGCCTATTCAGCGGCTGCGGGGCGCGAGTTGGCGGCCTATGCCCAAGAGAATGGACTGCTGATGAGGACGATCGGAAACGTCATCTACTTCATCCCCCCTTACTGCATCACCGACGAGCAGATCGACACCGCTTTCGGGGTCATCGGGGAATTCCTCGGAAGGCAGAAGGGATTGTGAAAAAGGCTGAAGGCTGAAAAATGGGAAGGGGAAACCTGAAAGCTGAAACTTGAAACCTGAAGGATGAACCAAGCCTGGGAACAGGCGCGGAAGACTGCCGAAGGCAGCCCTGTAGCAAAGTGCGGCACCGCTTTGCGGGAGCAAAGTGCCATCAAACCTGCCGTAACGGCTGCAAAGCAACGGCCGGGTAAGCAAACCTGAGACCTGAACCTAGGATATAGCGACACTTCCCCAGCTATCGGGAGGACATGGCATTGTATTGTTTAATACGACGTTTCATGCATGAATGGTCGGAATGTTGCCTCTGATCGGACGAGAGACTCTGCAGGTTGTTTCCGGATTCGGCGATTTCGCCCTGTTCACCGGAAGGTCTTTCCGTTCCTTGCTGCATGCCAGAAGGATCGGCCGCCGGATCATTCGGGCACTCCATGAGCAGGGAACCGTCTGCCTCCCCGTCATCCTGATCGTCGGGATCTTCACGGGGCTCGTCCTCGGACTGCAGGGATATCATGTCCTGAACCGCTTCGGTTCGGAGGGACTGCTGGGGGCGCTGGTCTCCCTGAGTCTGGTGCGCGAGATGGCGCCTGTCCTGGCCGCCCTGATGCTGGTCGGTCAGGCCGGATCGGCTCTCGCCGCGGAGCTCGGGATGCAGCGTAACACGGAGCAGATCGTGGCGCTGGAGACGATGGGTGTGAGCAGTCACGGATACCTGGTGGCACCACGCCTGATCGCTTCGGTGCTGGCATTCCCGATTCAGGCGGCTCTCTTCGTGGTTGTCGGACTATGGGGCGGCGCCCTCTCCGGGTCGCTTCTGCTCGGAGTCGATTCGGGGGTCTACTGGTCCTCCGTGGAGCGGGCAGTGGAGTCGCGTGACCTCAGGGAATGCTTCGTGAAGGCGGCATCGTTCGGCCTGCTCTCCGTTGCCATCTGCGCCTATCAGGGCTTCCATGCCGACCGGAACCGCTCGGCAAGCGGAGCCAGGGCCGTCAGCGCCGCCACGACCCGGGCGGTGGTTTATTCCAGCATCATCATTCTGGTGGCCGATTACGTCATCAGCTCCTTCTTCGTCTGATCATGGGTGTCGCCGATCCGGGATATGTGCTTGAGGTGAATGGGCTGAGGAAGAGCTTCGGCGGCCGCGTCGTTCTCGACGGCATCGACCTTGCGGTGCCCCGGGGAAGTGTCTTCACTCTGCTGGGACCCAGCGGAACGGGGAAGTCCGTCTTTCTCAAGTGCCTTGCCAATGTCCTCCCTCCCGATGCGGGACGGATCAGTTTCGACGGCTGTCTCCTGGGTGCCGATCCCGCCGCCCGTGCCAGCTTCCGGAAGCGCTGCAGCTTCCTGTTCCAGAGCAACGCCCTCTTTGATTCGCTGACTGCTCTGGAGAATGTGGCCCTTCCGCTCGAGCAGACCACGGATCTGGGGGAGAAGGAGATCCGGGAACGGAGTCGTGAAGCATTGCATCAACTGGAAATGGACGAGCACCGCAACCAGTACCCGGGCCGTTTGTCGGGAGGGATGCAGAAGCGTCTTGCCCTTGCCCGTGCGATCGTGACCCGCCCCGAGCTTGTGCTCTTCGATGAACCGACGGCCGGGCTTGATCCGCTCCGCCGGAACGCGGTCTTCGCCATGATTGCCAAATACCAGCGACGATTCAGCTTCACCGCGCTGGTGGTCACCCACGACGTGCCCGAGGCTCTGGTCGCCAGCGACCGGGTGGCCCTGCTTGATCACGGGCGGATCTGCTTCGAGGGAGCCCCCTCGGAGTTCAGCGCCTCCACCCACCCGGTTGTCTCGGCATTCCGTGACAGCGCGGATGCCCTCGCCTGGTCGCTTGCCGAGATCCGTCGCGACACAGCCGCCCTCTGACGATTTATGAAAAACACCAAACTTGAACTTTCCGTCGGGATCTTCGTGATCCTGGGGATCGCAGCGATCGCCTACATGACGATCAAGCTGGGGACAGGATCGATGGTCGGCGGCGACACCTACCTGATCGAGACCCGCTTTGCGAATGCGGGCGGCATCCACGCGGGCAGCAGCGTGCTGATGTCCGGAGTCACCGTCGGACGGGTGGAAGGAGTGAGGATGGAACCCTCCGATTACAGCGCCATCGTGACGCTGCGCCTGCTCTCCGGATTGAGGCTTCCCGCCGATTCCATGGCTTCCGTCAAAACCTCCGGCCTGATCGGCGACAAATACGTCGCCCTTTCCCCGGGTGCCGAGGAGGAGTATCTCAAACCCGGCGAAAGGATCACCATGACGGAATCGGCGGTGGATATGGAGTCATTGATCGGAAAAATGGCTTTCGGATCGGTCTCCAAAAACGATAAAGAGACCAAGGAAAAAGATTCCAAAGAGACCAAGGAGAAAGTCAAAAAAACCAACCCATGAACCCACGATCCCTGCTACTCCTGATTCTGCCGTTCCTGCTGATCCAAGGAACCCTCCTCGCCTCCACCGAGGAGGCCGAGAAGCGCCTGAAAGCCTCCGTCGACAAGGTGGTCGCCGTCGCGAAGAGCGCCCCCGACCGCAAGGCCCTGATCGCGGGAGTGAAGCCGGTCCTTGAGAATATCCTCAGCTTCGATGCGATGACCCGCCGAGCCATCGGTCCCGGATGGAGGCAGTTCACGCCCGAGCAGCAGAAGGAGGCGATCCGCCTCTTCACGACCCTCATCCTCCGCACCTACACCGCGAAGTTCACGCCTGGCGAGTTGCCCGGCGTGGAATACAAGACGGCCTCCTCCCCTGCGCCCAACCGCGTCGAGATCCCCACCACGTCGCTCTACAAGGGGAGCCGTTACGACGTGATCTACCGTCTCGAGGAAACCGACGGCGCCCCTTGGCGGATCACCGACGTGGTGATCGAGGGGGTCAGCATGGTTGCCAATTACAGGACCCAGTTCGACTCCCAATTCAAGCAGGGTGGAGCGGACGCCGTGATCGCCGCCCTCAACCGCTCCGTGGCCGAATCAAAGTAGGAGCAACGACGGATCCGATAACGGCAACTCCGCTCCTGTGAAGAGAAGGGGTGTTTTTCCGATTGCTCCGACCGATGAAGCAACCGGGATACTTTGCCCTCCATGAATCATCCCAGTAGAAACTTCGCTCCGACTGTCGCCGTTCGTGAGAAGTGGATCGTGCTCGGGATGCTCTGGATGGTCTGCCTGCTCAACTACGCCGACCGTCAGGCGATCAGTAGTCTCTTTCCGCTTCTGGAGCGTGATTTCGGGTTCACCAAGGCGCAACTCGGTTTGATCGGCAGTGCCTTCATGTGGGTCTACGCCGCCTCGGCTCCCTTTGCCGGATATGCGGGCGACCGCCGTTCCCGCAAGGGGCTGATCTTGGGAGGATGTCTCTTCTGGAGTCTCATGACCGGTGCGACCGGTTGGTGCGGCCGTCTCTGGCAGTTCGTCGCGGTGCGTGCCCTGATAGGGCTGGGGGAGTCGGTATACTTTCCCGCGGCCGCCTCGATGCTCTCGGACTACCATGGTCCCCGCACCCGCTCGACGGCCCTCTCGTTCCACCAGTCGGCGGTCTACATCGGAACGATCGCCGGAGGATGGCTCGGAGCATTGCTGGCCGAGCGCTACGGGTGGCGGTGGGCCTTCTACGGATTCGGAGGTGCTGGCATCGTGGTCGCCCTGCTCCTCTGGTGGCGCCTGCGCGAGCCGATCCGCGGGGCATCGGAGGATATCCCGCTGCAACCGCACGATAAGCCTCAAGGGATCCTGCCGACATTCCAGGGATTGCTCGGGCGTCCGGCGGTGCTGCTGCTCATGGGGGCCTTTGCCTGTGCGAATGCGGTGGGATCCATTTTCCTAATCTGGGCCCCAACCTTCCTTTTCGAAAAATTCCATCTCGGCTTGGTGGCGGCGGGTTTCTCGGCCGTGGCCGCGATCCAGCTTGCCAGCGCGGTGAGCGCCCCGCTCTCGGGGATGCTTGCCGACCGCTTGTCGCTCTCGATCCCGGGAGCGCGGATGCTGGTGCAGGCGGTCGCGCTGATGGCGGGATCCTTCTGCGTGGTGCTGGTCGGTCGTGCCCCGACCATGGAGGCACTGATGGGTGCGATGGTCTGCTTCGGCCTCTGCAAGGGAGCGTATGACGGCGGGATCTTCGCCTCGGTCTTTGACTTTGTGAGTCCGCGGGAGAGGGCCTCGGTCGCCGGCCTGATGAATCTCCTCGGATGGGGTGGCGGTGCGCTCGGTCCGGTGGCGATCGGCCTGGCCGCCACCTACGGAACGGGGGCGCAAATGGAACGGATGAGCGGGGCGATCGCCTGGAGCGGTCTCGCCTACCTCGCGGCGGCGGGACTGATCATTACTGCTTGGTGCAGGTTTGCCAATGAACGCTTCTTGAAGCTTTGATTTAAAGGGATTTTGATGTTAAATAAACTATATAAGTATTTGGTATTTCGGTTGATGCTTATCATCCTAAGTATTGGATGCGTTGGAGCCATGGACTTTGCTGGCCTTCCTTTGGAAAGGGGAGTGTTTTTCTCTGATGTGAGGATCCCTCTTGCAAGAAAAGATCATCTTAATCCAGATTTGATTATTCGAATTGAAAAAATAGATGTAAGTTCAAAGAAATTTGATTTTTTAATTATTTCAGTTATTCCAGAAGTTACTTTCCGTGGTATTAACATTAAAATATTAAGTACCGATAATTCCAGTTCTTGGTGTGAACTTTTGGATGACTTTTCTAACTCCAATCCTCTCTTCCAACAGGGGCGCATGGAGAGGGTGAATCTCGTTTGTGACTGGGACACTTCACTGCAAATCAGCGCCGCTCAGGCATCATTCTGCCAAGGGCAAGGGGTGATGGTGCTGCGGAGGCTCCACCTCGATATGGGAAGCGGGATTCAGGAAATTTCTGAAGCTCGTTTACACCTACGGGGGGGTGACAAGGGAACCTTGAGTTGGAAAGGATCCTCGGGTCGTCATACGCTATCGCTCCTTTGTCCATTAAAAGAAGGCAACATGCGATAAGACGATTGACAGTCGTATAGACATAGAAAAGAATTCGCTCGTAAAACGAATTCTTTACTCATGACTCCCCTCAAGATTCTTTCGCGGGCTAAGATCGCGCTGCCGTTTTGCGCGATGCTCGCCATCACGGCCTCTGTTCGAGCTGTATCGCCGACTGATCAGGCTGCTTCCACCCAGTCGGTTCAGGCAGGATTACAGAATCTGACGCTGCAGAGTACGAATGGACTGATCTCTGCTGATACAAATTTTGCAATAGCGCTTCAAAAAAACCCCACCAATTCGCAGGCATTGGTCCTGAAGACCGGAACGGAACTTTTCATCCTGCAGCAGAATCCCCAGTTCATCACGCTCCTGACTCAGGTCGGCGTTATGCAACCCAATGGGAGTATCTACGGGTACGATTATCAACTGCCCCTCGACATGGATGGCAATCCAACGGTGGCGACGAACTCACGCACGGAGCAGATTCTTTATTACGCCACGAATACGCTGAGGCCAGCCATTGATCAGGCCATTGGCAGGTTGGAAATGGTTTCAACCAATGTCAGCTTCACGCTCACAGCAGATCAGACCAGCACCGAACCCGAAGCGGTTGATTATGGTGATGTGAAAGGCGTCCTGAGCATCCTCTATCTGATCAAGTCCGCGATTCATGCGCTCGACAGCTACAATCTAGGTGCAGCCCTTCCCGACTTTGTGAAGCTGATCCAAGGGGCAAGCACGATTCAGGACATCTTGAATGCCTATCCCGCACTGTTCAGCTCGAATCCGAATGTCGCTCAACGCGCCTTGGCAAAGGAGGCATTCTCAAAGGCAAATTCCTCTTATCAGACGGCATCCAGTTATATCCGCAACCAGCGCGTCGAGCAGTCGGCATACAGGAATATCTTTTCATTCGACACATCCAGCACGGAGGCACTTGCTGCCGAGGAGGTGACTCGAAATCGCTTTACTGCACTCGCCGCATCTCTTAGCAACCCCGCAGTCTTTCCCGCCGATACTAATTCCTCGACTCTTTTGGATGGCAAGACCATCAACCTCGGGCAGTTCTTCCAGACAACGACATCACCGAGAGGATGGCTTTCAACAAACAGCTTTTATGGGAATTTCTACACCCCGGGAACGCTTCTCGATCCCTCATTATCTGGAATCTTCCCGGGTCAAACCCACAGCAATCTGAGTTCCCTGGTTCTGGACTACAACAGGCTCAATACCTACACCCCGTGGAATGTCACGACTCTGGCTGGCCAGGCAGGCATTTCCGGATCCAAGGATGGGAACGGGTTTGGAGCCCAGTTTGCAGCACCAAGCGGGGTCGCCGTGACGGCGAACGGCACGATCTATGTCTCCGATAACTCAAGCTACATCATTCGCAGGCTTGCCACCAATGGGGTGGTAACCACGATCGCCGGCAGGCCTTGGATCTGGGGAACAAGCAACGCATCAGGCACCAACGCTCTCTTCCAGTCACCCGCAGGACTTGCACTCGATTCCGCAGGTAATCTTTATGTGGCCGACTCTCCGGTGATTCGGAAAATCGACCTGGCGGGAAATGTCACCACCTATGCCGGACAACGAACGGTCTGGGGTAGCCAAAACGGTTCGCGAACCAACGGGGCGACCTTCGGATGGATCCAAGGATTGGCAACCGATTCCAGCGGAAATCTGTATATTGCCGATACAGGCAATCAACTCATTCGCAAGATTGCTTCCAATGGAACCGTGACAACCATTGCCGGCCAATACGGAGTGACCGGAGCCAATGATGGGCAGGGGACCAATGCCCTGTTCAACTGGCCTTACGGCATCACGGTCGGCACCAACGGAGTCCTGTTAATCGCCGACACCTTCAATAACTCAATAAGAAGGATCGCCGCCAACGGAACGGTTACAACTGTAGCCGGCCAAGCTGGCACCAATGGCTGGAAGGATACACTGGCAGGAGCGGTTCCCGCGACCAACACGCTCTTCAATAATCCGATGGGCATAGCCTCCGACACCAATGGCAACATTCTGGTAAGTGACTTCGGCAATCATCTCATCCGTCGCATCGGGACGAATGGAGTTGTCTCCACAATTGCCGGAAATTACTTCATCAGCGGCTCCGAGGATGGCAGCGGACAGTTTGCCTTGTTCAGCTACCCCCATGGCGTCGCCATGGACCGAAGCGGTTCCCTGATCATCGCGGATTACGGGAACAGTACGATCCGAAAGGCATCGACGAATGTTGTTCCGATTGTATCGGCTCCCTATCTCTCGACTCAGGAGACCGTGAATGTGGGGGTGGGGCTACCCTTTAAGCCACTCCAACCGGGAGTCTATGGCTCAGCCACTTCCTTTGGGGCATCAGGGCTACCGCCTGGCCTCGCGATCAATGCCTCCACCGGGGTTATATCAGGCACGCCGACAGCCCAAGGGATCTACTCCAATGTGATCGTGACTGCGTCCAATGGAGCAGGCTCATCCTCCACGTCCTTTACGATCAATGTGGGACTCACGCCTCCGCCAGTTTTGGGCGCCAATACAAATTCTGCATCGAATGAAGTGGGGCTGAATTTTATACGCATTCCGAATGATTCGATGCATGAGAATAGGAAATTTAGTATAATTGCTTCAGGTGGGGGGAAGTATGCAGGATTTAGTACCGATTCAGGATCTGTAGCTTTTTCATCTGATGGAATCAACTGGAGCAACTCCAATACCGTTAGTTCCCTGTCTAGGGATATCAATCTTTCTTATGGAGTGGGAAAATGGATAGCAGCTGTGGGAGATGCCCAGAGCCTTTCGATTATATCGTCTGCAAATGAAGGGATAAACTGGAATATTATTAATACAAATGGTCTCCCCCAAAAAAATAACTCTATTTCAGAATCAAAAATAATAAACGCTGAGGAAAACTGGGTGTTTCTTCGAAGGTACTATACCAACTCCAGTTCCTCCAATGACATTTGGTGTAGTTCAAACAGTGGAGTCACTTGGAGTAAGAAATGGGACGCTGGTCGTTACAACTCAATTGCTTATGGTAATGGAGTTTTAATTGCAGTGGGCGAAAATGGGTCGGTCTTGAGAAGCAGTGACAAGGGAGTTACTTGGAACTCAAACAATACCGGAGTTTCAAGTTCCCTACTGGACATAGCATATGGAAATGGTCGGTTTGTTGCTGTTGGCGAGCAAGGAATGGTCCTTGTAAGCACAAATAACGGATACACATGGAGCAGTCAGAGTGTTGATTCAAGCGCATATCCAAACTCGATAGAGAGCGTTGCGTTCGGAGATGGTGTTTTCGTTTTAAGTGGAGGCCGTTTCTACGGATGGGGAGAGGCTTCCGGGAGCTCTTCAAAAGATGGATTGATATGGACGATGGCAAATTCAAGATTCCCATATGACGTCCCTCAATTCTCAAAGGTCACCTACGGACCATCCGGTTTCATTGGAGCAAACTCAATGGGGGAAATGTGGCAGTCATCTGGAACCAACTCTCCGAAGTGGAGAAGTATTACTGCTCCAAGTCGGGGTGTCGTTGGTTCTGAATACTCATACGCCTTCAGTGCCAAAGGTGCTTCATCCTACGGAGCCTATGGTCTGCCTGACGGGCTGGTTATCAATCCATCAACAGGACAAATTACCGGTAATCCAACAGTAGCTGGAAAATATCAAGTCAGTCTCTATGCATTTAATTCAAATGGAGCTGCGCGAACTTCAGTAATAAATATCTTGGTCTCAAATGCCGGTAATCCGGCCGTAGAGCCGCTTAATTTTGCGTATCGATATCCGGGAGTTATAAATTATGCGCCCTTTGTATCCTATGGGGGCGGCAATTATTTGATCTACAGCCAGAATAATAATTCCGGGTCAGATACTAAAGTAGCATTGTCATCGG
>JBEIJN010000013.1:0-68314 GCA_040380225.1 Verrucomicrobiia bacterium | reverse complement strand
GGCGCATAGTAAAACGGACTGTGGCTACCGCGGATGTGAAGTAACGACTTGGTAAGTCATAGAACACAGGATAGGAGACTTGTCGTGCGCATCCCCGCACTGAGCTCTAACCGCCATGCCAATACGGCACCCGGCCTGTTTTTTCCGAAACCCCTTTGGCTTAGTGCAAAGGTGTGGATTCAGGGAGATGGGATTCTTGTCGGTGCGAATTGAGTAAATTGTAGGGGTCTTATGTAGTTGACGGGGTGCTGATAGGGTATGAGTCCCTGATTATCAATGAAGAACAGATTTTCAAAAGGTGCGCACGTTTCTGAGGCCCGATTTCGGGAGGTGATCCACTTCTTTGCAGCGAACTTCACAGCCTCACGGCAGCCGAGTTGACGGGGTTGAACTACCGCACAGTGCACCGCATTTACTCCCTCATGAGGAGGAGGTTGATGCTGTCGCTCTGTTGACCCTTGAGGAAGTTGTGACCGAGGCGGAAGTTTTTTTGAGATGGCCGATGCGGGGTTCGGGTTAAAGCCATCTAAGCTGGGATGGAGAGCAAGGCGTACCAGCAGCATTTCGGACAAGGCGCAGGAGTTTTCGATGCTCCGCAAGGCCTGCAAGCGCAGCTGTATGAGACATATTGCCTCGCCGTCTGCCGACGGCCTCGCCCCTCTGGGGCTGTGCTGACGCACAGGCTACTCCGTGCCTCCCGGCACTCGGCGTTGCAAGCGCAGGGCAACAACGCCCTGCGCCAAAATCCCAAGCCTACCCAAGTACGATACGGGCGGTGACCAGATAGGTGGTGACGGTGAACAGATCCGCCGCCGCCAGAGTGATCGGGCCGGCGGCGATCTTGGGATCCCAGTGGACGATGCGGAGGATGACGGGGACAAGGATGCCGAGCTGTGCGGCGACAAGGACCGAGACCGTGACGCTGCCGCCGATGGAGAGGGATGCGGGAAGGTCGCGCCAGAAGAGGCCGACCATGAGGGCGACGGCGCTCCCGGCAAGGATGCCGAGCAGGAGCGCGGTGACCGCTTCCCTCAGGAGCTTCACGCGAAGCCACTTCCAACGGACACGTGTGGCGGGGAGCGACTGGACGGTCAGGGCCAGGGACTGGGCGGCCACCGCTTCACCGAGACCGAGAACCAGTGCCATGAAGACGGCGAGAACCACCTTCTGCTGGAGGGTCGCCTCGAAGAGGCCGGCAAGCACCGCGCAGAGGACGCCGCCGGAGACGGTGGCGGCGAGCCAGGGGAAACGGACACGGAACGCCTTCACCGGCGAGGCGTGCTGCAGCTCCTGGATATGGATGCCGATGGTCTGGAAGAGCTGGTCGTTGTTACCGCCGGTGCTCAGTTCCATGACCTCGTCGGTGAAGATGCTGACATCGACGATGCCCAGCAGCCGCTTCTTCCCATCGACCACGGGGATGGCGAGGAACTTGTGGAGGATGAAGCACTCGCATGCCTCGAGCAGGGTGGCTCCCTCGGGAAGCGAGAGCACCCTCGGCACCATCACCTCGCCGATCCGGCGCTCCAGCGGTTCGGTGAGGAGACGCCTGGCGGGAACGACGCCGGAGAGGCGGCCCTCGCCGTCGACAACATAGAAATAGAAGATGCGCTCCTCGAGGCCCGTGGAACGGATCCTCTCCAAGGCCTCGCCGACATTCTGATCAAGCAGCAGAGGGGGAGGGCCGGGCCGCAGGAATTCCGCAACGGAGCGATCGAGATGCTCCGGTGAAGTGCCCGACCCGGGCGGTGTGTGCAACGACATGCGCCCGGGAAAAGGTGAAGGTGAAGGTGATCTGGAGAACCTGGAGGAGAGAGTGTGGCTTGAGCGCCTCTCCCTACCCCTTGGCCTTCTTGGCTTTGGCGGGCGGCGTGCCTCCCGAAACCTTGAACGAAAGCTTCTCCCCGTCCCGGGTGACCTGGACCTGATCGCCGGCCTTGAACGATCCGCGCAGGATCTCCTCAGCCATCGGATCCTCAAGGTAACGCTCGACCGCGCGGCGCATCGGACGCGCGCCGTAGGTTGGATCGTAACCCTTCGTGATGAGGAACTCGCGGGCCGCCTCGTCGAGGGTGAGGAGGATCTCCTTCTCCTTGATCCGCGCTGCGACCTTGGAGACCTCGAGATCGACGATGCGGGAGAGCATCTCCTTGGAGAGGGTGTGGAAGACGATGATATCGTCGAGACGGTTCAGGAACTCCGGCTTGAAGACCCTCTTGGTCTCCTCGAGGATCTTGCCCTGCATGGTGTCGTAGCCTTCGTCGTGCTTGGGCGCGCCGAAACCGAGGGAGGTCTGCTTCTTGATCAGCTCGGCACCGACGTTGGAGGTGAGGATGATGATGGTGTTCCGGAAGTCGATCTTGCGACCGAGGCTGTCGGTGACGGTCCCCTCCTCCAGGATCTGGAGCAGGAGGTGCATGACGTCGGGGTGGGCCTTCTCGATCTCGTCGAAGAGCACGACGGAGTAGGGACGGCGGCGGACCGCCTCGGAGAGCTGACCACCCTCCTCGTAGCCGACATAGCCGGGAGGGGAGCCGATGAGCCGGGAGGCCGTGAACTTCTCCATGTACTCCGACATGTCGATCTGGATGAGGGCGTCGGGATCGCCGAACATGAACTCGGCGAGCGAGCGGGCGAGGAAGGTCTTTCCCACCCCGGTGGGGCCGAGGAAGATGAAGGAACCGATCGGGCGGCGCGGATCCTTGAGGTCGGCGCGGGAGCGGCGGAGCGCCTTGCTGATGGCGGTGACCGCCTCGTCCTGGCCGATGACCTTCTTCTTGAGATCATCCTCCATGGCGAGAAGCTTCTGGGTCTCCTTCTGCTCCATCCTGTTCAAGGGAACGCCGGTCCACTTGGAGAGGACATGCATGATCTCGTCCTCGCCGACGATGACCTCGCGCTCATCGCGCTCCTTGCGCCAGGTGGAGAGGGCCGTCTCGAGATCCTCCTTGGCCTTCTTCTCGGTGTCGCGGAGGGCGGCGGCCTTCTCGAAATCCTGGGCCTTGATGGCGGCCTCCTTCTCGCCGCGGATGCGGTCGATCTCGGCCTCGAGATCCTTGGTGGACGGGGGGCGGGTCATCGCCCCGATGCGGGCGCGGGAACCGGCCTCGTCCATGACGTCGATCGCCTTGTCGGGCAGGAAGCGTCCAGTGAGGTAACGGTCGGAAAGCTTGGCGGCGGCCTCGAGGGCTACATCGGTGATGACGGCCTTGTGGTGCGCCTCGTACTTCGGACGGATCCCCTTGAGGATGAGGATGGTGTCCTCGACGGAGGGTGCCTCGACCTTCACGGACTGGAAGCGGCGCTCGAGCGCCGAGTCCTTCTCGATGTACTTGCGGTATTCGTTGAGCGTGGTGGCCCCGATGCACTGGAGCTCGCCGCGGCTGAGTGCCGGCTTGATGATGTTGGAGGCGTCCATGGCACCCTCGGCGGAACCGGCCCCGACGATGGTGTGAAGCTCGTCGATGAAGAGGATGATGTTCTTGTTCTTGCGGATCTCGTCCATCACCGCCTTGATGCGCTCCTCGAACTGGCCGCGGTACTTCGTGCCGGCGACCATGAGGGCGAGGTCGAGGGTGATGACTCGCTTGTCGGCGAGGATCTCGGGAACGCTGCCCGCCACGATCTCCTGGGCGAGTCCCTCGGCAATGGCGGTCTTGCCGACGCCGGCCTCGCCGATGAGGACGGGGTTGTTCTTGCTACGGCGGCAGAGGATCTGGATGACGCGCTCGATCTCCTCGGCGCGCCCGATGACGGGGTCGAGTTCCCCCTTGCGGGCGCTCTCGGTGAGGTCGCGGCCGAAGGCCTTGAGCGCGGGGGTCTTGGCCTCCTTGCGCGAGGGACCTCCGGATCCGGCCGTGGCCTCCTCGCCTTCGCCGGACTCAATGCCCTCCCCTTCCTCATCCTCCTCGGAGGGGGTGAAGTTCGGATCGAGTTCGCGGAGCACCTCGTTGCGGGTGCGGTCGAGGTCGACCTCGAGATTCTTGAGGACCTGGGCGGCGACGCCCTCCCCCTCGCGGAGCAGTCCGAGCAGGATGTGCTCGGTGCCGACGTAGGAATGCTGGAGGGCCTTCGCCTCCTTGCCGGCGAGGGCCAGCACCTTCTTCACGCGGGGCGTGTAGGGGATGTTCCCGGACATCTTGTTCTCCTGTCCGGAGCCGACCTGCTTCTCGACCTCCTGGCGGACGGTCTCGAGGTCGAGTCCCATCTTCTGGAGGACATTCACGGCGACTCCCTGGCCGAGCTTGATGAGGCCGAGGAGCAGATGCTCGGTGCCGACGTAGTTGTGGTTGAAGCGGTCCGCCTCCTTGCGTGAGAGGGCGAGGACCTGCTGGGCCCGCGGAGTGAAGTTGTTCATCATGATTCCTCGCTCGGTTTCGTTGTGTCGGACGTGGTCGTGGAACCGGAGTTTCCGTTGGTCGGGATCTTCCCGATCTCAGGCTCCGGCATCTGCTTTAATTTTGCGCGGATCAGGGCGGCGCGCAAGGAATCGCGTTCATCGGCCCCCAGTTTCACGGCGTGAAGTCCCTTCTGAAGGTGGGCGGGCTGGGTCTCGATGAAGAGCTCGTCCACCTGGAGGCGGGACTTGGAGGGGAAGAGACCGAGATCGACACCCATCTTGATGAAGGAGAGGAGGTTGAGGGCCTCCTTGGAGGTGATCGAGTGGGCGTGGCAGAGGATGCCGTAAGCGCGGCCGATCTGGTCAAGCAGGGTCTCGGCGCGCTGCTGGAGCAGGATCTGGCGGGCGTTCTGCTCGTGCTCGAGGATCTGTGCGATCACCCTGTTCAGCCTTCCGATGATCTCCTCCTCGGCCTCGCCGAGCGTGGTCTGGTTGGAGACTTGGAAGAGGTTCCCCATCGCTTCGGTCCCCTCGCCATGGAGGCCGCGGACCGCAAGGCCGATCTTGTTGACCGAGTTGATGATCTTGTTGACCTGCTCCGACATGACGAGACCGGGCAGGTGCATCATGGCGCTGGCGCGCATGCCGGTGCCGACGTTCGTCGGGCAGGCGGTGAGGTAGCCGAGGTCGTTGTGGAAGGCAAAATCAAGCGAATCCTCCAGCTCCGTGTCGGTCTGGTTGATCATCTTGTAGACCTCGTCGAGCTGCAGTCCCGCGCGGATCGCCTGCATCCGGAGATGGTCCTCCTCGTTGATCATGAAGCTGAGGGTCTGTGCCGTGTTCATGACGACGGCGCTGCCGGCCCCCTTCGCGGCGTGCTCGCGGCTGATGAGGTGGCGCTCGACGAGCACTTGCTTCTCAAGCGGGGAGAGATCCTCGAGCTTCTCGGAAAAGGACTCCGACATTTCGGGAAGTCCCTCCACCGCGCCGCGGATCTCCTCGAGGACGGCCACGCGCTCGGCCTTCTTGGCCCATCCGGGGAAGGGCTTTCCCTTGAGGTTGCGGGCAAGCCGGACGCGGCTGCTCACGACGATCTGGTCGTGCGGCCCGGAACCGCTGAGCCATTCGCCGGTGTTGGCGATGATGCGGGAGAGCTTCATGACTTCTTCCGGGGTTTCGGCACGATCGGTTCCGCCTCACCCGTGGTGAGCTCGGCCACGCGGTTCACGGAGGGAGCGGCAGGCTTCCCTGCGGAGGCGACCTCCTGCTCCGCCTCGATCTCAAGGCGGCGGATCTTGTCGCGGAGGGTCGCTGCCTCCTCGAAGTGCTCCTCGCGGACGGCCTTGTCCAAATCAGCCTGCAACACCGCAAGCTCCTGCCCGCGGCGACGGGCCGCAGCCAGCTTCGCAGGCACCTTACCTGCGTGGATGATCCCGCGGTGCATGTTCTTGAGCATCCCGGAAAGGCCCTCGGCGAACGTGTCGTAGCAGGCACTGCAACCGAGGCGGCCGGTCTTCTTGAAATCAGTCTGGGAGAATCCGCAGACAGGGCAGCGGACCCCCGAGGGATTCTTCTCGATCTCCTGGGCCGCGCCGAGTCCAAGCAGGAGATCGGCGAGGGCAAAGCCCGTCGGATCGTTGACCCCCTTCTCCTTGGAGCACCCCTCGCAGAGATTCACCTTCTGCATCTTCCCCTCCACGATCTGCGTGAGGAAAACCGTGGCTTCCTTGGAATGGCAGACGTCGCAGAACATAGGTGTTTTAATAGATCGGCGTGCCCTCCGTCTGTGTCAACTCGCGGAACCGCGCGATCAGGCGGCGCGTGATGGGGCCCGGCTTGCCGTCGCCAATGGGGCGCTTGTCGAGTTCCACGGCAGGAATGATCTCCGCGGCGGTCCCGGTCAGGAAGCACTCGTCGGCCGTGTAGATATCGTAACGGGTCATCTGCGGCTCGGAGACCTCCAGCCCCAGCTCGTCGGCGATCTGGATCGCGACGGCCCGGGTCACGCCGGCCAGCGCGCCGGAAGAGATCGGCGGGGTGGTGATGGCTCCGTCGGAGACCAGGAAGATGTTGTCACCCGTGCACTCGGCCACCAGTCCCTGCTCGTTGAGCATCAATCCCTCGCCGGCTCCGGCGTGGGTGGCCTCGATCTTGGCCATGATGTTGTTGAGGTAGTTGAGCGACTTCACCATCGGGCTGAGCGCCCCGTGGGCAATGCGGCGCGTAGAGCAGGTGACGACCTTGAGTCCTTTCTCGTAGCTCTCCGCGGGATAGAGGGTGATCTTCGCCGCGATGATGATGACGGTCGGCTTCGGGCAATGCTCGGGGCTCAGGCCCAGATTCCCCTTGCCGCGCGTCACGACGAGGCGGATGTAACCGTCCTTGAGTTCGTTGCGGCGGATCGTCTCGAGCAGAGCCTCGGTCATCTGCTTGCGATCGAGCGGGATCACCATGCAGATCGCCGCGGCCGACTTGTAGAGGCGCTCGATGTGCTCCTCCAGGCGGAAGACCTTGCCGTTGTAAAAGCGGATGCCCTCGAAGACACCATCCCCGTAGAGAAGGCCGTGATCGAAGACCGAAACCTTGGCCTCGGACTCAGGGTAAAAAACTCCGTCGATATAGATCTGCATCGTGTCTCCAGTATGCGACGGCGACGGGGGAGTGAAAAGTTGAATCGGTGAACCCAGAAATTGGATTAGAGGGGGGATGCACAAAGAATTGGCTCTTCGCTATTGGGAGTGGGGAAATGTTCCGGAAAAGACATGGAATGAGTTTCACGCAAAGGGCGCAAAGATCGCAAAGAGGGCGTATCGATTGATACAGGCGAGAATCGACGCGACTTCTTTGCGGTCAGCAGATTGTGTCAAATCGCTCTGCTCAACTTCGGAGTTCGGGTTAAAGCGGGCCTCATCTTCTACTTTGACAGAAAAAAGCAAAGCCGCCACCCCTTGCGGGATGGCGGCTTGCCGTTTGATTGATCCGTTGCGGATTACTTGGTCGGGACAGACTTGATCGTCTGCAGGACGCGGCCGGCGATCTTGTAGGGGTCGCCCTGGGAGTTGGGGCGGCGATCCTCGAGATAGCCCTTGTAGTCGTTGTTCACGAAGCTGTGAGGGACGCGGATGGAGGCGCCGCGGTTGGCCACGCCGTAGTTAAACTTGTCGATCGACTGGGTCTCATGCAGTCCGGTGAGGCGCATGTGATTGTCGGGACCATACACGGCGATGTGCTCGTTCTTGAACTTGTCGAAGGCGGCCATGAGCTTCTCGAAGTACTTCTTGCCGCCCTTCTCGCGCATGAACTTGGTCGAGAAGTTGCAGTGCATGCCGGAGCCGTTCCAGTCGACATCAGTGCCGAGGGGCTTGCAGTGGTAGTTCACATCGACGCCGTACTTCTCGCAAACACGCTGAAGCACATAGCGGGCGAGCCAGATTTCGTCGGCGGCTTTCTTGGAGCCCTTGCCGAAGATCTGGAATTCCCACTGGCCCTTGGCCACTTCAGCATTGATGCCCTCGTGGTTGATGCCCATCTCGAGGCAGATGTCGAGGTGCTCCTCGACGATGTCGCGGGCGATGTCTCCGACGTTGGAGAAGCCGACGCCGCAATAGAACTTGCCCTGACCCTCGGGAGGGAAGCCACCCTTGGGGAAGCCGAGCGGCGCGCCGTCCTTGTAGAGGAAGTACTCCTGCTCGAAACCGAACCAGGTGTCGGGATCATCGAGAATGGTGGCGCGGGAGTTGGATGGATGCGGTTTGCCGTCCGGGAGGAGGACCTCGCACATGACGAGGAGTCCGTTCTCACGGGTCGGATCAGGGTAGCTGGCGACGGGCTTGAGGAGGCAATCGGAGCTCTTGCCCTCGGCCTGACGGGTGGAACTGCCGTCGAATCCCCACATCGGGAGATCCTTCAGTGCGGGGAATTTCGCGAATTCCTTGATCTGGGTCTTGCTTCGGAGGTTGGCAACGGGCTCGTATCCGTCGAGCCAGATGTATTCGAGTTTGTACTTGGCCATGATGTGGGGTGGTTTGTGGTGTCCTGCTGTCTTTTTTTGATCAGCCGGCGCCGCGCGGACAGACGGCGAAGCTGGCTGCGACCGACTTTAGAGTCGGCCTGCATGGGATCAAGCAACTTTGATGCCAAACTGGAGATTTCTGCGGCATGGCCGCAGAAGTCGAGTGTCAAGGGTCGAGCGTCGAGCGCCGGCAATGTCCCAGCCCGTCTGAAAGCATGCCCGATGGCATCTTGGACTCCTCAGGTTTCCAGTTTCAGGTTTCAGGTTTTGTCCTTACCATTGCTTCCATGATCACCGTCAAGGATACCCAGCGCGCCACGGTGCAGATTGCCTTCGACGGGAGTGTCCGCAAGGCCTTCCACGGACCCAAGGCGGAGGAGCGCTTCGCGAACGAGGTCCGCATCCTGAGACATCTCGAGCAGGCCGGTTGCGGTTTCGTCCCCAGGGTGATCTCGGCGGATCCGGAAAAGCTGCTTCTCATCACCACCAACTGCGGTTCCCGGGTCGACCGACTCGACGAGGAACGCTGCAAGGAACTCTTTGCCCAACTGGAGGAGTACGGCGTGCGCCATGACGACGCCGACATCCGCAACGTCACCTACAACCAGCAACTCGGCCGCTTCTGCCTGATCGATTTCGAGTTCG
Source organism: Verrucomicrobiia bacterium (assembly GCA_040380225.1). Lineage (GTDB taxonomy): Bacteria > Verrucomicrobiota > Verrucomicrobiia > Chthoniobacterales > UBA6821 > UBA6821. Next base: position 59,318 of record JBEIJN010000013.1, on the reverse strand, counting down.
CCGTCCTGCTGGATCAATCGAAGGCCCAAGCCGGCAAGTCCGCGATCACACCTCCCTCAACCCCGACGATCCGGCTCGCTTGGTCGGGATGTTCGGAGCAGGGCCCCGTCCGACCGAACAACGAGGACTCCTTCCTGGGGCTCTCCATCGACTCCCGCGAGGTGCAGCACTTGGGACGCAACGGAACCGCATCGACGGGCGGTTCGGATCTTCTCTTTGCAGTGAGCGACGGGATGGGAGGGGCCAAGGCAGGGGAGTTTGCCAGCAAGATCGCCGTCGAGAAGATCACGCGGCGGTTCCCTCCCCTGCTGGGACGGAGGGGTGAGGGTCGCCCGATCGGCTACAATGCCGCCTTCGAAACCCTCTTCGGCGAGATCCATGGGGCGCTCCAATACCTCGGCGAGAGCTACGAGGAGTGCCGCGGCATGGGAGCGACGCTGAGCATCTGCTGGTTCTCGGAGGAGACCATGCACTTCGCCCACATCGGTGACACAAGGATCTACCATCTGCCCGCAGCGGGAGGGATCATCCAACTCACCGAGGATGACACCCATGTCGGCTGGCTCCAGCGGACCGGTCAGATCAGCGAACGGGAGGCCAAGTCACACCCCGCCAAGAACCGCCTCCAGAAAGCGCTCGGCGCGGGGAACCAGTTCGTCAACCCGCAGGTCGGTGAAACACCGTGCCGCCCCGGAGACCGCTTTCTCATCTGCACCGACGGCGTCACCGACGCCCTCTACAACGACCAGTTGCCCGAAGTCCTCGCCGAGTGCCCCAAGGGAACACCCCCCGCCCTGCATCTCGTCGGTGAGGCGATCGAACGCTCCGGACGGGATAACACGACGGCCGTGATCGTGACGGTCGGATGAAGCAATCAAGATACCATCTCCACTTTTATTCCGGTAGAATCAGCTGGTTTTTTTGGCGATGGGCGTTGTTGTCATCCCTCGGGTTATCTTTAGATAGCCCTCGGTCTTCCGCCTAGCCCATCACCAAAATCCCTTCGCCAATTCCACCAGACTAATCGTGTCAATGGTATGAGAACCTTCCTGCTGCTGATTCTTTGCGTCACGGGGCTTCAGGCGGCCGATACGATCCGGGTGGTGACATGGAACCTTGCGTGGTTCCCAAGCGGGTCGCCGAGGCCGGCCCCTGCTGAAGTTGAGGAGCGGCGGGTGCAAGCGGCGGCGACCGTGCTGAAATCGATCGACGCCGACCTGATCTTCCTTCAGGAGATGCGGGACTGGGAAACCTGCGAGCGGTTGGCGCGCGCCATGGCCCCGGCACGCTACGAGGTGGCGGTCTGTTCGGCCTTTCCCCAGACTCCCCGGCAGCGGCAACCCGGCAGACAGCAGGTGGCCCTGCTAACCAAAAAAAGCGCCCACGCCGCCTGGTCTGAACCCTGGAAGGGTGATGCCGGAACCTCGTTGCCACGCGGCTTTGTCTTTGCCGCTGTCCCCTCCCGGGAATCACCCGCTTCGGCGGAGACTTCCAATCCGGCGCTCAAGTTGCTGGGCTGTTACTCGCTCCACTTGAAGAGCAACTTTGTCCGAGGCAAGGATCCCGAGAAGGCCGCCGAGAACATCCTGAAGCGCGAACTCTCAGCACGCCAACTTGTCACCCATCGCCATGATATCGAGGGACGCATTCTGCCAGCCGTCAAACGCTTCCTTGTGGCCGGGGACTTCAATACCGATGACGGCAATTCCGAACTGGCCGGGGAAAAAACGCTGGAGACTTTCGCCAAAGGCGGCCTCAAGGATTCGACCGAAGGGCTTTCCAGATCGGAACGGATCACCCATCCGAAACGGGGAGGCTACAAGGATGCCGTCTTCGACTACGTGCTCTACTGCGGTCTCAAGCCCAAGGGAAAACCTCGCACGGTCAGGAGCAACGTCTCCGACCACTGGCCGCTGGTTGCGGAATTTGAACTCGAGAATTAGCGCAGTGGATCTGCACGGGTGGAGTTATGACTCCGCAGGCCAGAAACTCTCTTTTTTGACCCAATCGCCTCGCAGCGTCTTCCTTACTTCATCGGTTGGCCGGCTTCGTAGCGGGCCAGTTCCTCGATGCGGTTGACATGGCGGCCGCCTTCAAATGGGGTGGAGAGCCAGATATCGATGAGGCGCTTCGCCGTCTCGAGTGGGACCATGCGCTCCCCGATGGAGAGGACGTTGGCGTTGTTGTGCTGACTGGCCAGACGGGCCGTCTCCTCGCTCCATGCGATGGCACAGCGGATGCCCTTCACCTTGTTCGCGGCGATGGCTTCGCCGTTGCCGGAGCCCCCGACCACGATTCCCTTCTCGGCCTCGCCCCTGGCCACCTTTTCGGCGGCGGGAATGCACCAGATCGGGTAGTCGGTCGAGTCGGCGGAGTGGGTGCCGCAATCGATCACCTCATGCCCCTGCTCGCGGAGCATGGCGACGAAAGCCTGCTTGTACTCGAACCCTGCGTGGTCACTGCCGATGGAGATTTTCATGATGGCTTTAGTACCGGTTCATGCACCATTGCGCCAGCCGCAAAAAGAGACCAATCCTCTTCGCCAGAAGAGGAACGCCCCGCCGGTCAGGAAGAGCAGGATGGTGCCGGGTTCGGGAACGGCTCCCACCGACCAGGCGATGCCGTAATCCTGTGAATTATAACTCCCGGAAAGGTCGAACAGATTGGTGGAGTAACCGACATGGATCCTGTAAGCGCCGGGGTCATTCACCGCAAAGTAGAGGGACTGCGTCGTGCTCACCGGACTGATACTCCGGGCGACGAGTTGATCATCACCCTCCAGGATCCTGTAGACCATGAGGTCAAGCTGTGCCTGGGCGATGTCGAGATAATCCCCGCTGCTTCCGAGCCGACTGTCCCACTCACGGCGGCGAAGCCAGTCGAGGGTGACGCTGATCTGCTGCCCCGCGAAGAGTTGGTCGGTCAGCAGGTAGTCGTTGCCCTGCCCCATCGAGACGGTGCCGTAGTCCCACCCCATGGAGAACACGGAAACGCCAAGTCCCGATGCGTTGAAGGGGATCCCCCGCGTTCCGTTGACATATTGCTCGAAGGCCTCGTTCAGGTTGAGGCGGCCCGCTCCCATCGCCCAATCGAGCGCCTGGGTCGTGGTGATGATACCTTCGGAGATTTGCTGCCCGTTGTTCCATCCCGCGATCTTGTCCGCTGAGTTCATCAGGACGCTTTTGATGACGACGCTCCGGGTGGCCTCGTTGGTGATGCCGGAGAACTCGATGGCCGATTTCGCGGTGCTGAGAAGCAGCGCGGCGCCGCCGGCCACGAGCGGGGCAGCGAAGCTGGTTCCCGAGAGGGAGGTGTAGTAGTAGCCGTCCTGCGGTTGGCCGGATGCATTGGTGACGTAAGCCGCCGAGACAATCGATGTGCCGGGCGCAACGAGATCGACGCCGGGACGAGTGGCCGCGCCGCCTGCCGCCAAGACGGTAGTGCTCCCATCGTACCATGCCGTGGTCTGGGGGCCTCGCGAGGAAAAGGAGGCCACCGAACCGTAGTTGGTTCCACCGTCGAGCGCCCCGACCGAGAGGATGTTGTAGCCGGAGGCGGGGCCGCCGATGCTGCCCGCCGTGCCCGCATTGCCGGCGGCCGCCACCATGGTCGTGTGGGGATGGGCGATGGCAAGCGCATCGAGCAGTCCGCTGACGGTCCCCACGCCGGCCTGATCAGGAGTGAATCCGACGCTGGTGGAAAGGACATCCCCGCGGGCGGCCGCATTGGTGTAGGCGGAAATCACGCTTCTGTCGGACACCTCGAAGCTTCCATCCCCGTTAAGCGAGGTGGCCAGGGCGGCGGAACCAAGCGTGGTGAGCGGGGCCATCCCCAGCTTGTACCAGTAGTACGGCGCGGATGCCGGAATCCCACCCAGAAGCATGCCGACCGCCGTGGCGTGGCCATCAGGGGTGGTCAGCGCATCGCTCGACCCATAGGTATAGGAGAGATTCGAGATCGCCTCGTGACCTCCCCAGACAAGGCCCGCATCCACCACCCAACTGGTGGTGTTCTGGCCATAGACACCCACATTGTAAAAGGTCTGGGCGCCGGTCACATCCGCCAGATTGGCGGCCACACCGTTGCTGTCCGGCGTGGTGATGGCCAGAGGAGTGAAAGCGGTTCCGTCCGCGAAGGATTGGGCATGAAGCGGGGAGAACACCGCTCCGGCAAAGGCGCAGATTGCCGCGAATAATCCCGCGACGTGTAAACATCCCCATCTTGATTGATCACGATCGGGCAACCGCATTTGGGTAAAAACTATACCGACGACCGACCCTGCCGCAAGCCGGAGCCTTGGAATCAGCCCTCGATCGTGTTGATCTCTACCGGCTCGACCTTCACGCCAAGCTCCTCCAGCCAGGCGATGGCCCTCTTGTTCTCGCCCCGCTCACCGCTGAGCTCCAGGGAGACGATGCCAACCTCCTCGTTGACACTCGCCTGACGGATGCTGGTGGTGACGGCGAACTTGTGGCCGAGTTCGTGGATGATCGGGCGGGTGATGAGCTTCGCCGGATACATCAGCCAGAGGCGGGTCTTTTCCATGGAGTAGAGTGTCGGATTTTTCCTGCTGGTGGGCAAGGGCAAGAGAAACCCTATCCGCCGGCGATGGCGGGGACGATGGAGATCACGTCGGCCTCCTTGACGGGGGTCTCCTTCTCCTGAAGGAAGCGGACGTCCTCGTCGTTGACGAAGATATTCACGAAGCGACGGATGGTTCCCTGCTCGTCGACGATGCGCTCACCGAGGCCCGGGAAGCTGGCGTTGAGTTCGTCCAGGACGGCGCCGAGGGTGGCACCGGAGGCCGAGACCTCCTCCTGGTTGTTGGTGAGCTTGCGGAGCGGGGTGGGGATGCGGATGGTGGGCATATTGGGAAAGGATGAAGTATGAATGTTGAATGATGAAAGTTGAAGTTGGGGAATCGGGCTATACTCGACTCTCGTCTCTCGACCTTCAACTGAAGTTGTTTTGTTTCAGCTTTTAGCATTTAGCTTTTAGCTTTTAAGAGTTTTAGCTTTTCGTCACCGCCACTTCGTCGGCGACGAGGGCCTCGAATTCGCGGAGGCTGGCGCCGATGATGCGCGGCTCGCCCACCTTGCCGATGATGGCCTCCTGGGTCTTGAGGCCGTGGCCGGTGATGCAGAGGACGGCTGCCTCCTCCTTGGGAATCTTGCCGCTCTCGATGAGCTTCTTGGCACAGGCGACGGTGACGCCGCCGGCCGTCTCGGCAAAGATGCCGGCGTATTCGGCAAGGAGCTTGATGCCATCGACGATCTCCTCGTCGGTGCAGTCTTCGCAACTGCCCCCGGTCTCCCTCATGCTGCGGATGGCGTAGTAGCCGTCCGCCGGGGTGCCGATCGCGAGCGACTTGGCGATGGTGTCGGGATTCTGGACGGGCTTGACGATGTCGGTGCCGGCCTTGAAGGCGGTGCTGATCGGGGAGCATCCCGAGGCCTGGGCGCCATGAATCGAGAAGTCGCTCTTCGCGACGATCCCGAGATCGATGAACTCCTTGTAGGCCTTGTGGATCTTGGTGAGGAGGGAACCGGATGCCATGCAGGCAACGGTGTGGCGGGGAAGCTTCCAGCCGAGCTGCTCGGCGATCTCGAAGCCCATCGTCTTCGATCCCTCGGCGTAGTAGGGGCGGAGGTTGACGTTCACGAAGCCCCAGCCGTATTTGCCGGCGATCTCGGAGCAAAGACGGTTCACCTGATCGTAGGGGCCCTTGATGCCGATGACGTTGGTGCCGTAGACGAGCGAACCGAGCACCTTCCCCTGCTCGAGGTTCGAGGGAATGAGGACGTAGCTCTTGAGACCCGCGTTGGCGGCGTTGGCGGCGACGGAGTTGGCGAGATTGCCGGTCGAGGCGCAGGCCACGACCTCGAATCCGAGTTCACGCGCGCGGCTGAGGGCGACGGAGACCACGCGATCCTTGAAGGAGAGGGTCGGATAGTTGACCGAGTCGTTCTTGATCCAGAGTTCCTTGATCCCGAGCTTCTTGGCCAGACGGTCGGCCTTCACGAGCGGGGTGAAGCCCACCTGGGTGCCGACGGTCGGCTCCCCGTCGATCGGCAGGAGCTCGCGGTAACGCCACATCGTCTGGGGACGGGATTCGATAAGCTCGCGGGTGAGCGTCCCACGGATGGCCTCGTAGTCGTAGGCGGCCTCGAGCGGACCGAAGTCGAACTCGCAGATATGGATTGCCTCCTTCTCGTAGAGACGACCGCATTCGCGGCATTTCAGATTACTGAACCAGGGTTTCTTGGACATGGGATCTCGTCGTTGTTCCGATCAAGAGTGCCGAGGAGACCTGGTGTCGCGATTGCGACCGTGCCGGGTATCTCATCTTTTCCCCGCGTTTGCGGAGCTGGATTTGGCACCTGGTCCCACGGATTCCTCCGCGGCGGTTGCCGTGACATCAACGGGCCAGTCCCTCCGTCACTCTTGATAAGATTGAGCTGCAATCATTCCCCTGATTCCATGGATCGTCAAGAGAAGAGTGAGCAAAGGGATTGACCGACGGACGGTTCTGCGCTTTAGTGATCGGCCCTTCAAGCAGCCATAGCTCAATTGGATAGAGCATCTGACTACGGATCAGAAGGTTTGAGGTTCGACTCCTCATGGCTGCACTTTCTTCACCAGAGACTTACAAAGGCCCCGAGAGATTCCTCGGCATGCTGGTCGCTGAGATTTCGCAGATTATAAAGCACCACCGATCGCATTCCCTGCGAGTGCCAAGTGTGTGAGAAGTCAGCGTTTCAATCGCCCGATGGGGTTTCCGAAGGGCCGAACTTGGGAAGGATCTTGGGTCGCCACTTGGGATTCTTCGCGGAGCCGACTGACTCATACTCGAAGATCTTGCTCACCGGAAAGAGCACCACACCCGGCAATCCCTGCGCATTAAGGCGGATGTTCATGTTCATCCTGTCCTCCAGATAGAAAATGCTGCCGTTTCCGATCATGCTGAACCCCTTTCCCTTGATCAGCAGATCGCGCGTGGTGATGACTCCGTTCTCGACAGCGAAGTCGGCCGTGGCCTCCCTGGCGGACTGGTAAACGAAGCCGGGAATGACCTCTCCGAGCAAGAGGGAAAGAGGACCCAGCACCGGCATCGCGAGGACATTCCCATCCTTGATAAGAAGGTTCCCCTTTCCGGTCATGGCACGATCGTTGCCTCCCACCGCCCGGAACGCATAGTCGGCGGTCAATTTGCCGCTCGATTCGTCGTAGTCGAAGTAGAGCGTGGCGAGTTTCTGGAAATCGACATCCTCAAGATGCACGGAGGCCCCGTAGCGGCTGTCACCGGGCGCCACGGAGACATCGGCCTTCAACGCGACATCGCCTCCGAAGAGGCGCGCCGTCGGAATGTCGATGAGGAGCTTCTGACCCTTCAGCAGGACGGTGCCGCTGGTGGGACCGAAGGGAAGATTCCTGCCGATAAGTGTGTAGCCCATCCCAGAGGGAGCGTTAATCGCGATGCGCAGGTCGTTCTTTGCCGGATTCTTGAGCCCCACCTTTCCAGAGAGCTGAACCTCCGGCGGCTTGTTGAAGCGATACTCCTTGAGGCCCTCGGCGATACGCGGATCGATCCAGGTCATGATCTTGACGGGATCCAAGCTGGTCCGCACACCCGGGAAGCGCCCCTCCCAGTTCTTGTAGTCGTAGACAAACTCCCCGCGGCCGGTTCCCTCGCCCATCCTCACCAGGATGTCGCGGAAAGAAGCGGCTCCGTTGGCCACCTCCAAGCGGGCCGAGAGACCATCTATCCAGGCCCCCCTCATCGCCCCCTTGCCAAGCGACAGCGATCCGCTTCCCTTGATGGTCGTCGGATCTGTTCCCGGCATTCCTCCCTCGAAGGTCACCATGAGGGGATCCTTGAAATCCATCGCACTCAACGCCTCCGCCGCATGCCCTGCGGCTACCGGGGCAAGCTTTCCGGGAAAGAGGCCGGCGGAGAGCCGCACGCGGTTGTCCCCCGTTGCTATCAATAGGTCGGCCTTCACGCTTCCCGGATCTCCCTCGGCCTGCAGGTCACGGATCAGGATCTTCCCGTCGCGGAATGCCGCGCCCCCTGAAAGTGACCACATCGAGACTCCCTTGTAACTGAAGCGGCCAAGCGCCAGCCCAGCCGTTCCATCGATCGCCGGCTTGCCCCCCTGCCAGTCCACCCCGATCTTCCCGTTCAGACGGATTGGATCGACCCACACCCAGTCCCGGGCTTTTTCAGCGCTGAGCAGGAGTGGCGGAAGTGGCGCTCCGGAGATTGCTCCGCCAAATTCCAACCACGCCCGGTTGCGACGGAAGTCTGCGGCTCCAACGGCCTGCAGAACGCCAGTCCCGTCATCGAAAAGGAGTTTCTCCAGCCTCAACTCCCGCGCGGCATAATCGGCGGATAACTCAAGTTGACGGAAAGCAAGCGACCTCCACTTCCCCTCACCTGCCTCCAGATGTGCTTTTTCAACCCGCAAGCTCTCGGAATCGCTCAGATCACCGCCCGCCTCGATGGTGAGAACCGGTCTCTTTCCCTCCCAAGCAATCGCATCCAGCTCCTTGCGGATGGCATCGATCGTCTGCGCTGTTTTTCCAGGCCCTTCAGAGGAAACCGGCTTGGGGGCGAACTTTTTCGGGTTCAGGAATGTTCCGGATAATTCCACCCTGATTTTCGCAAGCTCAAAGGAGATCGAGGAGACCCTGAACTGTCCGGGAGTGCAGCTGATCACACCCCTGACGTGGTCCAGCCTGAGGCGAGGTTGGTCCGTCGGCCCGAGCGGAATGTCGAGTGTCACATCCCGAAGGTTGATCCTCTCCAAGCGCGGAGCCCCCCTGAGGATGGAGTCCATGTTGAGGGAAACGGCCAGATGATCGGCTGAACAGACCAGCCTCTTTTGAGGAGTGCGATCATGCACCCGGACCTGCTCCAAAATGAAACCACGGAGCGGACTGAAGAGTACCTTGCCGAGTTGGACCTCGTAGTCTTTCCCCCCGAGCAACCCCTCCGCCCGATTCCGGATCGTGCCACCCAGGCCGTGGGTCGATGTCACCACCAGAAGCGCGGGCAGGCCGAACGCCACGACCAGAAAAAGAAGGGCGAACAACGAGGCCGCCGCATACCGGAGAAGATCCTCAATCCGCTTCCAGATCGTCGGCACGATGGCACGCGGCCTTCCCAGCATATAACGCGAGCGTTTGGAAAGAAGGCGTACCATCACCCAACCTTCCGAATTGAAGGCATTCTTGTAAAGCCGCGGAGAAGGGACCTGCGTTGGAAAGTGTAAGGTTGCCCCAACTCCGCCCCAGCCTTCTCAGGCCTCAAATCTCAACTTCTCCCCCTTCCCACTTTTCTAACCTTTCACTTATTCACTTTTCACTCCCGGGTCTTCAGCTTTGACAGCACTTGCCTCCCGGCAAGCGGTGCCGCTCTTACAGGGCTGTTCGCTGCGCTTTGCAGGCCCGGCCGTTGCTTCGCATCCGTTACGGCAGTCTACCGCACCCGATCCTTCGGGCTTGGTTCATGTTTCATCATTCACCATTCATAATTCATCCTTTCTGCCTGCTCCTACATCAGCGAATAGGGATCCACATCGAGTGTCATCACCACATCATCGGGAAGCGTCATGGAGGAGAGGAGTTCCCGTGCCAGTTTTCCCAAAACGGCGCCGGATGAGGACTTCAGGATGACATGAAACCGGTACTGGCCATGAGAGCGCTCAAGGGGCGCGGGCGCGGAATCGGAGACCTCGACGGAATCGGGAGCAATACCCTTCAGTTTTTTTGCAACAGCTACGGCGGCATGGGAGGTTCGCTCGGGTGACACCCCCCGCACCCTGACAAGGAGCATCCTGGCAAAGGGAGGATGGCGGAACGCCTCGCGGAAGGAGATCTCCTGTTCGTAGAAGCCTGTAAAATCATGATGCCGCGCATGCTGCAGGGAGGGGCTCGCCGGGGAGAATGTCTGAACGATCACCTCCCCCTCGGTCTCCCCCCTGCCGGCGCGGCCGGCAACCTGGGTGAGGAGTTGGAATGTCCGCTCCCCCGCACGAAAATCGGGCGAGTGGAGTCCGATGTCGGCGTTGATGATCCCGACAAGGGTCACATTAGGAAAATCGAGGCCCTTCGCGATCATCTGGGTGCCGATCAGGATGTCGATCTGACGGGCCCTGAACTTGCCCAGGACATCGGCGTAGGAACCCCGCTTCGTCATCGTGTCCGCATCCATGCGGGCGATTCGGGCGGAGGGGAAGGCCCTGCGGATCCCCTCCTCCACCCTCTGTGTCCCCAAGCCCGAGTGGCGGATGCCGGGGTCGCGGCATTCGGGGCAGCGTTCCGGCGGGGCGGAGGCATGGCCGCAGAGATGGCAGGCGAGCCGGTTCTCATCCCGATGGAACGTCATGGAAAGGCTGCAGTTGGGGCAGCGGCAGACATGACCGCACTGCTCGCAGAGCATCGAGGTGGCGAATCCCCTCCGGTTCAGGAAGAGAATCGTCTGCTGCCCCAGCTCCAGCCTCTTGGTGATGGCCATCTGCAGCGGTGCCGAAAGCCCGCCGTCGGACTTGGCTCTCTTCCCCTGAAGGCGCAGGTCGACCACCCGGATGAGTGGCATCAACTGCCCGTCGGCCCTCTTGGGAAGAGCGAGCAGGCAGTACTTTCCGGTGAGGGCATTGCGGTAACTCTCGATGGAAGGAGTCGCGCTTCCCAGCAGGACGGGACACCCCTCGAGGCGCCCCCTCATCACCGCGACGTCACGCGCATGATAACGCGGCGTCTCCTCCTGCTTGTAGGTGTTCTCATGCTCCTCATCGACGATGATGAGGCCCAGGTTGGCAAGCGGCGCGAAGACGGCGCTCCTCGCCCCGATGGCGATCCGTGCCTCCCCACGCTGGAGGCGCATCCATTCCTCGCGGCGCTCCGCATCGGTCAGATGACTGTGAAGCACGGCCACTCCCGCACCGCCCCCCCCCGCATGGTCGAATCTCGACCGGAACCGCTCGACAGTCTGGGGGGTCAGGGAAATCTCGGGCACCAGGACAATGGCGCTTTTGCCCGAATCCAGCACGGCCCCGAGTGTCCGGAGATAGACCTCCGTCTTACCGCTTCCGGTCACCCCGTGCAGAAGGAACGGTCGCTGGGCCGCGCGGTCTCCTGAACCGCCCATCGCCTCCAGAAGAACGGCGACGACCGATTCCTGGTCGGGATTGAGCTTGGGAATTTTTCCGGGAAGAACCTGTTCCCCGCCGCCGGGTGATGCCGTGGAGCGAACCTCGCTCAAGCGGATCCAACCCGTCGCAACCAAGGCCCGGAGGGAAGCTTCGGATCCGCCGCTCTCACGGAGAAGTTCGTGCACGGGGATTGCCGACGTCGCGGCGCGAAGTCTTTCCAGGATTGCGTGCTGCTTCGGAGCCTTTCTGGCAAGTCGCTCACATTCCTCGGCAGGCGGCATTCCTGAGAGTTCAGCCATCCGGATTTTTTTCCCCGCGATTTTCTCCCCGCGCAGCATCGGCGGAAGCATCGAGCGCATGACGGAGGCAAGAGGGGCGCAGTAATAGTCGGCCATCCAGCGCGCGAGCCTCATCATCACGGGGGGAAGGGTGCTCTCGTTCCCGACAAGCCCCTCGATCGGGCGGATACCGGGGACATCGGAATGCTCCATCAACTCCAGCACGGTTCCGAGCGCCCTCCTGTTGCGCACCTTCACGATCACGCGCTCGCCGACGGAAACCCGCCCCCTCAACTCCTCTGGAAGTGCATAATCCAACTCCCTCCCCTCCGACCGATCAATCAGGACGCGGACGAAGGAAGGCATGAGGATGGCAGAGGGATGAAACTTGAAACTTGAGACCTGAAGAAAAAATTCAAAAGCACCCCTTGATGCATCTCAGGCGCCATGTTGATCCATCCACTAGTCAGGCCAATAAGAGCTATAAAAATCAGGGCGTTTCGATCCTGATTTCACTTTTTCAGGTTTCAGCTCTCAGGTTTCATCCCTCGCCGCCAATCAGGCGGCTACTCGGTAATGATATCCTTGTAGGTCTTTCCCGAGGGGATCATCGGAAGCACGTGCTCGGTGTAGGGGGTCATCACGTCGAGGACGTAAGTCTCCTTCGAGTCGAGCATGCGCTGGAGGGCGGCGCGCAGATCCTTCTTGTGGATGACACGCTCGGCGGGAACGCCGAAGCCCTTGCAGATGCCAAGGTAGTCCGGATAGATGCGGCTGAGATCCTTTGGGTCACCGAGGAATGTGTGACCGCGATTGCTGTCGTAGAAACGATCCTCCCACTGGACCACCATGCCCAGGTGCTGGTTGTTGAGGATGATCACCTTGGGGGCGATGCCGTCGATATGGGCGGTGGCCAGTTCCTGAACATTCATCAGGAAAGAACCGTCGCCGTCGATGTCGATCACCTGCTTGTCGGGACGGCCGAGCTTCGCACCGAGCGCCGCGGGATAGCCATAGCCCATGGAGCCGAGACCGGCGGAGGTGACGAGCGTGCGGGGCCTGGTGAAGTTATAGAACTGGGCCGCCCACATCTGGTGCTGTCCGACGCCGGTGGCGATGATGGCGTCACCCTTCGTCAGTTCCATGAGCAACTCGATCACGTACTGGGGCTGGATGGCGTCGGGTGTGTCCTTGTAGCGGAGTGGGTAATCCTTCTTCCACTTCTCGATCTGCTTGTACCAGGCCGGGAAACGGGTGTGTCCCTTTTTCACCGGCTTGCTTCCGGCGCGGTCGAGTTCCCTGTTGAGTCGTGCGAGAGCGTCCTTCACATCACCGAGGATGGGAAGCTTCACAGCCTTGTTCTTGTTGATTTCAGAGTTGTCGATGTCGATGTGGACGATCGTCCCGTGTTCGCAGAACTTCTCGACCTTGCCGGTCACGCGGTCGTCGAAGCGCACTCCGATGGCCAGCAGCAGATCTGCCTCGTTGACAGCATTGTTCGCGTAGACGGTGCCGTGCATGCCGAGCCACTTGAGCGAAAGGGGGTGATTCTCCGGGAAGCAACCGATCCCCATGAGGGTGGTGGCCACGGGGATCTGGGTGCGCTCGGCAAACTCGGCCAATTCCGCTGAGGCCTCGGCGGTGATCACGCCGCCGCCGCAGTAGATCATCGGCCTCTTCGCCGTGGCGATGAGCCCGAGCATCTCCTGCAGGGCCACGTCATCCGCCTTGCGAACGGGATTGTAACCGCGCAGGGAGACATTCTTGGGGAAAATGGGCTGGGCCTTCTGATTCTGGATGTTCTTGGGAATGTCGATCAGCACCGGGCCGGGTCGGCCGCTCTGTGCAATGTGGAAGGCCTCCTTGATGATCCGGGGGATGTCGTTGATGTCCCATACCAGATAGCTGTGCTTCACGATCGGGAGGGTCATGCCGAAGAAGTCGGTCTCCTGGAACGCACCGCGTCCGATCATCTCCTGGGGCACCTGGCCGGTGATCGCAACGAGCGGAACCGAGTCCATGTAGGCATCGGCAATGCAGGTCACCAGATTGGTGGCGCCGGGGCCGGATGTGGCCATGCAGACGCCTGCCTTGCCGGTCACGCGGGCGTATCCCTCGGCGGCAAAACCGCCCCCCTGCTCATGACGCGGTAGGATGGTGCGGATTTTCTTCGACTTGGTCAGCGCCTGGTGGAGCGGCATCGAGCAACCGCCCGGATAAGCAAAGATATACTCCACCCCCTCGCGCTCCAGCGAGGCGACCAGAATCTCAGCACCGTTCATGACGACACCACGCTCTACGGAAAGGGAGGCTTTGGTCGCTTTAGGTTTCTTTCTGCTCTTGGATTGGGATTTCGATGCCATGGGTCTGAGTATTATGTCACTTGAAGGAACTCAACGTGTCGAGAGACAAAAAAGGGGAGCCCCATCTCCGGGGCTCCCCTTTGAATTGAAACCCTCAAGAAAAATTAGTTGGTGCCGAACGTGTAGTTGTTGGTGTTGAGATTGGTGCCAATAACAGAAAAGGCGGCGCCGCCAACCGTTACCAAGGCACCGCCTTTGAGTTGGTAAGGTTGTCCACCCACGAGGGTCGTGGTTGGTGTTTGAGGAGTCGTTGTGATGTTGGCGGTGCAGATGAACACATTCTGCGGACTGCTACCACTGCCCACCCCGATGTTGAGGGCTGAAGTGTTCGGCTTTCCCTGAACATTCCAGAGGCTGGCGAAAGCTGTGTTGGTGATGTAACCGCCATTGATCAATCCATTGCTCCATCCGGCAACCGTTGCGCTTGCTAAATCCGCCGGGAAACCAGCATTACTTAGACCGCTCTGCTGATTATCCAGCGATGCAGTCTGAGTAAGTATGTAGAGCTGCCGGTAGTTGCTCACGGTCTGGGTGATCTGACCCTTGACCAGTGCCCCGGTGATGGCGGGCAATGCCAAGGAGGCCAGCACGGCAATGATCGAGATAACGACGAGCAACTCGATCAGGGTGAATGCGGCGAGTTTGCTGCGGAGGGACTTGATGTGTTTCATGGGGTTTGTGGTGATTGTTTGTGGTGGGATTTCCAGCTAGCGCAACATCGTGCCGACACTGTTTCAGGTCAAGTTCCGTTTTCTGTTATGCAAAGGGTTTTCAATCCTTCGGTACACGCAGAATCACGACGGCCAGCGGAGGCAGATCCATCACGATGGAACATGCCCGCCCATGCGCCCCTGAAGCCTCCGCATAACGCACTTCGTTTGCGGCCGTTCCGCTTCCGCCGAAGTCGTGATGATCGGAGTTCAGGATCTCCTCATAGGATCCCGGGCGGGGTACGCCGACCCGGTAGCCATGCCGGACGACCGGGGTGGCGTTAACGATGACCAGCAGATCCGAAGCACCCGAACCTTGTGATGCCTTCCTGAGGAAAGACCAGACTGTGTTGTCGGCGTCGTGGAAATCGACCCACTCGAATCCCTCCGATCGATCGTCCAGCGCGAAGAGCGCCGACTCGCTCCGATAGATTTCATTCAGCCGCCTGACCAAGCGCTGAATCCCGGCATGGGGCTGATGCTCAAGCAGGTGCCAGTCGATGCTGCTGGCATGATCCCACTCGCGCCACTGCCCGATCTCCCCCCCCTGGAAGAGAAGCTTCTTCCCCGGATGCGCCCACATCCAACTCAGGAACATCCGGAGGTTGGCGGCCTTCTGCCAGTCATCACCCGGCATTTTGTTCAGCAATGACCCTTTGCCGTGCACCACTTCGTCATGGCTCAAAACCAGGATGAAATGCTCATGGTAGGCATAGAGCATCGAGAAAGTGATCTCCCCCTGATGATGCTTACGGTGAACCGGCGGGCGCGCGATGTAGCGGAGGGAGTCGTTCATCCACCCCATGTTCCACTTGAAGCCGAATCCGAGCCCCCCATCGTAGACCGGCTTGGAAACACCGGGCCAGGCCGTGGACTCCTCCGCAATCGTCATAATTCCGGGATGACGCGCGTAGCAGGCCGTGTTGAAAGCCTTCAGAAATTCTATCGCCTCGAGGTTTTCGCGTCCGCCGAAGCGGTTCGGAACCCACTCCCCGGCCTGGCGGGAATAATCGAGGTAGAGCATCGAGGCGACCGCATCCACCCGCAACCCGTCGATGTGATACTGGTCGAGCCAGAAGAGGGCGTTGGCGATCAGGAAATTCCTCACCTCATTCCGCCCGTAATTGAAGATCAATGTCCCCCAGTCGCGGTGCTCCCCGAGCCGCGGATCCTCATGCTCGTAGAGGGCGGTGCCGTCGAAGCGGGCCAGGCCGTGGGCATCCTTCGGGAAATGGCCTGGCACCCAGTCGAGAATCACCCCGATGCCCGCCTGATGCAGCGCGTCGATGAGATGACGGAACTCGTCGGGCGATCCGAAGCGACTGCTCGGCGCGAAGAAATTGACCACCTGATAGCCCCACGACCCATCAAAGGGATGCTCCATGACGGGGAGCAGTTCGACATGGGTGAATCCCATCTCCGTGACATAGGCCACCAACTGCTTCGTCAGTTCCAGATAGCTCAGCGGCCTGTCTTGCTCCTCGGGACAACGGCGCCATGATCCCAGATGAACCTCGTAGATGGACATCGGCTCTGCGCAAGCATCGCGACGGGCGCGCCGCTCCATCCACCCGCCGTCACTCCATGCGTAGCGGCCGAGATCGGTCACCATGCAGGCGGTCCGCAGGTCATGCTGGGCGAAGAATCCGTAGGGATCGGTCTTGAGGAACACATCCCCGTAAGGGCCGCGGATCTCGAACTTGTAATGCGTCCACTCGGCCACGCCGGGCACGAAGATCTCCCAGATCCCCGATCCCCCGAGACGCCGCATCATGTGGCGACGGCCGTCCCATCCGTTGAAATCGCCCACCACGCTCACACGCTGGGCATTAGGCGCCCAGACAGCAAAGGAGGTTCCCGCGATGCCTGAGATCGTCTTGAGATGCGCTCCGAGAACCTGGTAGGCCTTGAGATGTTCTCCCTGCCCCAGCAGATAGAGATCGACCTCACCCAGCGTCGGGGCGAAGGCATTCGGGTCCGCATAGGAAAAGCTGGTCCCGTCGGCAAAAGTCGCCTCGATTCTGTAGCCCTCCGGCGAAGCGGGGAAGCCGATTGGAGCAGGCACCTCGAAGAGTCCCTCCGCATGCACCTTGGTGAGTGGCAGACGCTGCCCATCACAACCCTGAAGAACAATGCTGAGCGCTCCCGGATGGAAAACCCGCGCCATGCTTTGGGAGTCGGCACCCACTGCGTCATTCGGGCGTATTCCGAGGATCCGATGCGGATCGCTGTGACGGCACTCCAGCAGCGGGTGGAGATCCTCAGGCGGAAGGGTTGTGCCGGGGGAGGATCCTTTGGGGGAGATGCGTTTCATGGCGATCAGCCCATCATGGGCACCCCCGAGAGCGGAGACAAGGGCTTCCGAAGAAGCACTTGAAAAAGGGACTTAAACCCGGATTTTGCAATGGAACCCTGACAGTTGATGTGAAGCGTTCACCAAGATGCTGAGTTCTTCCGGGTTGAAATGTGAAAACGTTAAAAGGTTACAAGGACTGAACCGCCAACCCTGCGCTACAGACTCGATGGAATGATCACGGTCCCTTTTTTTATGTCCGATTTTTGCGTATCCCGATCATCTGGCATCGGATTGGGCCTGCTTCCCGCCACATTCCGACATTGTAACCTTCTAACCCTTTTAACTTCTTCCACTTCAGCAATCCCTTACCACATGCAATTTTTGAATTAAACCGCCTCGAAGCGGCTGAGGGTCCGGAAGATCCCGTAGCGCTCGGCGATATCGGCCTTCGAGACCGCACGGAGGCGGTCCATGCTGAAGGACTCGACATTGAAACTCGCGATCACGCTCCCCTCGACCACCGCCTGGCGCAGGTACTCGAAGGGGATCTCCTTCTTCTCGGAGAGATCGGCATCAGAGAGATGGCGGCTTGCCAGATAGCCCGCAAGACCTCCCGCAAAACAATCGCCGGCCCCGGTCGGATCGTGTATATCCTCGAGCGGATAGGCGGGGCAGCTGAAGAACTGGCCGTCGCCGAAGAGCAGGCATCCATGCTCCCCCTTCTTGATTGCGACCGCCGAGGGCCCCATCTCGCGGATGCGGCGACCTGCCTTGATCAGGCTGGTCTCACCGGTCAGTTCACGCGCCTCACCGTCGTTGAGGATCAGCATGTCGACCCTTGCGATCAGGCGCTGAAGCTCCTCCTTGGCGATGTTGATCCAGAGATCCATCGTGTCGGCGATCACGAAGTGGGGACGGGTCAACTGATCGAGCACGTGGTGCTGGAGGGCGGGTGCGATGTTGCCGAGCAGAACCATCCTGGCCGACTTGTAGGCCTCCGGAAGATCGGGGGTGAAGTTCTCGAAAACATTCAGCTCCACGGAGCGCGTCTCGCGCTGGTTCATGTCCCACATGTATTCCCCGGACCAGCGGAAGGTCTTTCCCGGAACCACCTGGAGGCCCGCGAGGTCGATGTTCCGCCCCTTAAAGAATTCGATGTGCTCCTTCGGGAAATCCTCGCCGACGATGCCGACAAGATTCACGGGGGAGAAGAAGCTGGCCGCCACGGCGGCGTAGGATGCGGAGCCGCCCAGAAGGTCGGCGCGTTCATCAAGCGGGGTCTTGACCGTGTCGAGAGCGATGGAACCGAGAACGAGTAAGGACATAAAGGAAGGGTTTTGGGCTGAAGACTGAAGGTTTTGAGGAATTGATTACTTGCCGGCCGCGGCACGCTTGTGACCGATGCGTGAGCACCAGAGGACGATGGGCGAGGCGACAAAGACCGAGGAGTAGGTTCCGACAAGAATGCCGATCAGGATCGCGAAGGCGAAGTCCTTGAGCACCGCTCCGCCGAAGAAGAAGAGCGCGGCGACCGAAAGAAGAGTGAGTCCTCCGGTCAGCATCGTGCGGCCTAGGGTCTCGTTGATGCTGCGGTTCATCAACGCCTCGACGCTGCCGCCGGTCCTGTTGCGAAGTCCCTCGCGGATGCGATCGTAGACCACGATGGTGTCGTTGATGGAATAACCGGCGATCGTCAGGATCGCTCCGACCATGACGAGCGAAAGCTCGCCGCCAACCAGTGAAAAGACACCGACCGTGATGATCACGTCATGGAGGAGGGCGACCAGGGCCCCCACCGCAAAGGAAAACTCGAAGCGGATGGTGACGTAGACAAGGATGCCGATCATGCCGAGACCGAGGGCCAGCAGCGCCTTCTTGGCGAACTCCAGCCCGATCTGGGCCCCCACCTTCTCCTGCTGGGCGGCGGTGATCTTCCTGTCGGGGAAGCTGCTCCTGAGCTTCTCAAGGATCTTTCCGGAAGTATCCTCGGCGCTCCGGATCGCGAGCATCTGCTGGGTGCCGGCCTGCTCCTGCTGGATAGTGGCCTCGGTCAACTGGAGCGGCTCCAGGGCCGCGCGGACCTCGGCAACGGCAAGCGATGGCTGGGAATCAAGGACCAGCAGGTCGCCGCCGCGGAAGTCGATACCGAAGTTGTTCACCCCTCGCTTGGCGAAGAAGCCGATCGACCCGCCGATGAGGATCAGCGAGATAAAGACGGCGAGCACCCGCTTGCCGAGGAAGTTGAACTGATGGCGCGGGGCCAGATTCGCCATGGTGAGGCGCTTGAGTCCGGCGAACTTTGTCATCCAGCGGAACGCCGTCCGGGTGAAGAGGATCGCGGAGAAGAGCGAGGCGACAATGCCGAGCATCAGGGTGATGGAGAAACCGCGCACCGGACCGGTCGCCTGCCAGAACAGGATGGCGGCCGTGATCAGCGTCGTGGCGTTGGCGTCGAAGATCGCGCTGAAGGCCTTGCTGTAGGCGCCGTCGATGGCGGCACCGAGCGACTTGCCGGCGGCCAACTCCTCGCGCAGACGCTCGTAGAGCAGCACGTTGGCATCCACGGCGAGACCGATGGTGAGGATGATGCCGGCGATGCCGGGAAGGGTCAGGACGAAGTGGAACATCGCCATCATCCCAAAGAGCAGGACGATGTTGAGCAGCAGTCCGAAGAGGGCGACCAGTCCCGCCAGCCGGTAGTAGAAGAGAACGAAGAGCATCACGAGCGCCAGACCGCCGATGCCCGAGACAACGCCCGCCCGGATCGAGTCGGCCCCGAGCGTCGGGGAGACGCTGCGGGTCTCCTCGATGGTGACCGGCGTGCGGAGCGGATTCTCCAGGACGCTGGCCAGCTCGCGTGCCTCCTTCTCCTGGAAATTTCCGGTGATGGAGGCCTGGCCGCCGGCGATGGGGCCGTTGCGGATGGCAGGTGCACTCTGGATTTTGCCATCCAGAAGGATGGCAAGGCGGCCCTTGTACGGGGCCAGTTCGCTGGTCACATCCAGAAAGGTCTTGGCTCCCTCTCCGTCGAGATTCAGGGAGACCCCCCAGCCCTGCTGGTCGTAGGTGGCGAATGCCCTGGTCACACGCTCGCCGGTCAGGTCGGCCTGCTTCCTGACCAGAAGCTGCTCGGTGTATTCCTTGTCACCGCGGCTCTGGACCAGGTCCTTGATCACGTAACCCGGAGGCACGATCGCCTCACCCTTCCCGATCTGCGCGATGAGGGCATCGGAATTGGGATGAACTTCCGCGAACTCAAGCTTGGCCACCTGCTGCAACTGCTCCTTGGTCGTCTGGATCTGGGCCGGGTCGAGGCCGGGGATCTGGACCAGGATGCGACGGGTTCCCTGCGGAGCGATGACCGGTTCGCTGACGCCGAACTTGTCGACGCGCTTGCGGATCACCTCGACGGCCTGCTGGAGCATGTCGCCGGAGATTTCCTGGCCGTTCTGGGGCACCAATTGGAGCAGGAAGGAGGTTCCGCCGCGCAGGTCGAGGCCGAGGCGGATCTTCTTCTCGGGGGGAGTGGCCGAATCGAGGCAGAACAGGACGAGGAGCAGCGTGAGCAGCGCCCCGAGCCACCGCTTCTTGCCATCACTCTCCGTGGAGAAATACCAGGCGAAGAGACCGAGCAGGAGCAGGCCGAAGAAGAAGGTGAGCAGGGGAGTCATGGATCGATGGATTTTCGGAAAGAACCGTCTTCCGGAAAGATCAGTCTGCGCTTCCGGCGGATTCCTCCGCGGAGCGGGCAAGAACGGTGGCCACGGCGGCCTTGTCGATCTCGATCTTCACGTTGTCGGCTACCTTCAGAAGGACCGTGCGCTCCTTCACATTGGAGATCATGCCGTGGATGCCGGAGGAGGTGACCACCTTGTCGCCCGTCCTGAGCGCCTCGATCAGCTTCTGCTGCTCCTTGCGCTGCTTCTGCTGGGGACGGATGAGCAGGAAGTAGAAGATGACCCCGATGAAGATCAGCGGAGCAAACTGTGTGATGGGACTTGGTGCGGGAGCGGCGGAGGCTGCTTCAAGCAGGAGAAGGGCGGTGGCGAAAAAAACCATAGCCTCCTTTGGTAGCCTACCCCTTGGCCTCAGGGCAAGGCCAAGAGTCGGCGATGTAGTGTAGGGTTAAAAGTGTTGAAAAGTTAAATGGGATCGAAAATCGATCCACCTTCCTCTTTTCACCTTCCACTTTTCACTTTTCACTCTCGGCCACGCTAGTGGCCGAGATACGCCGCCTGCACTTCGGGACGGTTCCTGACTTCCGGAGAAGGACCCTCCAGATGAATCGTCCCGGTCTCGAGCACGTAGGCGTAATGGCTCACCTTCAGGGCGAGGGAGGCATTCTGCTCGACAAGCAGCATGGTCATTCCGCGCTCTTTGTTGAGATCGACCAGTCGGGCGAAGATCGTCTCCACCAGCAGGGGGGCGATCCCGAGCGACGGCTCGTCGAGCATCAGACAGCGAGGTCGCCCCATGAGCGCGCGGCCGATCGCCAGCATCTGCTGCTCGCCGCCGCTCAAGGTTCCGGCCTGCTGGGTGATCCGCTCCCGAAGACGGGGAAAGAATTCCCCAACCCATTCGAGATCGGCGGCGATCTCCTTCCTGTCCCTGCGGAGATAGGCCCCCATCATGAGGTTCTCCCTCACGGTCAGGTCGGGAAAGACAAGGCGCCCCTCGGGCACATGGGCGAGCCCTGCGGCAACGATCCGGTGGGCGGGCCATCCGGCAATCTCCTCACCGGAAAATCTGATCGAGCCCGAGGCAGGAGGCACCAGTCCGGAGATCGTCCGAAGCGTGGTCGATTTCCCTGCTCCGTTCGCACCGACCAGGGTGACGATGCTCCCCTTGGGAACGCTCAGCGAGAGGTCGTGCAGGGCCTGGATGCCGCCGTAACGGACGGCGAGATTCCGGATTTCCAGCATCGGGGAGTTTTCCGTGTTCATGCGGCGGCCTCCGTTTGCCCGGAAGAGGTTCCAAGATAGGCGGCGATCACCTTGGGATCCGCCCTCACCTCGGCGGGGGTTCCGGAGGAGAGAAGGCTTCCGCGATCCAGCACGACAAGGCGCTCGCAGATTCCCATCACGACCTTCATGTCATGCTCGACGAGCAGGATTGCCGTGCCGAACTCCGAGCGGATGCGCGAGATGAGCCGCTTGAGTTCCTCTTTCTCCGTGGGGTTCATCCCGGCCGCCGGTTCATCCAGCAGGAGCAGACGGGGCTTGGTTGCCAGAGCCCTGACAATCTCAAGCCGCCGCTGGTCGCCGTAGGGAAGGCTGCGGCTGGGATGGGCGGCCGCTTCTTCAAGGCCGAAGTAAGCGAGCAGGCGGCGCCCCTCCTCGCGGATCTCCTCCTCCTCGGATCGGAAGGATTTTCCCCGACGGATGGTGTGGAGGAGACCGCCCCGCAATCTCGCAATGAAGGAGGTCCGGACGTTCATGGTCACGTCGAGTGAGCCGAAGAGACGGATATTCTGGAAGGTACGGGCCATCCCCAGCCTGTTGATGCTGTGCGGAGGGAGGCCCGTCACCGGGCGCCCTTCGAAGAGCACTTCCCCTTCGGTCGGGCGGTAGACGCCGGTGAGGATGTTGAAGAGCGAGGTCTTGCCGGCGCCATTGGGCCCGATGAGCCCCACCAACTCGCCCGGGGAGATGTGCAGCGAGACATCGGTCAGGGCGGAGATCCCGCCGAACCGAAGCGAACAGTTCCTGGCCTCAAGGAGAGCCTTGCCCGGGGCGGTCGTCATGCGGAGGCAGCCTTCCTTCCACCGGGGATGATCCGGCGAAGGAAGGAGGTCAGGGATTGGGTCGGACGGAAAATCATGAAGAGAATGATGATCAGGGCGTAGACGACCATCCGGTACTCCGAGAGATCGCGCAACCACTCGTTGAGCAGGGTGATCAGGATGGCGGCGATCGCGACGCCGACGGGACGACCGAGGCCGCCGAGAATCACCATGACGATGATCTCGAAGGAGCGGAGGAAGTTGAATCCCTCGGGACTGATGAATTCCACCGCGTGCGCGTAGAGACCTCCCGCCACCCCGGCGAAAAAGGCGCCGATCACGAAGGCCGTGACCTTGAAACGGGTCGTGTCGATTCCCATGGCCGCCGCCGCAATCTCGTCGTCCCTCACGGCCTGGAATCCGCGCCCGTAGGTGGATCGCACCAGGGCAATCATCGTGTAGATCGTCACGACCGCGGCGCCGACCGCCCAGAAGAGATTCGTCGCCGGAACGATCCCCTCCATCCCGCGGGCGCCGCCGACCGCGTTGGTATTCTGCAAAAGCACGCGGATGATCTCGCCGAATCCGAGTGTCACCATGGCCAGATAATCACCACGCAGGCGGAGGGAGGGCCCCCCAACAATCAGGCCCGCGATCGCCGCCACGAGGCCCCCGATCACCAGCACGGGGAGAAAGGAAAGCTGGGAGGCCCACGAGGAACCCGTCCAGGAAAGATGTGAAAGAAGGGCGGGAAGGGCCTTCCCGGTGAGCAGCGCCGAGGTGTAGGCACCGACCGCCATGAAGGCGGCGTGACAGAGCGAGAACTGGCCGGTCTCCCCCATGACGAGATTCAGACTGACGGCCAGGATCACATTGATCGCGGCAAAGAGGATCACCTGCGTCGTGTAGGGATCGATCCATCCGCCGCACGACTGCAGCAGCACCGCGACGCCAATCCCTGCGGCGAGGGCGATGCGAGGCTTCCTGATAATGGCAACGGAGGAGTTGAACACGAAAGAGTTGTCGCGAAGGAAGCACCCCCATGGCAACGTCATTCGTGCATCGGAGGGGCTGAAGGATTGAATAGGAAATTAAGAAAGTGGGTGGATGGGAGAAATCTGAAAATCTTCGGGAACGGGAAGAATCGGGGCTGTCTTGGGATCCCAGGGATTTTGCCCATGGCTTCCCTCCTCAATCAAAGCGACAAAGCGCACGGCGAGGTCCATTGCGGCCGAGACATCGAACCCATGATGACGGGGCGCGAAGGGAGCGAGATTTTCAGAGGCAAGAAGGAGGAGACGCCGGGCCGGGGGCAACCTCCTTCCATGCTTCGGATGCGAGGGATGTTCGTGCTGAAGCTTCATGTGGACGAAGGCGCCGGCCAACTGGATCAACCCCTTGTGGAAGCGGTAATCGGGAGCGCTTCTTCCATCCTTGAGCCAGAGATGCTCGAGGACATCATGCGCCTCGTAATAGAGTTGTCTGTTAAAGCACTCGAAGTATCCAAGATAGCATCGGTCGAATTCAGAGGCAGCACTCGCGGCCTGTAATCCCTCCACGAACTCCCCGATGCGTTCCGATTTTTTCATCAGTGGTTCAGTCGAGCAGGCTCCGCGTCGCGCCGGAGTAGACACGCCCCTTCCAGACAATCCCGCGCCTCATGCAAAGACGCCAACTGTTGAGCGCAATCAGCAGCGCCAGGGCGATCCCGAAGGGGTGTGCGATAAATCCCAGCCACGAGGTGCGGAAGCGGATCGTCAGGATCAGGCGCATGAGCAGGACGAGTCCGACGGCGGTCAGGACTGAGGGGGAAGCAGGAGTGATTTTCCAGGCGAAGCAGAACGGCAGAAGAAAGAGTGATCCCACGACCAGTCCGAAGAGCAGGAAGAGATGATGCGACTCCTCGAAGACAGGGCGGAGGTTTTTGGAAAATCCCTGCCAGAGATCCGCAAACCCCGCATACATGCGGCATCGCAGGAGATCGATCCCGTCGGCATTCACTAGGCGCATCCCCTCGCCCGTACGGGCCGCGACCCTGCGGCCGAAGGCGATATCCTCCACCAGATGATCCCTCAGCGCCTCATGGCCGCCGAGTAGCCGGTAGGAATCCCTCCGGAACAGCAGAAACTGCCCGTTCGCCGCTCCCATGGAGGCGAGGCGTTTCCTGGAGAATCCCCATCGCGCAACACGACCGGGCTTGGACTGCAGCCAGGTTAGGATTGGAAACGGGTGAAAGGCCATGAAGAGCAGGTAGCCGAGGGGAATCACCAGCTTCTCCGACCAGGTTCCGGTGATCTGGTCTGGCCAGAGCGAGAGAAGATCGGCCCTCGCCGCACGGGCATGGCCGACTGCGGAGGCCACGCAAGCAGGGTCGTGGATCGTGTCGGCATCGGTGAAGAGCAGGTGGACGCTTCCCGGATCGGCGGCTTGCGAGAGTTGATGGCACGCCCAGTTCTTCCCCACCCAGCCCTCAGGAAGATCGGCGCCGTGAACCAATCGCAACCGGCTACCGACCTCCTCGCGGAAACCGAGTCCCGCCGCGATCTCCGCGGTACGGTCGGTGGAGCGGTCATTCAGCAGGATGATCTCGCGAACGGGGGGCTCCTGCGCGATGAGGGAGGCCAGGCATTCATGGATCCGCCGCTCCTCGTTGCGCGCCGGGATCAGCACCGAAACGTCCTGGATCTCACACGCAGATATCGGCGCCGATGGCTTCAGTCGCCGTAGCAGGCGCATGTTCACGAGAGACTGCAGGAGGCAAAGCCCGAGCAGCGGGATCACCACGAAATCAAACACCATACCGATCACTCCCGGCAGGAGAACGAGAGGCCCCTGCATCGGCGGTCAGCGAATCACCCGAATCAACACTTCGGTGACACCAACCATCTAGGCGTTGGAGGGCGCCGGTTTACCGTTTTTCTTCTCCGGCTTTTTCTGCAAGGGAGGAGTCGGGGAGGAAGCGGCTTCCACGTCGGGAACTGGGGGAGAGTTGAGAGGGATGGTCGGCTCCACGCGAACCTGGGCAAGGCGACGCAGGTAGGCGGCATGCATCGTGTCGATCCACTCGGAGAGTGACGGATCGATTTTCTTCATCCGCTTGGCGAGCAGGTCATAGTACTCGCGGAGCGCCTGACGCTTCGCTTCGTCGCTCTTGGCCTTGTCGGCCTTTTGCTGAAGCGAGACAAGGCTCTCTTCCTTGTCGGCCTTCACCTTCACGGTGTAGTAACGGGTTTTCTGATCCTGTCGCTGCTTTTCCTCATTGCCGGCCGCATTGATCGGGGAGGGTTGCTCGGGCTCGGCCGGGGGCGGAATGAGTGAATTCGGATCGCTGGGAGGAGGATTCTGCCCGGCGGAACCCATGCCGGAATTGGCGGCGGGAGCCGCCGGCTCTGAGGATGCTGAGGATGCCGGAGCAGTGGTCGGGGCGGCGTCGCTCTTGGCGGGCTGCGTGGCAGCGCTTGGTTCGGGTGCAAAGAGGGAGGGGGCAGGCATGCTGCCGGGGGCCGGACTCTCCTGAATCTGAAGGGGCGCGGAGGGCGTCTGATCCTGCGCCAAAAGCTGGAACGCCGGAAGAATGCAAAGGATGGGAAGGATCCTGACGGGAAGGGTGGAGCGGGATTTCATGGAATGAAGGGATGGAGATTCACGACGCGCGCCGCCGCAATCTTGCCAAGGAATCAAAAATGGGCGGTGATGGCAAGTGGTGCCGGATGGCACCGGCTTCCATGCCCTTAACCGACAATCCGACCACCACACCTCCCTCTTGCTCCGGCAGCGCTCCCCGCCCCCTTGTTGCGGCGCAGAGCCTGCGTGGACGGAATGGTTTTGTCTGGCTCGACTCCTCGCGGGAAGATTCCTTGGAGGGGGGAACTCACAGGATCTCCCTGCTGGCCACCGATCCGGATCTGATCCTGGAGGGAGGCCCAGCTGATTGGCATCTTCTGGAACGGGAATTGGAGACAAGGCGAAGGGTCTCCCCGAACGAGGGGATTCCTGACGGCGCGGCGATCGGCTACTTCCGCTTCGACGGGTCCTTCCGCTTCGGGTTCTACGATCACCCTCACATTCACACACCCGAAGGATGGTTTGGCGGGACAGCATTCCCCATGGAAGAACTCACCGAAGCTCACCCTGGACCGGCAAAAGATTCCCCGCCCGCCCCGGCTTCATTCCAGCCTGAGATGGAACGCGCCGACTATGTCGCCATGGTCCGTGCGGCACAGGAATATGTGGCGTCCGGAGATATCTATCAGGTCTGCCTGGCCCATCGTTTTTCAACCTGCTTCGAGGGGGATCCCTGGCCTCTCTATCTCGCGCTCAGGAGCGCATCAC
Source organism: Verrucomicrobiia bacterium (assembly GCA_040380225.1). GTDB lineage: Bacteria > Verrucomicrobiota > Verrucomicrobiia > Chthoniobacterales > UBA6821 > UBA6821. Next base: position 32,461 of record JBEIJN010000013.1, on the reverse strand, counting down.
CGGCGCCCTATGCGGCTTACCTGGAACTCGGCGGCGAGACGGTTCTCTCAAGTTCACCGGAATGTTTCCTCAGGATGAGCGGTCGGGTGATCTCCACACGGCCCATCAAGGGGACACGCCCCCGGGGAAGGAATCCCGACGAGGACACGCGGGAGGCGTTCGAGTTGCAGACCTCTCCGAAGGAGATCGCCGAACTGGTGATGATCACCGATCTGGAGCGGAACGATCTCGGAAGCGTCTGCGAGTACGGGAGCGTGACCGCCAGCCAGCTCCTGCAACTGGAACGCTTCGCGCAGGTCTTCCATCTCGTCTCGACCGTGGAGGGGACGCTCCGCAAGGATGTCTCGCAGGTCGCGGCGCTGGCGGCCTGTTTCCCCGGCGGGTCGATCTCGGGAGCCCCGAAAAAGCGCGCCCTCGAAATCATCCGCGAACTCGAACCGGTTCCGCGCGGCCTCTTCACCGGGGCGATCGGCTACTTCGGCTACAACGGGGAGAGCCAGTTCAACATCGCCATCCGTACGGTGGTGATCCGTGACGGAAGGGCCGAATTCCATGTCGGCGCGGGAATCACAGCGGACTCATCACCCGGGAAGGAATGGGAGGAAACCCTCCACAAGGCCGCGGGGATCCTGCAAGCGGCCCGGGGGTTGTGAAATGCAGAAGGAAAAATGACCCTGGATTTTGCAATAGGGCGGCATCAATAGGTGTGGATGGTTCACCCGGATGGAGGCGCCTCAGGGCGTTAAAATGTTGAACCGTTAAAAGGTTACAAGGGACTGAATTGGAAACCTTGATTGGACTCTTCGGCCCGTGCTGCTGCGACGAGTTCACTGAATTCGCCATCTGGATTCTCAGATCAGGGCTGTTTTGCTCAACTTTGTAACGCTTCAACCTTCTAACTTTTTTAACCCTTTTTTCTGCCAAAAAAGAAAACGGCCCGGAATGACTCCGGGCCGTTTCTTTGAAAAAAGTCTGTTGGAGACTTAGCGGTAGTCCTGACGGGGACCACGGTCCTCGTAACCGCCGCGGTCACGGTCGCGGTATCCACCGCCTCCGCCACCACCACGGTAGCCGCCGCCTCCGCCGCCGCCACCACCACGGTAGCCGCCTCCGCCGCCACCGCCACGGTAGCCGCCTCCGCCACCACCGCCGTATCCACCGCCGCCTCCGCCACCACCACGGGGACGGTCTTCCATCGGACGGGCTTCATTGACGGTGAGGTTGCGGCCGCCCATGTCGGCGCCGCTCAGGGCCGCGATCGCTGCCTTGCCCTCTTCGGGGGCGCTGAAAGTGACGAATCCAAATCCGCGGGAGCGGCCGGTGGTGCGGTCCATCATGACGATCGCGTCGGTGACGGTGCCGTGTGCGCCGAAGACCTCGCGGAGGTCGGCGTCGGTTGCTGAGAAGGGAAGGTTCCCGATATAGAGTTTCATACTGCTTACTGCGTTGTGTTTGTTGTTCCTGTTACGCTGACGGCTACTTCGCGGAATGCACCTGCCGCTCACCTGAGGGGACTCGGAGCAGTCCTCCCGACCAGCGGGGAACCTGCATTACCTGAAACGCTATCATCGAACTTCGGATCAAAGCTATGGTGCCGCTTTGCCACTTTGGCAACAGAAATTCTCAATGTGTCGTTTTTGTCAGAATGGCCCGGATGGCAACCCGGGGCGGTTTGGAATGGAAAACGATTGATGTTACGCCGCAAATACGGGATCAACTTGGGACGGCCTAACACGGCTGCAACCCTAGGAATCCATGAACCGACTGCTCCACCCGCTGACCCTGCTTGCCATTCTGCTGATCGCCGGATGCGCCGACACGGAGACACCTCCCCCCAAGAAGAAAACCGCCGCCTCGACGGCTTCGCAGGATTCGCAGTTCACCTCGGATTCCTCCACCAACGCCCCCGCCACCACGGATGCCTCGTTGACGGAGACCAACAACCCGGAGGCCAATACCGCCTCCAATCTCGCCAATCCCTTCGCCACGCCGACACCCGTTCCCGCGGCCGCCCCGCGCGACCTCCCCTACGGCACGCCGGTTCCCGGCAAGCCCGGCTTCGTGACCAGCCCCCATTCCCAAACGGCGGGCTACGTCGATGTGCGCGGATTCCCTCCCGGCTCCGAGGTAAAGGATCCCTACTCGGGCAAGATCTTCCTTGTTCCCTGAACAGGCCTGACCCGGGCCCGTTCCGACCTCCACGTCCCAGCACTCCCGTTCCTTGAGCTCTCCAGCCCGTGTCGCCATCCTTGGCCCCGGGTTGATCGGCGGTTCCGTTGCACTGGCGCTCCGTGCCAGAAGCCCCGGGACGAAAATCTCCATCTGGGGTCGCCGTCCGGAACAGCTCGCCGAGATCCTGCGGCGAGGGATCGCCGACTCCGTGGAGACCGATCCGGCGGCCGCCGTGAGCGGCGCCGACCTCGCGGTTCTCTGCACGCCGGTAGGAAGCATGAGGGAACTCGCCGCGGCCATGGCACCGGGACTCACCCCATCGGCCGTCGTCACCGATGCCGGGAGCGTGAAGGCCTGCGTCGTGCAGCAACTCGAGCCGCTCCTGGGAAGCCGCTTCATCGGCGCGCACCCGATGGCGGGTAGCGAGCGCTCCGGCCTGGCGGCGGCAAGGGCCGACCTTTTTGCGGGAGCCCCCTGCCTGATCACCCCGACTTCCGCAAGCGATGCCGCCGCCCTTCAAGTCGTCTCTGGATTCTGGAAGGAGCTGGGGTGCTCGGTGACAATGATGAGCCCGCCCGAACACGACCGACTCGTCGCGCGGATCAGTCACCTGCCGCACGCCCTGGCCTTCGCGCTGGTGAACCTTGTCCTCGACACGCTCCCGGCGGGATCCCATCACCTTGCGGGGGGCAGCTTCCGCGACGCCACCCGCGTCGCCGCGAGCGATCCGGCGCTCTGGACGGGCATCCTGACGGAAAACCGCACGGAAGTCGCCGCGGCCCTGCACGAGATGTCGAAGCTGCTCGAGTCGATGGCGACCGCCCTCGGCGATGAAAATCCCGACTCACTTCTCGATTTTTTGGTCAGGGCAAAGCAGCATCGCGATTCTCTCCCGCTGCCCTCTCCGGAGGAAGCGCCCTAAGTAAGCGCCCAAAGGAAGCGCTGAACCCTCAGAGAACCGAGAACACAGAGCACCATTTCATGAAAACATTTTCCGTCCGGGCCTGCGGCCCCATCCGCACCGTGATCACCATTCCCGGTGACAAGAGCATGTCGCACCGAAGCGCCATGTTCGCCTCCCTGGCCGAGGGGACCAGCACCATCACCGGATTTCTCGAGGCCGAGGACTGCCTCTCCACCGTCGGCGCCATGCGCGCCCTTGGCGCGAAGATCGAGCACACGGGCAAGGGCACCTTCGTCATCGGGGGAACGGGCGGCCGTCTCTCCCAACCCGCCGGCGACGTCGACTGCGGCAACTCCGGCACCACGATGCGCCTGCTCTCGGGCATCCTCGCCCCCCAACCGATCCGCGCCCGGATGACCGGCGACGCCTCTCTCTCGAAGCGCCCCATGGGACGCATCATCAAGCCGCTCACCGAGATGGGAGGCCGTTTCACCGCCGAGGGGGGTGAGGGCCGCCCTCCCCTTGTCGTCGAGGGCGGCAAGCTCAGGCCCCTCTCCTACGAGATGCCGGTCGCGAGCGCCCAGGTGAAGAGCGCCATCCTGCTGGCCGGACTCTTCGCCGAGGGTGAGACGAGCGTCACCGAACCGGCCGCCTGCCGCGACCACACCGAGCGGATGCTCCAGGAATTCGGCGTGACACTTGATCTCGGCACACACGATGCTGATGGCCGCCGCCGCATCTCCCTGAAGGGGCCCCAGCGACTCAAGGCCCGCGACTTCGCCGTGCCGGGCGACATTTCCAGCGCCGCGTTCTGGCTTGTTGCCGGGGCCGCCAAGGAGGGTTCCGAAATCACCATGCAGGGTGTGGGACTCAACCCCACCCGCGACGGCATCATCTCGGTGCTCCGGCGCATGGGTGCCGACATCACGACGACCCTCTCCGATCCCAAGGCCGCGGAACCCTCCGGCACGATCGTCGTGAAGGGAGGAAAACTGACCGGCACCGTGATCGCCGGGGCCGAGATTCCGAATGTCATCGACGAACTTCCCGTGCTCGCCGTGGCGGGGGCGCTCGCCCAAGGGAAGACCATCATCCGTGACGCCAAGGAACTCCGCGTCAAGGAGACCGACCGCATCGCCGCCGTGGCCGGCAATCTGCGTGCCATGGGAGCTAAGGTCACCGAGACCGAGGACGGGATGGAGATCGAGGGAGGGCATCCGCTCCACGGTGCCAACCTCCAGTGCTTCCACGATCACCGCATCGCCATGGCCTTCGCGATCGCGGGACTCTTCGCCTCCGGGGAGACCGTGATCGAGAAGGTCGAGTGCGTGGCCACTTCCTACCCGACCTTCGGGGCGACCCTTGAAAGCGTCCTGAAAGGCTGACCCATGCCGGGACGAGTCATCGCCATCGACGGTCCGGCCGCTTCGGGTAAGAGCAGCGTCTCCCGTGGCGTCGCCTCGGCGCTCGGTTTCCTCTTTGTCAGTTCCGGGCATTTCTACCGGGCCATGGCCTGGGGTGCCGTCCGCGACGGGATCGCCGGCGACCACGCGGAGACCGTGGAGGCGTGGATCCGCGGCCGCAGGCTCGAGGTCGTGGAATCGGACTCCGGGGTTTCCCTTCATCTCGACGGGCAGGATGCCACCCCTCACCTCTCCGAACCGGCGGTCGCCGCGATGGTCTCGAAACTGGCGGCCTTTCCCGTCGTCCGCGACCTGATCAACGCCGACCTCCGCTCACTCGCCGGGTCCCGCGATCTTGTCATGGAGGGGCGCGATATCGGCTCGGTCGTCTTCCCCGCGACACCCTACAAGTTTTACCTCGATGCCTCCCCCGAGGAGCGCGCCCGTCGCCGGGCCCGGGAAGGGGCCGTCGATTCCGTTGCCGAACGGGACAGGCTGGATTCCACACGCGCCACGGCACCACTCACCATTCCCGAAGGCGCCGTCGTCATCGACACGACGCACCTCGACCTCGACGGGGTGATCGCCGCCGTACTCTCCCGCCTAGGGACCCTTACGCAACTCGGCCCGGCCGGAAAATGACGCCTGCCTAATGATGAGCTTCACCTACTATTTCTGGTACACGCTCTCGAAGATCACCGCGCGGCTCTTCTTCAGCTTCCGCGCCGTTCATCCCGGTCGCATGATCGAGGAGGGGCCCCTCATCCTCGCCTCAAATCACCAGAGCTACTTCGACCCGCCGCTCGTCGGCATCTGCTCGCGTCGCGGGGTCTACTATCTGGCCCGCAAGACGCTCCTGCAGATCCCGCTGCTCGGGAAGCTCCTCCCCCACATCAATGTCATCCTCGTCGACCGCGACGGGAACGACATGTCGGCGCTCAAGACCGTGATCCGGACGGTGAAGTCGGGGAATGGCGTCGTCCTCTTCCCCGAGGGAACACGTTCCCCGGACGGCACCCTGCAGAAGGGGAAGGCCGGAATCGGTCTCGTCATCGCCAAGACCGGAGCCCCGGTGCAGCCGATGCGCATCTTCGGGTCGCACGAGGCTTTCCCGAAGGGCTCCGGAAAGATCACCGCCTGCCCGATCACCGTGGTGGTGGGGGAGCCGATCCGATTCACCCCGCAGGAACTTGACCCCGCAAGCTGCGGCGGGGATGAAAGGGTCCTCTACCAGCACCTCTCCGACCGGGTGATGGAGGCGATCGCCGAACTGCAACTCCCCGAGTCCTTGCCAACGGCCTCCCCTGCAGAGAATCTTCCCGTTTCATGAGCGCACCCGACCACAGACACGCAATCGTCGCACGCGACCTGGTGAAGTCGTTCGGGGACCGCCGTGCCCTCGACGGGATCTCTCTGGAAATCCGCCAAGGCGAACTCTTCTGCCTGCTGGGACCCAACGGCGGCGGAAAGAGCACCCTCTTCAGGATCCTCGCGACCCTCTCGCTCCCCGACTCCGGATCGGCCGCCATCGCGGGACATGATGTCGTGACGGAGGCCTCCGAAGTCAGAGCCCGGCTCGGCGTCGTCTTCCAGTCGCCGAGTCTCGACGGCAAGCTGACCATTCTGGAAAATCTCCGCTGCGGCGGAGCCCTCTACGGACTCAAGGGTGCGGAACTCGAGTCGCGCATCAACGAAGCCGCGAAGGCCCTGAACCTGACCGACCGCCTGAACGATCCGGTCGAGACCCTCTCGGGAGGACTCCAGCGCCGGGCGGAGATCGCCAAGTGCCTCCTGATCCGCCCCGAGGTCCTGCTCCTAGACGAGCCCTCGACGGGACTCGATCCGGGTGCGCGTCTCGATCTCTGGGCGGCACTCGAAAAACTCCGCGCCGAACACGGCGTCACGGCCCTCTGCACCACCCACCTCATGGAGGAGGCCGCCCGTGCCGATCGCGTCGGCATCGTGAGCAACGGGAAGCTGGTTGCCCTGGGAACTCCGGAAGAACTCACCTCGGCGATCGGCGGCGACGTCATCAGCCTCGGCGTCTCCCGGGAAACCGGCGCCGATCAGCTGGCGAGGACCATCACGGAAAAGACAGGCATCCCCGCGACCGTGGTCGAGGGGGAAGTCCGCATCGAGCACCGCGAAGCGTATCAGCTTGCGGCCCGGCTTTCGGGGGAATTTCCCGGGGCCATCACCTCCCTCCGGATCGCCCGGCCGACGCTCGAGGATGTCTTTATTGCGCGCACGGGACGGCTCTTTGCCGATCAGGATGTGGAACCGGAACGGATCAAGCCCACGAAAAAGAACAAGCGCTGAGCCATGACGAAACCGACCCGCCTTCTCCTGACTCCCGCCATCGCCTTCTGGTGGCGCGATGTCATCCGCTTCCTCCGCCAGCGCAACCGCATCATCGGCGCTCTTGCGACCCCGCTTGTCTTCTGGTTGCTGGTGGGGTCGGGATTCGGCCCCTCCTTCCGGAACCCCTCCGCGGCGGCCGATGCAGGGAGCTACCTTGCCTACTTCTTCCCCGGCACCCTGGTACTCATCATGCTCTTCACCGCGATCTTCTCGACCATCTCGGTGATCGAGGACCGTCGGGAGGGATTCCTCCAGGGGGCTCTTGTGGCTCCCCTCTCCCCCGCGGCGATCCCGCTCGGCAAATTCCTCGGCGGCACCACGCTCGCCGTTCTTCAGGCGGGACTCTTCTGCGTGCTGGCACCTCTTGCCGGGATGCCGATCGGCCTCCATCAGGTTCTCCTCCTTATTCCGGCCCTGATTCTCGTCGGCTTGGCCATGACGGGCCTCGGCTTCCTGGTCGCGTGGCCCATGGACTCCACCCAGGGCTTCCATGCGATCATGAACATCTTCCTGATGCCGCTCTGGATGATGTCGGGAGCCCTTTTCCCGATGCCCGCCGGAACCGGTTGGCTCTACTGGGTGGGTGTTCTCAATCCCGTGAGCTACGGCGTCACGGCGATCCGCGCCGCTTTTTCGGCAGGATCCGGCACCTTCATTCCGGCCGGATACCTTGCCGGCTTGGGAGAAACCGCGCTTTTTGCGGCCCTGATGTTCGCGATCAGCGTCCGCCTGGTGGCCAAACGATCAAGGCTCAACTGATAACGGAATGAGCGATTTCTTGACTGCCCTGAACGACGGAGTGCTCTGCGGCGACGGGGCCATGGGCACCCTGCTTGCCGAGCGGGGGATTCCCTCGGGAAGCTGCTTTGAGGAACTCTGCCTGGAGAGCCCGGAACTGATCCTGGAAATCCACCGCGAGTACCTCGCGGCAGGCGCGTTGGTGATCACGACCAATTCCTTCGGGGCCAACGCGCAGAAGCTTGCCTCTTTCGCTCTGGAATCCAGGGCCGCGGAAATCAACCGCCGGGCCGCCAGCCTCGCACGCGAAGCCGTCATGGAAGCGGGCAAGCAGGCCTGGGTCGCGGGAAGCGTCGGCCCCCTTGGTGTATCCGCTTCCGAGGCAGAGGCCCGAGGTATCGACCGCGAGACCCTCTTCCGCGAGCAAATCGCCGCCCTCCTCGACGGCGGATGCGATCTCATCCTACTGGAAACCTTTCAGGATCCCGGGGAACTCTCGCTCGCACTCCGGATCGCCAAATCACTCGGCACCAAGCCGGTGATCACCCTGATCGCCTCGCCCGAAAGCGGCCGCCTGCCGGGAGGCTCCTGGGTCGGCGACCTTCTGGAGACCCTCGGGAACGAGGGGGCCGACCTTGTCGGGCTCAACTGCGTGAACGGCCCCCAGGCCATGCTGCGCCTGGTGGAGAAGATCGCCCCGACGCGCCCCCTCGCGGTCTTCCCGAATGCCGGCCGCCCCTTCTATCAGGAGGGCCGCATCTCCTACGGGACCACGCCGGAGTATTTCGCCGATCTCGGCCGCCGCATGGTGGAATCGGGTGCGGCCCTTGTCGGAGGATGCTGCGGCACCTCACCCCAACACATCAAGGCTCTCTCCGCGGCGCTGAAAGGACTCAGGCCGGGACCAAAAAAAACCACAGCCGTCACCACCGGAGAGCAACCGGAACGCGCGATTACTCCCAGAGAGAAAAGCATTCTCGATCTGGTGGCCGAGGGAAAGACCGTCATCGTCACCGAACTCGACCCTCCGAAAACCCTCCCCTTGGAGAAATTCTTTGCCGCGGCCGAGGCGCTGACCCGGGCCGGAAGCGACGCCATCACGCTGGCCGACAATTCGCTCGCCATCCTCAGGGTCAGTAACTTCGCCGTGGCGGCGATGCTCAAGCAGCGCGGGATCACCCCGCTGCTTCATCTGAGCTGCCGTGACAGCAACGTGATCGGCCTCCAGAGCGAACTGCTCGGCATGGCCGCGATGGGGATGCGCCATGTGCTCGCGCTGACGGGAGATCCGGCCAAGGGGGGCGACCATCCGGACGCCACCTCCGTCTACGATGTGAACTCGGTCGGCTTGCTGGAGATCATCCGCAGGCTCAACGAAGGCTACACCCAGGCCGGCACCGACCTGCAGGCGCGTCCCGATCTCGTCGCGGGATGCACCTTTAATCCGAACTCCCGCAACCTCGATGCGCAGGTGCAGAAGTTGGAGCGCAAGATCAAGGCCGGGGCACGGTATGTCATGACCCAACCGGTTTTTGAGACGCGCCTGGTCGAGGAGACGGCACGACGCACGGCGCACCTTGGAGTACCAGTCTTTGTGGGAGTCTGGCCCCTGCTCAACGGAAGGCAGGCCCTCTTCCTGCACAACGAGGTGCCCGGCATCTCGATCCCCGGGCCGATCATGTCCCGGATGGAGGGACTTGAGGGCGCGGAGGGGCGCAAGGAGGGTATCGCCATCGCCAAGGAGGTAACCCGCTCCGTGCTTGATCACTTTCCGGGCGTCTACTTCATGACCCCCTTCCTCGCCTACCAGACCACCGAAGAACTCTCGGCCTTCGTCAGGAGCAGGTGAGCGATCAACAAAAGGCGCGTTGGAACGCGGCTTAGTCATTTGAGGCTTAAGCCGAAAAGTCCTAGCATCAGCAGATTCAAGGATGCCTGGTCGGGGACGACCGGCAGACAAAAAAGCCCGGCCCCCTCTCGGGGAACCGGGCCTTCGAAACTTTGGAAGGAAAGATCCGGAGGATTACTTCTTCTTAGCGGCCTTGGCCTTGGGAGCAGCCTTCTTGGCGGCGGCCTTCTTCGGCTTGGCCTCGGCGACCGGCTTCGCGGGACCGGAGACGCGTGTGTTCAGGCGGCTCTTCTTGCGGGCGGCCGCATTCTTGTGGATGACTCCGCTCTTGGCGGCCTTGTCGAGTGCCGAGGTGAAATTCTTGTAGAGATCCTTCACCTCGCTGACACCGGACTCGAGGGCTGCGCGCAGCTTCTTCTCCTCGGTCTTGAGTCGGCTGAGGACGCTGGTGTTGCGGGCCTGGCGCTTGACGGCCTGGCGCTTGCGCTTGAGTTCGGAGTTGCTCTTCTTTGCGGGTGCTTTGGAGGTTGCCATAGGAAAGGGGGTCTGGGTGTTCTTGCTTGATTCTGTGGATGATCGGAATGTGCCAGTAGCAGGATTCGAACCTGCGACCAAGGGCTTATGAGTCCCCTACTCTACCGCTGAGCTATACTGGCGCTGGCCGCGAAGAGTAGCAGTTCACCCCGGCTCTTCAAGGGAGAATGTTGCAGACCGGCCATGATTTCTGCGCCGCTCATGTCGCCTGCCACCACTAAGCAGTCCGCTTATCTCTTTAGATCCCCTGCATCACGAGAAAAAATACGTGCATTTTCCGTTGACACCTTTTCCCTGATCGCCTAATCACGACATCGTCAGTCCAACCACAAACCAACATACATGAACAAAACACTCACACTCCTCGCAGTCGTTCTGGCCACTGCAGCGACCTCGTTCGCCGGCCAGTCCTCCAAGAAAGTCGTCGTGGCTCCCCAGCAGGATCTCTTCCGCGCCGGTGAAGTCCAGGTTGATGCCTTCGTTGCCGGTGCAGCCGGTAACTATCGCGGCGGATCCGTCAACGGCATGGGCGGCGGTCTCGGTCTCAGCTACTTCTTCACGAAGTACTTCGGCATCGGCATCGATGACACCCTCGGCGGCCTCAACGGCAACGGCAGCACCTACAACAACCTTCAGGGCAACCTGATCGCCCGTCTCCCGATCGAGAGCCTTCACCTCGCTCCTTACGCCCTCGTTGGCGGTGGTTCGACCTGGGGTGGCGGTGCAGCTCAGGGTAACGGCAACGTCGGTGGCGGCCTCGAGTACCGCGTCAACCGCGGCTTCGGTCTCTTCGCCGATTCCCGTTACATCTACGGCAACAACGGCCTCAACGAGAGCCTTACCCGCGCCGGTCTCCGCTTCATCTTCTAAGAATCTTAGAAGCTAGCATTTAAAAAGGCCCCGGAGGAAACTCCGGGGCCTTTTTTTGTCTGGCGGTTCTCCAGAACCAGCCATTCTCATCTCCGATTCGGACTTTTTATCCCGGAATTTGCATTGGGAATTTTTGAGAGCATAGGAGGCCGTGTTAAAAGAGTTAAAAAGGTGAAATGTTACAACGTAGATCTGGGAGAACCTAACTCGGGATTCGGGAGGGGGAAGGCAGGGGAAGTGCCGTCAAAAGATGCCTTCATGAGTTCCATTCGGCCTCTGACTTCAGCCCCCTTGTAACCTTTTAACAGTGTAACGCTTTTAACCTTTTCGGGACTCGCCATCCGGGTGATCCATCCACACCTATTGCAGCCTCTCTATCGCATAATCTGGGTTTATTCTTTGGCAAAGGGAGTCCCGCCATGCCAACCACTTCGTTGACGCACCACCCCTGACGAAGTAGCTTAAGCCCCCCCTGCCCAGCCCCGACAACCCATGAGCACACCATCCCCATCGCCCGATTCCCGACGCGTCGTCGTGGGGATGAGCGGCGGCGTCGACTCGAGCGTGGCAGCCTGGCTTCTGAAGGAGCAGGGTTGGGAGGTGATCGGTGTCACCATGAAACTCTGGCCTCAGGACTGCATGAGCCGGGCCGAGGACAAATGCTGCGGTCCCCAGGCGATCGCCGATGCCCGCAGCGTGGCCCACGCGCTGGGAGTCCCCCACTATGTGATCGACGAGGCCGTGCCCTTCGAGCGCCTCGTGATCGATTACTTCGCAGAGGAGTACAAGGCGGGCAGGACCCCCAACCCCTGCGTGATGTGCAACGAGAAGCTGAAATTCGGCAATCTCTGGGACAAGGCGACCGCTCTCGGGGCCGCTTATATCGCGACGGGTCATTACGCGATCGTGGAGCACCCGACGGAAGGCGCTCCCATCCTGCGCAAGGGCCTTGATCCCAAGAAGGACCAGTCCTACTTCCTCTTCAGCCTGCGCGGAGGTCAACTTGCCCGCGCCCTCTTCCCGCTCGGATCCCTGACCAAGGAGGAGATCCGCGGCATCGCCCGCAAGCTCGGCCTCAAGGTTGCCGACAAGGAGGACAGCCAGGAGATCTGCTTCGTGCCTGGCAAGGACTACAAGGCCTTCCTCCGCGACCGCGGAGAGACCTTCCAAGCGGGCGGTTTCTACGACCTGCAGGGGAAACATCTCGGTGATCACGACGGCATCGAGCTCTTCACCATCGGCCAGCGCAAAGGGCTGCCCGGAGGCGCCGGCACGCCCCGCTATGTGGTTGATATCGATGCCGCATCCGGACGTGTCATCCTCGGCGGCGAGGAGGATCTGCTCTGCGCGGAATTCTCCGTCGGCCGGGTCAACTGGCACGACCACCCCCCTTCCGGCAATCGCAGGATCACCGTCAAGGTCCGCCACGGCCACACCGGCGACTCCGCGGAGGTCACCGCCGGCCCCGACGACACGGCAATCGTCCGTCCCTTGGAGCCGCTGCGGGCAGTCACCCCGGGTCAGGCCGCGGTCTTCTATGACGGTGACCGGATCATTGGCGGCGGATGGATCGCCCGCCGCACGCTCGCGGCCGCGCAGTCCACTTCCGAAGCCGCGCTCGCATGAAGAAAAAGATCTCCCGAAGCAAATCACCCGCGATGGCCAAATCCACAGGGTCCAAGTCCTCGGGAAAGCCCTCCGGGAAAGCCATGGGGAAATCCCGGGGAAACAACTCCTCCTTCGATCCGATCCCCGCTGTCATTGAGGAGATCCGTCGCGGCGGCATGGTGATCGTCACCGATGACGAGGACAGGGAAAACGAAGGAGACCTCGTGATGGCGGCCTCCAAGGTCACGCCGCAGGCCGTGAATTTCATGGCCACCCATGGGCGGGGCCTCATATGCGTTCCGGTGACCGAGGAGCGCGCCTCCCACCTGGGACTCCAGCGGATGGTCGCCCACAACCGCGAGCTTCACGCCACCGACTTCACCGTTTCCGTCGATGCCACCCACGGAACGACCACCGGCATCAGCGCCAAGGACCGCTCCGCCACCATCAAGGTCCTGAGCAACCCGAAGGCATCCCCCAAGGATCTCCGCCAACCGGGACACATCTTCCCGCTGCAGGCATCCCAGGGCGGCGTGCTGCGCCGGGCGGGCCATACCGAGGCCGGCGTCGATCTGGCGCGCCTCGCCGGTCTCGATCCCTCCGGCGTCATCTGCGAGATCCTTAATGAGGACGGCTCCATGGCCCGACTCCCGGATCTGCTGAAGTTCCGCAAAAAGCACGGACTCAAGATCTGCTCGATCAGGGATCTCATCGCCTACCGCCGCAAGAGCGAGAAGCTCGTCCATCGGGAGCAGGAGATCGACATGCCGACCGACTACGGCGATTTCAGGATGGTCCTCTACAAGGCGGCCGTGGACAACCACCACCACCTCGCGCTCGTGAAGGGGCCGATCGACCCTTCCAAACCCGCCCTCGTGCGCGTCCACAGCGAGTGCCTCACCGGGGATGTCTTCGGATCGCGCCGCTGCGACTGTGGCAGCCAGCTTCACCGCGCGCTGGCGCAGATCGCGGAGAACGGCCACGGCGTCCTCGTCTACATGAGGCAGGAGGGGCGCGGCATCGGACTCTCCGCCAAAATCCACGCCTACAAGCTCCAGGAACAGGGCCTCGACACCGTCGAAGCCAACGAGCGCCTCGGCTTCCCCCCCGATCTCCGCGACTACGGCACGGGTGCCCAGATCCTGGCCGATCTCGGGATCAGGAAAATCCGGCTTCTGACCAACAACCCGCGCAAGGTCGTGGGACTCGAGGGATACGGCATGGAGATCGTGGAGCGCGTACCCATCCGGCCAGAACCCAACAGGCACAACGCCACCTACCTGAAGACCAAGAAGAAGAAGCTCGGTCACCTCTTTTAGGTAATAGGGACTCGGTAATAGGTGACGGGGTCCGCAGTCCACCAACCCTATCGCCTCCGAAAACCCTTCATCATTCATCCTTCATCATTCATCATTTCCTCCGCAAATGATCACCCCTCTCCCGACACGCCCACGTCTTTCGACGGCCGCGACGAACCGCATCGTCGTGGTGGCCAGCCGCTACAATGCGGAGTTCGTGGAGCCGATGGTCGCAAAAGCACTCTCTGAAATCGCCCTCATCGAACCGCACACCAAGACCCAGGTGGTACATGCTCCCGGCTCCTTCGAGATCCCCCATCTGGCACGGAAGGCCATCGACCACCTGAAAGCCGACGCCGTGATCTGTCTGGGCGTGATTTTCAAAGGGGAGACCGGCCATGCCGATCTCATCGCCGCCTCGGTCAGCGACACCCTCTGCAGGATGTCCGTGGAGACCCTGACACCGGTCATTCACGGGGTCCTTCTGCTCGACAACAAGGAACAGGCGCGCGCCCGGTGCCTGGAAGAGGAAATCAACCGCGGCACGGAGGCGGCACGCGCGGCGATCGAGGTGCTTCGGGCCTCGCGTGCCATGGCCGGCCGCTGATAGAGTCATCGAATCATGGGAGTACGACGCGAAGGCCGCGAGGCCGCCATCCAGTTTCTCTACCAGCGCGACCTCGGCGGCGGCGCCGGTGTTTCCGACCTGCAGGAGTTCTATGCATTCCGCGGCCTCAGCCCCTCGGCACGCCGCTTCTGCGAAGGGCTGGTGAGCGGCCTGCTCGACCATACGGCCGACATCGACGTGGCGCTCCGGGAGCATACCCAGAACTACGAACTGGATCGTCTCTCCGCCGTCGACCGGAACATCCTGCGGCTCGCCGTCCACGAGATGCTTTTCTGCGATGACATCCCGCCGGTGGTCTCGATCAACGAGGCCATCGACATTGCGAAGAAATACGGTACCGAGGAATCGGGGCGCTTCGTCAACGGCGTCCTCGACAAGATCAAGGCGACGCTCAAGCGGCCTGACAGGACGCCATCCAAGTCGCCCGAACAAGCCGCGCCCGCCACTCCCAACGACTGATGGCAGGTTGGCTCCAAGGTGTCCTGGGACGCATCACCGGCGCCCATCAGGCGGTCGACTGGGATGACGTTGAGGCTGCGATCTGGCAGTCCGATCTCGGCGCTCCGACAGCCACCGCGATCCTGGAATCACTGCGGGCCAAGGGCCTCTCCCTGCATGCCGGGAACGTCTTCGAGACAGCCCGCGCGGAGGCCGCCAGATACCTTCCCGAACGGGGCGCCGATCTGATTCCCTCCCCGGAGGGCCCCGTCGTCATCCTGATGGTGGGAGTCAACGGTACCGGCAAGACCACCAGCAGCGCGAAGTTGGCCGCCCTCATGAAAGCCCGCGGTCATTCGGTCCTGCTCTGCGCCGCCGACACGTTCCGCGCGGCCGCCGTCGAGCAACTCAAGTCATGGGGCGACAAACTGGGCGTCGAAGTGGTGAGCAGCGAATACGGCGCTGACCCCGCCGCCCTCTGCCATGACGCACTTGCGAAGGCCAGGCGACTGAAAGTGGATTTTCTCATCTGCGACACAGCCGGGCGTCTCCACACCAAGTCGAATCTCATGCAGGAGCTGGCCAAGGTGAAACGCTCCCTCGGAAAACTCGATCCCTCGGCACCCCACGAGGTCTTCCTTGTGGCCGACACCACGACCGGCAGCAACGCCGTCGTGCAGGCGAAGGAATTCCATGCCGCCACTCCGCTCACCGGGCTCATCCTCACGAAATTGGATGGCTCGGGCAAAGGCGGCGTCGCCGTGGCGATTGCCCGGGAAACCGGCATCACCCCCCGCTTCATCGGAACGGGTGAGGGTGCGACCGATCTTGCGCTCTTCGACCGCTCCGCGTTCCTGGAACGGATGCTGTGACCTGCTGATTTTTTCGAGAGCAATGACCGCTTCTCTCGCTTCTACTGCCTCCCCGCTGAAAGTCGGCATCGTGGGTGCCGGAGCCATCGTCCGGGAGCGGCATGCCCCCGGCCTTCTCGCCGTCGAGGGAGTGGAAATCGCCGCCGTGTCCAACCGCTCCCGTGAAAGCGCCGCCGCCTTCTCCCGGGACTTCTGTCCAAAGGCGGAGGTCATGGAGGGGTGGCGCGATCTGGTCGCCCGCGCCGACCTCGACATCATCTGGATCGGAACGCATCCGAATCTCCACCGGGAGATCACGCTGGCGGCACTCAGTGCCGGAAAGCATGTCTTCTGCCAGGCACGCATGGCCCCGGATCTCGCCGAAGCCGTGGAGATGCAGCAGGCAGCACAGGCTAGACCTTATCTGGTCACGATGCTCTGCCCTCCACCGCACGGGCTTTATCACGATGCATTCCTTCGTTCCTTCCTACAGGAAAAGCCCCTCGGAATCATCCGTCGCGTCCGGGTGGTCTCGCGGAACGGGGCGTTTCTTGATCCTCATGCCGCCCCCCACTGGCGACAACTCCGAGGTAAGAGTGGTCTCAATATCCTGACCCTCGGCATCCATACCGAAGTGGTCCTGCGCTGGTTCGGTGACATCACCGCGGTCCAGGCCAACTCACGCACCTGGACTCCTGTGCGCGGAGGGGTGGCTGTCGAGATTCCGGATGATCTGTTTGTTGTCGTCGACTTTGCCTGCGGCATTCTCGGCACACTCGACCTGAGCGGATCCGATCCCGGACCTCCGGTCGAATCCATCGAGATCACCGGGGATCGGGGAGTGCTTCGCCAGGATTACCTCACCGGGGAAATCACTATGCGGAACCATGGCGCCTCCGAGGCCACCGTTCTTTCCACCGCGGCACCGCTGCAATCACCTTGGCAGGTGGAGCGGGACTTCATCCGGGCGGTTCGCAACCCCGAAGCACCCCGCCCCCACCCCGATTTTCACGATGGAGTCGCCTACATGCGGGTGGTCCAGGCCGTCCACGAATCGCTCCACTCGGGTTGCAAAGCAAGAGTCAGGATCGCCGGGTGACAGCGGCCAACTGCTTTCAGTGTGTCGCCGCGTCGATTAAGGCCCGGCACCTACGCACGGAAGATCGCGCCGAGTTTTTTGCCCAGAATGAGGCTGGTTCCAATAATCGCAACCGCAAGAAATGCCATCGCCCACACCCCGAGGGCGCTGGCGACAAAGCGTCCCTCGCCTAGCAGTTGGTAAAGCTCATAGATGGCCTTGGTAATGGGAAAGTCCTGCTGCTTCTGGGCAAGGATGAGCGAGTCGCTGACCTCCAGCATCGCAAACGAAAAGGCGAGCAAGCCGCCAGCAAGAAGGTTTGCCGCGATGAGAGGAATGGTGATTTTTCGCAGGGTTCGCAGTGGAGGGCAGCCGAGATTCTGCGCCGCCTCCTCGAGCGTGACGCTCGTTTGCTGAAACCCAGCCGCAGCGGAGCGCACCACATAGGGCAGGCGGCGGACCGAGTAGGCAATGACCAGAATGATCAGCGGATCGATCGTGGGATTCAGAAAGGCGAACGGTTTCCCCTCCTGGGTCATGGCAAGGTAGCCGAAAGCCAATACGAGGCCCGGCACAGCGAGAGGGAGCATCGCCATGGCATCGAGGATCTGCCTCCCCGCGAGCCGGGTTCTCACCACGACAAAAGCGATGGCGACGCCTAGGACCACATCTAGAATGGTGGCAAGACCGGCGTACCTGATGCTGTTCCGGATCGAGGGGAGCGTGAGGTTGTGACCCAGCGCGGCCTCGAAGTACGAAAGCGTCCATCCGCTTGGCAGGATCGTCTGATACCAATCCGTCGAGAATGCCACGAGGATGACGCCGATGTGGGGAAGGACAGCGAGAAAGGTCACCAGACCGAACATCGCTGAACAGAGAAGCCCCGATGCCAATCCGACTTTCCGAGGACCTCCCTGACTTGTCGCTTTGGCCATCATGGCGTGGGAGTCGCGACCGAAGAGGAATTTGCTTCCGGCATAGAGAAGAACAGTCGAGCAGAGAAGCACCACCACCAACGCGAAGGGAAAGGGATTTCCGCCGATATCCTTGATGCCATAAAAGATCTGCACCGGCGTGACGCGTGTGAAATTGAACATGAGCGGGACACCAAGTTCCGTGAACGACCAGATGAAAACGATCGTCCCGCCGGCGAAGATGCCCGGCATGACAAGGGGCAGGGTGATGCGGCGGAACTTGCGAAGGCCCCGGCAGCCCAGATTCTCCGCGGCCTCTTCCATCGCGGGGTCCACATTGGCGAGGGCCGCCAGGACATTGAGATAGAGGATCGGATAAAGGTGCAGGGCGTTGAGAACGATAACGCCCCACATCCTTCCCTCGCCGAGCCAGTCGATCGGATGCGCGGGGTCGAGAAAACCGATGTCCCGCAGAAGAGCGTTCAAAGCCCCCTGCTGGCCGAGGATCTGCTTGATGCCGATGGCTCCCACAAACGGAGGCATGATCATCGGGACAAGCACCAGTGCCCCGAGAAGGGATTTGCCGGGAAAAAGAAACCGATCGCCCACCCACGCAAGAGGAACGGCTATGAAAGCCGCCAGCAGCGTGCTCCACACGCCCATCTGGAGGGAGTTCCAGAGCCCTTCGAGGTAAAGCGGATTCCGGAAAACCTCGGCAATGTAGGCGATCGTGAATTTGCCATCCGAACCTGCAAATGCCCCGCGGAGCGTCTCGGCGATGGGCCAGAGAAAGAAGAGTCCAAAGAAGAGGGCCGTGAGAAGGAAGACGAGTCTGGAGAATTGCCGGCTCATTTTACGAATCCCCCTTTCCTGGCGAGTTGCGCGGCTTCTTTGTATTGGAGGCGGAATTTGTCGGCGAGTTCCTTGGCCAGGCGGACTTCGTCGAGACGGTTTTTGGAGGAGAGTGCTTCTTTGAGGATTATTTTCGAGGACTCGTAATCCACCGCGGAAAGATCGGAAAATCTTTTGCAGGCTTCGCGCGGGAATCCCGCTTTTATGAGCGCCTGCCAGGCTTCGGCCTGCTCGTGGTGGAGGTCGAGGCAGATCACCCTGATGATAAATGCCATCACGCGGAAAACGGGGGCGGTCCAGGCTGCGGTATAAGTGAAAAGCCGGGCTTCCTCGTAAGGCTGGACTTCAGGATCGGATCGGAAGGCGGCATATTCCGGCGAGTAGAGTTCCTTGCGGATCGGGAGGCGGCGCAATGCGTATTTCGAGGGACCTCCCGGCGCGCCGACCTTGAAGTTCCAGAGTTTCTGACCTTCAAGGGAAAGGACGAAGGCGATGAACTCCTCGGCGGCGGCGCGATTGGGAGCCCCGCGCAGAAGGCCGATGGCATCGACGCCGACGGAGGAGCCCCCGACAGGGGTGAAGTATTGAAGACGGGAGGATGCGCCGCCGATCTTCACCGCCTCGCTTTGGAAACGGCCGTAAAAATCAATGCACATTCCGATCGCGGCGTCACCAAGGGAGACATCGAGCGGGATTGTTGATGCGGAATCGGTGAAGTAGCGCGCATTGGCAGAGGCTGCCTGGATGATCTGGAGACCGCGCGTCCAGCCGAGAGCCAGAATCTCCTCGTCGCTCCGGCCCGTGCTTCGGACGAGTTCCTGCATCTGCTGCTGGATGACCATCTCGAACGCACGGGCTGCCGATCCGCTTTTGGTGGGATCAGCAAGGGCGACCTGCCGGTAGAACTCCGGTCTTGTCAGATCTTTCCACGATGAAGGGATTTCCCGAACGCCGAGGCGACGAAGGGAATCGGCATTGTAACAGATCCCGAATGTGGCAAGGCATGTCCCGATCCAGAGGCCGCGTGGATCGTAGAACTGCTCCCCCGAAACGCTTTGTGGAATGGAATCCTCCGCGAACCATTCCTGGTGGGCATTGATCACATCGCTGGCAAGCAGGCGGCCCGACCTCGCCTGCTGCTCAAAGTCGTAGGATCCCCCACCAAAGAATAGGTCGATGCCGATGCCGGTGTTGGAATCGAGGAAAACCCTCCGCGCAGCCTGTTCAGGCGTGTCCTTGGATCGATCCTCGGGAAGTTTGATCCTGGGATTATCGAATGCGGCGGCGACCTCGGGCGTCCAGCGTTCACCCCGGGCCTTCCATGCATATTCGAAGGCGGCGAGGTATTCCCCTGCGAGGAACCGCGAGATCTCGCTCGTCCCCCCCGGCACCCTCCAGTCGATACGGATCGAGCGTCCGGTTTTGATTTTGTAGTGGTTCGCAAACGCCATCGTGAATTCATGGCGGACGGCCTCATTGTGCGGGGAGATGATGACGAGCGAGTCGTCGGCATTCGCTAGAAGATTTTGCCGCGGCTTGAGCAGGAACGGCACGGCCACCACAAGAGCGAGAGCCGCGAGCACCGGAAGGATCCTTGAACTCATGGCTGGAAGGGAGGTTTCCCCACGGTGTCAGGGTTTGAGAACCACGACATCGGAAGCGCCCGCAACGGCGTAAAGCTCCCCTCCCCGGGAGCGCGCGGAGAGATGCGGATTGAGTTCGAGAATCTTCAAATCATTCTGCTCCGTGCGGAGCGTGTATTGGGCCACCTCGCCAAGGTAGATCGATTCGCCGATTCGCCCCTTCACCGCATTGACGGCGGCAGGCGCGCCGTGAAGCGACCAACTTTCAGGCCGAATGCCGAGCGACACCTCATCTCCTGCGGAAGCCTTCCAGTCGGGATCGCCGAGGAATCCCTCAAACGGCCCCTCGCTTGTTTCAACCAGCGCCTTCGACCCGTCGATGGATTGTATTTTGCCTTTCAGGAAATTCGTTTCGCCGATGAAGTCGGCCACCGCGCGGGTTCGGGGGCGGCGGTAAACCTGCTCGGGTGTTCCGATCTGCGCGATGCGCCCGCCTTCAAGCACGGCCATTCTGTCCGAAATCGAGAGGGCTTCCTTTTGGTCATGGGTGACATAGATCGCCGTCAAGCCGTTCTCCTTGCAGACGCGGCGGATTTCCGAGCGCATTTCGAGGCGAAGGCGGGCGTCTAGGTTTGAGAGGGGTTCGTCGAGAAGAACGCATCGGGGACGTATCACCAAGGCGCGGGCAAGGGCGACGCGTTGCTGCTGCCCGCCGGAGAGTTGGGATATTTTACGTTCCGCGTATTGGCCCATCTGCACGGAGTCGAGCGCTGCAGTCACCCGTTGACGGATCTCAACCGGCCGAACACGACGCTCTTCAAGGCCGAAGGCCACATTTTTGGCAACGGTCATGTGCGGCCAGAGCGCGTAACTCTGAAACATCATTCCCGTATTGCGCTTGTGAGGCGGCAGGTCGGTCACATCCTCGTCACCGAAAAGAATGCGACCCTCGTCCGGGATGGAGAAACCGGCGATGTTGCGAAGAAGGGTTGTTTTTCCACATCCGCTGGGGCCGAGGAGGAAAAACAATTCGCCGGGTTCGATGCGGAGCGTGATGCCGTTGAGGGCAACCACGTCGCCGAATCTTTTAACGAGATTCTCGATGGTGATCGCAATCATGCCCTGTTGGAAATTTCAGATGGAGGAGGGCGGCGGATCCACCCCCTCGCGTGAATCGAACAGATCAGCCCTCATTTCTTGCGAACTTGGCGTAGCCCCGTGAAAAACGCTTCCTTCATGGCTGGGTGATATCTCTCACCTCTTGAAAAGTCAACGTGGAGGCCGGATGCGACCAGTTGACCGAAAAGACCCGTCGCGGGAATCAGCATGGAGCGTTGACCCAAAGCAAAAGGCGCCTATTCTGATGATACATGCGGGGGAGCCAGCCGGCTGAGAGGTCCGTGGCATCACGGACGACCCTTTGAACCTGACACGGGTAATGCCGTCGAAGGGAGAAGACTCAGGCCACGCCGTGCACCCCACGCGTGGCCCTTCCTTTTTTATCCTTCAGCCTTCAGTCTTCAGCCTATCCACTTTCTCTCATCCCTTTCCCCTTTTCTTCCCTAACAGCCTAACAGCCTACAGTCTAAACCCCTAATTTCATGATCGCCCCAAAAGACCCCATCGAACCCCAGAGCACCGATGCCCTTCCCGCCAGCACCCGGGTTTATGTCGAAGGATCCATCCACCCTGAGATCCGCGTCCCGATGCGCGAGATCGAGCTATCCCCGACGAAGAACTTCTCGGGCGAACTGGAGCCGAATGCCCCCATTCGCGTCTACGACTGCAGCGGTCCCTGGGGTGATCCCGACTTCGAGGGTGATTCCTCGGAGGGACTTCCGGCGCTTCGCTCCGCATGGATCGAGAAACGCGGCGACACCTCACCCTACGAGGGCCGCGAAGTTCAACCGATGGACAACGGCTACCTCTCGGGCAAGCATGCCGAATTCGCCAGCACCGCCGAGCGGAACCGCCTGATCGAGTTCCCGGGACTCAAGAGTGCCCAGCGCAAGCCGCGCCGCGCCTCGGCCGGCCACCCGGTCACCCAGCTCTGGTATGCCCGTCAGGGAATCATCACCCCCGAGATGGAATTCATCGCCATCCGCGAGAACATGGGAAGAAAGGAGCTGGGAGCTAGCAGCTCGAAGCTGGGGGATTTATCGGGGGACAATGTTCGAAACGAACTCGACAAGCAGCACGCCGGTTCCGGCCAGCGCCCAGAAAGCCCCTACACTCCCTCGATCTTCGCTCGGTTCCCTCAACGCATACCCGAGCAGATCACCGCGGAGTTCGTCCGCTCCGAGGTCGCCGCCGGCCGCGCCATCATCCCGTCAAACATCAACCATCCGGAGCTCGAGCCGATGATCATCGGGCGCAACTTCCTGGTGAAGATCAACGCCAACATCGGCAACAGCGCCGTCGCCTCCTCCATCGAGGAAGAAGTCGAGAAGATGCGCTGGGCCACCAAGTGGGGCGCCGACACCGTCATGGATCTCTCTACTGGGAAGAACATCCATGCCACCCGCGAGTGGATCCTCCGAAACTCACCCGTCCCGATCGGAACCGTGCCGATCTATCAGGCGCTGGAGAAAGTGAACGGCAAGGCCGAGGATCTGACCTGGGAGATCTTCCGAGACACCCTGATCGAGCAGGCCGAGCAGGGCGTCGACTACTTCACGATCCACGCGGGTGTGCTACTACGCTTCGTCCCGCTCACGGCCAAGCGTATGACCGGCATCGTCAGCCGCGGCGGATCGATCATGGCCAAGTGGTGTCTCGCCCATCACAAAGAGAACTTCCTCTACACCCACTGGGACGACATCTGCGACATCATGGCAGCCTACGATGTCAGCTTCTCGATCGGAGACGGACTCCGTCCCGGCTCCGTGGCCGACGCCAACGACGAGGCACAGTTCGGCGAGCTCAAGGTGCAAGGCGAACTCACCGAGCGCGCCTGGGCCAAGGGAGTCCAGGTCATGAACGAGGGTCCCGGCCATGTCCCGATGCACATGATCGAGGAGAACATGGCGAAGCAACTCGAGTGGTGCCACGAGGCCCCCTTCTACACGCTCGGCCCCCTCACCACCGACATCGCCCCAGGCTACGACCACATCACCAGCGGCATCGGCGCCGCCATGATCGGCTGGTATGGCTGCGCCATGCTCTGCTACGTCACGCCGAAGGAGCACCTCGGCCTGCCCAACAAGAAGGATGTGAAGGATGGAGTCATCACCTACAAGATCGCCGCCCACGCCGCCGACCTCGCGAAAGGTCACCCCGGCGCCCAGTACCGCGACAACGCCCTCTCCAAGGCCCGCTTCGAGTTCCGCTGGGAGGACCAGTTCAACCTCGGCCTCGATCCCGTCACCGCGCGCGAATTCCATGATGAAACACTTCCTCAGGAAGGTGCCAAGTCAGCCCACTTCTGCTCCATGTGCGGCCCACACTTTTGCTCCATGAAAATCAGCGAGGACGTCCGCAAATACGCCGCCGCCCAAAACCTCTCCGAGGAAGAAGCCCTCAAGAAGGGGATGGAGGAAAAGTCCGCCGAGTTCGTGAAGCAGGGCGCGGAGGTTTACACGAAGGCTTAAAACTTCACAGCTAAGGAAGGCATAGTTAGCTACTGTGACCGCAGACCAACGAAGCTATCCGCCAAAATCTCAAGACCTCTTTCTTGAGAGCATAATCTCATTCCCTTCCGGATCCACGCACATCGCAAGGTGCGGAGGCTCACCGTTCTCGGGTTGTGGTTCCCGGAGCAGCTGCCCACCCGCCGCGACGATCTCAGCCGCACCGGCGATCACATCGGCCACCTGAAAGCTCATACCGGTCCAGGTGCGCTTTCCCTCGCCGCCGCCATGGACGCCGATTATGCCGCCCGCAACCTCAATGTCCGTGACGGCAGGGTTCTCCCGGATCACCTTCCCGCCAAAGACGGAGGTATAGAACTTAACGGCCCGGGCCGTGTCCGCAGCCCAGATGATGTATTTGAGTCGTTCCACGTGCATGGGAGAGAACTGACAGATGTTCGCCATTCGGGAAATGAGGAAATGGCGTTTGCTTCTAGCCTTCAGGTATGTCACCCCTAGAATGGCTTGGAAGTTTTGATGCCGCGCTAGACGCGCGGCGCAAAATACCTGATCGTGGGAACGATCGGTATAGACTACGCTTAGCGTAGCCCGTCAGGGCGCTACTCCCGGGAGGGAGAGCGTCAAATCCCAAGCCCTACCCTATAATTCCAATGAACATCACCAAAGGCTCCGTCGTCCTCTTCGACTACACCCTCACCGACGACGAGAAGGATGTCATCGACTCCTCCAGGGATGGAGGCCCTCTCGCCTACCTTCATGGCGAGGGACAGATCGTGAAGGGCCTCGAAAAAGCCATGGAAGGAAAGAAAGCAGGGGATTCCTTCTCCGTCACCGTCTCGCCCGAGGAAGCTTATGGACTCCCCGATCCAGCGAAGATCGCCGTGGTCTCCGCGGATCAGATCGAGGGTGGCGAAGATCTGGAGGAGGGAATGCAGTTGGAAGCCTCCAACGACGAGGGAGAGCAGATCGTCGTCGTCTCCAAGATCGAGGGGGACAAGGTGACGCTCGACGGAAACCATCCCCTGGCCGGGATGACGCTCCACTTCGACATCACGGTCCGTGAAGTCCGCGCCGCGACCGCCGAGGAAATCGCCCACGGGCATGTCCACGGCCCCGGTGGCCACCATCACTAGAGCGGTTTCGGTTTTATTGGACGCATTTACAAGGGAAGAAATCTCGCGCAGCGACGCTGAGGCGCAGAGTTTTTATGACTTATAGCAGCGCTTCTTTAGAAACATCTCCCTTGAAAGGAGTCGTCAGACCCCATTGTGAATCGATCAAGTGATTCTCCGAGTTGATGGGAGTAACGCTGACAATCTTCTCCGGCCCCAATCCTTAGTCTTTTCCTCCGCGCCTCAGCGCTTGCTTGCCCGGGCGTTGCTTCGCATCCGTTACGGCTGCGCGAGTCCTTTTATTTTTCGACGGTCAAGATGATCGCCCAAGGAACGACAGATTAATTTGATGAGTCTCAAGGCCTTTCCGGTCTCTCTGATTCGGCTCAGCGCGGCGACCGCCCGCCGCCCTTGCGGAGCATGATGGCCGCCCACTTCCCCCGCTTCAGGGTCTTCACATGGCGGAGGGAGGAGAAGGTGTCGACGATTGTCTTCTCCTCCACCGCGAGAATGCCGGAGAGAATCAGGACGCCGCCGGGCTTGATCGCTTCCACGATCATCGCGGAAGCGGCGGTGAGGATGGTCGAGTAGAGATTTGCCGCGACGATGTCGTGGGCCCCTTTCTTTCCCGGGGGCTTCCAGCGCAGCACGTCGGCCTTCAGGAATCGGGCGAGGGGGAGCTTGTTGAGCAGGGCATTCTCCTTGGAGATGCGGACGCAGGCTTCGTCGAAGTCGCAGCCAAGGATCTTCCCGGCACCGAGCTTTTCGGCGGCGAGTGCCAGGATCCCCGAACCGCATCCGAGGTCGATCATCGACCACTTCCCGCCGGCGGCACGGAGCGGGGCTGCTGCCTCCACGAGCAACTGGAGGCATCGGGCCGTGGTGGCGTGGTCACCGGTGCCGAAGGCCATGCCGCTTGGGATCAGCAGCGGAAGTCCTTTGCCAGTCGCCCTCTCTTTCTTGAAAAGCTCCCGGTCGCGGTAGATGCGGAGGTGGCCCGCGACGCGGAGCGGATCGGTGATTTTTGGAGCGGGGGGCTGCCATCCCGCCGCGTCGAAGGGACGCACGGTGCCGCCGAATGCCGACTTCAGTTTTTTGGCGGTGGTCGCGCCGGTGTAGAGATCGAGTCGTATCGATCGGGAAGCGGGGAATTTCTTGATGACCAGATTCTGCTCTCCTGCAAACCGGAGCCGCTCGATCCAGGAGTCCTCCCATTTCACGGAGGAGATACGGGACCAGAGGTGCGTGTACATAGTAAGGAGCTTGTAGCTGGAAGCTGGAAGCTAGGGAATCGCTGATTTAATCGCAGAGAAGCCTTTATGGGATTTAATCAGCGCTTCCTTAAATCAACGATTTAACATTGACCCCAAACTACTAACTTCTATCTACCAACTACCAAACCGCATCTTGGGCGGTTTTCGTCTTGTTCCGGAAAGTCTCTCTTATAGTCTTTTCCCATTATGTCCACGGCTACTGTGCCCACCATGCATCCCCATGCGACGCCCGTTTCGACCCCGATGGCGTTCGATTCCAAGATCGAGGGAAACATCATCATCACCAAGCTCGATGCCGCCATCAACTGGATGCGCAAGAACTCGCTCTGGCCGATGCCGATGGGCCTCGCCTGCTGCGCCATCGAGCTCATGGCCGCCTCCTCCTCCCGCTTCGACATCTCCCGGTTCGGCGCCGAGGTGATGCGCTTCTCGCCGCGCCAGTCCGACGTGATGATCGTGGCCGGTACGGTGACCTACAAGATGGCCCTTTCCGTGAAGCGCATCTACGAGCAGATGCCCGAGCCCAAGTGGGTGATCGCGATGGGTGCCTGCGCCTCCTCCGGCGGGATGTACCGCAGCTATGCGACGCTCCAGGGGGTGGACCAGATCATCCCCGTCGATGTCTACATCTCCGGATGCCCTCCCCGCCCCGAGGCCCTGCTTGACGGCCTGATGAAGCTTCAGAACAAACTCATGACCGAACATTCCGTGCTCGACCAGAAGCGCGCCCTGCTGGAGTCCCTCCGATGAGCGCCGCCGACGACGCCCTCAAGCTGGAGGGGGACTTTGCCCCCGATGTCTTCGACCGCAAGGAGTTCCGCGGCGAGACCACCATCTCGCTCCATGCCACGCGCCTGCACGAGATCGCACTCTTCTGCCGTGACTCCCTTGGCTACGACCTCCTGCTCGATATCTGCAGCGTCGACCATTACGGCAGCCACCCCCGCTTCGAGGTGGTCTACGAACTCTACTCGATCGCCAAGAAGGCCCACCTGCGACTCAAGTGCACGACCTCCGAGGAGGAGGCCGAAGTCGACTCCGTCACCGACATCTGGGCCACGGCCAACTGGCACGAGCGCGAGGTGTGGGATCTCATGGGAATCAAGTTCCGCAACCATCCCGACCTCCGCCGCATCCTGATGTGGGAGGGTTATCCCTACCATCCGCTCCGCAAGGAGTTCCCCCTCGAGGGCATCCCGACCGATGTTCCCGATGTGGCCTTCACCGAGGTGGCCCCGCTTGCCGGCGGCCCCTTCGTCACCATCCCCACCGAGGGCAACACCGAGGTGCGCGAGCCCCGTGCCCGCCACGCCGGAGATCTTCCGACGACGGCCACCTTCATCGCGGAGCCTTGATCGCCGGGGACTCCGCTTTCCGGGACTATCTCGACGGTCTCTCGTCGCAGACACAGGTCGCGCTCGACACCGAGGCCGACAGCCTGCACTGCTACTTTGAGAAGCTCTGCCTCATCCAGAGCGGATGGGGCGAGGAACCCCAGACCGGACTTGCCTCCGATCTGCGCCTGATCGATCCCCTGGCGGGGCTGCCGCTTGAGGAATTCTTCGCCTCGCTCAAGGGGAAGACAATCCTCTTCCACGACGCGGACTATGACCTGCGCCTGCTCCGCCGCTCGGGGGAATTCCCCGACGAGGACATCTTCGACACGATGATCGCGGCACGGCTCTGCGGCGAGCCCCAGCTCGGCCTGGCCGGCCTCGTGGAGAAATACTTCGGCATCACCCTTTCCAAGGCCTCGCGCAAGGCGAACTGGGCCCAGCGCCCCCTCTCCGACCAGATGGTCGAATACGCGCTCAACGACGTCCGTTTCCTGCCCCAACTCGCCGGCATCCTCCGCGCAAGGCTCGAGGAACTCGGACGCTTCGACTGGTACTGCCAGTCCCGCGACCGCATGGTGAAGGGAACCCGCGAGACCCGTCAGCGCGACGAGGAGAACCTCTGGCGCCTGACCGGCTATGCCGCCCTCTCCCGCCGCGGCTGGGCGCTGCTCCGGGCGCTCTGGCACTGGCGTGACTCCGAGGCCCGCGCTTGGGACCGTCCGGCCTTCCATGTCCTTTCCAACGAGAACCTCCTCCGTCTGGCCGACGAGGCCTCCAAGGGAGGGAAGTTCACCCGCCCCCGACTTCCCCAACCCCGCATGGAAAGGCTCGAGTCAACGCTCGAGACCGCACTGGCCTTACCCGAGGAGGAATGGCCCAAGGTAATCCGCGGTGTGCGCATCCGCTCCACCAAGGAGCAGGTCGACCGCTTCAACCAACTGCGGGAACACCGGGACAAGGTGGCCCGCGAGATCGACCTCGATCCCTCCATCCTTGCCCCGAAGGCCGCCCTCGAAGCGGCCGCCAACGATCCCGACGCGCCCGTCCTCCTGCCGTGGCAACGTTCCCTGCTCGGATTGCGGCCCCTCGTTGATACGGATACGACGGCAGATGCGGCGTAGTCCTTTGCCATGAATCCTTCCGGAGACCTGATCTCCCTCGCCTTGAACGAGGATCTGGGCGCCGCTGGAGACGTCACCTCGCGGGCCTTCATCCCCGCCGATTCGGTTTCCCGCGCCCGCATCGTGTCCCGGTGCGACTGTGTTGCTTCGGGAATCGCGATTGCGGCCGAGGTCTTCCGCCGCATCGATCAGACTCTCACCATCACGGCCCATGCCGCCGAGGGGGGGAGACTCTCACCCGGATCACTGCTTCTAGAGATCAGCGGTCCGACACGCTCGATCCTCTCCGGAGAGCGGACAGCCCTCAACTTTCTCGGCAGACTCTGCGGCATCGCCACACTCTCCCGCCGCTACGCTGATGCGGTGAAGGGCACCGGGGTCATCCTGCTCGATACCCGCAAGACAACCCCGGGTTGGCGACTCCTCGAGAAACAGGCCGTGAAGGCGGGCGGCTGCACAAACCACCGGATGGGACTCCACGACGCGGTGCTCGTGAAGGACAATCATCTCGCCGCACTGGGCGACCTCTCCCTCCTCCCGCCGGTCATTGCCCGCCTGCGCTCGGAGCACCCCGGACTGCCGATCGAGATCGAGGCGGACACGCTCGATCAAGTGAATACCCTGCTCGGCATGCAGGGGATCGATGTCATCCTTCTCGATAATATGCCTCCGGCTCAAATGAGCGAGGCTGTCGCCCTGCGCAACAAAGTCGCTCCCGCCGTTTTGCTCGAGGCCAGCGGTGGCGTGACTCTGGCGAGCATTCCCGAGATCGCCGCCACGGGCGTCGACCGCATCTCCGTGGGGGCGCTCACGCACTCCGCGACGAACGCCGATCTTTCGCTTGAGATGGAGTCGCCGGGTCATGTCAGCTGAACCGCTGGATCCCACCATTCTGAGCGCGGCCTCGCCATGGGGCCTTCCGGTGCGGGTGGTCGGCGAGATCACTTCGACCAACGACGAGCTTCTCCGTCGGGGGGAGGAGGGAGCCCCCTCCGGCACCTTTCTTTTTGCGGAGAGCCAGACGGCGGGTCGCGGCCAGTTCCGGCGCCCCTGGTCCTCCGCGCCCGGACTCGGGCTCTGGTTCTCGCTGCTGCTGCGGATGGAAATCAACGATGCATCGATCCCGTCGCTTTCCGCTTTCGCCGCCGTGGCACTCGTCCGCGCGCTGCGCACACTCGGAGCGACCGATGCGGGCATCAAGGAACCCAACGATGTCCTGATAGGCGGGTGCAAGGTGGCGGGCATCCTCGTTGAGACAAGGGTTGGAAACGATCCCTTCGCCGTGGTCGGGATCGGACTCAACGTGAACCACACCCCGGAGGACTTTCCCGACGAACTCAGAGGCCGCGCAGCCTCCCTGGCAATGATCGCCGGATCCTCGCTGAATCGGAACACTGTGGCAGCGTCACTGATCGGGGAATTGGAAAAGGCTGATCGGTTGATGCGTGAATCCCCGCAGGAACTCCTCGCCGAATGGACTCGTCATCTTATTCCCTCACAGGACGGCAAAGCAGAAGGATAAATATGGAACTCAGGAAATCAGGAATCGGGGAAATTGCCACAAGAGGCACAAAAGGCACAGAGGCTCTGGAGAAGAGTATTTCCTGAATTCCTCTTTTGTGGTTCTTGTGCATTTTGTGACTCAAATCAGCCCTCTTATTCTTCCCTTCATACTTTCCTGAGTTCCTGATCAAAACCTTTCAGCCGTGTCTTCCGATTTTCCAATTTTAGCGATTGAGTCCAGTTGCGACGAGACAGCCGTGGCGATTCTGCGCCCACCCGGCACGATCCTCTGCAGCCTCATCGCTTCCCAGGCCGAGGAGCACTCACGCTTCGGGGGAGTTGTTCCGGAAGTCGCCTCGCGCAACCACCTCCTTGCGATCGACCCCCTGGTCCGCCGCGCACTCTCGGATTCGGGAATCGCCCCTTCCGACCTCGGAGCCGTGGCAGCCACATCAGGCCCCGGACTTGCTCCCGCATTGCTGGTGGGCGCCTCGTATGCCAAGGGGTTTGCCATGGCCCTTGGCATTCCTTACCTCGCGCTCAATCACCTCGAGGGGCACCTCCTCTCCCCCTTCCTGGGCTCCCCGGAAATCCCTCCTCACCTCGCCCTGCTGGTGAGCGGCGGGCACACCCAACTCACGCTCGTGCGTGGAGTGGGTGACTACACCGTGCTGGGGCGGACCCTCGATGATGCGGCGGGAGAGGCATTCGACAAGATCGCCAAACTGCTCGGCCTCCCCTACCCGGGAGGAATCGAGATCGACCGGCTGGCCACCACGGGAGATCCCAAGGCCCATGAATTTCCCCAAGCCCTGCCCGAGCGGGAGAATCTCGACTTCAGCTTCAGCGGCCTGAAGACCTCGGTCCGTTACTTTCTGGAAAAGAACCCCGAACTCCCCAAGTCCTCACAGGGCATGGCCGATCTCTGCGCCTCGGTGCGCCATGCCATCGTCGGCGTCCTACTCAGGAAGACGGAACATGCCGTGGAAGCGGCGGGCGTCACGCGCGTCGCCCTCTCGGGCGGCGTGGCCGCCAACAGCGCCCTCCGGGAGGGAATGACACGCCTCTGCCAGACCAAGGGTTGGACACTCCACCTACCGGCACCCGAACTCGCAACCGACAACGCGGCCATGATGGCCTTCGCTGCCGTCCATCATCTCGCCGCAGGGGAACGCAGCCCGATTGCAAAGGAGATCTCTCCCCAGTGGCAGGTGGGGAACGGTAGCGAGGGATGAGACCCGCCGTAACGGCTGCAAAGCAACGGCAGGGCAAGCCAACTTGAAAGCTGAGGAATAATCCCGAAGCCGTTCCGAACCTCAGCTCTCAGCTCTCAGGCCTCAAATTTCAGGTTTCAGTTTTCAGGTTTCAGTTTTCACCCTCCCCCTCACTTTCTTGTTGCGCAGGAGACTACGATGGGACTAACAGGGGCTTGTATGAACTCCCCTCGTTCCCTCCTCCTCGCCCTCGTTGCCGCTCTTCTCGTCAGCCCCGCTTTTGCCGGCGGCTGGGGTGAGGATTACAAAACCGCCCTCGCCACTGCGGCGAAGGAAAACAAAAAGGTCCTTCTCGACTTCACCGGTAGCGACTGGTGCGGATGGTGCATCAAGCTGAAGAAGGAGACCTTGGACCAGCCCTCCTTCAAGGAATACGCCGACAAGAACCTTGTTCTGGTCGAGATCGACTTCCCGCAAGGGAAGAGCCAGAGCCCCGAGGTGAAGAAGCAGAATGACGCCCTCCAGCAGCAGTATCAGGTCCAGGGGTTCCCAACCCTCGTCCTCCTCGATCCGCAGGGAAAAATCATCAAGCAGAAGAGCGGATATATTCCGGGCGGACCGAAGGGATTGATCGATTGGCTGAATTCCCCTAAGTAGGGGCGTGTCAATTTGGGCGCGGGGCGGTGTTGCCCTGCGTTTGCCGTAGGACTACTACGGCTGCACTTGGGCGCCTGACCCCGCCTCCCAACTTGTTCACGCCTTCGTGCAGCTGAATGATTTCCCGCAGAGGCGCAGGGGCATATTGGCGCAGAGATAGAAGAGAAGGCTGCTGCCCTTCGGCCCTTTCTAACCTTTTCTAACCCGGAATTTGCATTGGGAATTCCTGAAATAATAGGAGGCCGCGTTAAAAGAGTTAAAAAGTGAAAATGTTACAACCAAGGCTCTGGGAAGAGCCGCGTAAGATCCCGCGCATGCGGGACCCGAAGCAAGGGCGCCACCGCTTGCCGGGAGGCAAGTGGCGTCAACATAGATCCGGGAGATCCCTGACCCGAGATTCGGAAGGGGAATGTCAGGGAAAACGTCGTTAAAAGATGCCTGCATGAGTTCAATTCGGCCTCGGACTTCAGCCCCCTTTTAACCTTTTAACGGTGTAACGCTTTTAACCCTTCAGGGACTCACCATCCGAGTGAAACGCTCCAACCTGTCAACGCCGCCCTGATGCATAATCT
>JBEIJN010000012.1:0-69348 GCA_040380225.1 Verrucomicrobiia bacterium | reverse complement strand
GCGGAATGTCAGGAAAACGTCGTCAAAAGATGCCTGCATCAGTTCAATTCGGCCTCGGACTTCAGCCCCTTGTAACCTTTTAACGGTGTAACGCTTTTAACCCTTCCGGGACTCACCATCCGGGTGAACCGTTCAAACCTGTCAACACCGCTCTACTGCGCAATCTGGGATAAACTTCAAACGGCCCTGCCCCCCAAATTCTTCCCAATTTTTTCCGAAAAAAGGGCGTTGGCCATTCAGCCAACGCCCTTTCTTTGAACTTCTAACAGTCTAAAAGACTTCAGTCTTCAGTCTATTACGCCTACTTCCCGAGGACTTTGTTCCAAGCGGCGATCTGCGCGGATTGGGCGGCGAAGAGGGTTTCGGGGGAGTCGACAATCTGGACGCCGGTGATCTTGTCACCCTGCCTGATGGCGTTCACGACATCCTGATCCTTCGCGCTGTCAACGGCGCCGAAGATGGCATGCTTGCCGTCGAGCCAGGGAGTCGGCACGTGGGTCACGAAGAACTGGCTGCCGTTGGTGCCGGGGCCCGCGTTGGCCATGGAGAAGAGACCGGGGCGGTCGTGCTTCAGGCCGGGGGCGAACTCGTCGGCGAACTTGTAGCCGGGGCCGCCCATGCCGGTGCCGGTGGGATCGCCTCCCTGGATCATGAAGTCGGGGATGACGCGGTGGAAGGTGACGCCGTCGTAGAAACCTCGGCGGGAGAGATTGAGGAAGTTGGCGACGGTGATCGGGGCCTTGCTGGCGAAGAGCGTGGCGTGGATGTCACCCTTGGATGTCTTCAGGACGATGCGGATATCCTTGGGGGCGTCGGCCGGGTTTGCGGCTCCGGAAATGCCGGGGGCCATGGAGAGAGTTGCAGAAAGGGCGAAAAGTGTCTTTTTCATGAGGCTGCTATTGGGTAGCAGGGAGGCGTGCCAAAGAAAGCCAAAACACCCAAGTCGTTGAAATCGGTTTCAAAATCCTCTTCCAAATCGTCTTCCAAGGTGAAAGGGAAAGCCTCCAAGGTTTCCGCTTCCGGGAGCGATATCCTGCGCGTCGGCCTCGTTCAGATGCGTTGCGTCTCCTCGGCCGCTGAGAACCTCATCACCGCGGAGCGCCTGATCCGGGAAGCGGCGAAGAAGAAGGCGACGGTCGTCTGCCTACCCGAACTTTTCCTCAGCCAATATTTCTGCCAGAGCGAGGATCACGAGTACTTTAAGCTCGCGGAGCCTATTCCCGGGCCGACCACGAAGTCACTCGGCAGGCTGGCGAAGGAACTCGGCGTGGTGATCATCGCCTCGCTCTTCGAGCGGCGCGCCCCCGGTCTCTATCACAACACCACAGCGGTCATCGAGGCGGACGGCACCTATCTGGGCAAGTACCGCAAGATGCACATCCCGGACGACCCGCTCTTCTACGAGAAGTTCTACTTCACGCCGGGCGACCTCGGTTTCCGCAACTGGAAGACCAGCGCGGGCGATCTCGGTGTGCTCATCTGCTGGGATCAGTGGTATCCGGAGGCGGCGCGCCTCACGGCGCTTCAGGGTTCCGAGGTGCTCTTCTACCCCACGGCGATCGGGTGGCATCCCTCCGAGAAGAAACAGTACGGAGAGAGCCAGAAAGCCGCCTGGCAACTCGCCCAGCGGGCCCATGCGCTCGCCAACGGTTGCTATGTCTGCGGGGTGAACCGCATCGGGCACGAGGCACCCGCGGGTGGCGATGGTCTGGAGTTCTGGGGAGGCACTTTCGTGGCCGCTCCCAACGGGATGATCATCGCGGAGGCTCCGGCCGACAAGGAGACGGTGCTTGTCGTCGACCTCGACCGCCGCTTCATGGATACGCAGCGCACTCACTGGCCCTTCCTGCGAGACCGCCGGATCGACGCCTACGAGGGCATCGAAAAGCGATTCATCGACTGATCATCGCTTGAACACCATGGCGGCAGGGGATGGATGCGCTTCCTGATCAGGTCAGGGACTGCTCCACCATCTTCCCAAAAAAAATAAACTCGCAGGGTGGCAATATTCCCCGAAATGGATAATTTTTACGAGTCATGAATGTCGGAATGATATTGCTGCCGGCGCTCATACTCTGCCCCGTTCTCTCGGTGATGGCCGACAGCATCACCCTGAAGGATGGCAAGGTCCTGAAGGGGGATGTCATCAATGACGGACCCGACGGTGTCCTCATCGAGTATTTTGTCACCTCGACCATCAAGGACCAGAAACTCGTTGCCAAGGATGAGATCGCGACGATCTCAGTAACCCCCGTCGATGAAAAAGCCTTTCAGGATCTTGGGAGTCTGGCCACTCCGCAGACGGTTCTGGATACTTCCTTCCACGACCAGCTCATCGATAAGAAAATCCCCGAATTTCTCAAACAGTATCCCTATTCCCGTTATCTCACGGAACTCCGCGAGGATCTGCGTTCCCTCGAGGCCGAGCGCGCCCGACTGCGACAGGGGGACAGGAAGATCGACGGCACCTGGATCGAGGCCGCAACGATCGAGGCGGATCCCTATCAGTTCGGAGCCAAGATCCAATTCGCCGAGATGAAGGGCCGGATGGAAGCCGGGGATCCGGTCGGTGCCTTGCAGTCCTATGAACTGCTTGAAAAGAAATATCCCGCTTCCGGCGTGATCCCTGATGCCGTTGATGCCGCGCTGAAGTCGATCGATCTGCTTCAGCAGAGGCTTGGCGTCGCCAAAGCCAACTTCGACATCTTCGACAAGCGCTGCCAGAAAACCCTGGCCAATGCCCGAGGGGATCAGGCCAAGGAGATGAAGGATGCCATGGAAAAGGATGCCGCTCTCGCCAAGAAGGCGATGACTGTGGCATCCGCCGACGGGTCGAAATTTTTCCCTGTATTCCAGAACAACAGGGAAGCGTTGGACGCCCTTCAGGCATTGGTCACCGCCGAGAAGGCCCGTCTTATCCAACTGCAGAAAACATCCATGAGGGAGGGGATTGCGGCGTCCGGGGAAGCCTCTCGCCTTCTGGCCGAAGGCAAGCTTAAGGAAGCCCAGGGACAGCTGGAGCTTTCCCAAAAACTCTGGCCTGCCAATATTGATAACCCCAAACTCAAGGAGCAAGTGGACCAGTCGGTGAAAGCTCAGGCCGATGCCGCGAAGAAACAGGCTCCCCTCGCATCCCCATCCGCTTCCAAACCATGACCACGCCCGCACGCACCGCCACAGTCGATCGCAAGACCGGCGAGACCGATATCAAGCTGACCCTCTCCCTGGATGGGGCGGGAACCCCCGACATTCGCACGGGCATCCCGTTTTTCGACCACATGCTCACGCTCTTTGCCCGCCATGGTCTGCTCGACCTGACGGTGCTTGCCAAAGGGGATATCGAGGTCGATTACCACCACACGGTGGAGGATGTAGGCATCACCTTGGGGCAGGCCCTTGCCAAGGCACTTGGTGACAAGGCGGGAATCCGCCGTTACGGCCACGCCTATGTCCCGATGGACGAGGCTCTGGCCCGGGTCGTCGTCGATTGCAGCGGCCGTCCCTTCCTTGCTTACGAGGCTCCCCGCGGCGTCGAGGCGATCGGTCTATTCCCCTTCCAGCTTGTGGAGGAGTTCCTGCGTGCCGTCGCCGTCCAGGCAGGGCTCACCCTGCATGTCTCCATTATGGCTGGCAGGGATGCCCATCACATGGCTGAGGCGATCTTCAAGGCACTCGGACGCGCACTTGATGTCGCTGTCTCCCGCGATGAGCGCGTGAAGGGAATCCCCAGCACCAAGGGAGTGCTGTGAGTTCTGCTCCGCTCCTCGGACTTGTCGATTACGGCAGCGGAAACCTCCGCAGCGTCCAGCGCGCCCTCGAGCATGCGGGCGGATCCTGTGTGCTGGCCCGCACTCCCGACGAGGCGGCCAAGTGCGACGCGCTTGTCGTGCCCGGTGTCGGGTCCTTCGGTGACTGCGCCCGCCAGTTACGTGAGGCTGGGCTCTGGGATTTCCTACGCGAATGGCTCGTGGCGGACCGCCCCTACCTCGGGATCTGCCTCGGCTACCAACTGCTCTTCGAGTCGAGCGAGGAATCGCCCGGAGTGGAGGGGCTTGGCGCCCTCAAGGGGCGGGTCGTTCATTTTCCAAAGGCCTCAGGACTCAAGATCCCCCACATGGGTTGGAATCAACTTCATATCACCGCTCCCTCCGATCGCCTCATGAAGGGACTCGGGCAGAATCCTGACTTCTACTTTGTCCACTCCTACTATCCGGTGCCCGAAGATGCCTCGGTGATCACCTCGACCTGCGACTACGGTGTCGAGTTTGCATCCAGCGTCAGCCGTGGAAACCTGAGCGCCGTCCAGTTCCACCCCGAGAAGAGCCAGGCACTCGGTCTCTCCATGCTCCGGAATTTCATCACATCCCTGTAGTCAGCCTTCTACCTTTCACCTTTCACTTTTTATTTTCCACCATGTTGCTCTATCCCGCCATTGATCTCATGGATGGTCAGGTCGTCCGCCTCGAGCGGGGACTGGCCGCCAAGAAAACCGTCTACAGCAATGATCCCGTGGCGATGGCCCTTCAATGGGAGGCTGCCGGCGCCGACTGGATTCATCTCGTCGATCTGGATGCCGCCTTCGAGGGAAAAAGCCGCAACCTCGATGTCATCCGCGCGATCACCAAGGCCGTCTCGGTGCCTTGCGAACTGGGTGGCGGGATGCGCGACTCCGGATCAATTGAGGCCGGCCTCTCCACCGGGGTTCATCGGGTGATCGTCGGCACCAAGGCGGCCGAACCCGGATTCCTTGCCGAGGCGGCGGGAGCCTTCGGTCCCTCCCGTCTTGCCGTTGGCATCGATGCCAAGGAGGGCAAGGTGGCCGTGAAGGGATGGGTCGAGACCATGGAACTCACGGCACTCGATCTTGCACGCGAGGCGGTGAATGCCGGAATCCGCACGATCATCTACACCGACATTGCGACAGACGGGATGCTTCAGGGACCTAATCTTGCCGCCATGCGCGAGATGGCTGCGGCGGTTCCGTGCGACCTGATCGCCAGCGGCGGCGTCTCCGGTCCCGAGGATATCCGTCAACTTGCGACCGTTCCCGGTATCCACGGAGCCATCATAGGACGAGCGCTCTATGAGGGACGCATGCCCGCAGATCTCCGGAGTATCCTGAAGGGTTGATCATCAGAAATCAGGAAAACAGGGTCTTCCATTCCCACCTGGATTCCTGCTTTTCAATCTGAATCCCTAACAGTCTTCTGCCTTCAGCCTTCAGGCTAATTTCCTGACACCTCAGTCTACCTTGAATTTCCCGTGGCCCTCTTTCTTGATCGAGTTCACGGTGGCTAGCAGAGACTTGGCCTTGTCGTACTGACCTGCTTTCACGGCCTCTTCGACCTGATCGAACGCGTCCGAGAGTTCGTCGAGTTCGTGCCTGTAGTCGGACAAGAAGTTTTCACGCTTGTCGGCGGGTATGGAGGCGGTCTTCCGCGGCTCGAGGGTTTTGGAATCCGTCACCGCTTTCTTCAGGGCTTCGAGAAGGAGGATGTTCTCCTGCTGTTTGGCGGGATCGGTCACCTGCTGGGAGAGTTGTCGCATCCCGCGGGCGAGGATCTTCATCTGCCCTTCAAGCGGTGAATCCACCTGAGCCTGCAGGAATGTCGGAAATACGAGAAGCGCGAGGGTTGCGAGAAGAGGGAGATGTTTCATGGGAAGGAAGAGGGATCAGCCCGCCACAACGATGTTCACAAGACGACCGGGAACGACAATCACTTTCTTCACTTCCTTGCCCTCGAGATGAGTGGCCAGGGTGGGATCGGCGAATGCGGCCTTCTCCACGCTTTCCCTGTCGGAGGATGCCGGCACGGTGAGGTGTCCGCGAACCTTTCCATTGATCTGGACCGCATAGGAGATCTCATCGACGACGAGATATTCGTTGTTCCAGGCGGGCCACTTGGCCTGCGAGGCAAGCCCCTCGAATCCCGTGAACTTCCTGCCGAGGTGCATCCAGAGTTCCTCGACCAAGTGCGGGGCGAAGGGGCTGAGCAGTGGCAGGAAGAGACGGAGCGCCTCCACGGGTCGTGGCTTCGCCGAGGTGAACTCGTTCGTGAAGATCATCATCTGGGAGATCGCCGTGTTGAAACTGAGCGCCTCGATATCCTCGGTCACTTTCTTAATGGTCGCGTGCAGTACCCTGCGCTGGGTATTGGTCAACTCCTGCTCCGCAAGGTCTCCAGAGAGGATCCAGTTCCCTTCCTGATCCTCGTTCATGGCCATGCGCCAGACGCGGGCCAGGAAGCGGTAAACCCCCTCCACGCCGGTCATGCTCCAGGGCTTTCCGTGTTCGAGCGGGCCCATGAACATCTCGTAGAGACGCAGGGAGTCGGCTCCGTATTCGGCAATCACGGAATCGGGATTGACCACGTTGCCGCGGCTCTTGGACATCTTCACCCCGTCATCCCCCAGGATGAGGCCTTGGTTCACCAAGCGCTGGAAAGGCTCGGGTGTGGTGAGGTGGCCGAGATCGAAGAGAACCTTGTGCCAGAAGCGCGCATAGAGGAGGTGGAGCACGGCGTGTTCGGTGCCCCCGACATAGAGATCAACCCCGCCCGGTTTCCCCGCATCACCCATCCAGTATTGCTCGGCCTCCTTGCCGATGAAGCGCTCACTGTTCTTCGGGTCGCAGAAGCGCAGGTAGTACCAGCAGGATCCGGCCCACTGCGGCATCGTGTTGAGCTCGCGCCTGGCTGTCTCGGAATAGCGGACCCACTCGGTCGCCTTGGAGAGGGGAGGCTCGGCCGTGCCGGTCGGCTTGAAGTCCTCCATCGCGGGAGGCTCCACCGGGAGTTCGTTTTCCGAGAGGGGGCGGTGGGCGCCGTTCTCCCAGACGATGGGGAAGGGTTCGCCCCAGTAGCGCTGGCGTGAGAAGAGCCAGTCGCGGAGTTTGTAGGTGATGGTTCCGCGGCCGAAGCCTTTCTCCTCAAGCCAGGCGATCATCGTCCGCTTCGCCTCGGGCGTGCGGAGTCCTTCGATGGCGGGGGAGTTGATTGCGGTGCCCTCTCCTGGGAAGCACCCCTCCATGGGTTCATCGGGACGGACGACTTCGCGGATCGGCAGGTCGAAGGCCGTCGCAAACTCATGATCCCGCTCATCGTGGGCGGGAACCGCCATGATGGCCCCGGTACCATATCCGGTCAGGACATAGTCGGCGATCCAGACCGGGATCTTCTCGCCGTTGACCGGATTGATCGCGGAGATGCCGAGAGGTACACCGGTCTTTGTCTTTGCCAGATCGGTCCGCTCGAGATCGCTCTTGGAATTGCACTCTTTCCTGTAGGCCTCGACCGCTTCGCGCTGTTTGGACGAGGTGATCTTTTCCACAAGTTCATGTTCGGGTGCCAGCACCAGATAGGTGGCGCCAAAGAGGGTGTCGGGTCGGGTGGTGAAGACCGTGACAGTCTCCTCGAATCCTTCGAGGCCGAAGCGCACCTCGGCACCCTCGCTGCGGCCGATCCAGTTACGCTGGAGGAGCTTGATCGAGTCGGGCCAGTCCAGACCGTCGAGATCGGCGATCAGACGCTCCGTGTAGGCGGTGATGCGAAGCATCCACTGGCGCATCGGACGGCGCTCCACGGGGAAGCCTCCCACCTCGCTCTTGCCGTCGACGACCTCCTCGTTGGCCAGCACGGTTCCCAGTCCGGGGCACCAGTTCACCGGCACCTCCGAAACAAAGGCGAGCCTCACGCTGTCGGGGTCGTTTCCCTTGTAGGTGGCGATCGGCTCCGC
The DNA here is from genome assembly GCA_040380225.1 of Verrucomicrobiia bacterium. GTDB lineage: Bacteria > Verrucomicrobiota > Verrucomicrobiia > Chthoniobacterales > UBA6821 > UBA6821. The sequence continues at coordinate 61,614 of JBEIJN010000012.1, read as the reverse complement.
CTTGTTGGTCGCCGGATTCACCCAGGCGCCGTAGAGCTGGAGGAAGATCCACTGGGTCCAGCGGAAGTAGTCGGGATCGGTCGTGCTGATCTCGCGCGACCAGTCGTAGCTGAATCCGATCGACTGGAGCTGGGTGCGGAAGTTGTCGATGTTCCGTTGGGTGGTGACGCGCGGATGCTGGCCGGTTTTGATCGCGTACTGCTCGGCCGGCAGGCCGAAGGCGTCCCATCCCATCGGATGGAGGACGTTATCGCCCTTCAGGCGGTGGTAGCGGGCGAGAATATCGGTGGCCGTGTATCCCTCGACATGGCCGACATGGAGTCCGTCGCCGCTCGGATAGGGGAACATATCGAGCACGTAGAACTTTTTCGCCTTGGGGTCGAACCCCGGGTCGCCGGGATTGGCGGCGCGGAAGGCATTCGTCTCGAGCCAATGCTTCTGCCAGCGGGGCTCGAATTCAGGAAAAGGATAGTGCTTGCGGGTAAGGGACATCTCGTTCGAACTGGTAAGTTATCCATGGAAACCGAAAACACCGCTTCCGCCAAGCTCCCTAAGCTTCTGCTAGCCACCCGCAACAGGCACAAGACCCGCGAAATCCAAACCATGCTGGGGGAGGGGGTGCTTGTCACCGATGCCACCGAGGCCGGGAATCTGCCAGAGATCGAGGAGACGGGAACCACGTTCGAGGAGAATTCCAAGCTCAAGGCCGAAGGGATTTCCCTTCATGTGAGCGGGATCGTTCTGGCCGATGACTCCGGACTGGAAGTCGATGCGCTCGGCAAGGAGCCCGGCGTCTATTCCGCCCGATATGCGGCCCTCGGCAAGCCGCATGGCACTCTCTCCGGATCGATTGACGAGGCCAACACCGCACTGGTCCTTGAGAAAATGACGGGAGTTTCCCATGAGCAGCGCACGGCACGCTTCCGTTGTGTCCTGGCTGTCGCCGAGAACGGTGTCACCTTGGCGGTCTTTGATGGAACCGTGGAGGGGATTCTGGCCACCGAGGTGAGGGGGGAGGGGGGCTTCGGCTACGACCCGATCTTCATGCCCTTGGGATACGCCGAGACATTCGGAGAGCTCACCAGCGAGGTGAAGCACACCATGAGCCACCGCAGTCGCGCCCTCGCACAGTTCAAGGATTGGTGGGCGGCGAGGAAAAGCTAAGGCGGAAGGCGAAAGGCGAAAGGCGAAAGGCGGAAGGCGGAAGGCGGAAGGCGGAAGGCGGAAGGCGGAAGGCGGAAGGCGGAAGGCGGAAGGCGGAAGGCGGAAGGTCCCGATCGGGAGGATTTCTTTTCATCCCTCATCCTTCATAATTCATCCTTTGCCTGAAGGGCTGTTGGGCTGTTGGGCTGTTGGGCTGTTGGGCTGTTGGGCGGGCGGATGAAGGCACTAGGTGTTTAGACTCTAGGCGTATAGGGGAATCCAACGAGCAGAGTTGAAGTTGAATGACCGGCCACTGATTGTTGAAGAATCAAGGGGTTTGTTCCCTGATATCTCTTCCACCTTCGGAGTTCGGGTTGAAGGGATTTGATGGGTGGTCGGAGGTCTGTGAACAAGTTGGGAAAAAACTCAGGGGAATTTTTTAAAGTTAGGATTCGAATCGTGCAAATAACTGGCGGATTTACTGCACAAACATCGATGGTGACAGAATTTTTCAGGAAGCATTTTTCAAGATTTGCAGGTCAATTTCTGGCGCATGAAATCCAGACCGAGGTCGGGGGGATTAAAAAAATCATGAAACTTTCTTCTTTTTGGTGTTGACCCTTTTTTAGGTTGGTGGGAAAAAGTGGGGCGTAGTGGAGAAAAGTGGCTTTTCTTCCCACTGCTTGAACCATGTCCAAAACCACCCAGAAACCGATCAGCTACGCCGGGACTTTCGAGAGGTCCATGGATGCGAAGAATCGTGTCACGATTCCGGCTGCGTGGTTGAACGGCGGGCCGGATGAGTTCCACGCCATCCCCCATCCCTCGGGTGATTTCCTCATGGTGATGCCGCCCGATGAGTTCGACTCGATCGAGACGAGTATCAAGCAGAGCGGCATTCCCTCGGACATGCAGCGCAAGGCGATCCGTCAATTCTACAGCCAGGCCAGGGCGGTCGGCGCCGACAGCAACGGGCGCGTGCTTCTCCCCGAGGAGCAGTGCGGGGCCCTCAATCTCGAGGGTGATGTCGTCCTGGTGGGCGGACGCAGCCGTTTCGAGATCTGGAATGCCAAGCGCTGGGCCGCGGTCAGCGCCGCCGAGTCGGATTCCTACCGCAAGGTCGCCGAGATGATCGGTCTCTAACGATGCCGTGACGCGATGACACGCCTTCAACTCAACCGCCGACGCAACAGATTCCTCCGGGCCCATCACGACCTAGGCACCCCGACCTTTCCTTCTTTCCCGATTTCCATGAGTACCTCCTTTCGCCACGAGTCAGTCCTGGCCGCGGAGGTCGTCGAATTCCTGCGCCCCGCTCCCGGCCGTACCATCATCGATGGGACCCTGGGGGGGGGAGGCCACAGCGGCTTGCTGCTGAAGGGCGGGGCGCGGGTTATCGCTTTCGACCGTGATCCCGAGGCCCTCGCCCACGCGCGTGCCCTGCTGGCCCCGCATGGGGAGGCGTTCACGGCCCTCGAGGGGAATTACGCGGAGGCGCCGGCGGCCCTTGCCGCGATGGGGGTCTCCCGCGTTGACGGGATCCTGCTCGATCTGGGCGTTTCCTCGCATCAGCTCGACACCGCGGAGCGCGGCTTCTCCTTCCAACGCGAGGGACCGCTCGACATGAGGATGGGACGGAGCGGTGCCACGGCGGCGGATCTGGTCAACACGCTCCCGGCTGCGGAGCTGGCCCGGATCTTCCGTGAATACGGGGATGAACCGCGCGCCATCCAGTTCGCCGCCCGCATTGTCCGCGCCCGCGAGAAAAAGCCTTTCGAGACCACCGCGGAATTGGCCGGGCTCATTGCCGCCGGCCGCAGCGGCCCTCGTCATCCCGCCACCCGGGTCTTCCAGGCCCTGCGGATCGCGGTCAATGACGAGATCGGTTCGCTCGAGCGGGCGCTACCGGCCTTTGCTTCGCTGCTCGCCCCCGGCGGGCGCCTGGCCGTGATCACGTTCCATTCCCTTGAGGACCGGATCGTGAAGCATTTCTTCCGCCGCCACTCGCTGGCCGAGGTTGACGATCCGACCTGGCCGGCACCGCGCCCGAATCCCGACCGTCTCTTCGATGCCGTGACTCCCCGTTCGGTCACGGCCTCTCCCGCCGAGCTGGCGGCCAATCCCCGTTCCCGCAGCGCCCGTCTCCGGGTCGTGGAGCGCCGTTGCCAGCTCCCTGATGCCGCGCAAGGAGGTGCGCAATGAAGGGGAACCGCCGCCGCGCCACCAATGCGATCGAGGTCGATTTCCTTGCGCGCCTCATCATGCTGGTCTGCTTTCTCGGACTGGCCGGCCTCTTTTTCGTCTACCTGAAAAACCAGCAGCACGCCGTCGGCAACCAGTCCCGGATTCTGGAGGCGGAAATCCGCGAGACCGAGGCCAAGACCGCGGCGCTCCAGGCCAGGATCACGGCGATGACATCACGGGGCGCGCTGCAACGGCGTCTCGACGAGGGGTATATCCGGTTGGAGGCGATTCGCGACACGGCGATCGCCCGTGTGACGCCTCCCGCCACCGCGGAAGCTGACGGGGTACTGCGCACGGCCTCGCGCGATTCGGACACACGGTTCGGACCCGGGGTTCCCCAGCGCGTTCTGAAACGGTGAATGGGGTCTCCCGCCGCATCTTTCTGGTCTGCATCCTGCTGGTCCTGATCTTCACGGGATTCGCCTGGAGGCTGATCAATCTCCAGGTGCTGCAGCACGATCATTTCTCGGAAATAGCGGCCGAGAAGCATTCCATCCGGAAAGTCATCACGGCACGCCGCGGACGGATCCTGGACCGCAACGGCGAGGAACTTGCCGTGAACATCCCCGTCCGCACGGTGACTGCGGACGGCACCCACATCAAGGATCCGAAGGCCCTTGCCAAGGTGGCCGCCCCCTTCCTCGGGATGTCGGAAAAGGAGCTTGAGGAGAAATTCTCCACGAAGGATCCCTACATCGTGATCCGCAAGGAGGTCAGCGAGGAGAAGGCTCAGGACATGATCCGGGCGATGGAGCAGGCGAAGCTTCGCGGGCTCTATCTCGAGGAGGGATCCATCCGCAGCTATCCCAACGGGGAAATGCTCTGCCACATCCTTGGTTTTGCGGACCGCTCGGGGAAAGGGATCGACGGGATCGAGAAGGTGTTCGATGCCGAACTGGCGGGTCACGAGGGCTTCCGCCTCATCGAGCATGACCGCAAGGGGCGCGAGATCGTCGTCTATCGGGGACAGGAGCAGCTTCCCGAGCATGGATCCGACATCCGACTGACGATCGACATGGGGTTGCAGGCGATCGTCGAGCATGAGATCGACGTGGCCTACAAGGAACTCCGTCCCGTCTCGGCGACGGCGATCCTGGCGGATCCCGCGACCGGCGAGATCCTCGCGATGGCCTGCAGGCCGAATTTCGACCCGAACAAGTTCAACGAGGCCAAGCCCGAGCAGATGCGCAACAGGGCGATCACCGACATGTACGAGCCGGGATCCACCTTCAAGATCGTGGTGGCGGCGGCGGCCCTGAACGACAAGATCGTGGATGAAAAGAGCCGCATCTACTGTGAGAACGGGCTCTTCCAGTACGGCGGGAAGACGATCAAGGACCACCACAAGGCCGGTGACATGAGCGTGGGGGAGATCCTTCAATATTCCTCCAACATCGGCTCCGCGAAGATGTCGCTCCGGATGAAGGATGCCGATTACTACGGGTATGTCCGCCGTTTCGGGTTTGGCGAAAAGACCGGGATCCCGCTTCACGGCGAGATCACCGGGCTTGTTCAGCCGCCGCACCGCTGGGACATGCTCACCAAGACACGCATGGCCTACGGCCAGTCGGTCGCCGTGACGCCGATCCAGATGGTCATGGGTATGTCGGTGATCGCCAACGGCGGCAAACTCATGAAACCCCGCCTCGTGCTGAGCAAGGGGGAGGGGAGCGCGGTCCGCGAAACAGAGCCGGTCCGCGAGGTTGTTTCCGGGAAGACGTCCGAATTCGTCAGCACCGCGCTGGAAAAGGTCGTCAGTCAGCAGGGAACCGCGCCGCTTGCGCGTGTTGAAGGCTTCACCGTGGCAGGAAAGACCGGCACCGCCCAGAAGATCAGCCCGAGGGGTGGGTATCTCGACGGACGATACATCGTTTCCTTCGCTGGGTTCATGCCTGCGGAGAATCCCCGCCTCATGGGACTGGTGATCGTCGATGACGCCTCGATCGGGGCCTCGGCAAACTACGGCGGCCTGGTTGCCGCCCCCGTGTTCTCCAAGATCTGCGGCAGGGCTGCGCGTTATCTCGACCTTGTGCCCCCGGGTACGAGCGTCGCCCAGGCATCCCTCTCCCCGGAAAAGCCATGAAGAACGCCATCGATATTTCCGGACACTCCTTTGACTCCCTGATCCGTAACACGGAGGTCGTTTCCGTGAGCGGAAAGCCCGCCGGCACCGTCACGGGCATCTCGTGCGATTCGCGCTCCGTGCAACCGGGGGAGATTTTCTTCGCGCTTCCCGGCACCAAGGAAAACGGAACACGGTTCACGGCGGAGGCGGAACGTCGCGGCGCCCTTGCCGTGGTCTCCGAGGAGGATGTGTCGGGTGCCGGATTGCCCGTTGTGAGGGTTGCCTCCGCGCGGGCGGCCATGGCCGATCTGGCCGCCGCATTCCACGGGAATCCCTCCTCCTCGCTCGCCGTGGCAGGTGTCACCGGGACCAACGGGAAGACCACCACCGCCTGGATTATCCGCCATCTCTGCGATGCGGCGGGCCGTGCCTGCGGGCTTGTGGGAACGATCGAGTATGTCCTTCCCGGAGTGGTCGAGCCCGCCTCACGGACGACTCCCGAGTCGATCGACTTGCAGCGGATGCTGGCCGCGATGAGGGACGGCGGGTTCAAGGCGGCCTCTCTCGAGGTCTCCAGTCATGCCCTTGTGCAAAACCGGGTGAGGGGGGTCGAATTCGACGCCGCGATCTTCACCAACCTCACCCAGGATCATCTCGACTATCACGGGACGATGGATGAGTACTTCGATGCGAAGGCGCTGCTCTTCTCGATGCTGGCCGCGCAGAGAGGGAAAAAAGGCCGCGCAATCGTGAATTCCGACGACCGCTACGGGAGGCGCCTGCTCGACAGGATCGGTTCCTCGGTGCCCGTCATCACCTACGGACAGGGAAGCAACTGCTCATTCCGGGCAAGCAATATCAGGCATGCGGCGACCGGAACGACGTTCCGGCTTGATGCGAAGGGGAGAAGCTATCTAGTCAGGACGCCGCTCATCGGCCTGTTCAATGTCTACAATACAGTCGCCGCGCTGGCCGCCGTCTCCTCCATGGGGGTGGAGTTGCGTCGCGCGATCGCGGCGGCAGCGACGATCCCGCAGGTTCCGGGACGCCTGGAACGAGTTCCCGGAAAGAGGAACTTCCAGGCCTTCGTCGACTACGCGCACACGCCCGATGCCCTCGAGAATGTGCTCCGTTCACTCCGGCAACTCGCACCGGCAAGGATCATCGCCGTTTTCGGTTGCGGCGGTGACCGCGATCACTCGAAGCGCCCACTCATGGCGGCCGCCGCGGAGCAGAATTCCGACAAGGTGATCGTCACCTCTGACAACCCGCGCAGCGAGGATCCGATGGCGATTCTCCGTGAAACGGAAAAAGGACTGCGCGGGTCGGGGCACGAGATCTACGTCGACCGCGAGAGCGCGATCAGGCGCGCCGTGGAACTGGCGGGTCCCGGGGACTTCATCCTCGTGGCGGGGAAAGGTCACGAGAACTACCAGGAGACCGCGACCGGAAGGCATCCCTTCGACGACGTGAAGGTCACCGCACGTGAGATGGCCCGCAAGGACAACCTTGAAATCCGCTGAGATGAATCCACTCACCCTTTCCAGAATCGCTGAAATGAGCAGCGCCACGCTGATGGCGGGCGACCCCTCGGCTCAGGCTCTTCGCGTCTGCAAGGACACCCGCGAAATCCGCCCGGGGGATCTCTACGTGGCGCTTCGCGGCGGGAACTTCGACGGAAACGCATTCCTGGCCGAGGCCGCGTCCAAAGGGGCGGCCGGGGCTCTCTGCGACGACGAGCCGCCGACGGGACTCCCCTCCTCCTTCGGAATCCTCACGACAGCCGATGGCCTTGCGGGGATGACCCTTCTGGCGGCCGCCTGGCGTTCGCAACTCACGCTCCGCAGCGTGGTGGTGACCGGGAGCAGCGGGAAAACCTCCGTGAAGGACATGACGGCCGCCGTCCTTAGCTCGATGCTCCGCGTCACGGCCACCAAGGGGAACCTCAATAACCACATCGGTCTTCCCCTCTCGATCCTTGATGCCGACCGTGCAGACCAGGCGGCAGTCTGGGAAATCGGCATGAATCACCGCGGGGAGATCTCCCCGCTGGCCGGACTGGCGCGTCCCGACATCGGGATCATCACCGGCATCGGTACTGCTCACATCGAGCATCTCGGCAGCCGCGAGGAGATCGCCCGCGAGAAGGGCGATCTGCTGGAAAAGGTCACGGCTTCCGGTTTCGGCATCATACCGGCGCATGATGATTTCGCAGCGGAGTTGCGTGGGAGAACGGCAGGCCGTGTCCTGGCGGTCGGCATCGGCGAGGGTGATCTGCGCGCGGTCGATCTCAAGCCAGGTCTGGAAGGAAGCCGGTTCGTCATCGAGGGGGAATTCGGGCGTGCGGAGGCAAGCCTCCCCGTTCCGGGACGCCACATGGTCTGCAATGCCCTTCTTGCCGTCGCCGCGGGAGTGCTCTGCGGCATCCCCTTGGAACTCTGTGCCGCCGCGCTTGAAACAACCGAGCTGACGGGAGGAAGGCTGAGCCGTCTCTCGCGGAAGGGGGCGACGATCCTCGACGACACCTACAACGCCAATCCCGAGTCGATGGTCGCGGCTCTGGAGACTCTGGGCGCCGTGCCGGTCAACGGCAGGAAAATCGCCGTTCTCGGCAGGATGGGTGAACTTGGTCCCCATGCCGCGGCCGGATACGAGCGTGTGGGAAGGAAGGCCGCCGAGACCGTTCAAACGCTGATCTGTGTGGGAGAGGAGGCCTCCGCGATGGCCGAGGCCGCGAAGGCGGCGGGACACGACGATGCCCGGACTGTCGCCGATCATGCGGCGGCCGCGGAAATGCTCTCCGGGATGATCCAACCGGGTGATCTTGTCCTGCTGAAGGCGAGCAGGAGCGCGCGCCTGGAACAGATTCTCCAACAACTCGACTGAATTCCTTATGCTCTACTACCTCTCCCAACTTGGTGACCTGCTCCAAGGATTCACGGTGACTAAAGCGCTGAATGTATTCCAGTACATCTCCTTCCGGGCGCTTTGCGCGGGGCTCACCTCCTTCCTTCTCTGCCTGCTCTTCGGTGACAAACTGATCCGTCACCTTGTGAAGATGAAGCTTGGCCAGCCGATCCGCAGCGCCGAGGAGGTTCACCGACTCAATGAACTGCACGGTGGCAAGAAGGGAACGCCGACCATGGGGGGCATCCTGCTCATCGGGGCGGTCATCGTCTCGACACTCCTCTGGGCGCGTCCTGACAATCCGTTTGTCTGGATCTGCCTGGTCACCGTCCTCGTGCTGGGCGGAATCGGCTTCTACGACGACTGGCTCAAGGTCGCCAAGAAAAGTTCCGACGGGATCAGTAGCCGGCTCAAGTTCGCGCTCCAGTGCCTGCTGGCGCTTGGCATCACACTGTTTTTCCTCTCCTCTCCCGCGCTCTCCAAGCAGGCTCAGGAACTCTACATTCCGTTTGTGAAGGGGCCCCTGATCAACCTGGGCGGATGGACTTACCTCTTCTACATCATCGTCATCGTGGGAGCCTCCAATGCGGTGAATCTTACGGACGGACTCGATGGACTGGCCTCGGGTTGCACCGTCATGGCGGGGGCCTGCTTCGGGGTCTTCACCTATCTGGCCGGCAACTACAAGACGGCCGCCTACCTTCAGATTCCGTACTACGGTTTCTCGGGTGAGCTTGCCGTCGTGAGTCTCGCGCTCGCCGGTGCGGCGCTGGGATTTCTCTGGTGGAACTGCCACCCCGCGAAAGTCTTCATGGGTGACACCGGATCGCTTGCGATCGGCGGACTTCTCGGAGTGCTTGCGATCTGCTGCAAGCAGGAACTGCTGCTTGCGATCGTTGGAGGCGTCTTTGTCGCCGAGGCCCTCTCGGTGATCCTTCAGGTGGCGAGCTTCAAGCTGACCGGCAGGAGGATCTTCAAGATGTCGCCCCTGCATCACCACTTTGAGCTCTCCGGATGGAAGGAGAACACGGTCACCGTCCGCTTCTGGATCATGGCGATCGTCTTCGGCTTGCTCGGCATCGCCACGCTCAAGCTCCGCTGATTTTTCCACCCGCCCCATGATCACCGAATCCAACCCCTACGCCGGCCGCAGGACTGTGGTCCTCGGCCTGGGACGCAGCGGCATGGCCGCGGCGCGCCTGCTGCGGCGTTGCGGAGCGGAGGTGACTGCGCTCGACAGCGGGGATTCGGAACTCCTGAGGGAACGTGCCGCCAAGCTCCGTGAGGAGGGGATCACCGTCATCACCGGCGCCGATGCGGAGCATGACCCCGTGCGCCATGACCTGGCCATCCTGAGTCCGGGAATCGAGGAGAGCGTGCCGCTGGTCACCAACGAGACCTCCAAGGGAACACCTCTTATCGGAGAGTTGGAACTGGCCTTCACGCTGACAACGGTGCCGGTCGTCGCGATCACGGGTACGAACGGCAAGACGACCACCACGGAGTTGACGGCGCGCATGCTTGGCGGGGCGGGACTGCGGTCCGCCGCCTGCGGGAATATCGGCACGCCGATGTCGGAACTGCTTTTGGAAGAGGGGAGTCTTGATGTCTTCGTGGCGGAGGTCAGCTCCTTCCAGTTGGAGACGATCCGAACCTTCCGACCCAAGGTCGCGCTCTGGCTCAACCTCAGTCCCAACCACCTCGACCGGTATCCCTCGATGAAGGAATACCGCGAGGCGAAAATGAGGATCTTCATGAATCAGACGGAGGAGGATTGGGCCGTCGTGCTTGCCGGAGAGGAGCGGCCCGGGATCAAGGCGCAAAGGATTAGCTTCAGCACTACCGATCCAAACGCCGACATCACCCTGGAAAATGGCCGGATGATCATGCATCGCGGGAAGCTCCTGCTCGATCTCGAGACAACGGGGCTCCGGGGACCGCACAATGCGGCCAACCTGATGGCGGCATTCGGCGCGGGAATCGCCCTGGGTGCGGATCCCGGGCGGATGGCCTCCTCGATCGGCGACTACGCCCCTCCGGCCCACAGGTGCGAATTCATCGCCGAACGTGGAGCGGTACGTTGGATCAACGATTCCAAGGCAACCAATCTCGACGCCATGGAGCAGGCGATCCGTTCCGTGGAGGGGCCGCTGATCCTGATCGCGGGCGGAAAGGACAAGGGATTTGAATTCGCACCGATCGCCCCGCTTGTCAGGGAGCGCGTCTCCCTTGCCGTGCTCATCGGCGAGATGAGGCATCGGATCGCCCGCGACTGGGCACCTGTCCCGACGGTGATTGCCGAAACCCTCGACGAGGCGGTCAGCGTCGCCGCCTCCAAGGCAGCCCCCGGGAGCACCGTCCTCTTTTCACCCGGAACTTCCTCGTTCGACATGTTCCGCGACTACATCCGCCGCGGGGAGGCGTTCCGCTCCCTGGTCCTTGCTCTCCCCGACCAACAGTAATCCCAAACCGCCCGTCAGATCGCACCACCACCGCCAACCAACACATCCCATGAACCCGATGACCCCGAAACGCACCCGTCGGCTCCGCGCACGCGCGGCAACCATGAACCCCTCGGAGGAATACGAAGACTACGGTCCCGAGCCGAACATGAAGCTGTCGCACGCCTTTCTGGTGGTGCTTCTTCTCCATGTGATCGCCGTCGGGGGTCTCTATGCCTTCAACTCGATGAAGGCCGGCAAGGCCCCTGCGATCAAAACGGCGAAAACCGCACCAGCGAGCCCTTCGGGGCCGGTCAAGGAATCCCCGCGCAACGAGGAAACCTCCCCGGGCGGTGGATCTGGTGAGAAGCCTCCCGCGGGCGGGAAGGCTCCGCTGGTGGCCAAGGTTGCGGAGGCTCCGAAGACGGCGAAGCCGACCGCTCCGGCAAATGCGAAGAGCGCACAACCTGCCCAAGCCGAGGCGAACGGCAAGGGATTGCTGGCAAGCGCCAAGGGAACCTTGCAGAAAGCGGCGGGTATAGGGGTTGCCGCGACCGGGGCATCCAAGGCAGCCGCGCAGACGACAACCGAACCATCCACCGCCGTGTCCGCAACCGATGCCGCGCCTGCCTCCGCAGCCTCGGCAGCGGGTGCCAAAACCTATATCGTGCGTGCCGGCGACACGATGACCAGGATCGCCTCCTCGCTCGGGGTGGCCATTCCCGATCTCGAACGGGTGAACAGCCTCGGAAGCAATGCCGTCCTGCAGGTCGGCCAGGTGCTCAAGGTGCCTGAAAAGCTCGTCACACAGGCCGCATCGAGCGTTGCATCGGGTGCGGGCAAGGTCGCCGAGAGCGCCGGCAAGCTGCCGGGTGCCGTTGCCACGGCGGTGACCGGGCGGCAAAACGAGGCCTCCGCTGCCGCACCTGTTGCCACGGATGCCGCATCGGCTCCCGTTACAGGCGGAGCCACCACCGACTACACCGTCGTGAAGGGGGACAACCCTTGGAAGATCGCCAAGAAATTCAAGATTTCCCAGGAGGAGCTCATGAAGGCCAACGGCATCACCGATCCGAAGAAAATCCAGATCGGCCAGGTACTCAAGATCCCGGCCTCCGCGACAAAGGCGGCTAAGTAATTCACTCGCCGATTCCGGGTCACCCAGACACCATGCAGCGCAGCGGCATCTACCTCCTGCTGATCTCGGTCGTGGGACTGGTCGCCCTCGGGGTGGTGATGCTGTTCAGTACGAGCGCCTTTGCCCAGGATAGTCACGGGGACATCTACTACTTCGTGAAGCGCCAGGGTTTCTGGCTCGTCATCGGAACGGGTGCCTGCGTGACGGGCGCCCTCGTCGATTACCAGCGCTGGCGATCCTGGTGGCCCTATGTTTACGGGATCTCCGCCGTGCTGCTCGCACTCTGCTTCGTTCCGCATGTCGGCATGAGGATCAACGGATCCCTGCGGTGGTTGAATCTTCATTTCGCCGCCTTCCAACCGAGCGAGGTCGCCAAGATCGCGGCGGTGTTTTTCCTCGCCTGGTGGTTCTCCCGACCGCAGACCAATGCACGGAAAATCACGCAGGGCATTCTGATTCCGGGAGGGGTGGTGATGATGCTGGTGGCGCTCATCGCCGCCGAGGTGGATCTCGGGACGAGCGCGCTGATCGGGGCGACCACGCTTGCGGTCTGCTTCATCGGGGGGGCGAACGGTTGGCTCATCGGTGGCTCGATCCTGACGGGACTCGCGGGCCTGCTGGGGATGGCGATGCTCATCCCGGAGCGAGCCGCCAGAATGACGACGTTCCTCGATCCGGAGGGCGATAAACTCGGAAAGGGACTCCAGCAGTGGCAGGCGCTGATCGCCTTCGGGTCCGGTGGATACGAGGGGCTGGGACTGGGGAACGGCCGCCAGAAACTGCTCTATCTTCCCTACGCCCACACCGATTTCATTTTCCCGATGATCGGCGAGGAGCTGGGGCTGCCCTTCACCTGGCTGGTCGTCTTCGGCTTCATCATGATCATTCTCTCGGGCGGCCTCATCGCGGCCAACGCCAAGGACCGTTTTGGAAAACTTCTCGCCATGGGAATCCTCCTGTTGATCTCCCTGCAGGCAGCGGTCAATATCGGCATGACCACCTCGCTGCTTCCGAACAAGGGAATGCCACTGCCTTTCATCAGTTACGGCGGCAGCAACCTGGCGGTCTCCCTCTTCATGGTAGGAATCCTCGTCAACATTCACCGCATCGGCATCCCGGTCGCTCCCGTCACTGACCGGCAGGTCATCCTTGCCGGCCGTTCCGTGCCCCGCATCTGATTTTCCGAGATATGGCGGTACCCAAACAATTCGTCATCGCCTGCGGCGGCACCGGGGGACATCTCTTCCCGGGCCTCGCCGTCGCGGAGACGCTCCACGCGCGCGGGCACGAGGTCCTGCTTCTCGTCTCCGAAAAGGAGATCGACACGGTGGCGTTGCGAGATCATCCCGAGTTCCGCCGCGAAAAGCTCCCCTCCATCGGTATGCCGGCGATCCTCTCGCCCGCCTTCCCCCGTTTCCTGAAACGCGGCTGGGAGAGCTTCAGTGTCTGCCGCCAGCTCTATTCGCGTTACAAGCCGGTTGCGGTCCTCGGCATGGGTGGTTTCACCTCTGCGGCACCCCTGCTTGCGGCGCGCCTCTCGCGCATTCCCTGCTTCCTGCACGAGTCCAATGCGATCGCGGGACGCGCCAACCGCCTCGCCGCACGCTGGACCGACAGCGTCCTCCTCGGCCTGCAGGCATGCGAACCCTCCTTTCCCGGCAGGAACTGCATCGTGACCGGAACGCCCGTCCGCAAGGATCTCGGCAATCCCAGTCCCAAGGGTGCGGCCCGCTCTTCCTTCGGCCTCGATCCCGAGGCCCCGACCCTACTGGTGATGGGCGGTAGTCAGGGGGCGACCGGGATCAACCAGCTCATCTTCCGCGCGGCCCCTTTCCTCCGGGATTTCCGCTCTGCCTCGGGGCATCCCCTCCAGGTGATCCATCTCACCGGGGATCGGGATGACAGCCTGGCCGCCATCAACTATCAGCGCGAGGGGATCAAGGCCCATGTCGCCGCGTTCCATCACCGGATGGAGGAGGCCTACTCGGCCGCCGATCTCGTCATCTCGCGTGCGGGTGCCTCCAGTCTTGGGGAACTCTCCCAGTTTGCGCTCCCCTCCGTGCTGATCCCCTTTCCCTTTGCCGCCGACAAGCACCAGCACCGCAACGCCGAGGCATTCCGCGATGCCGGGGCGGCGGAGATGGTGGAGGAGAAGACGGCGGACCCGGAGGCCTTCGCGCTCCTGATCAGGAACCTGCTGGAGGATGACCGTCGCCGGGAACGGATGGCCGCCGCCGCCGCCTCGGTCCTTCCCCGTTCGGCCGCGGAGCGGGTGGCCACCGTGCTCGAGGAGGCCGCCCGATGAGCGTCGGCACGGCCGCCGCCTCCCGTCCCGCGGGTATTGCCGGGATCTCCCCACTGCTCCTTGGAAGCGAGCCGAAAAGAATCCACCTGATCGGCGTGGCCGGCTCCGGAATGAGCGGGATCGCCGCTCTTCTCCTGGCACTGGGGCACCGCGTCAGCGGATCGGACAAGGCAGACACGCAGGAGGTCGAGCGCCTGCGAAAGAAGGGACTCGCCTTCGAGACGCCGCACGGGCCTTCGCTGGTGACCGACGCCGACCTGGTGATCTATTCCTCGGCGATCCGTCCGGGGAACCCCGCCTACGACGCCGCGGTATCGCTCGGCAAGCCGATGGCCCGGCGGGCGGAGGTGCTGGCCGCGATCATGGAGGGGAAGCAGGGGATCGTCGTCTGCGGGATGCACGGGAAGACGACGACCTCGGCGATGGCAGCCCATGTGCTGCGGGCAGGCGGTCTGAAGCCCTCCCACTATGTCGGGGCCGAGATCCCCATCCTCGGCACGAATGCCCGCTGGGATTCCGAGGGGATGCATCTGGTGGCGGAGGGGGACGAGAGCGACGGCACGCTGGTGCATTATCATCCACGCCACGCCATCGTGCTCAACATCGAGCCGGAGCATCTCGATCATTACGCCGATCTGGCGGCCATCGACGCGGTCTTCCTGCGGCTCCTCTCGCAGACTTCCGGGAATGTCTATTACTGGTCGGACGATGCCGGCGCCTCGCGTGTCTGCTCCTCCCACGAGCGCGCGGTTCCCGTCGGCACCGGGGCGCACTGCCGCTACCGGATCGAGGGGTTGGAGAGCGCCGATCTAGCCACGCGTTTCGCGGTCTTCCGGGGTAACGACCTTCTCGGGAGTGTCACGCTCGGGATTCCCGGCGCCCACAACGCCCACAACGCCCTCCTCGTCATCGCCCTGGCCACGGACCTCGGGGTTCCTTTCGGCGAGATTGCCTCGGCGCTCGGGTCTTTCCGCGGGGCCAAGCGAAGGTTTGAGCTGAAATACCGCGACGCGGAGTTCCGGGTCTTTGACGACTACGGTCATCATCCCACCGAGATCGCCGCCACGCTGGCCACGGCCCGCGCCACGATTTCCGGGGAGGGGCGGTTGATCGTGCTCTTCCAGCCGCACCGCTACTCCCGCACCGCGGCGCTCAGGGAAGAGTTCGGGAGAGCCTTTCGCGACGCCGATCTGGTCCATGTCGCCCCGATCTATCCGGCGGGCGAGACGCCGATCCCGGGGATCGGCTCCGGCACGATCGTGGAGGAGGCCAGGAAGGCGGGGCATCCCTCCGTCCATGAGGCTCCCTCCGTCTCCGCCGCCGCCGCACTCGCCGCCGCCGCACTGCGGGAGGGTGATCTCGTCCTGACGCTCGGAGCCGGGAACATCCACGAGGCCGGAACATTCCTCGCGACGGAACTTTCCCTGCGTTCGAGGCTGCGAGAGGCGATGGGGCCGGGCCTGATCAGGATCGGTGAACCGCTCTCCAAGCACACCACGATGCGGGTCGGAGGGCCCGCCCGCTTCTGGGCCGAGCCGGAGACGGAGGAGGGATTTGCCGAATTGGTGCGTGTCTGCCACGACGAGGGGATTCCCTTCATGGTGATGGGGCGCGGCTCCAACCTGATCGTACGGGACGGCGGTTTCCCCGGAGTGGTCGCCCATCTCGGCAGGGGCACGTTCTCCGCGTCATCGGTCGACGGGAACGAGATCACCGCCGGTGTCGGCATCAAGCTCAAGCAACTCGCCGCCGTAGCACGCCATGCGGGTCTGACGGGATTCGAGTGGATGGACGGGATTCCCGGGAATCTGGGGGGTGCGCTCCGCATGAATGCCGGGGCGATGGGGATCCAGACCTTCGATCAGGTGGTGAGGGTTCGCTTCGCCGACCGCGATGGGAACATCGTCTCGCGCACCACCGCGGAACTCGAGATCCGCTACCGCGACGTTCCCGTCCTGCACGATCATTACGCCCTCTCGGCCACGCTGGCGGGGTCGCCTTCCGTGCCCGAGGCCATCGACGGCCTGCTCAACGCTTCGTTCAGGCACCGCAAGGAGACGCAGCCGATCGCGGCGAGCGCGGGTTGCATTTTCAAGAATCCCGGCGGGATCTCCGCGGGAAAGCTGATCGAGGATCTCGGACTCAAGAACAGGGCCGTCGGAGGCGCCCGGGTCTCCGAGGTTCATGCCAACTTCATCGTCAATGACGGCGGCGCGACCGCGACGGAGATCCTCTCGTTGATCGGGAGGATCAAGGAGAAGGCCCGCTCGGAGCGGGGAATCGACCTGGAGACCGAGGTCGGCATCATCGGCGAGGACCCCGGAAACGAAGAAATCTGAAGATGATCATGAGTGATTCCAACACGTTCGATCCCCGCAACCGCAAACTGGCCGTTCTCAAGGGAGGTCCCGGCTCCGAGCGCGATGTCTCGCTCCGTTCGGGCGCGTCCGTCGCCTCGGCCCTGAGAGCCGCCGGGGCCGAGGTTTCCGAGATCGAGTTGACCGGCACCGATGTCGAAATTCCCGCCGGAACCGAACTCGTCTTCAACCTCATCCACGGGACATTCGGTGAGGATGGCCGGCTTCAGGCCCTGCTTGACGCTCTCGGCATCCCCTACACGGGGGAGGGTGCGGAGGAGAGCCGCATCGCCTTTGACAAGATCCTCACCAAGCAGGCGCTCCAGCGTGCCGGGGTGCCAACGCCGCGTTCCGAAATCCTGAGGAAGGGGGAGCGACCGACGCTTCCGCTTCCGATCGTGATCAAGGCTCCGTGCCAGGGATCCAGTGTCGGCGTGCATCTCATCCATGATGCCGCCGCGATCGATGGTGCCATCGCCGATTGCCTCCTGCACGGCAACGAGGTGCTTATCGAGGAACTGGTTCAGGGCCGCGAACTCACCGTAGGTATCCTCGGCGAGGAGGTCCTTCCCGTGGTGGAGATCAAGCCGCTCGCGGGATTCTACGACTACACCAACAAGTACACCAAGGGTGCCACCGAGTACCTCGTGCCGGCCCCTCTCACGCCTGCGGAAACGGAGGTTGTCCAAGCCGTGGCGTTGGCGGCGGTGAAGGCCCTCGGCCTCAAGGTCTACAGCCGCGTCGATGTGCTGCTGGGGGAGGGCGGTCCCACCGTCCTCGAGATCAACACGATCCCCGGCATGACGGAGACCAGTCTTCTGCCCAAGGCGGCGGCCGCTTACGGGCTCGATTTCACCCAGCTTTGCTGCAGGATAGCGGGACTCTCACTAAGGAACCGCTGATTAAATCCCATGAAGGCCGCTGAAGACCATTTGCTGATTTTTAAAGGCGCGAGTGCTGGGCAACACGTAGCTGCGGGGGCTGCTTGGGTAGATTTGCCGCAGGCAAACCCGTCAGGGCGAGCCTCGCGGGAGCGAGCGAGTCAATACCCGCTGCGGTCTCGCCCTAGCGAGCAACGCCGCAAAAATCGACAAATGGGTTCAGCCCTTCGGGTTGCGGAGATAACGGGCCGGGGGCTGTGTTGGCTTCGCGGTTACAGCCCACTGCGGGGATGCGCCCGCGAAGCCGCCTTGCCCGCGGCCCATTCTTACCGCAACGGCCTCTATGTGATTTATTCAGCGCTTCCCTAAACGCCCGATCCGTCCGAACCGCCTGAACAAAACCGCCCGTCCACCGAGCATGAAGACCCGACGCACCACAGGAAACCGGCGCAAGTCCGGACGTTCCACGTCGCGCCAGCATCTGCTCGAGCTAAATGTCCGCACGGCCAGCATCAAACGTCAGCGCCGCGCCAAACTCGGGGGGGTTCTCTGGAAGGTCTCCGCCCTGGTGATCTTCCTCGCGATTGCGGCCATCGGTGTGAGGTTGTCCTGCGAAAAATTCTTCTTCAAGAACGCTGAGTACTCGCTCCGCCATCTCGTCACGCATCTCAGCGACGTGATGACCGAGGAGGAGCTTGTGGCGCTCACCGGACTGAAGCCCGGAAGCAATCTCTTCCTGCTGGATCTCGATGAGGCGAACAAAAAGCTCTCCGCTCTTCCCGAGGTGCGTTCGGTGAGCATCGAGAGGAGGCTCCCCGACACGATTGAGGTCGGGATCAAGCGGAGGGTCCCCATCTTTCTGGTTTCTGTTCCGGGCGAGGCCGACCAGGCGAATGGTTCAGCACCGGAGACCTTTGTTCCCGGAAAGAGTGTCCTCTGCGATAGCGAGGGGGTGCTCATGCAGCCGAAGCGGCTTTCCGAAGAGTTTCTTCACCTTCCCGTGCTGACCGGGATTGGCCTCCCCGACCCAACTCCCGGAAAGAGGATCGGGGACGAGCGGTTCAAGGACGCCGTGGCGCTGACCGAGGCGTTGTCGGAAATTTCCGGGGAGAGCTTCCGGATTAGCTCGGTCGATGCCAGCAAGCCTTATGCGTTCGTGGTGACCGATGCCTCCAATGCCCGGTTCACCTTCGGCACCAGGGACCTACCCGGCCAGATGGAACGCCTTCGCAAGCTGCTCGCCCATTGTCAGGAGACCGGGAGGAAGGTGGAGACGGCCAACCTCATGATCCAGCGGAACACGCCCGTCACCTTTGTCCTGACCCCGGAGTCGCGTTCTCCCAAGATCACCCCCGTTTCCTCCAAAAAAAGCGCCCAGCGCTGACATCCCTCCAAGCCATGCCCAGCGAACAGATCTTTGTCGGACTCGAGATCGGCACGACCAAGATCTGTGTCATTGTCGCCGAGAGCAGGGCCGATGACCAGATCAGCATCCTCGGCGTGGGGGAGACCCCGTCGCGAGGAATTCGCAAGGGTGAGATTGTCGACATGGCGACGGTCACCGAATGCGTCCGCGAGGCGATCGTCGATGCCGAGGAAAAGACCAACGTCGAGATCGGCAACGTCTGGGTGGCGATCACCGGGGCCCATCTCCGGAGTTTCAACAACAGGGGGACCCACACTCTGCCTGCTCCGCGCCAGATCGAGCAGGCGGATCTCGACATGGTGCAGACCAACGCCAAGGAGATCGCCCTCCCTCCGCCGAACATCTTCCTGCACACGATCCTCCAAGCATACCATCTGGACGGCAACCGGAACGTCATCGACCCCCTCGAGTCCGAGGGAATGCAGCTTGAGGCGGACTTTCACATCGTCCATGGCATCAAGACGCGGATCACCAATCACCTCCGCTGCGTCGAGGCGCTGAACCTTGAGATCGAGGATGTCGTCCTGAGTTCGCTTGCGAGCGCGCAGGTCGTGGTGACCCAGCATCAGAAGGACATCGGGGTTCTGGTCGTCGACATCGGCGGCGGCACGACCGATTACCTGATCTACCATGACGGTGCGGTCCGTCACAGCGGGGTGCTTGCCCTGGGCGGGGATCACATCACCAACGACATTTCCGTCGGCCTCAAGTTGCCGATCGCGCGGGCCGAGATGCTCAAGATCCAGGAGGGGAGCGCCACCCCCCCGGAGAACTCCGAGGGAGGCGTCATTACCTTGAAAAACGACCCGGGGTTCCTCGGATGCGACATCGACCGCAGGTCGCTCGATACCATCATCCATTGCCGAGTCCGGGAGATCTTCGAACTTCTCCGCAGGGACATCGAGAACGCCGGCAGTGACCTGCTGGGGCTTCTCGGAGCCGGGGTCATGATCACCGGGGGATGCGCCAAACTCCGGGGCATCGCCGGACTAGCCTCCGAGGTGCTCGACCAGACCGTCCAGGTGAGCACGGCGCGGAATGTCGGGGGGGCCCTTCAGACCTTTGAGAATCCGCAGTATTCCACGGCGATCGGTCTCACCAAGTATGCCCGTCTGATCACCAAGGACACGAGGCCCGAGGGGATGCTCGAGCGGATCGCGCAGGGCTTTGGAGGAATCTTCAAGAGGAGGTCCCGATGAGCGCCCCGGTCCCGCGCCGCCTGATCATCGGCGTCGGCAATGCCGGCGTCACCGCGCTCGACCTGCTGGCCGTCGGGAACCCCTCCATGAAGGGATTGATGGTCGTGAACAACGATTCCGAGTCGCTTACTGCGTCTGTTGTCACCGATCGGATCGCCGTTCCGGAAGGGGATCCCCGCGAGGCATTCGTCGCGATCGACGGGGAGTTCGGCGGCGCCATCGCGGGAGCCGCCACCGTCGTCCTTTGCGGGGGTCTCGGTGGGGAGATGGGATCATTCCTGCTTCCCGCCCTGGCGATTCTTGCGAAATCGGCCGGCATCACCGTGGCCGCCTGTGTCGGGATGCCCTTTTCCTTTGAGGGAAGGGGAAAGAAGGAAGCGGCCACCGCGGCCTTGGAAAAGCTCTACACTGTCTGCGATGCGGTGGCCGTCATCGAGAACGACCGCCTCTCGGGGGGAACACCATCAACCGCGGCGGTGGGCGAGGCCTTCGCGCTTTCTGACAAGACAATCCTGGCATCCCTCCTGGCGATCCACCGGATGCTCTCGACCTCCGGTCCGGTCAAGATCACCCGATCCGACCTCAAGCATGTGCTGGGGGTTCCGGGGGCCATCACCCTCTTCGGAAGCGGTTCCGCGGAAGGATCCAACCGTCTCCACGAGGCCCTTGAAAGGGCGCTCAGGAGCCCCCTCTTGAATGCGCCCGGCAAGACGACCCCGGGTTCCGCCCTCGCCGGGGCGTCGCCGGTGCTTCTACTGCTGGAGGGGCCTCCGGATCTATCCTTTGCCGAAGTCCAGGTGGCCGTGGGGGAGATTGAACGGATCGGGGGGGAGCGTTGTCAGATAAAGACAGGCGTTCATGCCGATCGTCCTTCGGGATCCCCGATCACGATCTCGGTTGTCGCCTCCTCCGGTGGCGAACGCCCCTCGGACAAGCCGGTCGCCCCGCGTATCGCGGCGGCGGAGGTTCGGCCCGAGAGGCAGTCCGCCCCCCTCGATGAGGAGACCGCGCCAACGGCAACACCGCAAACTCCCAAGACAACGCCCCCGGCTCCCAAGACAATTCCGCAGGCCAAGCCGGACTCCGCTCCGCCAACCTCAACCACACCAAGGAAAACAACAGCCAAGCAAACTCAGGGAACTCTCGATCTCGACACCCAGCAGCGGGGACGATTCGACAAGAGCGAACCGACCATCGTGGCGGGTGAGGATCTCGATATCCCCACCTTCATGCGCAAGGGAATCAAGCTCACGCCTCCGCAAAGAAGTTGACCGGGGCGAGGGGTTGAGAACCTGACAAACCGACTTCCCCATGAAACCAGACAAATTCACAGCCAAGATGCAGGAGGCCTTCAACGGGGCCGTAGACATCGCTTCCGGTCTCGGGCAGCAGGAGATCGGCAATGAGCATTTCCTTCTCTCCCTGCTTGCCCAGAGCGAAGGGCTCGCGCGTCCCATCCTCGAGAAACTGGGGGTGGCCGTTCAACCGCTCACCGCGTCGTTGGAGTCAGCCGCGGCCTCCCTGCCCAAAGTCCACGGCGGAGCCCAGCCCTTCGTCGGCAACGAACTCCGAAAGACCATCGATTCGGCCGAGGCCGAGATGGCGAAGCTCAAGGACGAGTTCCTCTCCGCCGAACACTACCTGCTCGCCCTCAGTCAGGAGAAGAACGCCGCTGCGAAGCTCCTTCAGCAGAACGGAGTCACCCATCAGGGACTCATGAAGGCACTGGTCGAGGTGCGCGGCAGCCAGCGCGTCACCGACCAGAATCCCGAGGGAAAATACCAGACCCTTGAGAAATACGGCCGCGACCTCACCGAGATGGCCCGCAAGGGGAAGATCGACCCGGTCATCGGCCGCGACGAGGAGATCCGCCGCACCATGCAGGTCCTCTCACGCCGTACCAAAAACAACCCGGTTCTCATCGGCGAGCCGGGCGTGGGAAAGACCGCCATCGTCGAGGGGCTGGCCCGTAGGATCGTCAGCGGGGACGTTCCCGAGTCGCTCAAGAACAAGCGGGTCGTAGCCATGGACATCGGCTCGATGGTGGCCGGCGCCAAGTTCCGCGGTGAGTTCGAGGACCGCCTCAAGGCCTTCCTCAAGGAGGTCACCGCCTCCGAGGGGGAGATCATCCTCTTCATCGACGAGCTTCACACCATCGTCGGCGCGGGTGCCGCCGAGGGATCCATGGACGCCTCCAATCTCCTCAAGCCCCAGCTTGCCCGCGGGGAACTCCGCACCATCGGGGCCACGACGCTGGACGAGTACCGCAAGTACATCGAAAAGGATGCCGCCCTCGAGCGCCGCTTCCAGCCGGTCATGGTCAATGAGCCGAGCGTCGAGGACACCATCGCCATCCTGCGCGGGCTCAAGGAACGCTACGAGGTCCACCACGGCGTCCGCATCCAGGATGCCGCGCTGGTCGCCGCCGCGGTCCTCTCGCACCGATACATTTCCGACCGCTTCCTGCCCGACAAGGCCGTCGATCTGGTCGATGAGGCCGCCTCACGCCTCAAGATCGAGATCGAGTCGATGCCGACCGAGATCGACCAGATGGAGCGTCAGATCATGATGCTCGAGATGGAGCGCCAGGCACTCCGCAAGGAGAAGGATGCGGCGAGCAAGGAGCGCCTCGCCAAGCTCGAGAAGGAACTCGCCGGGACCAAGGAGACCGCCTCGGGGCTGAAGGCCCGCTGGCAGAAGGAGAAGGAGGAGATCGGCAAGTCGCAGAAGATCAACGAACAGATCGAGGCCCTCAGGAACGAGCTTCAGATCGCCCAGCGCCAGGGAGACTACGCCAAGGCGAGCGAGATCCAGTACGGCCGCATTCCCGATCTCCAGACCAAGCTTGAGGAGCATAACGCCAAGCTCGCCCAGAGCGGCCAGTCGGCACTGCTCAAGGAGGAGGTCACCGAGGAGGACATCTCCAAGGTGGTCTCCGTCTGGACCGGCATTCCCGTCTCACGCCTGCAGGAGGGTGAGCGGCAGAAGCTGGTCAAGATGGAGGATCGACTCATCGAGCGTGTCGTCGGCCAGGGGCAGGCCATCAAGGCCGTCTCCAATGCGGTGCGACGCGCCCGTGCCGGACTCCAGGAGGAGAACCGCCCGATAGGATCCTTCATGTTCCTGGGGCCGACCGGCGTCGGGAAGACCGAGCTCTCCAAGGCGCTTGCGGAATTCCTCTTCGACGACGACAACGCCATTGTCCGCCTCGACATGTCCGAGTACATGGAGAAGCACACCGTGGCCCGCCTGATCGGTGCGCCTCCCGGTTATGTCGGTTACGAAGAGGGGGGCCAGCTCAGCGAGGCTGTCCGACGCAAGCCCTACTCCGTCGTGCTCTTCGACGAGGTCGAGAAGGCCCACGGCGACGTCTTCAACGTCCTCCTGCAGGTTCTCGACGACGGTCGCATTACCGATGGTCAGGGCCGCACGGTCGATTTCAAGAACACCGTCATCATCATGACGAGCAATATCGGCAGTCAGTTCATCATGGAGGATCTCTCCGTCGCGGAGCGCAACAAGCGCGTGATGGAGGCGCTCCGGGGGCACTTCCGTCCGGAGTTCCTGAACCGCATCGACGAGATCGTCATCTTCGACCGGCTCTCCGACAAGGAGATCGGCAGGATAGTCGACATCCAGCTCGCCCGTCTGGCCAAGCGACTCGGCAAGCAGAACCTCCATCTCGAGCTCAGCGACAAGGCACGCGCCTACCTTGCCAAGGAGGGGTATGATCCCGCCTACGGTGCCCGACCGCTCAAGCGTGTCATCCAGCAGAAGATCCTCGACCCCCTCAGTATGGAGATCCTCGATGGCAGGATCCACGAGGGGCAGACGATCCATGCCGATGTCTCCGGGGGTGAACTGACCTTCAGCACCAAGTAATCCGGCCCCGGTGTCCCTCCGAGTCGTCACCATCAAGGAGGGTTTGCCCACGCTGGAGGAGGCCAAGAGACGCCTCCTGCTTGAGGTCCGTAAATGCCACGGCGACGGCATTTCCGTACTGAAAATCATCCACGGCTACGGATCCGGAGGCCGGGGCGGGGTGCTGCGGACCGGACTCCGCAAAGTCTTTGCCGAGTATCAGCGCGACGGCGACATCCTGGGATCCGCCTCGGGAGAGGAGTTCTCGATCTTCCACACCGCCTCACTCGAGATGATCACCGCAGCCCCTGAACTCCGCAAAGACCCCGACCTCGAACGCTCCAACCCCGGCGTCAGCTTTTTGTGGATACAGTGAGAAGGAGGGATGAGACCTGAAACTTGAAACCTGAAAGGGAGCAAGTGGAAGATTTGCCATCACTTGCTTGAATGACTGCTTCTTCAGGTCTCAGGTCTCAAGTTTCATCATTCCCTGATATCCGCTTGGGCGGATATCAGCCCACCCACCTGAATTCCACCGTGGTGTCGATCCGGGGATCGAGGCTCTGCTTCACGGGACAGGCCTTGGCGGCGGCTTCCAGAAGGGCGCGCTGCGGGTGATCGGAGGGGAGGGGGATGGTCATCACCGATTTCAGGGCGACAATCCGCCGGGGGGTATCGGTGCTCATTTCCTTGCCGATGGTGACGGTGGTTCCCTTCAGGTCGATCCCGTGGCGTTCCGCCGCGATACCCATGACCGTCATCATGCAGTTGGCGACGGCCGTGGCGACGAGGTCGGTGGGGGAGAAGCTCTCCCCTTTGCCGTGGTTGTCGACCGGGGCGTCGGTGATGAGAGCGACGCCGGAGGGGCCGTGGGTGGAGCTGCAGCGGAGACCGCCGTCGTAGGTGGAGGTGATGGTGACCATGCGGGGAGGTTAACGGGGATGGTGAACGAAGTGAAGCCGATGCTGTTTTTGATGGAGCCCGGGGAAGCACGGGGGTATTTCGGTAGCATGGCAGTTGCATTCAAAGAATGGGCACTCGTCTGCGAGGCGCTCGGATCGGGTCAGCAAAGCGTGATCCTGCGGAAGGGTGGTATCGCCGAAGGGCGCGGAGGGTTCGGATTTGACCATGAGGAGTTTTATCTCTTTCCGACATGGTTTCACGGACAGGTCGACAAGGTGAGGCTCCCCGGCGCGGTTCTCCCCGAGCAGGATCCCGACAAGGTGACCGTCGCTCATGTCGCCTCCCTCGAATGGGCCGGCAGGATCAACGACAAGGAAGCCCTGCACCGCCTCGCCGATCTCCATGTGCTCGATGCCTCCGTCATCGAGGAGCGCTTTGTCTACGACACGGGAAAGGGTTCCCTGGGTGGCGAGGGAATCAATGTCGCCCTCGTGCGCATTTACCGTCTGGAACCAGCGGTGACATTGCCCATGGAAAAGAAATTCGGAGGGTGCCGCTCCTGGATCGAGATCCCCGACATTAACGGCGGAACGCTCGTCTCCGTCCTCAGCGACGAGGAGCATGAACGCCGGAAAGAACTCTTTGCCCGCTTGCTTGGGGTCAGTTTTTAGGCTGTTTGGGGTGATCCTTCAGACCACTCGAAATCTCGCTCTCTCCGCGGTTTCCCTCGTCCGTTAATCCCATGGGATTGCCTATTGTTTCCGCCTCCAACGGGCTTCCCGCGTTGGAGCAAAAGTTTTTTCATTATTCATTATGGCTGGCCCGGCCATTGCTTCGCAGCCGTTACGGCATTTTTCCTTTCCCCGGCTCACTGCTTCCGCCTCTCAAGTCACTTCCCATGGGACTCTGCGGGGAATCTTTATCCGTGCCGACGGCCGTGCTGGATTTTCGCGCGCGAGCCCCTATGATCTGTAGCCCATGAAATACATTTTCGTGACGGGCGGCGTGGTCAGTTCTCTCGGCAAGGGTCTTGCCGGAGCATCCCTGGGGACTCTTTTGGAACATCGCGGACTTCGCGTGACCATGCAGAAGCTCGATCCCTATCTCAACGTGGATCCAGGAACGATGAATCCCCTTCAGCACGGCGAGGTCTACGTGCTCGCCGACGGTGCCGAGACCGACCTCGATCTCGGGCACTACGAGCGCTTCACCAAGTGCGTGCTCACCCGCGAGAATAACCTGACGAGCGGTCAGGTCTACGAATCCGTTCTCTCCAAGGAGCGCCGCGGCGACTATCTCGGCAAGACGGTCCAGGTCATTCCGCACATCACCGACGAGATCAAGAATCGCATCCGCAGTTTTGAACAGGCGGGCGATGCTGACATCCTCATCACCGAGATCGGGGGGACCACAGGCGACATCGAGGGGCTTCCCTTCCTCGAGGCGATCCGCCAGTTCATCCTTCAGGTGGGACACGAGAACGCGATCCTACTCCATGTCACGCTCGTCCCCTACATCAAGGCCGCGGGCGAACTGAAGACCAAGCCGACCCAGCAGAGCGTCGCCAAGCTCCGCGAGATCGGTCTCCAGCCCGAGGTCCTGATCTGCCGCACCGAGATGCCGCTCGAGCCCGAGGTCCGTGAAAAGCTCTCCCTCTACTGCAACGTGCCCGTCGACGCGGTCATCGAGGCCCGTGATGTCGAGAACTCCATCTATGAGTTCCCCCTCATGCTTCAGGCTGAGGGGCTCGACGAGAAGGTCTGCAAGCTGCTTCACCTGAGCACTCCTTCCGCCGACATGGAGGGGTGGAAGAGGATCGTGAAGTCGATTGTCCATCCCTCGCGCCGCGTCACTGTCGCCGTGGTCGGCAAGTACGTGGAGCTTCAGGATGCCTACAAGAGCATCTATGAGGCGCTCTGCCATGCCGGTGGCGCCAATGACTGCGGGGTCGATCTCAAGATCGTGGATGCCGAGGAGTTGGAAGCCGACGGCGCCGAGAAACATCTCGCCGGTGTCGCGGGCATCCTTGTTCCAGGCGGATTCGGCGACCGGGGCACCGAGGGAAAGATCGCTGCGGCCCGCTACGCGAGGGAACAGGGGATCCCCTACTTCGGGATCTGCCTCGGCATGCAGATCGCCTCGATCGAGTTTGCGCGCAATGTCTGCGGACTGGAGAGGGCCAACAGCACCGAGTTCGACCCCGCGACGCCCCATCCCGTGATCGCCCTGCTCGACGACCAGAAGAAGGTCACCGGCAAGGGCGGGACCATGCGTCTCGGTTCCTGGCCCGCCGTGCTCGCGCCCGGATCAAAGGCCCATGCCGCCTACGGGCAGGAAGGGATCGCCGAGCGTCACCGTCACCGCTATGAGTTCAATGGCGATTACCGCGCCCGGATGGAGGGGAAGGGCTTTGTGATTTCCGGGACCTCGCCCGACGGATCGCTCGTAGAGATCATCGAGAACCGCGACCATCCCTGGTTTGTGGCCGTGCAGTTCCATCCCGAGTTCCTGAGCAAGCCGGAGACGCCGCATCCCCTCTTCCGCGATTTCATCAAGGCCTCGATGGCCCGCAAGGTCGTTTAACTCTTCCTCAAAAACCCCGCTGTCATGAAGGAAATCAAGGATCTCGAGCGCATGGTCGAATTCGAATTCGTCCGCGCCACGGAAAATGCCGCCCTGCACTCCCTCCAGTGGATGGGGCGCGGTGACAAGGAGGCCGCGGATGCCGCCGCGTGCGATGCCATCCGCGGAATGTTCGATCTCGTCGACATCAGGGGCGAGGTGGTCATCGGCGAAGGGATCAAGGACAACGCCCCGGGAATCTTCCTTGGCGACCGGCTCGGGCGTTGGGGAGAGGGGGATCCGCGCTTCGACATCGCCCTCGACCCGATCGACGGCACCAGCAACATCTCCAAGGGGATGCCCAACTCCATCTCAGTCATGGCCGCGGTGCTTGTTCCCGAGGGACGCGAGCGGAGCATGGTGAGCATCCCCAGCTTCTACGTCGAGAAGCTCTCCTACGGCCCGAAGGTGGCCAAGGCGATCCGAGACGGCATCGCCCCCGCGATCTCGCTCGACCTCCCCTTCGGCCACATCCTTGAGATCACCGCCGATGCCCTCGGAAAGAGGATCAGCGATCTCGTGGTCACTGTCCTGGACCGCCCCCGCAACCAGCACTTCATCGACACCGTGCGAGGGGAGGGCGCCTCCCTGCGCCTGATCGCAGACGGCGACATCACCGCCGCCGTGGCGCCGTCACTCCCCGATTCGGGCATCGACCTCTTTGTCGGCATGGGTGGGGCCCCCGAGGGGATCCTTACCGCCGCCGCGATGAAGGCTCTTGGCGGCGAGATTCTCGTGCGCATGTGGCCGCGCGACGCGGAGGAGAGTGAAGAGCTTCTGAAAACACTCTCTCCTGAAGAAATCGCGCGTGTCTACACCACGGATGAACTCGTCCACGGTGACAGCGCCGTCTTCTGCGCCACGGGCATCAGCGATAGTCCCCTGCTTCCCGGGGTGAAGCTTATCGGGAAGACTGCGATCACCCACTCCATCCTGATGCGCTCCCGCAGTCGCACGGTCCGCTACATCCGCGCCGTCCACGACCTTGAGACCAAGACGATCCACCTGCACAGCCTGCGGGGGGAAGAACACCTCTGATTCACTCCAGATTGGCTTCCCGCTATTTAGCGGTTCCTTAGAGCGGGTGATATCAGACTTCTCCCGCAGTGGCGCAGAGGGGCAGAGAGGCATTTCAATAAGGAACTCAGGAGGATTCCCGCCTTCAGCCTTCAGTCTTCAGCCTAACACCCTTGGTATTAAGTCCTCGGCCTTAAGCCTAAAATGCTTTGTAGCAATTCAGGAATTGCATTCCTTCGGACGAATCACCAACACTAGCACCTTATGAGCGTAAACCAACTCGAAGCCCTCAAGCAGTTCACCACCGTCGTCGCCGACACCGGCAATTTCGAGGACATCAAGAAGTTCTCCCCTCAGGACGCCACCACCAATCCCTCCCTCATCCTCAAGGCCGTCCTCAAGCCCGAGTACCGCACCCTTCTCGACAAGGCGAT
Organism: Verrucomicrobiia bacterium; assembly: GCA_040380225.1. Taxonomy (GTDB): domain Bacteria; phylum Verrucomicrobiota; class Verrucomicrobiia; order Chthoniobacterales; family UBA6821; genus UBA6821. The sequence continues at coordinate 32,671 of JBEIJN010000012.1, read as the reverse complement.
CGCCGACAACAAGGGCTCCAGCCTCTCCAGCGGCGCCCTCTACAAGAAAGTCATCGACGACACCCTGATCCTCTTCGGTCGTGAGATCCTCAAGATTGTCCCCGGCCGCGTCAGCACCGAAGTGGATGCCCGCCTCTCCTTCGACACCGAGGGGACCCTCGAGAAGGCCCGCTACCTCATCGGTCTCTACGAGAAGGCCGGTGTCGATCGCCAGCGCATCCTGATCAAGATCGCCTCCACCTGGGAAGGCATCCGCGCCGCCGAGATCCTCCAGAAGGAGAAGATCAACTGCAACCTCACGCTCATGTTCTCGATGCCACAGGCAGTCGCCTGCGCCGAGGCCGGCATCCGCCTCATTTCGCCGTTCGTCGGCCGCATCTACGACTACTACAAGGCCACGACCGGCAAGGAATACACCGGCCTCGAGGATCCGGGCGTGCAGTCCGTCCACAGCATCTACAACTACTTCAAGAAGTACGGCTTCGAGACCCAGGTCATGGGAGCCAGCTTCCGCAACACCGGCGAGATCGTCGCCCTGGCTGGATGCGACCTGCTGACCATCAGCCCCGACATCCTTGAGAAGCTTGAGGCCTCTACCGAGCCTCTCACCCGCGTCCTCAGCCCCGAGAAGGCGAAGTCCATGGAGATCGAAAAGATCCCCGTCGACGAGAAGAGCTTCCGCTGGCTCCTCAATCAGGACGCCATGGCCACCGACAAGCTGGCCGAGGGCATCCGCAAGTTCGGCGAGGATATCGTCAAGCTCGAGGGGATCATCGCGCAGGCTTCCTGAGCCTTCAGGCATGCGGCACCCGACCTGCATCTACCATGAAACGCACCGCACTCCTCCTGACGGTCCTGCTGGCTTCCGCGTCCATGGTGGGCGCCAAGACCAGTGCCACTCCCGACAGTCCCGCCTCGGTTCCCGTCCTCCTTGGACTCGAACCGGTGCGTCAGGACTTGAAGCTCTCCTCGCTCCAGTGCGCCCTGCTCGATTCCCTCAGGGCCGAGTACAAGGCCAAGGTCGGAGTGGTGGCTTCGGCCGGCCTTCTCGACTCCAAGCTGGCTCCCAAGGCCTCCGCGGATATCGACGCCTACCGTGCCTCCTACAACCGTCGCGCCCTCAATGTCCTTAACCCCTCGCAGCAGCAGCGTCTCCGCCAGATCGAGCGCCAGATGCTCGGTGCTTCGCTCCTGACATCCCCCTCTGAGCAGAAGCTCCTCGGCCTCGACGACCGCCAGATCCGCAAGATCGGCGAAATCCATGCCTACGACCAGACCAAGGCCGCTTCCATCATGAAGCGCTTCCATGAGGGCAGGATCAACTCCTTCCGCAAGGATCTCGACCTCCGCCGTCTCCAGAAGAGCGTCGGCCGCAGCATCTACGCGACCCTCACCCCGGATCAGCGCAAGCAGTGGTTAGGGCTCACCGGCCCCAAGCTGAAGCTGTAGGCTTGTTCTTTTAGCGCGGGGCGGCGTTGCCCTGCGCTTGCAGTATGTCTCATACAGCTGCGCTTGGGCGTCTAGCCCCGCATCTAAAATCCCTTCGCCTTACCCTCAGGCTTTCTTCTTTTGGCTCCGTGCGGTGTTGCTGCTCGCTCGCAGTAGTTAAAATACAGCCTCGCTCGCGCGCCTAGCGCGGCATCCAAACTTCCAAGCCTTGTAGTGAGGGGAGGCCTCATTAAGGCCCTTTGTCAGTACTGACTCGGGAGTTAGTGTGCACGGCCTCAGGACGTATGACTGCCGACATTCCTGGAATTCCGACATCTGAGGTTTTGATATCCTACTCTGCCCTCGACCTTCGACTATCGACTGTGGACTCCCCTGATTGCTGACCTAACAGTCTTCAGTCTAAACCCCTTCAGCCTTTCCTCCGGTCATTTTAATTCCGGGGGGAGGGGGAGATTCTTGATCTGCTGCGCCGCATTGCGGTGGCAGACGAGAATGGCATCGTCGGTCTCGACGACAACGAGGTCACTGACTCCGCAGAGGGCGACGGTTCTTTTCTTGGCGACGACGATGTTACGTCCGGCATCGAGGGTGACGACCTGGCCGACGAGGGTGTTGTCGTCGGCATCCTTGCCAAGGTGGTCGGGGAGGGCTGTCCAGGAGCCGACATCATCCCAGTCGTACTCGGCGACCAGGGCCGCGACATCGGAGGCCTTCTCCATGATGGCGAAGTCGACGGAGATCTTCGGAAGCTTCGGGAAATTCGCGGCAAGGTAGGCCTTTCCGTCCCCTTCGCGGGGATAGTTCCGGATGAAGTTTTCGAGCTCCGGTTGGTGACGATGGCACTCGGAGAGGAAGGTCTCCGCCTGCCAGAGGAACATGCCGGCATTCCAACCATGCTTTTTCCCGGCGAAGAATTCCTGCGCCCGGTCCGCATCGGGTTTCTCGACAAAGCGTTTCACCGCGAGGAAGCGACTGGAACCCTTTGTCTCCAAGTCGGCTCCAAGCTCGAGGTAGCCGAAGCCGGTCGATGCGTGGGTCGGGGTGATCGAGAAGGTGAGGATGGCGGGATGCTCCGCGACGAAGGCGGCGGCTTCCCCGACCTGTCGGCGGAAGGTCGCCGCATCATGGATCATGTGATCGGCCGGGAACAGCGCCACGAGGGCATCCGGTCGGAGGGAGCGCGCGATGGCGGTGGCAAGCGCGGCGGCGGGGGCGGTGTCGCGCTTGGCCGGTTCGGCGATGATGTTTTGCCTCGGCAGGAAGGGGAGGGCGGCGATCGTGGCCTCCAGTTGCACCTCGTTGGTGAGAATGAAGATCCTCTCGGGGGGGATGATTCCCTCAAACCTGCGGGTGGTCTGCTCGAGCAGGGTCTGGTCGCCGAGAAGCTTGACCAGATGCTTCGGGGTGGCGGAGCGGCTGACGGGCCAGAAACGTTCCCCGCTGCCACCGGCCATGATGAAGAGAAAGAGCCGGTCGAGGGGAAGCTGGGAGTTGGAAGCTGGCAACTGGGTCATGGGACTATGTTTTAGGCTCTAGTGCAGAAAATCCATCCCTTTCATCTCCTTCATCCCTGTGAGTCTCTTTCCTTCTTTATCCCAGAGTCTTCAGGGTTGTCTTGAGCGTCTCAAGCTTTTCGCTCCACTTTTCGCGGCGCTGGCGGTGATCCTCGAGGACGTTGGCCGGAACTTTTTCCACGAAGGAGGTGTCGGCCAATTTGGCTTCCACCTTGACGAGTTCGGCCTCGACCTTGGTGATCTCGGCGGCGATGCGCTTCCGCTCGGCATCGAGATCGACCAGTCCCTCCAGCGGCATGTAGATGGTTCCCAGGTCGGTGACGACGCTGGGAGTCCCGGCGGGCGGCATTTCTTTGAGGATCTCCAGGCCGGAGGCCCTGGTGAGACCCGCGAAGATGGCGCGCCGGGAGTCGTGGATCTCTTCCTTGGGGGCCAGCAGGAAGCGGACTTGCTGCTGGGAGGGGATCTTGAATTCCGCCCTGAGGTTGCGCGCGGCATGGATGGCCGCGTAGAGCGCGGTCGTGCGCGTGCTGGCTGCGGTGATCTCGGACTCGGGAAGGTTGAGTAGCTTTTCGGCGGGGGGCACCGTGTAGAGAAGCAGGCCGGCGCGTTCTCCGGTTCCCGATGCGGAGGCGGGGGCCTGGAACCCGAGGCGCTTCCAGAGTTCCTCGGTGACGTGGGGCATGAGCGGATGGAGAAGGCGCAGTGTGCCCGAGAGGGTGGCGTCCATGACGGTCAGGATGGCGTTCTTGGCCTGCTCGTCAGAGCCGTTGAGGATCGGCTTGGCCGCCTCGACGAACCAGTCGCAGTAATCGCCCCAGAAGAAGTCGTAGAGCAGGCCCGCCACCTCATGGAAGCGGTAGTCGGCATAGGCCCCGCGCAGCGCGGCGTGCATGGTGTCGAAGCGGTGCAGGAGGTGAATCGCGATATCGGGAAGGGGGAGTCCAGACGGATCGAGCGAGGGGTTGCACGGGCCCTGCATCTCGCGGAAGCGGGCGGCGTTCCAGAGCTTGTTGGAGAAGTTGCGGCCCTCCTCGATCTGCTTCTCGTCGAACTTGATGTCCTGTCCCTGCGGGGCGACACGGATGATGCCGAAGCGGAGGCCGTCGGCCCCGTACTTGGCGATCAGGTCGAGCGGGTCGGGAGAATTCCCAAGGCTCTTGGACATCTTGCGGCCCTGCTTGTCGCGGATGATGCCGGTGAAGTAGACATCCCGGAAGGGGATCTCCCCGGTGTACTCCAGCCCGGCCATGATCATGCGGGCGACCCAGAAGAAGATGATATCGGGTCCGGTGACGAGCACGCTTGTCGGGTAGAACTTGGCGCGGACGGCATCGTCCATGGTGTCGTGGGCCCAGAGCCAGGAGGAGAACCAGGTGTCGAGCACGTCGGGATCCTGGGTCCATCCCTCGCCGGGAGATTCGATCTGGATGCGTGGTCCTTCGCCGCTGCCCTCCGGCGCATACCAGACGGGGATGCGGTGTCCCCACCAGAGCTGGCGGCTGATGCACCAGTCCTGGATGTTCTCGAGCCAGTGGTCGTAGACCTTTTCCCAGCGTTTGGGGAAGAACCTGATGAGTCCGTTGCGGACAGCGTCACGGGCCTCGACGGTCTTCGGATACTTGAGGAACCACTGCTCGCTGAGGCGGGGTTCGATCGGGACATCGGCGCGCTCGCTGAAGCCGACGTTGTTCTCATGGGGCTCCTCCCTAGTGAGGAGGCCGAGTTCCTTCAGTCGCTCGACGGCTTCCGCCCGCGCCTCGAAACGGTCGAGTCCGGCAAAGCCATCTCCCGCAAGGTCATTGAGAGTCCCGTCGGCATTCATGATGTCGATGACGGGGAGGTTGTGCCGCAGGCCGATCTCGTAGTCGGTCTTGTCATGGGCGGGGGTCACCTTGAGGACGCCCGTGACGAATTCGAAATCGACCGCCTCGTCGCCGATGATCGGTAGCTGCACCTCGACATCGAGGGGGAGGGGACGCCGGACATGCTTGCCGATCAGGTGGGAGTAGCGCTGATCCTTGGGATTCACGGCGATGGCTGTGTCACCCATGATCGTCTCGGGACGCGTGGTGGCGATCTCAAGCCAGGTGCCGGGTGCTTCCACCACCTCGAGCTTGAAGTGGTAGAGGTAGCCTTTCTGCTTCTTGGGGATGACCTCCTCGTCGCTCAGGGCGGTGAGGGAAACGGGGCACCAGTTCACCATCCGCTTGCCCCGGTAGATCAGGCCCTTCCCGTGGAGATCCACGAAGACCTCCTGCACCTTGCGGGCATAAGCCTCGTCCATGGTGAAGCGCTCGCGCGACCAGTCGCAGGAGGCGCCGAGTTTCTTCAGCTGCCCGATGATGATGCCTCCGTGCTTTTCCTTCCACTCCCAGACTTTCTTGAGGAAGGCTTCGCGGCCTAGGTCGTGGCGGGTCTTTTTCTCCTCCTTGCGGAGTTGGCGCTCGACGACGGTCTGGGTGGCGATGCCGGCGTGGTCGGTGCCGGGAAGCCAGAGAACCTCGTGCCCGGTCTGGCGGGCGCGGCGGGCAAGGATGTCCTGCAGGGTGTTGTTGAGGACATGTCCGAGGGTCAGGATCCCGGTGACATTCGGCGGGGGGATGACGATCGAGTAGGAGGGAGCCGTGGAGGAGGGATCGGCGGTGAAGCAACCGGAATCGACCCAGCGGGCATACCAGGTGGCCTCGACATCCGCCGGGGCGTAGGCTTTGGAAAGTTCGGACATGATGAAGGAGAGGCTTGGAAGAGTCTTAGTAAGAGGCTTTGAGGCTGTAGGCTTTTAGACTGTTAGGTTGGAGGCAGAAAGCCCAAAACGGCTCATCATTGCTTCCAGTGGCCGGATCAGGGATTTTTCCCATGTTCCTGATTTTTTTGATAAGTTCCGAATTGATTCGGTGGCCTTGGAAAGGTACTGCCCGAAACTCCTTGCCAGGATTCCCGGGGGAGGCTACATTCCGACCCTCTAAAAAATGACAACGACAGAAACAGCAGAAATCGCAGCACTCCGGCTGCACGAGAAGGACACCGGCAGCGCCGATGTCCAGGTAGCGACCCTCACCAAGAGGATCACCGCCCTGACCGAACACCTCAAAGGCAACGCCAAGGATCACTCCTCCCGTCGCGGCCTTCTCAAGATGGTTGCCACTCGCCGCCGTCTTCTCGATTACCTCAAGGATAGCGCCAGCGAGCGTTACCAGGCGGTTCTTGAGAAACTGAACCTGCGCAAGTAACGGACCACCAGGTTCTCCGTTCCCTCACGGCTCCCTGATCCTCATGGATCCGGGACTCCTTGGGGATAATGGCACTGACCGGGCAATTCCGCCACCCAAGCAACCCTGACACCCTCCGCACGTTTTCAGCGGAGGGATTCACTCAACCGACACATCACACCGATGCAGGCATCCCTCCGGATGCCATCCGTCATTCCGGGCGCCCGCTAATCATCGCGCACTGATCGGATCCACGCATTCCACCCAACAAACACCCATTCCCATGTCACACACCACCATCACGGCCCAAGTCGGCCAGAACCCTATCAGCTTTGAGACCGGCAAGATCGCCAAGCTCGCCGACGGAGCCGTCGTCGTCAGCTCCGGCGAGACCATCGTCCTCGTCAGCGCCGTTTCCGCCACTTCCGTGAAGGAAGGCCAGGATTTCTTCCCGCTCACCGTCGATTACAAGGAGAAGGCCGCCGCCGTCGGCAAGTTCCCCGGCGGATACTTCAAGCGCGAGGGCCGTCCGAGCGAGAAGGAGATCCTCACCGCACGCATGACCGATCGTCCGCTGCGCCCCCTCTTCCCGAAGAACTACTTCTACGACACGCAGATCATCAGCATCCTGCTCTCCGCTGACGGCGAGATCGATCCCGACATCCTCTCCATCAACGGCGCCTCCGCGGCCCTCTGCGTCTCCGACATCCCGTTCGAGAAGCCGATCGCAGCGGTCCGCGTCGGACGCATCAACGGACAGTTCGTGGTGAACCCCACCCACACCCAGCGTGAGGAGAGCGATCTCGATCTCGTCTACGTCGGAGACGGCGAGCAGGTCATCATGATCGAGGGTGCCGCCAACGAGCTCCCCGAGGAGGAGTTCAAGAAGGCTCTCGACTTCGCCCGCGAGCAGACCCGTCCGCTGATCGCCGCACAGAACGAGCTCATCGCCAAGGCCGGCAAGCCGAAGCGCGAGTTCACCCTCCTCAACGTCGACGAGGGAATGCTCGAGATCGCCTATCAGGTCGCCGGTGACCGCATCGAGGCCGCCCTCTACACCCCCAGCAAGGTTGCCCGCGGCAAGGCCGTCGGTGCACTCCGCGACGAGGTGAGCGCCAAGATCCTTGAGAAGTTCCCCGCCGCCACCAAGTTCGAGATCTCGCAGGCGTTTGATTACCTTCAGAAGAAGGCCTTCCGCGTCAGCATCCTCGACAAGCAGAAGCGCTGCGACGGTCGCGGCCTTGCCGAACTCCGTCAACTCTCCAGCGAGACCACCGTCCTGCCCCGTGCGCACGGATCGGCCCTCTTCGCCCGCGGCGAGACCCAGGCGATGGCCCTGGCCACCCTCGGCACCGCCGACGAGGCCCAGATGATCGACGCCTACGGTGGCGGCGAGACCACCAAGCGCTTCCTGCTCCACTACAACTTCCCTCCCTTCAGCGTCGGCGAAACCGGTCGCTTCGGCGGGCAGAACCGCCGCGAGATCGGCCACGGCGCCCTCGCCGAGCGCTCGATCTTCCCGGTCATCCCGAGTCAGCAGGACTTCCCTTACGCCCTCCGCGTCACCAGCGAGGTCATGGAGTCCAACGGCTCCACCTCGATGGCCTCCGTCTGCGCCGGCGTGCTCGCCCTCATGGACGCGGGTGTTCCCCTCAAGCGTCCCGTTGCCGGCATCTCCGTCGGTCTCGTGACCGAGAATGACGATCAGGGCAAACTCACCCGCCACACCCTGCTCACCGACATCATCGGCAGCGAGGATCACTTCGGCGACATGGACTTCAAGCTCTGCGGCACCGAGGCCGGAGTCACCGGATTCCAGCTCGACCTGAAGCTCAAGGGCATCAGCCACGAGCTCATGGCCACCGCCATCGACGACGCCCGCAAGAACCGCGGACTCATCCTTGATCACATGAAGCAGACCCTCCCCGCACACCGCGGAGAGATGAGCAAGTACGCCCCCCGCATCGAGACCGTCACCATTCCGAAGGACAAGATCGGCCTCATCATCGGCCCCGGCGGCAAGACCATCAAGGGGATCGTTGCCGAGACCGGTGCCGAGATCAACGTCGAGGAGGATGGCAACTTCGGCCTCGTCCACATCTACTCCAGCAACGGCGAGAGCCTCAAGCGCGCCAAGGAGATCATCGAGGGCATGACCAAGGAGATCACCGTCGGCGAGCTCTATCAGGGCACCGTTGTCTCCATCAAGGAGTTCGGCGCCTTCGTCGAGGTGCTCCCCGGCAAGGACGGCCTCGTCCACATCTCCGAGCTTGCGGACACCCGCGTCAACAAGGTCGAGGATGTCGTCAGGAACGGCGACGTCATCTGGGTCAAGTGCATCGGCGTCGATGACAGGGGCAAGGTCAAGCTCAGCCGCAAGGCCGCGATGAAAGACCGCGACCAGGCAGCCGCAGGAACCGCCGCTTAATCAGAGGCCCCCATCCTGTCACCGTGAGCGCTTAAAGCCCTCACGAGAAATTCCAGAAAGCCCCCGGAGAGGAGACTCCCGGGGGCTTTTTCGTGGAGCCAATTCCTTCCGGTGTGGCATCAGCAATTCCTTCCGGCAAACATCGCTCAACCGCATGGCGAAATCGTGACGTTGATCCGCTTGAGCATTTCAAGCGGCGGTGGCTACAAGCCATGATTCAACCGGAACCGTGATGAATACGCGCCATCTCCTTGCTGCCGTCCTGCTGGGCGTTCTTCCCGGATCAATCCGGGTGGAGGCGCAGGGGTTGCCTCCCAAGTTCATGGATCCCACCGAGGAACTCGAGGGGAATGCTCCCAGGAAAAAGGGGAGAACCAGCCCCTCGGCTTCTCCCGTTTCCCCTGCTTCAGCTGATCAGGCGGCGTCATCCTCCGCGCCCTCGGCCGGTGGCAGACTCCTCGACAGGATCGGGAATTCGATCCGCATGGTTTTCCCTTCCGATCTCACCGCGGTCTACACGGAAATCGGATCCGATGTCACCAGTGCCATCCACTATCAGGATGGCCTGAAGGAGAGCGGTCGTGCCGTCAGCAGGGGAGTCGGCAGTCAGATGTCGTTTGCAGGAGCCACGCTCGATGCGGTCACACGCAAGGAATTCGAGCTCATCAACGGAGTCGAGAGCAGGCTAGCCGATTACGGTTTGAGTGTCGGTGGTGACTGGCAGGGGAACTATTACGGCAGCGTGGCCGGCGGATACCGGACGGGCAGTGCCTTCGATGAGCAGATCAAGCTGGCCTTCATCTATGACTTTGGGAAAAAGCTCCATCTCAAGGGCCTGAAGGCCTACTCGAATTTCCGATACCGCGACGGCGACGACATCAACCTCATCACCGGTGCCGCGAACGGCTTCAATCCCTCCAACATTCAAAGCGGCAAGGAACTTCGCCTCATGGCCCAGTATCTCGAATACATGACCGAGAACGGCTCCTTCATGATCAATGCCGGGTGGATGAATCCTTACGATTTCTTCCTCCAACAACCGCTCTCCAAGCTCTTCCAGAACAACCAGATTGCCAGCGCCAAGGGCATCGGGGGGAACAGCGGGGGAGGCGCCCGGGAAACCTTTGCCGGTGATCCCGCCTACAACAACAACGTTGCGGCGAAGATCCCCTGGTCGAGCACCTACGATGCATGGGGTGGCACGCTGCGGATCAGGCCCACCAAATCAACCTACGCCATAGGCGGCCTCTACCTGGCGATTCCGAACGCCGCCGGAGCCGTTCAGGGCGTCTACGCCCCCACCCAGGTGGCCCCTTACACGGCAGTCCCCTCCAGTCAGCTTGGAAAGCCCAACCCCAATGCCCGCGGCTCCGTGAACAACAATGGTCTCTCCAGCTTCGGCGGCGCGGGGTGGAACGCCGTGGGAGAAGGGCAGCCCAATGGAAACACGGGAAACCCGAACGGTCTCTACGTCTGCTCCGAGTTCGGCTGGGAGCCCAGGCTGGGGCGTGACAAACTCGAGGGCAAGTATGCTTTCGGCATGATCTGGTGGGGAATTCAGGACGAGAATTTTCTCCCGGTGACCCGGAGCGGTTCGGGGTCCAAGGCCAAGGCTGTCAATGTCGGTTCCTTCAACATGGGCTCCTGGGCCTGGTATTTCCAGGCCGACCAGTTGCTCTACCGCGTGAAGGAACCTGATCAATCCCCCGGGAAAAACCCATCCCCCGCCCGCAATTTTTCCAAGAAGGGGCTCTACATGTTCAACGCCTGGAGTTTTTCCCCGAGTCGCTACAGCCTGCTCGATTTCTACTACCAGACAGGTCTTATCTATCAGGGGCTTATTCCGGGGCGTCCCGACGACCGGCTGGGGGTAGCGCTCGGTTCGGCCTGGTTCAGTTCCGATGCCGAATCGGCCTATCACCAGACTTACGAGATCCAGACCGCCGCCGCCATTGCCGGAGGGAAGGCCGTCTACCCCGCGCAACCACAGCCGACATGGGGAGGGGTCGTTGAAATCGACTACCAGTGCATGCTGACCAAGTGGATCTCCGTGAAGCCTTTTCTCGAGTACATCATGAACCCCCAGCAGAACGGCACCCTCGGGAATGTCCTGGTGCTCGGCACGCAGGCGGCGGTCCGGTTCTGAAGCCCTTCTCCCGACGGCGCCGGACGCTGCAATATCGTTTCCCGATTGGCCGGGTTCCTGATTAGTCTCCTTCCGTGCACGAATTCCTGCAGCAACTCATCAACGGCCTCTCACTCGGCGCGATCTACGCGCTGATCGCGCTGGGATACAGCATGGTCTACGGACTGCTGAAGTTCATCAACTTCGCCCACGGTGATGTCCTCATGATCGGCGCCTTTGCCGGCTTCTACGCGGCGCCCGTGATCCATCATTTTCTCCCCGATCCGTGGATGACCACGGCCGCCGTCCTGCTCTGGGCGATGCTCCTCTGCGCCATCCTCGGCGTGGTGATCGAGCGCCTGGCCTACAGGCCCCTGCGTGATCAGCCGAAGCTCGCGGTGCTCATCACTTCGATCGGCGTCTCACTGCTTCTCTCCTACGGCGGGCAGATCCTCTTCGGGGTGAACCAGAAGGCCTTTCCCGACCTTCTCCCTCCCATCCGAATCTCACTGGGGCAGGGGGTGACCATGTCGGGCAACCATCTGCTGGTGATCGTGGTGACGCTGGTGCTGCTTGTCGGTCTCCGCGAGATCGTCCTGCGGACCCGCTTCGGTCTGGCCCTGCGCGCCCTTTCGCAGAACCGCGATGCGGCCTCGCTCATGGGCGTGAACAGCAACGCCGTGATCTCGCTCACCTTCGCGGTTGGTTCGGCGCTCGCGGGTGCGGCCGGCGTGCTTTACGCCATGAACATTCACTCCATCGAGCCACTCATGGGGACTCTTCCCGGCATCAAGGCCTTCGTGGCGGCGGTGCTCGGCGGGATTGGCAGCCTTCCCGGAGCCGCTGTCGGTGGTCTGCTGCTCGGTCTCACGGAGTGCCTACTCGGCGGCTCCTTCCTCTCTTCCTACCGCGATGCGATCGCCTTCGGAATCCTCATCGTCATCCTGCTGATCCGCCCCTCGGGCCTCTTCGGAAGCTCCGCCGCGGAGAAAGTTTAAGCTGGGAACCAAGCCGCTCGGAAGCGGCGCGGTAGACTACGACATAGTCGTAGCCCCGGAGGGGTGGCACCGTCCGCCGGGCGGCGGATGGCATCAACTGGGAGCTGGGTTGATTGACGATCTGCCCCCATTTCATAATTCATAATTCAGCTTTCAGGCTGATTGCTGTCCGCTCTCGACCTTCGACTTTATCAGCTCAGGCTGTTGGGATCGCCTACCCCAACTTCCAACTCCTAACTCCTAGCTTCTAGTCCTTCCCGAGTACCTCGAGGTAACGGCGGGAGATGGGATCCGGCTTTCCCGGTTCGAAGCTCTCGATGCGCATCTGCTTGAGCATCCAGAGGCCATCGATTTTCTGGGCCGAGATGATCTCGAAGCGCCTCAGGAGCAGGCCCTTTTTATCATATCCCTCGATGCGCAGGATCGCCCCGCTCTCCTTGTCGATCCAGACGCGAGCGACTCCGTAGACCGGTTCGTCGGAGGGGGCCTGCAGGTCGATCTTCCAGGCGGGACGTGTCTTCACCGTCTCCTCTCCCTGTAGAATGGGAAGTGGCCAGTAGAGAAATCCCAGCGAGAGATCCTGATACGTGACGCCGCTGTCGCGCACCTCGTCATGGAGGTGAGTCCCGGTGACGGCATTGGTCGCGTCCCCTTTCTTTTCGAGAAGCCGGGTCCGGTTCTGATCCAGCTTCAGCAGGAGCGTCTGGTCGGGATTGGAGAAACAGTAGCTGATCACCCGGTCCTTGAGCTTGATCCTCAAGGGGGTGGGTTGACCCTCTCCCCGAATCTGCGCTTGCAGGCTGGCCGGACTGGCCGTGGGACTCAGTCGGGCCGCCTGCAGGATCTGCTCAGCGCTCTGGGCATGGACTTCAAGAACCAGAAGCGGGAGGAGGCAAAGAAAAGCTATCGGGCGAAGTGTCACGCCGAGACCCTAGCTCCCGCCCTTGGCAGGGGCAACGGGAGAGTGGTGCCGGGGCGAATGGATTGGCCAGGCGGGGAGGAATGGGTATACGAACGGGAATGGCCACATCCTCGCCGGACAAGCATCTGGTTCTCTACGACGGGTCGTGCGGTTTCTGCAGCCGATCCATGGTGAGGTGGAGAAAGGCAGGGGAGGGGGTCATCGATTTTGCCCCGGTGCAGTCGGGAGCCGGGGAGGCCTATGGATTCAAGGCCGATCAACCGATGGGGGCACTCCATCTGATCGAGACCGGCGGTGAAATCCGACGTGGCGCGGCGGCTGTCTTCCGGATGATGGAACTGTGTTCAAGTCCCGCCGGCGCTCTCCTCTGGAAGCTCTACCGGAATGTTCCCGCCTTCCGGGTGCTCGCCGATCTGGGATACCGCTTGGTGTCATCCATCCGGACGCTGCTTCCTGCGCGCGCGTGCCGGATTTCGGAAGCATCGGGGGGTGGTGATTCGGTTGTAAGGCATCGGGATTGATCCGGCACGGAGGGGCTTGGGTTCAGTGTTTCCGGTCATTCTGCGCCGGAGGGATGCGTGAAGCGCGTGAGCGGTGTGCGCGGGGAGATTGGCGGATTTTTTCACGGAAAATTCATCATCCGACCGCCGTGAAGGAATGCCCCGGCGGGACTTCTAAAAAAATATCTCTGACGAAAAGTAAAAATCTTCTTGCAGATTATCCCCGTTTCCCTAGTTTCCCACCTCCCGACTTCTTCGGGGCCACAAGCTCCGCAGCGATGCGGATCTGTTCCTTCACAATCACGAAGTGCAGACCATGGCTGCGAGGCGCACGAAGAAGCATGGGAGAAAAAACATTTCCAAATGCCAACCATCAACCAACTCGTCCGCAAGGGCCGCGCCCAGGTCAAGGTGAAGTCCAAGTCGCCTGCCCTCGTGAATTGTCCCCAGCGCCGCGGCGTCTGCGTGCAGGTGATGACCCGCACCCCCAAGAAGCCCAACTCCGCGCTCCGCAAGGTCGCCAAGGTACGCCTGACCAACGGCCAGGAAGTGATCGCCTACATCGGCGGCGAAGGCCACAACCTCCAGGAGCACTCGATCGTTCTCGTGCGCGGAGGCCGTGTGAAGGATCTCCCCGGCGTCCGTTACCATATCGTCCGCGGCAGTCTCGACTGCCTCGGGGTCGACGGCCGTCGCCGTGGCCGCTCCAAGTACGGAGCCAAGCGCCCCAAGGCCGGTGAAGAGGCCAAGGGTGGCAAGAAGAAGTAATCTCCAAGCAACCACCAACCGTTCTTTTCCATGTCCCGCCGCAAACGCGTCATCACCAAGGAAGTCAAGCGTGACCTCCGCTACGGCAGCCCGCTCGTTGCCCGCCTCATCACCACCGTCATGCGCGGTGGCAAGCGCTCCCTGGCCGAGCGCATCGTCTACACCGCGATCGAGAGCACTCGCGACGGCACCGAGGCGGTCGACCCCCTCGATGTCCTCCAGAAGGCCATGGACAATGCCCGTCCCCGCCTTGAGGTGAAGAGCCGTCGTGTTGGCGGCGCCACCTACCAGGTTCCCATGGAGGTTCCCGCCGAACGCCAGCTGGCACTTGCCATGCGCTGGATCGTCGGATTCGCCAGCAAGCGTAAGAGCATCCCGATGTCCAGGGCGCTCGCCGCCGAGCTCAAGGAAGCGGCCTCCAACCAGGGTGCCGCCATCAAGAAGCGCGACGATCTGCACAAGATGGCCCAGGCCAACCGCGCCTTCGCCCACTTCCGCTGGTAGACCCAATCCCTCTGTTCTTTATCCCATCAACGCAATGAGCACCGCTACTGCCAATCCGAACTCCCCGGATCGCGCCTTTCCGCTGGAGCGCACCCGTAATATCGGGATCTGCGCGCACATCGACGCCGGCAAGACCACCCTCACCGAGCGCGTCCTTTTCTACACCGGCATGATCCACAAGATCGGCGAGGTGCACGAGGGAACCACCGCCACCGATTGGATGGAGCAGGAGCGCGAGCGCGGCATCACCATCACCTCCGCCGCCACCACCTGCAGCTGGAACCAGATCAAGCAGGATGACATTGTGAAGCTGTTCGACGGCATCAAGATGCGCGTCAACATCATCGACACCCCGGGTCACGTGGATTTCACGGCCGAGGTGGAGCGCTCGCTGCGCGTTCTTGACGGTGCCATCGCCGTCTTCTGCGGAGTCGCCGGTGTTCAGCCCCAGTCTGAGACTGTCTGGCGCCAGGCCAACAAGTACAACGTTCCCCGCATCGCCTTCGTCAACAAGATGGACCGCACCGGTGCCAACTTTGCGAACGCAGTGAACGACATGCGCACCAAGCTCGGAGCCAATGCCTGGCCGATCCTCATCCCGATCGGTGCCGAGGACAACCTCCAGGGGCAGATCGACGTCGTGAACCAGAAGGCCGTCATCTACGCCGATGACGCCAGCATGGGCTCCAACTACACCATCACGGAGATCCCGGCAGAACTTAAGGATCTTGCAGAGTCCGCCTACGAGGACTTGGTCTCCCAGATGACCGACCTCGACGAGGAAGTCGGAACACTCTTCCTTGAGGAGAAGCCTGTCACCCGAGAGGTGCTCAAGCAGGCGATTCGCCGCCAAACTACGGCCAACAAGTTCGTTCCTGTGGCCGGTGGTTCCGCCTTCAAGAACAAGGGTGTCCAGTATCTCCTCGACGCCGTTGTTGATTATCTCCCGAGCCCGATCGACATCCCTCCCGCCAAGGGAATGGATCCTGACAATGGTGAGGATAAGTTCGCCGTCACCGACGACAACGCCCCTTTCTGCTCGCTCGCTTTCAAGCTCTGGAGCGATCCTTTCGTCGGAAAGCTCGTCTTCTTCCGCGTTTATTCCGGCAAACTGAGCAAAGGCGACACCGTGCTCAATCCCCGTACCGGGAAGCGCGAGCGCATCAGCCGACTCATCCAGATCCAGGCCGACAAGCGCGAGGACATCGACACATGCTACTCCGGTGACATCGCCGCTATCGTCGGCATCAAGAACATCACCACCGGTGACACGCTCTGCACCGAGGACGATCCGATCGCCCTCGAGCCTCCCTCCTTCCCTGATCCGGTTATCTCCATGGCCATCGAGCCCAAGACCAAGGCCGACCAGGAGAAGATGGGTAACGCACTCCAGCGTCTCTCGGAAGAGGACCCGACCTTCCGGGTCTTCACCAACGAGGAGACCGGCCAGACCATCATCGCCGGCATGGGCGAGCTCCACCTCGAGATCATCCGTGACCGCATGATGCGCGAGTTCAAGGTCGAGGCGAACTCCGGCAAGCCCCAGATCGCCTACAAGGAGACCATCCTTAGCGCGGCTGACGGCGAAGGTAAGCTCGTCAAACAGTCCGGTGGACGCGGTCAGTACGGACACGTTGTCATCAAGATTGCCCCGAACGAAAAGGGCAAGGGCGTAACGATCGAGAACAAGACCGTTGGTGGTTCCATCCCGAAGGATTTCATCCCAGCCGTCATCAAGGGCCTCAACGAGGCTGCGCTCAACGGTGTCGTCGGCGGTTACCCCGTGATCGACGTCCATATCGAGATCGTCGACGGTTCCTACCACGATGTGGATTCCAACGAAATGGCCTTCAAGATGGCGGCTATCTTCGCGCTCAAGGATGGACTCAAGAACGCCAAGCCGATCCTTCTCGAGCCGATCATGAAGGTCGAGGCCGTGACTCCCGAGGAGTATCAGGGCGACATCATGGGTGATCTCAACCGCCGTCGCGGAAAGATCATGTCCATCGAGACCAAGGCAATCGTCACCAGCGTCAACGCGGAGGTTCCCCTCTCCGAGATGTTCGGTTACGCGACCTCCATCCGCTCACTCTCCAAGGGACGTGCTTCCTACTCCATGGAGCCTTCCCACTTCGAACAGGTCCCGGCCCAGGTACTGGCCGCGGTCCTTGACCAGAAAAACTAACCCATCACGACCATGGCCGCAGGACAACGCATCCGTATCCGCCTCAAAGGCTTCGACTTCCGCCTCCTTGATATCTCGGCTCTCGAGATCGTCGAGACAGCCAAGCGCACCGGCTCCAAAGTGACCGGACCCATCCCGCTTCCGACCCGCATCGAGAAGTTCACGGTGAACCGCTCCCCGCACGTCGACAAGAAGTCGATGGACCAGTTCGAAATTCGCACCCACAAGCGCCTGCTCGACATCCTCGAGCCGACCGCCAAGACCGTCGATGAGCTCCGCAAGCTCAACCTTCCCGCCGGCGTGGACATCACCATCAAGATCTGACCCCTTTATCCCGAACCCTAATCCTATGAGCATCGGCGTTCTCGGCAAAAAAATCGGCATGACCCGTGTCTATGACACCAAGGGTCGCATCCGCCCCGTCACGGTCATTGAGGCCGGCGGCAATCGCGTTCTTCAGGTGAAGTCCAAGGAAAAGGACGGCTACTCCGCTATCCAGGTCGGCTTCGGCGACCAGAAGGAGCAGCGCGTCGGCAAGGCCCAGAAGGGTCACTTTGCAAAGACTTCCTCGACTCCCAAGCGTTTCATCCGCGAGTTCCGACTCAAGGACGGTGAGACCGCCCCCGAGTCGGTCGACCTCCCGGTCTCGACCTTCCAGGACGGACAGTTCGTCGATGTCATCGCGACATCCAAGGGCAAGGGATTTCAGGGCGTCGTCAAGCGCTTCAAGTTCGCTGGACAGCCTGAGACCCACGGTTCCATGATGCACCGTCGTAACGGCGCCATCGGTAACCGCCTCACCCCGGGACGAGTATGGAAGAACATGGGCATGCCCGGTCACATGGGTGACGAACGCATCACCATTCAGAATCTCGAGATCGTTCAGGTCCGCGAGGCCGAGGGTGTAATCCTCATCAGCGGCGCCATCCCCGGTGCCAAGGGAGCCAACGTGGTCATCCGCCCCTCGAAGAAGAAATCCGCAAAAGCCGCCAAGTAATCCATGAGCGCCACTATTCTCACAGCCGACGCGGCCAAGAAGGCCAAGATCGAGATCATCACCGACGGTAAGGGCACACAGGCCGTCCACGACGTGGTCGTCGCCATGCGCGCCAACCGCCGCAGCGGAACCGCCTCGGTCAAGACCAAGGCCACCGTCAACCTTTCCGGCAAGAAGCCCTGGAAGCAGAAGGGAACAGGCCGCGCCCGCGCAGGGTATGCCAGCTCCCCTGTCTGGTCCGGCGGCGGTGTTGTCCACGGACCCCATCCCCGTAGCTACGCCAAGAATACGCCCAAGGCCGTCAAGCGCCTCGCCTTCCGCAAGGCTCTCAGTGCCCGCATCCTTTCCGGCGACGTACTCATCGTCGATTCCTTCGAGGTGAAGTCGCCCAAGACCAAGGAGTTCGTCTCCCTGGTGACCGGCGCCCACGGTGGTGTCCGCCGCACGCTCATCGTCTCCACGAAGTTCAGCGAGCCGACCCTTCTGGCCGGACGCAATGTCGCAAGCGACCTCCTCATGACGGCCGCCGAGGTGAACACCGAGAACCTTCTCGCCTTCGACAAGATCATCATCACCAAGGATGCCCTTGAGGCCCTTGGCAACCGCCTCCAAGGCTAACCCGGGCTACTTAAATTAGCTACCAGGCATGAAAGAAGCACACGACATCATCAAGAGCGTCCTTGTGACGGAGAAGGCCAGCCTTCTCTCCGAGAAGCTCAACAAGTACGTCTTCCGCGTGGCACCCGCCGCGAACAAGATCGAGATCAAGCGGGCCGTCGAGACCCTCTTCAAGAAGAAGGTCGCCTCGGTCAACACCGCCCAGGTGGAGGGCAAGAAGAAGCGCGAGCGTCGCGCAGATTTCGGCCGCCGCGCCCACTGGAAGAAGGCCATCGTGACCCTCGCCGCCGGCGAGAAGATCGACATCGCGTAATTCTTCCGACGTCCCATCAACCGATTCCACGACCATGGCACTCAAAACCTTCCGCCCCCTGACTCCCTCGCAGCGGTTCAAGGCGCTCCCCTCTTTCGAGGAGATCACCAAGAGCAAGCCCGAGAAGTCCCTCATCGAGAGCAAGAAGCGCACCGGCGGCCGCAACAACATGGGCCGCAAGACCTCCCGTCATCGCGGCGGCGGTCACAAGAAGAATTACCGCATCATTGATTTCAAGCGCAGCCGTCGCGACGCGGTCGCCGATGTGATCGCGATCGAGTACGATCCGAATCGCAGTGCCCGCCTCGCACTCATCCAGTATGCTGATGGCGAGAAGGCTTACATCCTGCATCCTGCCGGTCTCTCCGTCGGTGCCAAGGTTCAGGCCGGTGAGGCCGCTGAGCCCAATGTCGGCAATGCCCTCCCTCTCAAGTCGATTCCTCTGGGTCTCGCGCTTCACAACGTCGAGTTGACCCCCGGCAAGGGTGGTCAGATCGTCCGCAGCGCCGGGTCCCAGGCGATCCTCAGCAACCGCGAAGGTGGCTATGCACTCATCAAGATGGCCTCCGGCGAGCTTCGCAGGGTCAACGAGGAGTGCTACGCGACCATCGGCCAGGTCGGCAACATCGAACACATGAACGTCTCCAGCGGAAAGGCCGGCCGTTCCCGTTGGATGGGCATCCGTCCGCAGACCCGCGGCATGGCCATGAATCCGGTCGATCACCCGATGGGTGGCGGTCAGGGCAAGAGCAAGGGCGGTGGCGGACGCCATCACCCGATGAGCCCCTGGGGCCAGCTTTCCAAGGGTTTCAAGACACGCCGCAAACACAAACAGAGCGACACGTTCATCGTCCAGCGCCGCAAAAAGAAATAACACACCATGGCACGCTCACTCAAAAAAGGACCATTCGTGGAGTGGAAGCTCCTCGAGAAGATCGACAAGCTCAACGAGAGCAACACCAAGAAGCCGATCAAGACCTGGTCGCGCCGCTCCACCGTCACCCCCGATTTCGTGGGTCACACCTTCAACGTGCACAACGGCCGTTCCTTCATCCCTGTTTTCGTCACGGAAAACATGGTCGGTCACAAGCTCGGTGAGTTCGCGCCGACCCGTATCTTCAAGAAGCACGGTTCGCACACCGCCAAGGTCACCAAGTAACCGTTCCGCTCCGTAACCCATGTCCACCCGCTCCCGCCAACTTTCCGCTGCTACCGCGGCCGCCCTTCTCGGGCTGCCGGTTGCTGCGGCCGTGGCCCAGCAGATGGGTGAGGGGAGCACTGCAACCCTGCGCGAGAAACTGATCCTCTCCGAGGCGGCCATCAAGGGGTTGACCGAGAGCCTGGCCGTCGCCAACGGCGAGACCGAACTCTTTAAGCGCAAGGCCGACGATCTTTCCGCACGGGCCGAGGCCCTTGGTATCCAGACTGCCGGCAACGAGACCGATGCCCTCCGCACGCGCCTTCTAGCCGCCGTCCGCGATCTGCGCCTACTCCAGAAGGAGAAGGATGCCGCCCGCGAGCAGCTTGTCGCCCTGACCGAGTCGGTCATGGAGCTTCTCAAGACTTCCGAGGGAATCGACGCCAAGTCCCGACTCAAGGTGGAGGAGAGACTCCGTTCCGCCTCCGCGTTCATCGGCGGGCAGGAATCAAAGAATGTGTCCGGTGCAGGACTGACCACCGGCCGCGTCGTCGACACGAAGCCTGACCTCGCCCTGATCGTTGCGAATCTGGGTTCCCGCCAAGGCGTCAAGACCGGCATGCCCTTCCAAGTATGGCGCGGTGAGAAGCAGATCGCTTCCGTCCGCGTCGTCGATGTCCGCGACGCAGTCAGCGGCGCCATCGTCCAGAACACAGTCACCCCCGCCGACACCGTCAGGACCGGCGACACTCTCATCATCGACTCAACCCGCTAATTCCATCCATGCAAGTCATCGCCACCCACCGCTACGCGCGCATTTCCGCCTTCAAGGCCCGCGAGGTCACCCGTGAGATCCAGGGCCTTCCTGCCGTCGATGCCCTCCAGCAGCTTGGCTTCATCCCGAAGAAAGCGGCTCCTCTCATCGCCAAGACCCTCAAGAGCGCCATCGCTAACGCCGAGCACAACAACAATCTCCGTCCCGAGCTTCTCGTGATCAAGGAGGCCGTCATCGGCGAGGCCCCCACGATCAAGCGTGTCCGTCCCAAGGCCCGCGGTAGCGCTGGTCCGGTTCGCAAGCGCAACAGCCACATCCGCATCGTCCTCACCGACGAGGTGCCGATCGTCCGCCGCTCCGACAAGCCCAAGACTTCCGGTAAGGCCAAGGCCAAGAAAGCCGCGGCAGCACCTGTCCCCGCAGCCACCCCGGAGGCAACTCCCGAATCCAACGCGTAACACCACGCACCAAGCCACCAACGCACACTCACTATGGGTCAAAAAGTCAATCCGATCGGCTTCCGCCTTCCCGTCACCCGCGACTGGGCTTCCCGCTGGTACGCCTCCGAGAAGGAATTCGCCGACTTCCTCTACGCAGACCAGCAGATCCGCAACTGGCTCAAGAAGAAGCTCAAGACCGCCGCGGTTTCCCGCATCGTCATCGAGCGCGCCTGGAACAGCGTCCGCGTCACCATCTTCACCGCCCGTCCCGGCATCGTCATCGGCCGCAAGGGAAGCGAGATCGAGACCATGACCCGCGAGGTCTCCCGTCTTGCCGGAGGCAAGCAGGCCAAGATCGACATCATCGAGATCAAGCAGCCCGAGATGGACGCACAGCTCGTCGCCGAGAGCGTCGCCGGCCAGCTTGAGCGCCGCATCGGATTCCGCCGCGCCATGAAGAAGGCGATGCAGATCGCCATGGACATGGGTGCCGACGGTATCAAGATCCGCGCCAGCGGCCGTCTTGGCGGTGCCGAAATCGCACGCACCGAGGTTGTCCGTGCCGGAACCATTCCCCTTCACACCCTTCGCACCACCATCGACTACGGATTTGCCGAGGCCGACACCGTTGCCGGCAAGATCGGCGTCAAGTGCTGGATCTGCAAGAAGCCCGAGCAACCCTCTGAGCCCCGCAGCGTCGCCCCACAGGCGCCCGCTGAGTCGACCGAAGCCGTCGCCTAACCCAATTCCAGTCACACAAATTTTCTAAAGGAGAGAAGTCATGCCCTTGCTGCCAAAACGAGTCAAATACCGCAAGACCCAGCGCGGAAGCCGCACCGGGAACGCCTCGCGCAATATCAACATCGATTTCGGTGAATTCGGTCTCCAGACGCTCGATCGCGCCTGGATCACCAATACCCAGATCGAGGCCGCCCGTGTCGCGCTCACCCGCAACATGAAGCGCAAAGGCAAGCTCTGGATCCGCATCTTCCCGGACAAGTCCGTCACCGCCCGCCCGCCGGAAACCCGAATGGGCAAAGGTAAAGGTCAGCCCGAGTACTGGGTCGCCACCGTGCGTCCCGGCAACATCCTCTTCGAACTCGACGGTATCTCCGAGACCGTTGCCCGCGAGTCCCTCCGACTCGCCGCCAACAAACTCCCGATCCGCACCAAGTTCGTCACCCGCCACCACGCATCCTAAGGCGGCGACCACCACGGTAAAAATCACAGGCAACTCCATATGACTCTTGACGAAATCCGCGAATTGACGCCTACTGAACTCTCTTCCCGTAAAAAGGAACTGCGCCAGGAGATTTTCCATCTCCGTTTGCAGCAGCAGGCCGGCCAGCTTGAGAAGCCCCACCTCCTGCGCACCCTGCGCCGCGAGATTGCCCGGCTCGAGACCGTCCTGACGGCCAAGACCAAGGCAACCAACGCATAACAGCCAGGAATCACCAAGGCACCAGCAACGATGAACGACACAGCCACAACTTCCACGGCCTCCGAGGCCCGCTCCCTCCGCAAGACCCGCGTCGGCGAGGTGATTTCCGACAAGATGGACAAGACCATCGTCGTCAAGACGATCACCCGCGTCCCTCACCCCCTCTTCGGCAAGATCGTCAAGCAGGTCAAGAAATTCCACGTTCACGACGAGAAGAACGAGGCCAAGGTCGGGGACCGCGTCTCCATCATGGAGACCCGCCCCCTCAGCCGCCTTAAGCGCTGGCGCCTCGTCGAGGTGATCCGTCACTGATCGCCCCGTCCGCCAACCACATTTTTCAGGAACCACCACCATGATCCAGATCCGCTCCCGCCTCGACGTCGCCGACAACACCGGCGCCCGCATGGCCACCATGATCGGCGTCATCGGCAAGCGCACACTTACTGCGCGCGTCGGCGATGTCATCACCGCCAACGTGAAGGAAGCCGCCACCGGCGGCACCGTGAAGAAGGGTGACGTCGTCCGCGCCGTCATCGTCCGCACCAAGCAGCCCGTGCGCCGCGAGGACGGTTCCTACCTCCGCTTCGACAACAACGCCATCGTCATCATCGACAAGGACCTCAATCCCCGCGGCACCCGTATCTTCGGACCCGTCGCCCGCGAGCTTCGTGAGAAAAACTTCATGAAGATCGTCTCCCTGGCCCCCGAGGTTCTCTAACACCCAAGAAGTTCCAAGCCATGCCCGCTCTGCAGCTCATCAATACCCACGTCCACGCCGGCGACCTCGTGAAGGTCATCTCCGGAAACCATCGTGGTTCCGAAGGAAAGATCCTCCAGGTCAACCGCGCCAAGCACCAGGTCGTCATCGAGGGTGTCCGCATGATCAAGAAGCACGTCCGCCGCTCGCAGGAGCAGCCCAACGGCGCGATCATCGAGCGGGAAGGCCCCATCCACATTTCCAACGTCAAGCTTCTCCAGAAGGGAACCCGTGAGGGTGCCGCCACAGAGGGCAAGGAGGCCAAGCCCAAGGCCGCCAAGAAGCCGGCCAAGAAGGCCAAGGCCGAATAACACCCGGGAAGCCACATCAACAAAGGATACAGCGACATGTCACTGCCCATTGCCGAACTTCAGAACGAGTACACCACTCGGATCATCCCCGCTCTCAAGGAGAAGCGCGGTTACAAGAACGTCCATCAGGTTCCGCGTCTGGTGAAGGTTGTCATCAACACCTCCATCGCCTCCGCACCCGACGTCAAGGCCGCGCTGGAAATCGCCAAGGACGAGCTTGAGACGATCACGGGCCAGAAGCCGGTCGAGACCATCGCCAAGAAGGCCATTTCCAACTTCAAGCTCCGCGCCGGCCAGGCGATCGGTGCCAAAGTGACCCTCCGCGGTCGCCTCATGTACGAGTTCCTCGAGCGCCTCATCAAGACGGCACTCCCCCGCATCCGTGACTTCCGCGGTGTTTCCGCACGCGCCTTTGACGGCAACGGCAATTACACCCTGGGTGTCTCCGACCAGTCCATCTTCCCCGAAATCGAGCTCGACAAGATCAAGCGCAACATCGGTTTCGACATCACCATCGTCACCTCCGCGACGAGCAACGACGAGGCACGCGCCCTCCTTTCCGAACTCGGAATGCCCTTCGTCGGCCGCAACGCCAAGAAGGTTGAGAAGACCGAAGCCGCAGAAACCGCAGCCGCCTGATTTCCATGAGTGCATTGACCGATCCCATCGCAGACCTTCTCACCCGCGTCCGCAACGCTGTCAGCGTGCAGAAGGACGAGTTCTACGTCCCGTATTCCAAGATCAAGAGCGACATCGTCGCCATCCTCAAGCGCGAGGGTTACATCGAGGAGTACGAGCTCGACAACAAGGAGACCCATCCCCGCATCAAGATCCGTCCCCGCTATGTCGGCAAGACCCCCGCGATCGCCGGACTCCGCCGCATCAGCCGACCCGGCCTTCGCCGTTATGTCGGCAGCGAGGAGATTCCCCGTGTCCTCGGCGGTCTCGGCATCTCCATCCTCTCCACCTCGCGCGGAGTCCTCTCCGGTCACGAGGCCCGCAAACAGAAAGTCGGCGGCGAACTTCTCGCCTACATCTGGTAACCATCCTTCCTGCCATGTCCCGTATCGGTAAAACACCCATCACTCTTCCCGACAAAGTCAAGGTCACCGTCGCCGACGGCAACCAAGTCACCGTCGAGGGCCCCAAGGGCAAGCTCAACTGGGAGCTTCCCAAGGCCATCTCCCTCACCGTCGAGGGAACCAAGCTCACCGTCGAACGCGGAAGCGAAAACCGCGAAGTCCGCGCATTGCACGGCCTCTCACGCGCCCTTGTCAACAACATGGTCACCGGCGTGAGCGCAGGATTCCGCAAGGATCTTGAGATCCAGGGCGTCGGTTTCCGTGCCGCCGTCAAGGGGGACAAGCTCGATCTCTCGATCGGATACTCCCATCCCGTCCTTTTCCCGATTCCCAAGGAGATCAAGGTTGCCGTCACCGACAACACCAAGATCTCGATCGAGGGGATCGACCGCCAGCTCGTCGGCCAGGTGGCCGCCGATATCCGCGCCTACTACCCGCCCGAGCCTTACAAGGGCAAGGGCATCCGCTATGCCGGCGAGCAGGTCCGCCGCAAGGAAGGCAAGACCGTCCAGTAATCCAAGCAAGCCAAGGACACAACCATGTCAGCCACCAATTCACGCAAACTGCGGCACGTCCGCCTTCGCAAGAAAGTCTCCGGCACCTCCGAGAGGCCCCGCCTTGCCATCCACTTCTCGGGCCAGCACATCACGGCCCAGGTCATCGACGATCTCGCCGGTGCCACCATCGCCAGCGTCAACACGACCGAGGAGTCGTTCCGCAAGGATCCTTCCAGCCGTGCCAACGTGGCCACCGCCATCAAGGTCGGCAAGCTCATCGCCGAGCGCGGCCTCGCCAAGAAGGTTGCCAAGGTTGTCTTCGACCGCGGCGGTTTCATGTACCATGGCAAGGTGAAGGCCCTCGCCGACGCCGCCCGTGAGGGAGGCCTCCAGTTCTGATTTTTATGGACGACAAACGCCCCAAACGCGGACCACGCCGGGATAAGCCGGTCGACGACACTCCCAAGGACACGATCGAGAAGGTCGTATTCATCAACCGATGCGCCAAGGTCGTCAAAGGCGGCCGCCGCTTCAGCTTCAGCGCCCTGATCGTCACCGGTGACATGAAGGGACGCGTCGGTATCGGATTCGGCAAGGCCAACGAGGTCAGCGAGGCGATCCGCAAGGGTTCCGAGGCTGCCCGCAAGGCGATGGTTCCCGTCTCCATCACCGAGAACACGATCCCGCACGAGACTTTCGGCGAGTTCGGCGGCGGACGCGTTCTGCTCCGTCCCGCCTCCCCTGGTACCGGCGTCATCGCCGGCGGCGGTGTGCGTGCCGTCATCGAGGCTGCGGGCATCCGCGACGTGCTTGCCAAATCACTCGGCTCAAGTAACCACGCCAACGTGGTCAAGGCCACCCTCTCCGCCCTCACCAGCCTCCGTCCCCGCAACGAGATCATGAAGCTGCGCGGCAAGAAGGTGAAGGAAGCAGCAGCCCCCGAAGTCACCGCGGCCGCCTAACCCCATTTCACAATGACAATGCGACTTCACAACCTCGCCCCCCGTCCCGGTGCCAAGCACCGCCGCAAGCGTCTCGGTATCGGCGAAAGCAGCGGCCATGGAAAGACCTCCGGCCGCGGTCACAAGGGACAGCGCGCCCGTTCCGGCGGAAGCGTCCGACTCGGATTCGAAGGCGGCCAGATGCCCCTCATCCGCCGTCTCCCCAAGCGCGGATTCAACAACACCGATTTCAAGCCCGTCTACGCCGTGATCAACCTCGACACCCTCGAGGAGCGTTTCCCGGCCGGTGCCAAGATCGACGAGGCTGCTCTCCGCTCCCTCCGTCTGGTCCATGGCCGCAACGACGGAATCAAGCTTCTCGCCCGCGGTACCGTGACGAAGAAGTTCACCGTCGAGGTGGACAAATCAAGCGCCGCCGCCAAGGAGAAGCTCGAGGCCGCCGGAGGATCCCTGGTCCTTCGCGAGCGTCAGACCAAGGTGGCCGGTCGTGCCATCCTGAAGGCTGCTCCTCGCAAGGCCGTCAAGGCTGCCTAGGCAACCCTGGGCGCCACCAAGGCAAACAGCCCGAGCGCCCGTAACCAAGGACGCAACGCATGATCTCGGCCTTCGCCAACATCTTCAAGATTCCCGAGTTGAGGCAGCGTGTCCTCTTCACCCTCGGGATGGTGGTGATCATGCGCATCGGCGCGGCCATCACAACACCGGGAGTCAATGCCCAGGTGCTTCGTGAATGGTTCCTCAACGTTGCCGACCACAGTGCCGGGGGCGGAGCCGCGGCTCTCTTCAATCTCTTCTCGGGCGGAGCGCTCGGGAACTGCGCTATCTTCTCGCTGGGCATCATGCCCTACATCAGTGCCTCGATCATGCTCCAGTTGCTCGGGGCCGTGATTCCGAAGCTCGGACGCCTCGCCCGCGAGGACGGAGGTCGCCAGAAGATCGCCCAGTACACCCGCTACACCACGATCGCCCTCTGCATTTTCCAGGGTTGGCTCCTGGCTCTCTCATTCGAGAGCCCGCAGTCCAATCCCTTCCTGCCCGGCATCACCGAGACGATTGCCAAGCTCGGCGTTCCCTTGGTCGCGGATCCCGGTGTTCCCTTCCGCCTTCTCACCGTCCTGATCATGACCGCGGGGACATTGTTCCTCATGTGGATCGGTGACCAGATCACGGAACGCGGTGTCGGCAACGGCATTTCCGTCATCATCACGATCGGCATCCTGGCCCAGTTGCCTGCCGGTCTCGTTCAGGCCTGGCGTACTTTCGTCCCGAGCGGCGGGGAGGCCAGCACCGTGAGCCCCGTGGTGCTTGTCATTCTCTGTGCATTCCTCTTCCTGGTGATCGCCGCGGTCATCGCCGTCACCCAGGCCACCCGTCGCATCAGCGTCCAGTATGCGAAGCGCGTCGTCGGCCGCAAGGTCTACGGCGGTCAGACGCAGTACATGCCCCTCAAGGTGAATTATGCCGGCGTCATGCCGATCATTTTTGCCCAGGCGATCCTGCTGTTCCCATCGACCATCCTTAACATGGCTTTCGGCAACAAGCCCTGGGCCGTCTACTGGGCCAACCAGCTCTCGGCCGGATGGATGCACTACAGTCTCTACGCCCTGTTGATCTTCGCCTTCAGCTACTTCTGGGTCGCCACCCAGTTCCAGCCCGCCCAGATCGCCGACGACCTCAAGAAATACGGAGGCTTCATTCCCGGTGTCCGCCCCGGCAAGCCGACCGCCGATTTCCTCGACTACACCATGGGACGCCTGACCTTCGCAGGTGCGATCTTCCTCGTGATCATCGCCGTCCTGCCACAACTCCTCAGCCGCGCACTGAACGTCCCCTACATGGCGGCACAGTTCTTCGGCGGCACCGGACTGCTCATCATCGTGGGTGTCACCCTCGACACCATGCGCCAAGTCGAGACCTTCCTGCTCCAGCGTCACTACGACGGCTTCCTCCGCAAGGGAAAGATCCGTGGTCGCAGCGCCCCTCGTCCTTCGGTCGGCGGCTCTTCCGTCAGCGACACCTCGCTTGTCTGGCTCTACGCGGGCCTCGGCCTGCTCGTGATCGCCGGAGTGACCATCTACCTGACCAGTCACCGATAGGAAGCTGGTTGCGGTGACTCCCTGAATCCGTGAACTCGAATTCGTGAACCCGTCGAGGCAGCGGATCGTTCTTCTCGGTCCGCCGGCTTCCGGGAAAGGGACTCAGGCGGACCGCCTCTCCCGCACCTTCGGGATTCCCCACGTCTCGACAGGAGCCCTTCTTCGCGCCGAGTGCGCCCGGGGTACCCTCCTTGGACGCGAGGCGGATGCCTGGACAAGCAAGGGGTTGCTGGTTCCCGACGAACTGGCGGTACGGATCGTCGCCGCTTGGATGAAGGAGAACGGCCCCCGGTTCCTGTTCGACGGATTTCCCCGCACGGTCACGCAGGCTGAGCATCTCGACAAAGCCCTCGGGGATCTGGAGGCGCCCCTGGACCTGGTGATCCTGCTTGAGCTTTCCGATGAGGAGATCAGACGGAGGATCCTCGAGCGTCTCTCATGCCTTGCCTGCGGAGCGACATTCAGCGCATCGCTCCACGGCCATCAGGCTGGCGATCCCTGCCCGAGGTGCGGTGCGGTGCTTGTGCGCCGCAACGATGACACGGCGGAGGCCATCGAGGAGCGGCTCAGGGTTTACCGCGAGTCGACACTCCCCGTTGTCGGTTACTATCAAAAAACGGCACCAACCCTTTTTCACCGCATTGATGCGGGGGAGGGAAGCGATACGATCTTTGCCAAATTGTCCGAGTTGGTGTTGGAGCAATGAAAAAGGCAAAATGAAGAATGAAAAAAACCGGAAGCCTCGGAGGGCTTCTCTTGGTATCTTGAGAAACAACGGTTAGACCGTTTTTTTCACTTTTCACTTTCCCTTTTTCCTTTCGCCTTTCTTCCCATGCCCTCCATTCCCATCAAGACATCCGCCGAGATCGAGAAAATGCGCGCCGCCGGACGCGCCGCCGCCATCGTGCTCGATCGTCTTTCCAAGCTTGTCGCGCCGGGGGTTACCACCGGTGAAATCGACCTCAAGGCGGCCGAGTACATGGCGGAGTTGGGGTGCCGGAGCGCCTTCCTGGGATACCGCAAATTTCCCGGACAGATCTGCATCTCGGTCAACGAGGAGGTCGTGCACGGGATTGGGGGAAACAGACGTCTTGCCTACGGGGATATTGTCAAGATCGACACGGGCGTGATTCTGGACGGGTGGATCGGGGACACCGCCACGACCGTCCCTTGCGGGGCCGTCGATCCCGAGACCGAGCGTCTCTGCACTGCTACCAAGCGCATTCTGGAGGGAGCGATTCCCTACGCCGTCGCCGGCCGCAGGTTGGGGGATCTTTCCAACTACATCGAGACCGAGGCTCTCAGGGAGGGACTCGGCGTGGTCCGCGAGTTTGTGGGACACGGCGTCGGTCGCAGGCTCCATGAGGAGCCCCAGATTCCGAACTACGGCAGGAAGGGCTCCGGCCCCAAGCTCAAGGCCGGGATGACGCTTGCGATCGAGCCGATGATCAACCTCGGCGTGGAGGGTGTCCGGATCCTCGATGACGGCTGGACCGTGGTGACCGCCGACGGCAGGCCATCCTCCCATTTCGAGCATACGGTCCTTGTTACAGAAAATGAACCTGAGGTGTTGACATGCCTACCTCCGATAGCTTAAAACACCAGGCCCTAGTTGTAGAGAGACTGTCCATGGCCCGCTTCCGAGTGGAGCTGGCCGGAGGCAGAAGAATGCCAGCTACGGTATCCGGACGACTGCGTTTGAGCTTCACGCGCATTGCTCCGGGACACCGTGTGATGATCAGCGTTTCACCCTACGACCTGAACCAAGGAACAATCATCCAGCGACTCCCGCAGTCACCATCCAGCCCAAGCCAATAACCAGACATTCCTCGACGCCAACACGTCGCTGATTTCACGCATGAAAGTCCGAGCTTCCGTCAAACGCCTTTGCGAAACCTGCAAGATCATCCGCCGCAACAACGTGGTGCGAGTGGTCTGCAAGAACCCCCGTCACAAACAGCGCCAGGGCTGATCACCTTTCCCCGGCACCCACACCACACATCCACGATCATGCCACGACTCCTCGGCGTAGAAATCCCCGGCGACAAGCGCATCGAAGCCTCGCTCGTTTACATTTACGGCATCGGCCCGAAGACCTCCAAGCGCGTCCTCGAGCAGGCCAACATCAACCCCGACATCCGCGCCAAGGAGCTCTCTCCCGAGCAGATCGGCTCGATCATCTCCGCCATCACCGCGCAGAAGGTTGTCATCGAGGGTGATCTCCGCCGCGAACTCCAGGGTAACCTGAAGCGCCTCCAGGCGATCAACTGCTACCGTGGTCTCCGCCACCGCCGCGGACTTCCCGTGCGCGGCCAGCGCACCCAGACCAATGCGCGCACCCGCAAGGGGCCCCGTAAGACCGTGGGCGTCGTTCGCTCCAAGGACTAATCCGCCCATCCCTAGCACCGCACATTCATGTCCGAAGAAACGCCCGTCACTCCCGAGACCCCGGTAACTCCCGAGGCTCCCGCCGCAGCCCCTGTTGCTTCCACTGAGGCCGCAGCCCCTGCCGCTTCAACCGAAGCCGCCGCTCCCGCTGCGGAGAAGAAGCCCAAGGCAGCCAAGAAGAGCAAGGAGAAGAAGGCCGAGGAGGCCGCCCCCGCCGCTCCCGTCAGCTTCAACCTCGACGACCCGATCGAGCCGCCCAAGATCGTCAAGGCCAAGGGCAGCAAGAACATCACCCAGGGCATCGCCCACGTTCAGGCCACCTTCAACAACACCATCGTCAGCTTGACCGACCTTCGGGGCGCCGTCCTTGGCTGGTCCAGCGCCGGCAAGATGGGGTTCAAGGGCTCCCGCAAGAGCACAGCCTACGCGGCCCAGATGGTCGCCCAGGATGCCTGCCGTCAGGCCATGGGTCATGGCCTCAAGGAGGTCGAGGTTCGCGTCAAGGGCCCCGGTTCCGGACGCGAGTCCGCAGTCCGCGCCATGCAGGCCATCGGCCTCGAGATCTCCGTCATCCAGGACGTCACCCCGGTGCCGCACAACGGATGTCGCCCTCCCAAGCAGCGCCGCGTCTGATCTGAGATACTAAGACCCGATCACCCATTCCCTAGACCCTAATTTACCATGGCCCGTTACACAGGACCCAAAACCAAAGTCAGCCGCCGCTACGGCGTTCTCCTCGCCGGATCGGCCCGTGCCTTCGAGCACAAGGCCTATCCCCCCGGCATGCACGGCCCCAAGGGCTCCCGCCGCAAGATCTCCGAGTATGGCACCGCCCTTGCCGAGAAGCAGAAGCTCCGCTTCCAGTACGGCGTGCTCGAGCGCCAGTTCCGCCGCTACTTCGAGACCGCTCTGAAGACCCGTGGCGTCACCGGCCTCATCCTGCTCCAACTCCTCGAGACCCGTCTCGACAACGTTGTCTACCGCATGGGATTTGCCAAGACCCGCTCCGCCGCGCGTCAGATGGTTTCCCACGGTCACATCGCCGTGAACGGCCGCAAGTGCGACGTCTCCTCCGCCACCCTCAAGGTCGGTGATGTCGTCTCTGTACGCCCCAAGGATGGCTCCAAGCGCCTTGCCCAGCGCGGTCTCGATCAGACCCAGATCGTCGAGGCTCCGGATTGGCTCCTGGTCGACAAGGAAGCTCTGAGTGGCAAGGTTGTGCGCATCCCGACCCGCGAGGAGATCAATCCTGTGGTCAACGAACAGTTGGTCGTGGAGTTGTACTCCCGCTAATCACCAGGGATTTTCAAAAGAGCCGCCCGGAGAAATCCGTGGCGGCTTTTTTGTTGCCGGGATTTTGCGGTTCCCTTGCATGGCAGGGGGAGCGCTCCTACGATTGACAGATGCGCTCCATGACTCGCCTGATAACGTTCCTGATCGCCGGGATTGTTGCGACGGCTCTCTCATCGGCCCGTGCGAAGCCCGATGAAGTCCCCAAGGAGAAAGGTTTGATGGACCGGCTCATGAATCCCAACCGCAATTCCAAAAGCGCCTACGAAGGAAAGGTCTTCCAGGCCAATGGTGCCTTTTCCGATCGAAAGGTCTCCACCAAGGAATTTGCGGGAAACAAAGAGTTTGCTTCCAAAACCTACGAGACAAAATCCTTCGATGAATCCAAGCGAAGCTGGTTTGGAAAGTTGATCTTTCCGGAGAAGAAACTCCCGGAGAATCTTCAGGGGGCCAGTCGCGATGCCTCGAAGACATTCGCCTCCAAGGATGTCCCCGTGAAGGATTTTGATGCCAACGGGAAGACGAGCCCTTACTCCTCCAAGGAGGCGTTCGAGACCAAGGAGGTGAGCCTCAAGGGAAAGAGCCAAGGAGCCATCGACAACGATCCTCACCTTCAGGAGGCCGTGAAGAAAGGCCTCTCCATCGACGATGTCAGAAAACTGCTGAACAAGCCCGGAAGCAGCAGTCGGTGAACGGCTTCTGATTTTCCGATCTTTCAAAGATATTGCTCGTGCAGAGGCGCAGCCGTAACGGTTGCGAAGCACCGGCCGGGCAAGCAAATCAGGAAAACAGGAATGGAGGGAAATTGGCAGGCGGGTTCGGATTGAATACCGAAGGAACCACGAAACACAGGCATGTAGTCATTCAAGTTTTTTCTTTTGGGGAGTTGAGTTTTTTTGGGTGCCGGTTTGAAGTTCCCCCCGAACGCCTGCCGCGGCGAGCGGTGCGGGGGTTGGGGGCG
>JBEIJN010000011.1:0-70127 GCA_040380225.1 Verrucomicrobiia bacterium | reverse complement strand
GTTATCTCCGCAACCCGCAGGGCTGAAGCCATTTGTCGATTTTTGTGGCGTTGCTCGCTCGGGCGAGACCGCTGCGGGTATCGCCCTGCACTCACGCCTTCAAAAATCAGCAAATGCTCTTCAGCGGCCTTCATGGGATTTCATCAGCGCTTCCCAAGGGCCCGACCGAACAATGTCCGCCGGGGCTGTGATGCCTCCCCTCTCTTTCTGCTGAAAAGATAGGGGCTTTTTGCACTTTAGCCTTCAGCCTTGAGCCTTTATCGTTTCCCCATGCCAGCAGCCGTTGCCGAAAGTCTGATCGACCGCGTGATCGAGGGGGAGCGCATCACCCCGGAGGAAGCGCTTGAGCTGTACCGTCTGCCACTGGAGGAACTCGGTGCCCTTGCCGATCACCGCAGGAAGCTGGCGCTGGCCGGGGCCTATGACGGACAGGGGAACGATGTCGTCACCTACATCATCGACCGCAACATCAACTACACGAACATCTGCAACGTCTATTGCAAGTTCTGCGCGTTCTACCGGACCGAGAAGGATGCCGACAGCTATGTGATCACCTTCGAGGAGATTGATCAGAAGCTCGATGAGTTGACCGCCGCCGGAGGGATCCAGATCCTGATGCAGGGCGGTCATCACCCCTCGCTCACGATCGACTGGTACACCGACCTGCTCTCCCACATCCGCGAGAAGTACCCGCACGTGAACATCCACGGATTCAGTCCTCCGGAGTTCACCCA
The DNA here is from genome assembly GCA_040380225.1 of Verrucomicrobiia bacterium. Taxonomy (GTDB): domain Bacteria; phylum Verrucomicrobiota; class Verrucomicrobiia; order Chthoniobacterales; family UBA6821; genus UBA6821. Next base: position 69,393 of record JBEIJN010000011.1, on the reverse strand, counting down.
CTTCGCGGAGGTCTTCAAGATGCCGCTGGAGGAGGTGATCCGCCGCTTCAAGGAAGCGGGGCTCGGCTCGATACCCGGTGGCGGCGGCGAGATACTCGTCGACCGTGTCCGCAACCGGATCGCCCCGCTCAAGGCCAACAGCGACCAGTGGCTCAAGGTGATGGAGGTGGCCCACGGCATGGGCCTGAACTCCAGCGCCACGATGATGTTCGGCCATGTGGAGACTCTCGAGGAGCGGATCGAGCACCTCGGGCGCCTGCGTCGTCAGCAGGACGAGACGGGCGGCTTCACGGCCTTCATCTGCTGGACCTTCCAGGCCGAGAATACCAAGCTCCGCGCGGAACCGGTCGGCTCCGCCGAGTATCTGCGCATGCAGGCGCTCTCCCGCATCTTCCTCGACAACATCGTCAACGTGCAGAGCTCCTGGGTAACTCAAGGACCCAAGATCGGCCAGGTGGCGCTCCGCTACGGCGCCAATGACTTCGGCAGCGTCATGATGGAGGAGAATGTCGTCAGCAAGGCCGGCACCAGCTTCCGCCTCCAGGCACAGGAGATCGAGACGCTCATCGGCGAGGCCGGGTTCACACCCCGCCGCCGCAACAACTGGTACGAGCTGGTCGGCTGATCGATCCCTCCAACATTTTGAACAAGGCCCTGATTCTTTTCCTGCTCTGCGCCACCGCCGTGGCCCAGCAGCAGGTGGGCGTGACCAACGACACCCGGTTTGTGGTCGATGACGAGGCCTTCGAGAAGGAGGCGCACGAACGGACCGAGGAACTGGCCAAACAGGGAAAGCTCGTTGACTACACCCTGATCGCCAAATCCCTTCCCTCCCGGCGTCCGGCCGTCTCCACGGCGCCGGTCGCCGCGAAGGATCTTTCCCCGACCGAGTTGGCGGAGAGGCTCCTCGGCAGCACGGTGGCGCTGGGGCTCCGTTATCAGGAGCCGAAGTCACGGAAGTGGCGCTTCATGATCGGCGCGACCGCCTTCGCGGTGGCTCCCGGGATCTTCTCCACCTCGCTCCACGTGATGACGATCGACCCGACGCTGATGCGCGAGGCGCAGGCCGTGGCGGTCACGCATGAGGGCAAGGTCTTTCCGGTGGCAGGGGTCATCGCGGCGAGCGATCGCGCCGACACCTGCCTGATCAGTGTTCCCGGACTCGATCTCCCTCCCTTGCCGATCCGCACGGGCGCCAGGCCTGGCGAGCAGGTCTGGTGCATGAGTCACCCCGACGGATTCACTTACATGTTCACCTCGGGGCAGGTGGCCCGTGTCAGCCGCGACCGCTGGGATCAGAAGCACCAACCGGCGCTCCATGTCGAGGTGACCGCCGAGTATTGCCCCGGTTCAAGCGGCGGAGCTCTCACCGATGCCGCGGGGAACGTGGTGGCCCAGGTCTCCAGCATCAACAACTACGACGGCTTCACGTCGCGTGACGGCAAGGCGGTCAACGGAATCGTCTCCGCCCGTACCTGCACGGCGGCGGAGGAACTGCTGGCCCTGACCGCGGAGGGATCGAACGAACCGGTGCCGTCGCCAACCCCCACGCCCAAGCCCAAGCCGAAACATCGCGCACCTAAAGCGTCTCCCTCTCCCTCGTCGTCGGTGGGAGCCAAGAATCAGTGACTCATTCCTTGCCTTGGAAACCTAGTCCGGTTCCATCGGCGATGCTTGATCTTTTCCGCCGTTTGTCCCTCTATAGGGCCATGCGACTTCATCATTGTGCATTCCTTTCCATCGCCGCCCTGCTCGCCCTCTCCGGTTGTGCCAACAAGAAGGGCAAGCAGTACGCCGGCGTCGACGGCGACTATGTGAGCGGCACGCCGCTCGGCGAGCGCACCGAGGGTGCCAACTTCCTCGGTTCCAATGTCCAGCGCGGCCAGTATGCCCCGGTTCAGTTCGGCTACGACAGCTCCTCCGTCGCCCCCGATCAGGAGTCCAAGGTCGAGGCCGTCGCCTCCGCCCTCAAGGGTTCCGGCAAGACGGTCATTGTCGCCGGATTCACCGATGAGCGCGGCACCGAGGAGTACAACCGCAGCCTCGGAGAGAAGCGCGCCCTCGCCGTGCGCGAGGCCCTCATCGCCAAGGGAATGAAGGCCAACAACGTCCAGACCGTCAGCTTCGGCAAGGAGATGCCCGTCGATCCCGCCAGCAACGAGGCGGCCTGGGCCAAGAACCGCCGCGCCGAGTTCGGCGTGGTGAAGTAAGCACCCGCGACGACCGTTCCGTGCCTGTACCTCTCTTTGACCTGAGCCGTCTCGGTCCGCAGGTCGACGAGGCTGTCCGCGAGGCGGCCCTCCGCGTGCTGGGTCACCGCGGTTATGTGCTCGGCGCAGAGGTCGAGGCGTTCGAGAACGACCTGACCGCTTACCTCGGCGGAGGCCATGCCGTCGGCATGTCTTCCGGCACCGATGCCCAACTCGCCCTCCTCATGGCGATGGGGATCGGCGCAGGGGATGCCGTCATCTCGACACCCTACACGTTCTTCGCCACCGCCGGCTGCATCCACCGCACCGGTGCCGAGATCCTTTTCTGCGACATTGATCCGGTCACCTTCATGATGGATCCGGAGAGCCTTCGTTCTCTCCTGTCAACGCTCAAGCGGGATTCCGATGGATCCCTCCGCTCGCCACGAGGCAACCGCGTCCGCCTCATCGTCCCGATTCATCTCTTCGGAGCCTGCTGCGACATGGACGGGATCGGGTCCGTTGCCGACGCTTTCGGAGTCGAGATCCTCGAGGATGCCGCCCAGATTCTCGGCGCCAAGTATCCCTCCAAGTCGGGAACCAAGACCGCGGGCATCATCGCGCCGACCTCCTACGTCAGCTTCTATCCCAGCAAGAATCTCGGCGCCGCCGGTGACGCCGGCGTGGCGCTCTGCCTGGACGGAGAGATGGCGGAGAAGCTGCGCCGTGTCCGCAACCACGGCATGGAGGAGCGCTACTACCACAAGGTGGTCGGCGGCAATTTCCGCATCGACGCCATCCAGGCCGCCGTCCTGCGTGCCAAGCTCCCGTTCCTGGATGGTTGGAACGCGACCCGCCGCGCGAATGCCGCCGCCTACAGGGAGGCCTTGACGGATGCGGGGCTCCTTGACCGTGTCACCCTGCCTGCGGAGCCGTTTGCCTCGAGCGGACTGCGCGACCACCATATCTTCCACCAGTACGTGATCCGGGTGACCGGTGAAGGGAAGCGCGATGCGGTGATGGCTCGTCTGGCTCAGCAGAAGATCGGCTGCGCCATCTACTATCCGGTGCCGCTTCACCTGCAGGAGTGCTTCGCCTACCTCGGGCACAAGCCCGGTGACTTCCCCGAGAGCGAGAAGGCCGCCAAGGAGAGCCTCGCCCTGCCGATCTTCCCGGGGCTCACGCGGGAAGAGCAGGCCGAAGTGGTCACGGGGATTACCGGCGCCCTTTCGTAAGCTTAGGGAAGCCCTGATTAAGCGTGAGTTGTTCTGGCGGGGCAGGCTTCAGCCGTTTTCCAATACGGCGTGGATAAATCCAGATTTTGCAATGAATGCACGCCAACAGATCTGGAGCGTTCACCAAGATGGTGACATGAAATAGCGGGAGAAAAAATAATCAGGAAAACAGGAAATCAGGAAAAGAAAGAGACAGGGATGACTGTTGCCACCGAGAACACCCCCCATCCAAGGCTGCGGAAGATACCGTGAAGGAGAGGCATCAGGCCGCTCGCGGAGCGAGGGCAGCTATCAAGGCTACCCAGTAACCTGACCAAGAGATCCAGCTCTTGGGGAAATACCTGCCAAGTTCCATCCTTTCCTGATTTCCTCATAAGAACCTTCGGACATCCCGTCCCTAATGCAATTTTGGGGATAAAAATTCCCTTCTCCCGATTTCTGTCGTGCGCCCCCGTGCCCGGTGACTGTAGCCTTCAGGCCACTCATGAACGGCTCATCAGACCTCCGGATTTTCAGCGGCTCCGCCCACGTCCAGCTTGCCCAAGACATCGCCGCCTATCTGGGGCAGCCCCTGGGGGATGCCATCGTCACCTCGTTTCCCGACGGCGAGACCTTCGTGAAGATCAACGACAACGTGCGTGACCGCGATGTCTTCATCGTCCAACCGACCTGCCCACCGAGCAACCACAACATCATGGAGTTGCTCATCATGGTGGATGCCATCCGGCGCGCGAGCGCCCAGCGCATCACGGCGGTGATTCCGTTCTTCGGCTACGCCCGGCAGGACCGCAAGGACCAGCCCCGCGTCCCGATCACGGCGAAGCTTGTGGCCAATATCCTGGCCGCCTCCGGGGTGAACCGCGTTCTGACGATGGATCTCCACGCCCAGCAGTTGCAGGGATTTTTCGACATCCCGGTGGACCACCTCTACGCCATGCCCGTCATGGTCGACTACATCAGCAAAAAGAAGATCGAGAATCTCGTCGTCGTGGCTCCCGATGTCGGCGGGGTCAAGATGGCAAGCGCCTATGCCGAGGCTCTCGGGGCCGGACTGGCCATCGTCGTGAAGCGCCGCCGCACCGCCACGGAGGTCGATGCCCTCCATGTAATCGGCGAGGTCGAGGGGAAGAATGTCCTCATCATCGACGACATCACCGAAACGGCCGGAACTCTGACCAGCGCCGCCAAAATGCTCCGGACAAGGGGGGTGGGCGATATTTATGCTGGCGTCTCGCACGCCGTGCTGACAGATTTGGCGGTTCAGCGGTTGGAGGGCTCCGAAATCAAGGAGCTCATCACCACCGACAGCGTCCCCGTCCGGCAAGGATCGGGGGATCGCGTTCGGGTCCTTTCCATTGCCGAATTGCTCGGCGAGGGGATCCGTCGCATCCATGGAGGCGAGTCGGTCAGCTCGCTGTTCCGACTCAAGCACTCCTAGCATCAACCGTCCACACTTCCGAATCCCATGGCAAAACAGGTCAAACTTTCCGCCCGGCCCCGCGCCGATGTCGGCCGCAATTCCGTCAAGCATCTCCGCACCCGCGGCGTGATCCCCGCCGTCGTCTACGGACACAAGGACAAGCCGAGCAACCTTGAGATCGAGCAGCGCGAGATCTCGGCCCTCCTCTCCCACGCCGTCGGCGAGAACATCCTCGTCGAGCTCGTCATCGCAGACGGGAGCGCCGTTTCCAACAAGCTTTCCCTCATCCAGGAAGTCCAGCACCACCCCGTGCGCGGCGACATCCTCCACGTCGATTTCCTCGAGGTGGCCATGGATGAACTCCTCCACACCGAGGTGCCGATCGAGGCGGTCGGCGAGGCCGACGGCGTGAAGAACTACGGCGGTCTCCTCGAGCACAGCCTGCGCTCCCTGCACATCGAGTGTCTGCCCAAGGATCTTCCCGAGATCATCCGCGTCGATGTCAGCGGCCTGGGGCTCAACCAGTCCCTGCACGTCCGCGATCTCGCCCTTCCCTCTGGCGTCAAGGCGACCTCCGATGCGGACCTCACCGTCTTCATTGTCGCCGAGCCCAAGGTTGAGGCCGAGCCGGTTGCCGGCGCGGAAGCCCCCAAGGCTCCCGAGGTCATCAAGGAGAAGAAGCCCGCCGAGGGCGCCGAGGCGGCCAAGAAGTAGTCCGCCGGGACTCCTTTCCAGGGCGCTTATTTCATGCCGGATACCGCAGCTTCGGGCGCAGTCCCCGCTGCGCCGGGTATCCGCATTCTTGCCGGCCTGGGAAATCCGGGCCGGGAGTACGACGGCATGCGTCACAACATCGGGTTTGCCGTCCTCGACCGCGTCGGCTCCCTGCTGGGAGTCGCCTTCACCAGGGAACCCAAGTGGGAGGCCATGGTTGCACGCGTTCCCGGATCCGATCTGGTGCTCATCAAGCCGACCACCTTCATGAATCTCAGTGGCGAGTCGGTCTGCGACTATGCGCGCTTCCACCGCATCCCCGCCGAATCGACGCTCGTGATCGCCGACGATGTCGCCCTGCCGCTTGGCACTCTCCGTATCCGCCGCGAGGGGAGTTCCGGCGGGCAGAAGGGACTTGAGTCGGTCCTGATCCACTTCGCCACCCAGCAGGTGCCACGCCTCCGCGTTGGCGTGGGAGCCGCCTCCGCAGGCGCCGATCTCTCCAGCCATGTCCTCTCCCGCTTCCGTCCCGAGGAGCAATCCGCCGTCGAGGAGACCCTCACACGCGCCGCCGAGGCGACGCTCTGCGCGGCGAGGAGCGGGCTTGCCGACGCGATGAACCTTTACAACGGCTCACCCTCTTCCGATAAATCTTCCAACACCACATCAAACCAACCATGAAAAACCGATACGAAATCCTCCTCGCCCTCAACGCAGCCGGCAAAGAAGAAACCAACAAGGACATCATTGAGCGCCTTGAGAAGTCCCTCGCCTCCGAGGGTGCCCAGGTCGAGCAGGTGCAGCGTCTGGAGCGCCGCGAGTTCTCCTACCCGCACAACAAGCTCAAGAGCGCCTACTTCGTGAACTACATCGTCACGGCCGACTCCGCCGCGATCGCCAAGATCCGCACCAAGCTCACCCTCGACGAGGAAGTCATTCTCCAGAACTACCTCCGCAAGGGTGCCGCCAAGCCCGCCGGCAAGGCCCGCAAGGCCGCCAAGAAGACAGCCAAGGCCTGATTCCCGAAAGGCTCTAGCGGTTCAGGCGCTAGGCTGTTAGGTACTACCGAGCAGACCTTCCTCCCCAATCTCCTAGAGCCTAATACCCTAACCCCTAATCACCTCTCCATATGGCCAACCTCAATAAAGTGATGCTCATCGGGAACGTCACCCGTGACCCCGAAATCAAGTACACCCCCAAGGGAAGCGCCGTCACCGATCTCGGTATCGCCGTGAACCGCGTCTTCACCCCCGAGGGTGGAGAGAGGCGCGAGGAGACGACCTATGTCGACGTGACCCTCTGGGGCCGCCAGGCGGAGATCGCCGGTGAGTACTGCAAGAAGGGCCGCTCGATCTACATCGAGGGGCGGCTCCAGCTCGACAGTTGGGAGGACAAGACCTCCGGTCAGAAGCGCAGCAAGCTTCGCGTCGTCGGCGAGAATTTCCAGCTACTCGGGCCCCGTCCCGGTGGAAGCGGAGGCGGAGGTGGTGGCGGTCATTCCGGGGGCGAGGAGGAATACTCCGAGCGCCCTGCGCGCCGCGAGCAACCCTCTGCCGGAGGCGGATTCAGCCGTGGCAGCAACACCTCCCCCCAGCCTCCGATCGAGGAGGACGACATCCCTTTTTGAGCTTCGCTCAAAAAGGAGGCGGTCGAGAGTCGAACGACGAGGGTCGAGAGCAGGTTCCTTTGGACTCCTTACTGGAGCCAAGCAATCCGTTTCATCAAAAGGATTCACAAGGGGATTTTCAGGGCATCCCTTAAGCACTCGACTGTCGACTCTCGTCCCTCGACGAAGTCTTTTGAAAAACGGGTGGCTGACGGGATTCGAACCCGCAACAGCCGGTACCACAAACCGGAGCTCTACCGTTGAGCTACAGCCACCATCGTTTCCGCCGCGAAAATGGCGGGTTGACATCATGGAGCAGTGGGAAGAGTTGTCAATCCCTGTAGCTACCATGTCATGAAGAAGACCTCAGGGCCCATCCGTCGAAAATTCCTCCTCGCCTCGCCTCCGCCCAGGATCGCGGGTGGCCGGGGCGTCGAGATCGAGCAGGGCTATGTCGTCCGCGAACGGGGGCAGGAATTGAGGATCCGACGCGAGGGCCGGCGCTATTATCTCTCGGCGAGAGACCGCCGGGGTCGCTCCGTGACCGGTCAGGAGATCAGGATCACCAAGGGGCATTTCGAGAAGCTCTGGCCCTTCACCCTGGGTCAGCGGATCACCCGGATCCGCCATCTGGCCAAGCTCGGCCGGCTCCGGATGAAGATCGACGAGTTCACCGGGGAGCATGCCCCGCTGCGTCTGGTCGAGGTGTTCTTTCCCGATGCGGCCGCCAGCCGGGCTTTCAAGAAACCCGACTTCCTCGGCGAGGAGGTGACCCGCCGGGATGAGTATCAGACCGCCGAGATGGCGATCCACGGCGTCCCGGAGCCCTCCGGGATGTGCCAGCTCGGGATTATCCCCTACACCTTCATCGACAGGAGGCTCCACCTGCTCCTGATCACCAGCTCCTCGGGGAACCGATGGCTCTTCCCGAAGGGTCGCCAGGAGCCCGATATGACCCCGCACGAGGTCGCCCTGATGGAGGCTGTCGAGGAGGCGGGCGTGCTCGGGACGCTCCGGCAGGATCTGCGTACCCGCTGCCAGATGGCCGATGGCCGCCATCTCCAGCTCTACGCGATGAAGATTTCGAAGCTCCTCAAGAGCTGGCCCGAGGAGCATGTCCGTCGTCGCCGGCTCTTCCCTTTCAGTGATGCGCTCGAGATGATTACGGATCCGGGGCTCGCCAAGGCGGTCCGGAGACTCGCTGTGGCGATTAATAAGTAGGGGCTCCGTTCGCAGGAGTGGGATGGTGGAAGAGTTAAAAAGGTTAGAACGTTGAATCGTTACAAGGCGGGCCGAGAGGCAATTTCCAATGACTGCGCCTTAATCCCCCAGAGTCTTGAAGTTACCGGGCAAGAGTTGAGAGGGAGTGGTTCAAACCCCTTTTAACCTTTTAACACTTCAACTTTTTAACACAGAAGCCTCGCTCCATCATGGTGAACACTCCAGATCTGTTCTCATGGTTCCATTGTAAAATCTGGGTTGACCCCCTTCCCCCGCGCTTGCCTTGAGGGCCCGGCCCCAGTAGTCAAAAGGGTCACTTTCATCGAGTTTTCCCTCTTCCCCATTACCGATTACCTATTCCCCCATTACCCAAGTCTCCCATGCTGACCGTCATCCGCAAAAACCAACAGTTCCTGATGCTGATCATCGCGATCCTGACGATCGTGGCCTTCATCTGGCTCTACAATCCGACCGATAAGTTCAACAAGTTCGGCTCCAACGATGTCGCGAGCATCTACGGGCGTGTCGTGCAGCGTGCCGAGATCGACCGTGAGGTGCGCGGATACAGTCTGGCGTTGGGTCTCGGCCTCACCGACTTCGTCCGTGATCTCGGAGGCATGGGGGCCAACGAGGAGACCTCGCTCAGTGATTTCATCCTCAATCTCATCGTCGTGCGCCACGAGGCCCCGCTGCTCGGTGTTCACCCCTCGGACGAGGAGGTCGCCGGGGTGATCAAGGGCCTGGCCCCGCTTCAGACGGACGGGGCCTTCGATCCCTCGAAGTACGCCGCTTTCCTCCAGGAGCAGCTTGCTCCGAAGGGATTCACCGAGCGCCAGCTTGAGGAGATCGTCAGGGATTCCCTGAAGGTGAGCCAACTCCGCCGCATCATCACCTCGCCGGTGGCGGTCGGCGAGGCCCAGGTCCGCGAGGCGGCACGCATCTATCAGCCTGTGACCGCGCAGATCCTGCGATTCGATCGGGATGGATTTGCCAAGGATTCTGCCGTCTCTCCCGAGGAGGTCTCCGCGTTCTACGAGAAGAACAAGCAGGGGCTTCTTTCGCGCGAGGCGCGCGACATCTCCTACGTGGTCCTCGAGCTTCCCGCCGGACAGCAGAAGCTGGCCGGGAAAGAACGCGCGGGCGTCCTTCAGAAGCTGGCCGACCAGGTCGAGGAGGCCGGCAAGTCGATCCGCGCGGAGCTTCAGAAGGGGGCCGATTTTGCAAAGGCCGCGGGGAAGGCTTCCCTCCAGCCCAAGAAAGCGGCGGCCATCGAGCGTGACGGCAGCCAGAAGGGGAAGGATTCGGGGATTCCGGCATCCGTGGTCGCAGGTGCCTTCAGGTTGCAGAAGGCGGGTGAAATTTCCGACATCATTCAGGAAGGGAACTCCTTCTACATCGTGACGGTCGAGGGAGTCTCGCCCGCCCGCCAATTGGCGTTGGCCGAAGTCTCCGAGAGGCTGACCAAGCTCCTCAGGCAGGAGAAGGCCGAAAAAATTCTGGCAGATGCCGCCAACAAGGCCGTCGAGCAGATCCGCGCCGCCCTGACCTCAGGCAAGTCCTTTGCCGATGCCGCCAAGCAGGCGGGGGTGAAGACCCAGCAGATCACCGGCATCACCCCCTCCGACACGAAGGCCACGCAGGAGCAGCAGGCTCTCGCCTCCGCCACGCTCAGCCTCAAGGAGGGTGAACTCGGCTCATTGCAGGCCGCTCCGTGGGGTGCATTCGCGGCCTACCTCGAGAAGCGTACGCCGCTGACCGATGCCCAGTGGAAGGAGCACAATGCCGCCCTTTCCAAGACCCTGCTCTCCAATGAACGGGAACTCCTCTTCCTCGAGTGGCTCCGGACCGCGCGGGGAGCCGCCAAGATCAGGATGATGGGGCGCCAGGGCGCCTGATCCCCGCAGATACCCGTTCCATGTCGGATCAGGAGCCTGTTCCGGCCGAAGTCGCGGCCCTCTTTGACGAGGCGAGCGGCGACATCGCGATAGGCGAACTGGAGGCCGCGGTGGAGAAGTACCGGCGCTGCACGGAACTCGCCCCCGCCTTCTTCGACGGGTGGCATGCGCTCGGGATGGCACTCATGAAGACGGGCAGCTTTCCCGAGGCGATCGAGGCCGGGCTCCGTGCGACGCAACTCAGGCCCAACGACCAGCTGGCATGGTCGAGCCTTTCCATGTTTTATGTAAGGAACCATCAGATCGCCGAGGCAGAGTCCGCAGGCGTGAAGGCCAGGATCCTCTCCTGGGGCGGCAAGATCGCCAAAGAAGAGAACCCTCCCGCCGCACCGGCGGGTGAGAGCAAAACACCCACGATATGAAACCTTTCTTCATCACCACGGCGATCGATTACACGAACGCCCCGCCCCACATCGGCCACGCCTACGAGAAGATCCTCGCCGACGTCCTGGCACGCTTCCAGCGACAGCGCGGCCGCGAGGTTTTCTTCCTCACGGGAGTCGATCAGCATGGCCAGAAGGTTCAGCAGAGCGCGGAGCGCGAGGGGATTCCCCCGCAGGAGTTCGCCGACCGGGTCTCGGAGAAATTCCTCTCACTCTGGAAGACGCTCGGGATTTCCTACGATGGCTGGGCCGCCACGACGGCGCCCCTGCACAAGGAGGCGGTCCAGCGCATCCTCACCGACCTCAAGGAGCGTGACTGGCTCTACAAGGCGACCTACAGCGGCCACTACAGCGTGCGCCAAGAGCAGTTCCTCACCGACAAGGAACGCGGGCCCGACGGTGAGTTCGGACCAGAGTGGGGCGAAGTCATCCTGCTGGACGAGGAGAACTGGTATTTCCGGCTCTCCAAGTGCTCTGAGTGGCTGGCCGGTTTCCTCGAGGCCAGGAAGGATTTCGTCACTCCCGACTTCCGCCAGACGGAACTCAGGAACGCGGCCGCCAAGATCACGGGAGACCTCTGCATCTCGCGACCCAAGAGCCGCCTCGCCTGGGGAATCGAGCTGCCGTTCGATCCCGGGTTCGTCACCTACGTCTGGTTCGACGCGCTGATCAACTACATCAGCTTCGCCGGCCACGGCGGCGCGGAGCAGGAGCTGTTTGAAAAGCGCTGGCCCTGCGACCATCACGTGATCGGCAAGGACATCCTGATCCCCGCACACGGTGTCTACTGGCCCTGCATGCTGCACGCGATGGGCTTCGCCGACGAGGCCATGCCGCATCTCCTGGTGCACGGGTTCTGGAGCCTGCGAGGGGAGAAGGTCAGCAAGAGCACCGGCAACGTGGTCGATCCCGCCGCGCTGGCCGAGGCCTACGGACCCACGGCGCTCCGTTACTACCTGATGCGCGACGCCGTGATGGGGCGCGATGCCGACTTCAGCGAGGAGCGTCTCCTGCTCCGTCACAATACCGAGCTCGGCAACGGACTCGGCAATCTCGTGAACCGGACCCTCAGCATGACGCGCCGCTACCGCGAGGGGGCGCCCCGGCCGGTGCAGCTTTCCCCGGATCTCGTCGCGCACCGCCAGGCCGATGCGGAGTCCCTCAGGAGCTTCATCAGCCAGATGGAGGCCGCCCAGATCCATGCGGGCCTCGAGACGATCGTCGATCTGGTGAACAGGGCCAACGCCCTCGTCGATTCCGCCGCCCCGTGGAAGCTGGCCAAGGATCCTGATCAGTCCGATCGCCTCGATGCGGTGCTGGCCACGCTGATCCACTCGGCACGGGTCGCGGCAACCCTGCTCCTTCCCGTGGCTCCCGATGCCTCCGCCGAGATCCTGCGCCAACTCGCCCTCGATCCGATCCCGCTTACCGGGGAGATCGTGATCGCGGATCTTCCCGCGGGATATGTCTGCGGCGAACCGAAGCCGGTCTTCCCCAGATTGGAGTTGCCCGCCGTGGAGGACACCGCCGCATGAGTAGCCAGGAAACGGCCGCCGCGCTGCGTTCCGTTCCCTTCTGGAAACGCCAGCGCTACCGGCTCGAGTATTTCGGGCTCCGTTTGGCCGCCGCGTTGGTCTGCCTTTTGCCCTGGCGCTGGATCGGTCCTCTGGCCTCCTTCGTCGGCTCCGTTTTCTTCTCCTTCGACCGTCATCGGCGCAAGGTGACCCTGGATAACTTGCGGTGCGCTTTTGGAGACCGCTTCTCGCAGCCGGAACTCATGGCCTCGGGCCGGAAATCGTACGGTGTCTTTGCCCGGACAGCGCTGGAGTTGCTCTGGTCCTCCAATCTCAGCAGGGAGGTCCTCGACGAGATCATCACGACCGAGGGACTCGACCCGATGCCGGCCCATGGAGCCGGTGGAAAGCCCGCGATCTACTTCTGCCTGCACGCCGGGAACTTCGAGTGGCTCAGCCAGATCACCTGCCGTCACTTCGGGACATTCCCCGTGATTGCCCAGAACCTGAAGAACCCCCTGCTCGGCCCCCTCTTCGATTCGTGGCGTTCCTCGCTGGGCCAGCAGATCATGCCGCAGAAGGGGGCGATGCTCCGCACGCTGCGCCACCTCAAGGATGGCGGCAAGATGGGGATGCTCATCGACCTGAATCTCAAGCCGAGCGATGGCCCCGTGGTCATCCGCCAGTTCGGGCAGTTCCTCACGCCAGTGACCCGCCTGCCTGCCGAGTTGGCATTGAGGACTGGAGCGGCTCTGGTGCCGGTCGAGTGCCTTCCACGCCCCGACGGGGGCTACATCGTCCGCTACCTCCCCGAACTCCCTGTCGCGCCCGATGCCAAGATCGAACAGATCGTGCAGGCCTGCTGGGATGCCTTGGAGCCGGGACTGCATGAGCATCCGGAACTCTGGCTCTGGAGCTACAAGCACTGGCGGTACAGACCCGAAGGAGCGAAGGGGGAGGGATTCCCCTTCTACGCCTCCTGCTACGGGCCTTATCAGGAACTGCTGCACGCCCAGGGATTCGCTCCCTGACCGGAGTCTGAAAAAGAATCTGAAAGATTTTCCCGCAGAGGCGCGGAGGCGCTGAGATTTTTATTTCAATTCATGAGTGCGGCAGTGCTTGTGAAGTTCGATCGAGCATCACTCTTTCACCAATATTCTATAGAAGTGACTGGTTCCGCAGATCTACTCCTCTGCGCCTCTGCTCCTCTGCGGGAGCTATCGGTTCTCAGTCCCTTTCCACGAAAAAGGAGATGACAAGGCGTGAGGGCGCGGATAGGAATCGCGTCATGAAAGCACTCCTCATCCTTCCCTTGGTAGTGTCGGTTCTCGCTCTCTCCGGATGCAACACCGTGAAGGGCTTCGGCGAGGACATCAGCGGCACGGCTTCGTGGACTCAGGAGAAGATGGGTGGCGGAGGTGCCTCCTCTAAGTCCTCCGACTCGGATTACGTCCAGAATCCGCCGCAATTCCCGAAGGGCAACTAAGAATCCGTCGAGGGTCGAGTGACGAGCGTCGAGGGCCAGAAATCACATCCACTGATGGGGGTGTCGGCACCCCTCGCAGTATAGGCATACAGCTCTTGGCTCCGCCTAGCTCTTCACCAAAATTGCTGCGTCATCCAGTGCTCTTGTTCCAATCTGCAACCAACATGGATGCACCTCACCGGGAGGTGTTGGGACAACTCGCAGTATAAGAACGCAGCTCGGGGCTTCTCCTACCCCTACAGCACGATCCCAGCGTCATTTGAAACTCTTTGAGCTCCAACGGGCATAATCTTTTTATATACCGCTGCGATTTGGATTTGCTCTAACTAAAAGAAAACTTGGGACTCAATGAGTTATCAATCGTGAGTGGAAACCACGCATGTCACCCAATATTTCAATAGAATGACATGTCGTCCTAAGATACGTTCGGCAGAATTAGCCACGTGAGATCCATGGCACAATTCAGAATTTATCCACATGACCCTGCGGCACGGTTCACCATGCGGGGCTATCACACGTGGTGTGCCTCCATGGCCCGGAGTAACGACGGGAAGTGCCACCTCTATGCTTCGGCATGGCCGGTCGAAACCGGACATGACGGATGGGTGACACATTCTAGCATCGTTCACGCAGTTTCCGACAGTCCCCTTGGACCGTTTGAGTTTTGCAGTGTGGTATTGGGACCACAGGAGGCAGATGTGTGGGATCGCGATGTAGCCCACAATCCAACGATCATCCAGGCGAATGGGAAATGGTATCTCTACTACACGGGAAACCGAGGCAATGGGGAATTCTGGAATCATCGCAATCACCAACGCATTGGGGTCGCTGTCGCCAGCCATCCGCAAGGCCCTTTCGAGAGAGCCGAGCCGGTTCTCCTGCCGGGGAAGGAGGGGACCTGGGATGATCTGCTGACGACGAATCCGTCCTGCACGCAAACTCCCGACGGCCGCTTTATCATGATCTACAAGGCCGTCAGCTGCCAGGGCGATGCCCCGCGGTACGGCCCAGTCAGGCATGGGGTGGCATTCTCCAGTTCACCAACGGGGCCGTTTGAGAAACACCCGGAACCGATCTTTCCGTGTGCGGACGTTTTCTTTGCTGCCGAAGATCCCTTTCTCTGGTGCCAGAATGGGAAGCTCTTCTGCATTCTGAAAGACATGGGGCACCACTTCAGCGTGCATGAGCGCGCTCTGGTTCTCTTCTCATCCGGTGACGGAATCCACTGGGCACCGGAAGAACATCCCGTTGTGATTACGCGCCGGATCGTCCAGACGGATGGTGCCCACACGGAGTACGACCGTTTGGAAAGACCACAACTGTACTTGGAAAACGGCGTGCCGAGGGTTCTGTATGTCGCGGTCAAGCCGACGCGTGATTCGGATGAAAGCTACAACATACATCTCCCCGTTGACTTCTAGGGCGACAAGGCCGAACCAGCCGGTCCAGCCAACCTCGCTGCGCTCGGTGGCTGACCTCAAACGTTAGATGTCTTTGGAGTGAGAAAATATGAGTATTAGAACCATTTTTAAAATTTGGATCATCTGGGCCCTCGCATGGGGCGGTATTATTTTTGGGATCTCGCATGCCAAGTCGACGAAATTGAAAGCCTTTGTCGCAGAGGCCAAGCCCATCACCGGAAAAATCGTGCGAATTGATTCGGAGGTAAGGGCCCGAGTAAAGAGCGAAACTCGTAGTGCCAACTCACGCTCAAGGCCAATGGTTGAAGACGTTATGTACTGGCGGATGGCGATCGACTACGAGCTCAACGGATTAAAGAAGACTTTCCTTTCTCCAATGAAAACAAAGATGCCTGAGGGAATAACGGGCGATCCGATTGATCTATTGATTTCCGACAACAGAAATCAAGTGATGCTGAAGCAGGCGGTTGAAGAACAACTGAATGACCAATTCTTTCTCGTCGGTTGGATCTGTATGAGTGTTTTTCCGATACTTGCATTGGCTTTTATGCTGCCGTTTTTATGGTTATGCGCCAAGCTGTTCAAGCCTCTCTTTGGTCGTCTAGGCGTTAAGGCAACCGCTCGGTCCAATGAGCAGGACATCTAACCAATCGATGCAACTGATGCTGCTCCGCGGCACCGCTGAACTCTATACGTTAGGCTCCTCTCTTAGCTTCAACTAAAAGCAGTCAGGGCGCCGGGATTTTTGTTCGTAGCGAGGCCGATGCAAGCTGTGTTGTGACCCTGCGAGGGATTCACTTTCCCAAGCTCCTAGCTCCCAATTGATGGCATCCGCCTCCCGGCGGACGGTGCCACCCTTGCGGGGCTGCCTGCGGCAGTCTTCCGCGCTAGTTCCCACTAGCTTGGTTCCCAACTTCTAGCTCCTATCTCCTAGCTCCCCATCGTTGGCCTACACCCAACGATGTTTTGGGTAACGGCGTGAAAGCTCCGGCTTGATCTTGGGATAGGTCTCTTTCCAGAAGGAGTTCAGGTCCTTGGTGATCTGGATGGGTCAGCGGTTGGGCGCTAGGATTACAATGCTCACCTCCGCTTTGCCTCCCACGAGTTTGGGGGTGGAGGTCACTCCGTAGAGATCCTGGATGAGGGCACTCATGGTCACCTGTCCTGGTCGCAGCCACGCAGCTGTGAACAATGCGGTGCTGCAGGATAAACACCGCTGTGTCACCAACTTATACCATCTCCACTCTTATTCTGGTGTAATCAGCTGGTTCTTTCGGCGATGGGCGTTGTTGTCATCCCTCGGGTTATCTTCAGATTGATGGCATCCGCCTCCCGGCAGACGGTGCCACCTCTTCGAGGCTGCGGCATGCGCCGCAGGCTACCGCGCCCGTCCCCACGGGCTTGGTTGCACACGGTCTTTTGACTCGCTCGCTCCAGGCTCGGCTCGCCCTATCGGGTCCCGCCATTGAGGGATCTATCCAGGCCTTTCCCAAGGCCCTGTGTTGCCTAGCCCATCACCAAAATCCCTTCGCCAATTCCACCAGACTAATCGTGTCAATGGTATGAAAACAGCGAACAGTCTACTTTTTCCGGCTGTCGCCGGTCATCCGTGCCACGGATCCGGAAGCAAACAGGACATAGGTAGGTTTCGGAACGGATGCAGGGTCCCCGACCTGGGACAATCGTCCTGTGATGGCATCCACGCGGAACGCGACCAAGTTGTCACTGTCGCGGTTCGCGCAGACCAACCATGCGCCATCCGGTGACAGCGCGAAGTTTCGCGGATGTTTTCCCCCGCAGGGGACGGTTTCGACGGGCGTCAGGAGGCCGGTTGAGGCATTCCGTGCAAAGAGGGCGATGCTGTCGTGGCCCCTGTTGGATCCGTACACATACCGTTCATTCGGATGGATCCTGATCTCGGCGGTCGCATTTTTTCCATCGAACCCGTCCGGCAGTGTCGGAACTTTTTGGAGTTGAGTGAGCGCACCCGACGCCGGATCGCGTTTGAATACCGAGATGCTCGAGTCGCGTTCCCCGATGACGTAGAGGAAGTCGCCATCCGATGAAATCACGCCATGGCGAGGCCCGGTGCCCTCCGCGGTTGCGATGAAGGGAGTGGTTGCGGGGGTGAGTACGGGGTGGGATGAGGCGATGAGGTAGCAGTAAATGCGATCCCTTCCCAGGTCGCACACATAGAGGTGGCGGTTGTCGGGTGAGAGGATGGCGGAGTGGGGATGGGTGGTGCCGTGATCTATTCCGGCAACGGCTGTGTTGGTGATCGCCGTCACGGGAGGGCCGGGATTGCCCTCCTTGTCGATGGGGAAGGAAAAGATCCCTCCTTCACGGTAACTGGCGGCAAAGAGGGCATTTCCCTCCGCGCTTACGGATGCACAGGTGAGGGGAGATCCGCCGTCGAGTTGTGATGGACGGGCATGCAGCAGACCTGTTTCTGTTTCAATGCCAAAGACACTGGGCGCCTGCGTGGAAGGCCCCTGAAATCCACGCGTGTCGGTGGTGGCGTAGAGGATCCGTCCTCCCGGATGCAGTGCCAGAAAACCGGGCCGGAGTGTTGAGGCTGCGAGCGTTGGACTCGTGAATTGACCGGTATCGGAATCCAGTCTGACCGAGAAAATCCCTCCGGGGTTCCCCGGGGTGGGATCCGCTTGGGTTCCAATGAAAAGCAGCAGTGCCGCCGCAAGTGCGATCATGATGGGGGAGGAGCCGTTGGCCGTGGCGACAAGATAACCCTATTGGTGGTTGGCATTACAGCCACTTGTGCTTCGGATAACGGCGTGAAAGCTCCGGCTTGATCTTGGGGTAGGTCTCTTTCCAGAAGGAGTTGAGGTCCTTGGTGATCTGGATGGGTCGGCGGTTGGGCGCCAGGATTTCGATGGTCACCTCCGCCTTGCCTCCTGCGAGCTTGGGGGTGGCGGTTACTCCGTAGAGATCCTGGATGAGGGCACTCATGGTGACCTGTCCGGTCGGCTTGTAGAGGAGTCGGGCTTTGCGTCCCGCGGGAAGCTCATGGCGCTCGGGGGCCAGTTTCTCCAATGCGGCACGCTGGGCCGGAGTCAGGAGCGACTGGAGGGCCGGGATCGCCGGCTTGTCCTTCACATCGCGGTAGCCGATCGCCCCTTCGCACCATGTCTCGAGCGCCAGGAGTCGATCCGTTTCGTCAAATGAGGGGAGCTCCAGTTCGGGGTGATAATGGGCCAGCCATTGCACCCGGTGCATCCACTCCTCGGCATCCTCCTTCCATGTCGGCAGAGGGAGGTCTCCCTCGGCAAGCGCGGCTGCGAGCACGCGTGAAGCGTCTGCACAGGGTTGCGCATCGCGGTGGACCGACTCGAGCACGAGGTCGCGGAAGACTTTCTCGGATCGCTTCACGACGCGGTTGGTGCTCGTGTCGAAGAAGTAGTCGTTCCGGTCGGTGAAATCCTCCGGGAAGAGTTCGCGGAGCATCGATTCGTCGATGGCCGTCGCCATGGAGAGTTGCACACGGACATCACCGCTACCCTGTCCGATCTCGCTGATCTCAGCCGCCACAAGGAGGCGGCTTTCCGATGCCGCGCTCTCCTTGGCAAGCAATCCCCTGCGGCCATGGACGATGTCGCAGAAGTTCGTGCCGGCCCCTTTTCTCCGGGCCACCTGATCGGCGAACCCCGCGAGAATGCACTTGGCCAGCGCCTCGTCCGGCGCGGCCGGTGCATCGACATCAAGTCCCTGCCTCTCGGCCAGGCTCAGGAACTGGTCGTAGACACGGCCCGTCTGGCGGGCGGCGTCGCCGTGGACCGCCAGTTGGCGGCATCGGTCGGCACGGAAGTCGTTGCGCTCGGCCCAGCGAAAAGCGCGCGCCATGACGAGGAAGTCGGAACCTCCTCCTCCGAAGAGATCCTGCCGCTCCTCCTCGGTCTTGCGGTCGGTCCGCAGGAGCAGGGGGCGGGACTGGGTGAGTGCCGCCATCAGGGCTGCCTGACGGACGCAGCCGAACTCCTGAGCGGCGATCAGCATGCGGGCGTAGCGCGGATGGGTGGGGAAGGCGAGCATGCGGTGGCCGAGCGGGGTGATCGCGCCGTCGTGATCAAGGGCCCCGAGATCACGGAGCAGGGTTTCTGCCTTCTCCAGGGCATGGGTCTGGGGGGCGTCGAGCCACCGGATGGCGTCTAGGGAAGCGAATCCCGCCGCCTTCAGCGTGAGGAGCACCTCGCTGAGATCGACACGGTGGATCTCGGGCGCCTCACGGGGGATGCGCCGCGCATGCTCCCGCTCCGTCCAGAGCCGGAGGCAGACGCCTGGCGCCGTGCGTCCGGCACGTCCGGCCCGCTGATCCGCCGAGGCGCGGCTGATTTTGCCGATCAGGAGGGTGTTGATCCCGCGTCGCGGATCGAAGCTGGCGATACGGGCCAGCCCGCTGTCGATCACGCCCGTGACGCCGTCGATGGTGAGTGATGTCTCGGCGACGTTGGTGGCCACGATGACCTTGCGCCCACCTCCCGGTGCGACGGCGGCGTCCTGGTCTGCCGGCGGGAGTTCGCCATGCAGCGGCATGATCGCCACGTTGTTGGGAAGGCGCACGCGGAGTGTGGAGATGGTCCGCGAGATCTCGTAGGCGCCCGGCATGAAGACCAGAAGATTGCCCGGTGTCTTGGAGAGCATCGACGCGGCGGCCTCGGCGGCCAGATCCCACGGCTTTTCATCGCCCGGATCACGGTTCAGGTAGCCGATTTCGACGGGGTGGGTGCGCCCGCCGGATCGAAGGACGGCGCATGGCTGCAGATAGTCCGCAAGGGCCGAGGTGTCGAGAGTCGCCGACATGACGATGATCTTCAGGTCGGGGCGTCGTGTCGCCTGCAGGGCAAGGGCCTGGGCCAGCGAGATGTCGCTGTAGAGGTGCCGCTCGTGAAACTCGTCGAAGAGCAGGGCGCTCACACCCGTGAGGTCCGGATCCCCGAGCATCTGGCGCACGAGGATTCCCTCCGTGACAAAGAGCAGGCGCGTCGCGCTGCTGGAGGCGTCGTCGAGGCGGATGCGGTAGCCGACCTCGTCGCCGACACGCCCCCCCCGCTCATGGGCCACCCGGGCGGCCAGCATCCTTGCCGCCAGTCGTCGCGGCTGAAGGATCACGGCGCGGCCGGATCCCAGGATCCCCGCGTCGAGGAGCATCTGCGGGATCTGGGTCGACTTGCCCGATCCCGTCGGGGCCTCGACGATCAGGCGGCTGCCCGAAGTCAGTTCGGAAACGATCGCCCCGCGCAGTTCCTCGATCGGAAGGTCTGTGCGGCGGGGAGTCCTGTCCTGAGCAGCGGGCGTGTTCGGTTCTGGCATCATGCGATCCTCTGGTGTATCCATAAAACATGGTCACGGGCAGACATTTTGCCATTCCGGCGCTCCTGATACCCCTCTTCCTTTGTCTTCCGGCACGGGGCGCCACGCCGGCCATCCCGCCGATGACGGAGGTGCAGTGGGGGGAGGCTGTTTTTCTGGATGCCATGAGCATTCCCTGCCCGGGGGAGGTCTTTGCCGCCATCAACAAGGTGTGTCGCCCGAACTGGGCCACTCTCGTTACTCCGGCCACCGCCCCGGTCACCACGGACCGTGCCCAATTGGCTCTGGCCGTCGGTGTCCTTGCCGCCAACGGCTACATTGCCGTCGAGGCCCAGGATGGCCAGCAGGTGCGGAATGTCGGCCGCGAGATCATGTCGGTGGCCAAGGCTCTCGGTGTCAGCCAGAGCCTGTTGGGACGCGGAAACAGCCTCATGGAGTTTGCCGAGAACAACGCATGGGAGGCGCTGGCCGATGAGTTGGAAGCGACCGAGAACGAGGTCAAGGCAACCATGGTCGAGCAGAAGGACCGCGATCTTGTCTGCCTGACTTCCGCTGCCGCCTGGCTCCGGGGACTCGAGATCGCCTCCGGCGTGGTGCTCGCCACCGAGTCGCTCCAGGGGATCGAAGTCATCCGTCAGCCTGAATTGGCCTCCAAGCTTGCCGCCCAACTCGGGGCGCTGCCTCCTCGCCTCAAGGGAGGGGCGCAGGTTGCCTTGACCAGGGAGGCTTTGGAATCGGTCGCATCACTCCTGAAGGCGAACGGTCTCTCCCAGCAGGAGTCGCGTAACGCCCTCCAGAAAATCCACGATGACTGCTCCGTAGTCGTGAAATCGATCCTCACCTCGGCAACCGCTTCGGGAACGCCGGCCCCTGCCTCCGCCCCTTCGGTCAGTCCTGTGCCCAGTCCTTCACCCAAAGCCACGGGGACAAACTCTTCCGCTTCCGTCACGAAATGAACACCCGGCCCGGAAATCCTCTCCTCACCCTCATCCTCGCGGGTGTTTGCCTCGCCGCACTCGTGGCAGGCAAGGCTGTGGCCGAGGATCAGCCGGCACCCGGCGCAGTGAAAAACCGCGCGCCGATCCTGCCGAGCGAATCGCGCCGGCTTGCGCTGGAGACCGCCGGTGCGTTCGTGAACGACGGATTCCGGATCCGCGACGGGGAGTGGAACGGAACCCTGGCCAAGGGAACGCCGCGTTTTCTTCAGGTCACCCTCTTTGCCGGGGAGAACTACTGGTTTGTCGCCGCATCGCCCGCGCGTGGCGCCGTGCTTCGGGTCACTGTCTACGATTCCGCCGGGAAGGCCTTGAAGGGCGAGCAGTGGAAGGGAGAATCGGGAAATGGTGGAGCCAGGAGCGCCGCCGGGGTTGCGCCCGAGAAAAGCGGGAAGTATTTTGTCGGAGTGGAGTTGCTGGAACAGGCTGATCCCGCCCCCGCGGAGTTCTCCCTCGTCTACGCCTACAAATAACCCGAAGAAAGAGATCCCTCATGTCCCAATTCGCCCCATCTACCAAGGAAGGCATTGCCGGAGCCCCGGTCCGGCATTTCTCGATCTTTTTGGACAACAAGGTCGGCGCCCTCCTCGAAGTCGTGAAACTCATCGAGCAGAAGGGAGTCATCGTTCTCGCCTTCAGCATCGTCGACTCGGCCGAGTCCTCCATCGCCCGGATGATCGTGAGCGACCCCGCATTGGTCTCCAAGCTACTGCACGACCATGACATCGCTTTCAGCCAGACCACCGTCCTCGTGGTGGAACTTGCGGAGGGAGCCGCCGATCTCGGTCATGTGCTGAGCTGCCTGCTGATGGCCGAAGTGAACCTGCTCTTCAGCTACCCCCTCCTTGTCCGCCCCCGCGGCAAGGCCCTGCTCGTCCTCCATGTCGATGACAACGAGTGCGCCTCCACCGTCCTTCAGGGAGAGGGCTATCAGATCCTCACCCAAGGGGATCTCTCGAGGTAGCTTCAGGGAAATTCTGGGAAGTTTTTGTCAGGAGGGAGCAGTCTCGACTTCCAGCAGGAAAGCCATCTAGGCTAACTCAGATTCAGAATGGAGGGGTGGTAGAGCGGTTTATTGCACCGGTCTTGAACCCTGCGAATGGGATGAGCAGGTAAGACTGCCGTAGGCAGCCCCGTAAGGGGTGAGACGAGCGGGAGCGAGCGAGTCAAAACCGGAGAGAGGTTTTCAGTGATATTCTTTGCCTCGCAATTCTGGCCGGCTCGGATTAAATGAGAGAATAGCAAAAAGGAGGGGTGGTAGAGCGGTTTATTGCACCGGTCTTGAAAACCGGAGAGGTGTTAAAGCCTCCGTGGGTTCGAATCCCACCCCCTCCGCCATATCCCTCTTCAGGAGGGAGTATATCAATCCGGTGGGATGAAACCTGCGAATGGGATGAGCAGGTTGGACTGCCCGGCAGCCCCAAAGGGTGAACCAAGCCCGAGGGGTCGGGCGCGGAGAAGTCCGCGAAGCGGAACCCTACAGGGCGGCACTGCTTGCCGGGAGGCAAGTGCCGTTCAATGACGTGGGAACGCCCGAATCAAAACCTTGGTTTGCCTCTCTCGCTCCCGCGAGTAGAGCCCTGACGGGCTGATGTTTTGCATCAGGCTATCCCGGCCATTCCCATGGCCCGGTATTGATCACCATGCCGCGATGAGCGGCAAAATCTTTAGCACGAAGTCAAAATGTAGCACCTTGGCAAAGCCAAGGAAATCCCACCCCCTCCGCCATGCCTCTCGATCGACCGTCAATCCTCATAAACACAGGGGTTACCCTTTTTTAGAGGCGCCCTAAAAAGGGTCTTTTTGGGCCAAGTGTCCCTAAAAGTTTCCCTCCTCGGATCGCGGAGGCACTACCCGAACCAAGGATGCCTCAAAGCGAACACTACTCGCATGTTGCTCCCAACCGGGAGCAACAAGGCAAGGAACAAAGGCTACTCTTCCCACCTATGTTCCAATCCAAACAAACAATATCTCTTGAAGAAGAGGCATTACTCCTCGATGGACGCCGCCTTCCGGCTCGCTTGACTTCAGCCGAAGTCGCGATGGTCTTGGGGTTCCGTGAGCACGATATCGCCCAACTGGTTGTTTCCAAGCTGCTGACCACTCTCGGGAAGCCAGTTCATAACTCGCCGAAGCATTTTGCTGCCGTTGATGTCATCGAGGCTGCCCAAGACCGTGAGTGGCTATCCACCGCCTCTCGCCAGATCTCCCGCTGCTGGCAAAGCTGGAATGAGAAGAAGAGGGTGCCCTCTGCTTCGGAAGAACAGCATTAGGGAGGTATTTTTACCCATCCGGAGAATGAATCTTGTTTTGAAAGAAAAAGATGACATTATTTCTTTCAAAATAAGATGGCAAAACACCCGCAATCCATTGATTCCATGGTGACTACCCGTATCAAGAAATGCGGGAGGGGATGGGTCTTTACGCCAAAACACTTTCTTGATTTGGGAAGCCGTCAAGGTGTTGATCTGGCCCTGCATCGACTCAAAGCGACCGGGGCTGTCCGACAACTAGCGCGTGGTCTCTACGACTATCCCGTTCAGGATCCGGTTTTGGGAACGGTAGCTCCTTCGGCGGATCAGATCGCTCGGGCATTGGTTGTTCGTGATGTGATCCGTCTGCAACCCTCTGGGGCGTATGCCGCGAATATTCTGGGGCTTTCTGAGCAGGTGCCATCTCGGGTCGTATTTCTGACTGATGGACCTACTCGGAAGGTTGTGCTCGGTAAGCGGGAGATCATTCTTCAGCGCACCACTCCCAGAAATATGGCCACAGCGGGCCGCAAGAGTGGCACGATCATTCAGGCGCTTCGGTATCTTGGGAAGGATCAGGTGGATGACCGAGTGATGGCCATCCTGCGACGCCAGATCAGCGATGAGGAGAGGTCGAAGATCCACAACGATCTCCGGCATGCGCCGGAGTGGATTACCGATTTGCTTCGCCCAATCACGCAGCCGATATCCTGACCCGATGAACGCATTCCTTGAGCTTCCGGAGGCCCGGCGGAGGGCTGCTTTCCTTCAGGTGAATGAACAGATGGGGCTGCAGGCGGTGAGCGTGGAGAAGGACCTTTGGGTCTGCTGGACGCTACGTGAGCTGTTCGACCGGCCTGGTATGGGAGGGCACCTGACCTTCAAGGGTGGCACTTCTCTCTCCAAGGCATGGAAGCTCATTCATCGCTTTTCGGAGGACATTGATCTGGTCGTGGATAAGGAGCTTCTTGGCTTTGGGGGAGATGCCTCGCCGGATCAGGCACCCAGCAAGAAACAGAGCAAGGCCCGCTTGGAGAAGCTGGCAGAGGCTTGCAAGAACTGGGTGCAGGCGAATCTCCTGCCAGAACTGAACCAAAGGATCCGCGCATCTCTGGGGGACCATGGCTGGCGTCTGGAAGTGGACCCGGACATGCCGGATGGGCAATGCCTTCTTTTTCACTATCCCACGGTTTTCTCCACAGAAGCTGCTGGCTATGTGCGTCCCGTGGTGAAGATCGAGCTGGGTGCGAGATCCGATGACTGGCCTGCCGAGAGCAGGGAGATTCAGTCGTATGTCACGGAGATCTTTCCTCAACTGGATGCCGATGCGGTCTTCCGCGTGAAGGTCTTGGCTGCAGAGCGGACGTTCTGGGAGAAGGCCTGCCTGCTCCATGAGGAGACATTCCGCCCGAAGGAGAAGCAACGGAAGATCCGCATGGCTCGCCATTACTACGACCTCTGGTGTCTTCTGCAGGCTGGGGTAGGGGAGCGGGCGCTGATGGATCGAGATCTCTTTGCGAGAGTAGCCAGTCACCGAGAAATCTTTTTCTCCTACTCATGGGTGGATTACTCAACCCACAAGCCTGGCACGTTCCGGCTGATGCCTCCCGGGGAGCATCTGGCTGATTGGCGAGCGGATTATCAGGAGATGCTTGGGCCGATGTTTTTCGCTGAGACACCGACTTTTGACGAGCTGATGGCAGCTGCCCGGGAATTTGAGGAGAGGTTCAATTCCAATGCTGTGTGACTGCCTTGATGGAAATTGAAGATGGCAGCAATGCGAACTCGGGGTCTTAACGTAAATCCTGTTGCTTTTCCGGCCATTGACTGCACTTCAGTGATGTGTCACTTTGAGCACATGATCGCCATCACCATCAGGGATCTTCATATGAAGACGGGGGACTGGGTCCGCAAGGCGGCTCGCCGTGACGGAATCGTCGTCCTGGACAGGAAGCAACCCGTTGCCAGGATCATCCCGTTTTCGGAGGCCGATGCCGGCAAGTCTTTCGCTGAGCGTCCGTTGGCGAAGGGGTTTGCTAGGATGCCGCGTCGAGAGATGGATTCGGCACGCTTCATCTCAGAGGACCGGGACAGGGGATGATCTATTTCGATACGGCCTATGTGGCGAAGTGCTATCTCAATGAGCACGGAAGCCCTGAGGTTAATGAGATCGCTGCCGAAGACGGCAGGGTGGCCTGCTGTGAGTACGGGCGTATCGAGCTTGCTGCTACCTTTCACCGGAACCTTCGCCAGAAATCGATCACCCCTGCCGAATTCCGCCTCCTCTGGAAACAGTTCGATCTGGACGAGGCGAACGGGATCTGGAGCTGGCTACCTGTGAATCAGGAGTTGCTCGCCGACGTGACGCACCGGTTCAGAAAGCTCGCACCGTCGGTCTATCTGCGCTCAGCGGATGCGCTCCATCTGGTGTGTGCCGTGCAGCATGGGTTCAAGAAGATCCATAGCAATGACGGTCACTTGCTGGCCGCCGCAAAGGCTTTCGGTATCAAGGGTGTGAACGTGGTTCCCTAAAGGGCTGTTAGGGTAGGCTACATCGCGCTTCCCAGCGCTCAATATTCCGTCATTCTTGCCTTCAAGGCCATTTCGGTTAAGACTTACTATCTGATTTCGCCGCTTTAGCTCAGTCGGTAGAGCATCTCATTCGTAATGAGAGGGTCATCGGTTCGAATCCGATAAGCGGCTCCATCATGCCCATCAGGGCATTGATGAGCCACGGAGTCGAACCTTGGTTTCGACTCGCTCGCGCCCGCTCGTCTCGCCCTTCGGGTCCCGCAGGCGCGGGATCTATCCGGGCCCTGCCCAGGGACACGTATTGATCATGGTCGTAATGGCGAAAGCCATGCTGTAGCACCCCGCGGAAGCGGGGACATCCGATAAGCGGCTCCATCAAATCCTAAGAACGTCCTTTCTTGAGATGTTCCAGAATCGTAACTGCTGTTACGCGGCTGATTCCCGGTGTTTCCGCAAGGGTTTCGACGGTGGCCTTCCGCATCCGGGTGATGCTGCCGAATCTCGTGAGCAGTGACTTTTTGCGGGCTTCGCTGATGCCCGGGATGTCGTCGAGAAGGCTTTCGGAAATGCGTCGGCGCAGGAGGAGTTCGTTGTAGCCGTTGGCGACACGATGGGCCTCGTCGCGGATCCGCTGGAGTAGGCGCAGGGCGCCGGAGTCCTTGTCGAGTCGCACGGGGAGTGATTCACCAGGGCGGTAGATCTCCTCGAATTCCTTCGCAAGGCCGATGACCGGCTGGTCATGCAGTCCTAAGGTCTGAAGTTCCCTGCAGGCCATCCCGAGTTGTCCCTTGCCGCCGTCGACGATGACAAGATCCGGAAGGGGGCTCTCTGTGCGTAGTGCCCGGGAGTGGCGTTCGATGGCCTCGGCGGGATCCTCCTGCGATTCATCGGAATGTGGATGGGACTTCCCGGCCTCCGTCAGAAGTCGCCTGTAACGGCGCCTGATCACTTCGGCCATGCTGGCAAAATCATCCTGTCCCTTGGTAGAGGTGATCCGGTAACGGCGGTAGCTATCCCGCTCGGGCACTCCGTTCCGGAAACGGACCATGGAGGCGACGATGTGGTTGTCGGAGATGTTCGAGATGTCGAAGCACTCCATGGTGCGCGGCGCCTTGGGTAGCCCCAGGGCCGATTGCAATTCGGCGACATCGCCCTCGGGATCGATGCTGTTCGGAAGGGACTTGCGGGTGAAGCGTCGGACCGGCTTGCTGGTTTCCTGAAGATCCTTGAGAAGGTTCCGGAGGGAGGCCGCCTTCTCGAAATCGAGTTTCTCCGCCGCTTTGGCCATCTCCTCCTCGATGGCGGCGGTCATCTCGCGGGATTTCCCCTCGAGAACTTCGCAGGCCTGCTCGACGCGCTGTCGGTATTCCTCGTGCGAGATCCGGGCAACGCACGGGGCGGAGCAGTTCTTGATGATGTGGTCGAGGCAATGCTTGAAGTCCCGCTCGGTCGGTTCCGGGGGACGGCAGGAGCGCAGGCCGAACTGCTTGCGGATGGCCTGGAGGGAGGAGCGGAGGGCATTGGCGTTGGCGAATGGTCCGAAATAGCGCGCCCCGTCCTCGCGCCTCAGGCGTGTCAACTCGAAGCGGGGGATGGCATCCTTCAACTGCACGCGGACCAGGAGGAAGCGTTTGTCGTCGCGGAAGCTGACGTTGTACTTGGGTCTCCACTCCTTGATGAGCTTCCCCTCGAAGAGCACCGCCTCGGCGTCGCTCCTGACCTCGTGCCACTCGTAGTCGGCGGCGCTGTCAATGAGCGCGCGGGTCTTGATGTCGGCCTTGGTCCGCCCGGAAGGGGTGAAGTAGTTGGAGAGGCGACGCCTAAGATCGATCGCCTTGCCGACATAGATGATCTTGGAGAAACGGTCCCTGATCACATAGACACCGGGACGGTGCGGCACATCGCGCAGCTTTTTCTGCAATGCGGTCGCGTTGGGATTGGCTGATGTTACGGACATCCGGATGCAACCATAGCATGAGTTGCAAAGGACGATATCGGTAATGGATGCTCGGGCAGGGGGAGTGGGGCGCTCTGCCCCATCACCGGGATCCGATTCCCCATCACCCATGAGTTGACCTGAGGGGGGGGTTCCGGTTTTCTGTAAGACTGCATTCCGTCATGATTTCCATCACCATCCCGATCTATAACGAGCACGGCGCGATCGAGGCTCTCTTTGCCAAGATCAAGGAGGTCATGGACCGTCTCGGCCGGCCCTATGAGGTGATCTTCGTGAACGACGGCAGCACGGACGGGAGCGCCGCCATGCTCGACGGTCTCGCCGCCAGGAACCCCGAGGCGAAGGTGGTTCATTTCCGCAGGAATTTCGGCCAGACGGCCGCCATGATGGCAGGTTTCGACCATGCCTCCGGCTCGGTGATCATCCCGATGGACGGAGACTACCAGAATGATCCCGAGGACATCCCCAAGATGCTTGCGAAGCTGGAGGAGGGATATGACGTCTGCTCCGGATGGCGCCGTGACCGCCAGGACAACGCCCTGCAGCGGAATCTCCCGAGCATGATGGCCAACAAGCTGATCTCCAAGATTTCGGGTGTCCGGCTCCATGACTTCGGATGCTCACTGAAGGCCTACCGCGCGGAGGTGGTGAAGGATGTGCGTCTCTACGGCGAGATGCACCGCTTCCTTCCGATCTACGCCAAGTGGCATGGCGCCCGCATCACGGAGGTCACTGTGAGGCACTTTGCCCGCACGACCGGCAACTCGAAATACGGTCTTGAGCGCGTGCTGAAGGTCATCCTCGACCTGGTGACCGTGAAGTTCCTCGACAAGTACATGATGAAGCCGATGTATCTCTTCGGTTTCTGGGGCTTCATCTTCTTCGTCGCCTCGCTGCTCTTCGTGGTCTGGACCTTTGTGATGAGGACGCGCGGTTACTACTACACACAGACCCCGCTTCCGATGATGGCGGTCTTTTCCTTCATGACGGGAATGATCTGCGTCCTGATGGGGCTGCTCGCGGAAATGATCACGCGCACTTTCCACGAGAGTCAGAACAAGTCGATCTACCTGGTGAAGGAAACCAGGAATTTCACGGCGCGCTGATGTGCGGGATCGCGGGATTCGTTGCACCCCGTGATGCGGGTGACCGGCAGACCCTTGAGAGAATGACCCGTGCGCTGGCCCATCGCGGGCCGGATGCCGAGGGGTACGCCGTCATTCCCGAATCGGGAGTTCATCTCGGCCATCGACGCCTCTCCATCGTCGATCTCTCCGGGGGTGCCCAGCCGATGTCGAATGCCGACGGGAGCCTGACCATTGTCTTCAACGGCGAGATCTACAACCATGCCGATCTCCGCGAGGAACTGCAGGCCAAAGGGCACCGCTTTCAGAC
This sequence comes from Verrucomicrobiia bacterium, assembly GCA_040380225.1. Lineage (GTDB taxonomy): Bacteria > Verrucomicrobiota > Verrucomicrobiia > Chthoniobacterales > UBA6821 > UBA6821. The sequence goes on along the minus strand of JBEIJN010000011.1, from coordinate 39,793 downwards.
GGACCACTCCGACACCGAGGTCCTGCTCAACGGCTACCGCGAGTGGGGCGACGGGATGCTGGATCGCCTGAACGGCATGTTTGCTTTCGCCATTTACGATCAGGCACGGGGCACCCTCTTCCTGGCGCGTGACCGCTTCGGGAAGAAGCCGCTCTACTGGTTCCAACGTGATGGCGTCTTTGCCTTCGCTTCTGAGTTGACGGCTCTCCTTCATCATCCGGCGGCCCCTTCCAGTGAATCGGCACTCGCGCTGAAAAAATACTTCGCTTACGGCTACATCCCTGCGCCCCTCTCCGCGATCGAAGGGATCCGGAAGCTTCCGGGGGGGTGGTGCGGCACCTTTACGATCTCCAGCGGTGCTTGGGCGCCCCGCCGTTGGTGGGAGTTCCGACTGGAGCCCTCCGACGAGGAGGTTACTCCGGCGCGCTGCGAAGTCTGGTTCTCCGAATTGAGGGAGGTGCTTGACCGTGCCGTGAAGCGGCGGTTGGTGGCCGATGTGCCGGTGGGTGTCTTCCTCAGCGGGGGGATCGATTCCTCCGCGGTGGCGGCCCTTGCGGCGCGTCATCTTCCCGCAGGGAGGCTGCGCACCTTCAGCATCGGCTTCACCGATCCGACCTTCGACGAGCTTCCGCATGCGCGCGAAGCCGCCGCCTTCATCGGGTGCGCCCACGAGAGCGAGATCCTGGACCTGTCGCGGGCGAGGGAGTTGCTTCCCGGCCTGCTCTCTAGGCTCGACGAGCCAATGGGGGATGGGTCGATCCTGCCTACATGGCTGCTATGCGGCTTCACCCGCCGCCATGTCACGGTAGCCCTTGGCGGGGATGGCGGCGACGAACTCTTCGCCGGATACGATCCCTTCAAGGCACTGGGGAAGGCCGCGCTCTACGACAAGCTTGTTCCCAAGGCGCTTCACCCCGCGATCCGCCTGCTGGCATCGCGACTGCCCGTCTCTCACGCCAACATCAGCCTTGATTTCAAGATCAAGCGGACGCTCAGGGGGCTCTCCCACCCCGCCAGCTACCGCCTTCCGGTCTGGATGGGCCCTCTGGAGCCCTCGCAGATCGATGCCTATTTCGGTGATCACACCGCGCCCGAAGAGCTCTACAGCGAGGCGATCGAGGCGTGGGAGGCCGCCGGGGAACATGCCGATCCGGTCGACCGGACGCTCCAGTTCTTCACGCGCCTCTACATGCAGGATCAGATCCTCGCCAAGGTGGACAGAGCCAGCATGCTTCACGGCCTTGAAGCCCGCTCGCCATTCCTCGATCTCGAAGTGGTCAACTTCGCCCGTCGGCTCCCCCATTCAGTGAAACTCCGCGCCGGCACGACCAAGTGGATCCTGAAGAAGGCGCTGGAGCCGCTGCTCCCTGCATCGATCCTTTACCGTAAGAAAAAGGGCTTCGGCACGCCGATCGGATCCTGGATCCGGGAGGGGGCCATCGTGCCGCAGATCCCGGGAGGGGAGGAGGGATCGCTGGTCCGTGAGTCGTTGGCGGCGCATCGTGCGGGTCGGAGCGACGAGCGCCTCTTCCTCTGGTGCCAGCATGTGCTGGCGGCATGGCGTGCAGAGCTTTCTGGGCGCAACGCGCATTCCCCATCGTGAGAATCCTAGTCCTCAACTACGAGCATCCGCCCCTCGGCGGAGGCGGCGGCAGATTGGCCGCGAAGGTTGCCTCGGGACTGGTGAGGCGCGGCCATCAGGTCAGGATCGTAACGGCCGGCATGACGCATCTGCCCCTTGAATCGGAGGAGGAGGGGATCGAAGTGAGGCGTCTGCGCGCCTTCCGTCGCCGCGAGGACACCTGTAGCGTTCCCGAGATGGCGGTCTGGGTGATGCGGGCGATTCCCGCAGCCATCGCCGAAGTGCATCGCTGGAAGCCCGAGGTCATCCATGCCCACTTCGCCGTGCCGACCGGAGCCGTCGCCTGGGCGGTGCACAAGGTCACCCGGGTTCCCTATGTGCTGACGGCGCATCTTGGCGATGTGCCGGGAGGCGTGCCCGAACAGACGGGGAACATGTTCCGCTGGATCAAACCATTCACGGTGCCGATCTGGAGAGATGCCGCTGCCACGACGGCCGTCAGCAGTTTCGTTGCAGGGCTTGCGAACAAGGCCTACGGGGTGCGCCCCAAGATCATCCTCAACGGGATCGAGTTGCCGGCGACTCCGGAATTGAAGCAGTCGCAGATTCCACGGCTCCTGATGGTGGGGAGGATGAGCGTGCAGAAAAACCCTCTAGCCGCCGTCCGGGCCCTTGCCTTGTTGAAGGATCTGCCTTGGACGATGTCGGTGATCGGCGACGGGCCTCTTCTTGCCGGGATGCGCGCCGAGACGGAACGACTCGGTCTCTCCTCCCGGATCGAGTTCCGGGGATGGGCCACGGCCACCGAGGTTTCGGCGGAGATGGGGAATTCCTCAGTCCTCGTGATGCCCTCGCTCTCCGAGGGATTGCCGATGGTCGCGGTTGAAGCGCTGACCCATGGCCTTGCCATCGTCGGAAGCAGGATCGGGGGGCTCGCCGACGTTGCCTGCGAGCCTGACAAATGCGGCGCGGGTGGAAATGCCCGTCTCTACGATCTGGCCGAAGGGGCCGGGGGACTGGCTGCAGCGATGAAGCCCTTCCTCCTGGATCCACAAATCCTCATGGCGGCCCGCAGGGCCTCGCTGGAGAAGGCTTCCGCGTTTGATCTCAATCATGCCCTCGATGATTACGAGGCCGTGTTGAAACAGGCTACCCGATGACTTCCGGAATCCGGCTTCTTCTCACGACCTTTGCCGACGAGGCGGCGGCCGCGACCGTAGTCCGGTCGCTTCTTGACGAACACCTGATTGCATGCGGCACCCTCATCCCCGGAGCCCGCTCGATGTACCGATGGAAGGGGGCCGTCGAGGAATCCTCGGAAGTGCAGGTCATCCTGAAAACCTCCGGCGAAGAAGCGAGCCGATGCATGGTACGATTGGCGGAACTTCATCCCTACGAGGTGCCCGAGATCATCGAACTGGATCCGACATCGGTTTCGGCACCCTACGCAACGTGGGTCCTGCAATCCATGGGCAAGGATGAAGAGGGATAGGAGTTGGAATCTGGGAGTTGGGAGGACATGAACCAACCGCAATCAGCGTTTCCCTGGGGATCAATAATCAGCAACTGTGGATCGGCTGCGTTCCGGCACTTTTGAAGTTTGAGGAACGGACGTGACGGAGTAGAAATGAGATCTGCCATGACTGCTCCAGCCACACCCACCATCCTTGACCGGATTCTTGCCGACGTGCGGGAGGAGGTTGCCGGGGCGAAGCGTCTCCTCTCCGAGTCTGATCTGCGCGGGATGATTGCCGATGCCCCGCCGGTGCGTCCGTTGCCCGTGGCGCTGGAGCAAGGCTTCGGTCTGATTGCGGAAATCAAGGAATGCTCCCCGAGCGTCGGTCCGATGCGTGCCGAAAATGTCGCGGAGGCACCCTTGGCCTACGAGGAGAGCGGTTCGGTGCGCGCCCTCTCGGTTCTCACCAACAGCCGTCACTTCGGTGGAAGCATGGAGCGGCTCCGCTCCATCCGCAATAAGGTCTCCAAGCCGGTGCTTCGGAAGGATTTCATCATCGGCGAGTACCAGATCCGCGAGGCGAGGGCCTTCGGTGCCGATGCGATCCTCCTCATGGCCAGCGTCCTCGAAGCGGCCCGGCTGAAGGGATTCCATGAACTGGCCCTAGAACTCGGCATGGAGGCCCTCTTCGAGGTGCACGACGAGGCGGAGGTGGCGGCGCTTCCGCAAAGCGCACGGATCGTCGGAATCAATAGCCGCCGCTTCAAGGCGCCCGTGGGATCGGAGGCATTCGTGGGATCGACCGGATCCTCGGAGAAAGATTTCAGCATCAGGCTCGACACCTTCGAGCTCGTCGATCGACTCCCCGAGGGAACGATCCGGGTCGCCGAGAGCGGGCTGGATGCCGGCAATATCGCCTCGGTGGCCACCCGCTTCCATGCCGCCCTTGTCGGCACCTCCCTCCTGCGCGATCCTGCCGGGATCCGTGCGGGCCTCTCCGACTTTGAGGAGGCATTAGGAAGCCGCTAAGGAAGCAGCGATTCCCTAATCCAGACCATCCATGAACTCCGAAGATTTTTCCATCGACCCCGAGTCGCCCGACACCCCGTTCGATGTCTCGCTGCGCCCTCCCATGTTCGAGGAGTTCTGCGGGCAACCGAAGACCATCGAGCGCCTGATGCTTCTTGTCGAGGCGGCCCGGCAGCGTGACGAACCGCTCCAGCACATCCTCTTGAGCGGCCCTCCCGGCCTCGGCAAGACAACCCTCGCCTACATCCTGGGCAATGCCATGGGAGCCGAGGTCCGCACCACGAGCGGCCCGACCATCGAGAAGGCCGGCGACCTTGCAGGACTCCTTACCACAATGCCGCGGGGCGGTGTCCTCTTTATCGACGAGATCCACCGGCTGCAGCCCGCGATCGAGGAGTATCTCTACCCGGCGATGGAGGATTTCCGCGTGGACATCATGATCGACCAGGGGCCGAATGCCCGCAGCGTCCGGCTCAACCTCGCCCGATTCACCCTGATCGGGGCGACCACCCGCGCCGGCATGATCAGCTCACCCCTGCGCTCCCGTTTCGGGATGAACTGCCGTCTCGATTACTACGAGGCCGAGGAGCTTCGGAAAATCGTCCTCCGCACCGGCGGACTCCTCGGGATGCAGATTGATGACGAGGGGGCGCTCGAGGTGGCCCGTCGCTCCCGCGGCACGCCGCGAATCGCCAACAATCTCCTGCGCTGGGTCCGTGACTATGCCCAGGTCCGCACCGGCGGCATCGTGAACAGGGACTCCGCATCCAAGGCGCTCGAGATGCTCGACATCGATGCCGACGGCTTCGACGAGATGGACCAGAGGATCATCGAGGCGCTCATCCATAAATTTGGCGGCGGCCCCGTGGGTCTCAATTCGCTTGCCGTAGCCGTCGGCGAAGAGGCGGGGACGCTCGAGGATGTCCATGAGCCCTACCTCATCATGCAGGGGTACCTCTCCAGGACCCCGCAGGGCCGCGTCGCCATGCCCAAGGCCTATCAGAAGCTCGGCCTCCCCACGCCGAGAAACCGCGTCGTGGAATCACAGCCAGATTTGCTCTCCTGAGGGATTAGGCCCTAGGATACTAGACTCTAGGGTCCTTAAATTGGCTATCTCCGCCCTAAAGCCTAAACCGCTAGAGACTAAACACCTCTTCGATGAATTCCCTCTCCGCCACCACTTCCCCTTACCTCCTCCAGCATGCGGAGAATCCCGTGGAGTGGTATCCCTGGGGTGAGGAGGCGTTCGCCCGGGCGCGTCGCGAGCGGAAGCCGATCTTCCTCTCCGTCGGCTATTCGACCTGCCACTGGTGCCATGTGATGGCCCATGAGTCCTTCGAGAATCCGGAGATCGCGCGGGTGATGAACGCGCACTTCATCAACGTGAAGGTGGATCGCGAGGAGCGTCCCGATGTCGACCGGCTCTACATGGCCTATGTGCAGGGCCTCACGGGAAGCGGCGGGTGGCCGATGAGCGTCTGGCTTACCCCGGAGTTGAAGCCCTTCTTCGGCGGCACCTACTTTCCTCCCGAGGAGAGGTATGGCCGTGCAGGATTCCCCTCGATCCTGCTGCAGATTGCGGGACTCTGGAAGGAGAGTCCGGAGAAGATCGAGGCGGAGGCGTCTCGTTCGCTTGCAGCCCTGCAGGAGAGCGCGAGGTCGGAGGTTTCCCGAAGCGCTCCCGGTGAGGGGGCGCTGAATCGTGCCACGGAGTATTTCCTGCGGACCTACGACGAGCAATGGGGGGGATTCGGATCCGCTCCGAAGTTCCCCCGCCCCTCGGTTCTCTATTTCCTTTTCCGGGAAGCCTGCAGGGTACACGGCTCGGACAAAACGACGAGCGAGCGCTGTTTCCGCATGGTTCACGAAACGTTGAAGCGCATGGCCGCAGGAGGAATCCATGATCACCTCGGAGGCGGGTTTCACCGCTACTCGGTGGACCGTTCCTGGCATGTGCCTCATTTCGAGAAGATGCTCTACGATCAGGCGCAGCTGGCCATCGCCTATCTGGAGACCTGGCAGATGTCAGGCGGGGAGGAGCAGGAGGCCATTATCCGGCACATCCTCGATTATGTGCGGCGGGAGATGACGGCTCCGGAGGGAGGGTTTTATTCGGCCGAGGATGCCGACAGTCTGCTCAGGCACGGATCGAACGAGCATGCCGAGGGGGCTTTCTTTGTCTGGACCAAGGAGGAGATCGAGGAGGCGCTAGCGCCGGAAGCCGCGGTTCTCTTCTGCCGTCATTACGGCGTGCTTGCCGGGGGGAATGTCGATCCCTCGAGCGATCCGCATGGGGAACTCGCGGGCAAGAATGTGCTCATGGAGCAGGCTTCCATCGGGGAAAGCGCGGCCGCAGTCGGCCTCTCCGAAGAGGCGGCGATCCGTTCATTGGAGCAATCCCGGCGGATCCTTGCGGAGATCCGTGAGAAGCGTCCGCGTCCGCACCTCGACGACAAGATCCTCTGCGCTTGGAACGGTCTCATGATCTCCGCCTTTGCCCGGGCCGGGGCGGCCTTGGGCGATGAGGGTTATGTCGGGGCCGCCGTGAAGGCGGCGGATTTTATCAAGGGGCATCTCACCGATCCTATATCAGGCGAACTGCGCCGCAGTTGGCGCGAGGGGAAAGTGCTCGAGACCGGATTTGCCGAGGATTACGCCTTCCTGATCCAGGGTCTCCTGGATCTCTACGAGGCGACATTTTCGATCTGCTGGTTGCAGTGGGCGGTCGATCTGCAGGGGATCATGGATCGTCTCTTTTGGGATGTGCGGGAGGGGGGCTACTTCAGCAGTGCCGAGGGGGATCCTCATCTCCTCGTGCGTCTCAAGGAAGACTATGACGGGGCGGAGCCCTCGGCAAATTCCGTGGCGGCGCTCAATCTCCTGCGCTTCTCGAGGATGCTCGGCGACGAGACTGCGGCGTCGAAAGCGGAACGGATTTTTGCTCTCTCCGGCCGGACACTCGACTCCATGCCGGCTGCGGTCCCGCAGTTGCTCGTCGCGCTCGGATCGAGCCTCTCTTCGGGGCGCCAGATCGTGATTGCCGGCGCACCCGGTGCGGCCGACACGAAGGCATTGATCGCATCGGCCCGGAAGGGATTCCATCCCGATCAGGTGATCCTGATGGCGGATGGGGGAGAGGGACAAGCCTGGCTTGCGGAACGGGTTCCCTCCTTTGGCGGCATGAAACCCGTCGACGGGAAGGCGGCTCTCTACCGCTGCGAGAACTTCACCTGTTCGGCTCCGGTGACACTGTCGGAGGTGGAAAGTTCCGGAGTCTTGGGTTAATTGTATCAGCTCTCGACTCTCGTCGCTCGACTCCCGCTTCCATGTTCTCCACCCTTTCAGACAAACTCCAGCAGACCTTCAAGAGCCTCCGTGGTCATGGACGGCTCTCCGAGTCGAACATCACCGATGCGCTGAGGGAGGTGCGCCTCGCCCTGCTCGACGCCGACGTCCACTTCACCGTGGCCAAGGAGTTCATCAACAAGGTTAAGGAGCGCGCGCTGGGCGAGGAGGTGCTCAAGAGCGTCACCCCCGGTCAGCAGATCGTCAAAATCTTCCAGGATGAGTTGACGGCACTCCTCGGCGGGGATGCCTCCCCGATCAATTTCGGCAAGCCGACCAGGATTCTCGTGGTCGGCCTCAACGGCGCCGGCAAGACCACCTCATCAGCCAAGCTCGCCCGTCTCCTCAAGAACCCCGGACTCTTCAGCACCCTCAAAGGTGAGACCCCGCGCTCCCCCCTGCTGGTCGCCCTCGATCTGGTCCGTCCCGCCGCCATCGACCAACTCGCCACCCTGGGTGAGCAGATCGAGGTGCCGGTCTTCCGTCCCGATCCCTCGGAAAAGGATGTCCTGGCCGCAGCCCGGAGAGCCCTCTCCTGGTGCGAGACCCAGGGGGGCAATGTCGAGATTTACGACACTGCCGGCCGCCGTGAGATCGACGACTCGCTCGTCGGGGAACTCGTTCACCTTAAGGAACTGCTGCGCCCCCAGGAGATTCTCCTCGTCTGCGATGCCGCCACTGGTCAGCAGGCGGTCAGCGTCGCCGAGAAGTTCCATGCCGCCCTCGGCCTGACCGGCCTGATCCTGACCAAGCTCGACGGCGATGCCCGTGGTGGCGCCGCCCTCTCCCTCAGGTCGGTGACCGGACAACCGATCAAGTTCGCCGGCGTCGGGGAGAAAGTGGAGCAGTTCGAGCCGTTCCACCCCGAGAGGCTGGCCGGGCGGATCCTCGGGATGGGGGATATCGTCAGCTTTGTCGAGAAGGCGGCCGAGGCTGTCGAGATGGAGGAAATGGGCCGATTGGAGGCCAAAATGAAGAGCGCATCCTTCGATCTGGAGGATTTCCTCAGCCAGTTGCGGATGATCAAGCGGATGGGCCCCCTCGAAAATCTGCTTGGCATGCTCCCCGGTGCCGCTAATCTCCCTAGTCCCGCAGTGAACGGAAAAGAACTGCAGCGAGTCGAGGCGATCATTCTATCCATGACGCCCGGCGAACGGAAGCGCCCCGAGATCCTCAACGCGCGCCGTCGCCAGCGAATCGCCCGCGGCAGTGGAAATTCAGTCACTGAGGTCAACAGCCTCCTCCTGAGGTTTGGTCAGATGAAAAAACTGGCCAAGAACACAGGAAAAATGAAAAAAATGATGTCACGTTTCGCCTCCGGCGGAATGCCCGGCCTCGCCCCAAATAACTCCTTACCGACCCGACTCCCATGGCAGTAGCAATCCGACTCCGCCGCGAAGGCGCCCGCAACCATCCTTTCTACCGCATCGCGGTGGCTGACCAGCGCAGCCCGCGTGACGGCAAGTTCATCGAACTCATCGGTCACTACGACCCGAAGCAGGCCGGTGACAACCACAAGATCAACCTCGAGCGCGCCGAGTATTGGCTCAGCGTCGGAGCCCGTCCCTCCCAGACGGTGCAGAGCTTCATCACCAAGGCCAGGAAGGCCTCGGGTGCCGCAGCCTGATTGATTTCCCATGGACGAGTTTCTGCGCTACGTGGTGCAGCAACTCGTCGAAAACCCCGATGAGGTGGCGATCACCCATCGGCAGGACGGGGAGAAGACCACTTACCTTCTCTCCATGCGCCAGAGCGACGTCGGTCGCTTGATCGGCAAGGGTGGCAGCACGATCAAGGCCATCAGGGATCTCCTCACCGCCGCCGCGGAGAAGCACGGCCAGAAGGTAGGATTGGAAATCCTGGAATAGGCGTGGCATCAAGCCTTGGGGACAAGGCGCGATGAAGCCTGCCAAAGGCAGGATCCGAAGGACGGCACAGCTTTGCGGGCGCAAAGTGACGTTCAAATCCTGGAATAGGCGTGGCATCAAGCCTTGGGGACAAGGCGCGCAGGAAGAAGAGTTTCCATCTCCGGGTGCATTGACATCGGCTGATTTTAGTTCTTTATTTTAGCTAAATGAAGACTGTTACCATGCATGAGGCCAAGACCCATCTCTCCCGACTGGTTGATTTGGCTCTTGCGGGGGAGGATGTGGTGATCGTTCGGCGTAAATTTCCCGTGATCCGCCTAAGTGCATTTCAGGACAAACCAACACGCCGTAAGGTGGGCTCCATGCCGGGACTCCTGAAGAAAATGTCAGATCGTTTCAATGACTCATTGGATGATTGGGATAGCGGGCTCATTCCGATCAAGCGGACAAGACGATCTCTTTCAAAGTGAAGGCCTTGCTGGATACCCATGCACTGATTTGGGCTTTGGGTGGCGATGACCGCCTGTCCGCCCGAGCAAGAAAAGAGTACGAGGGTGAGGGAGAGCTCTTCTTTAGCGTGGTCAGCCTATGGGAGATCGGGGTGAAACTGGCGCTGCAACGTTCGGACTTCGAGTTGGATAAGAACTGGTGGAAGGAAATTCCCAAGCAGCTCGTTGCTCAAGGGGTCAAGCGTCTCGATGTTGAACCCGAGCATTGTCTCCAAGTTTCATGTCTCCCGCTGCACCATCGGGATCCCTTTGACAGAATGTTAATTGCCCAAGCGATCTGCCTGAAAGCTTCCATCGTCTCAATCGATGAAAAGTTTGACGACTACAGTGTCAAACGAATCTGGTGAAAGTCTTTGACCTCTCGGTTGACGTCACTTGCCTCCCGGCAAGCAGTGGCGCCCCGATGGGGCTACCTTAGGTAGTCTTCTTCGCCCACTCCCACGGGCTTGGTTGACGCCACTTGCCTCCCGGCAAGCGGTGGCGCCCCGTTGAGGCTACCTTGGTAGTCTTCCGCGCCTCTCCCCAGAGGCTTGGTTCTCGACCCAGTTTTAGTCAGGGCACAAAAAAACCGCGGGGTGAACCGCGGTTTTTTTGTGATGGATCCGAAGGGTTTTAGAACCCCATCGGACGGACTTTGGGCTTGGCTGCACCCTTCTTCAGGGAGCCCGAGTGGGCGTCAATGAAGTCGCGCACCGCGCGGACCACGACATCACTCAAGGTGACATCTGCGTGGTCTGCAATGGCTTGCAGCATATCCTTTTCGTCCGTGGGAATGCGGACTGTCATGATCCCGTCGCGTCGTTTTGGCATGTGGACACCGTAAGGCATTCCGACCGCATATCAACACTAAAATACCGCTTATCTCAAAATAATCGTATTTCGTAGTACCTATGGCGTCGAATAGTTAACAAAAGCAGGCGAAGGCGGATTTTGAGGGTTTGGATGAGCAGGGAAGCGATTCAAGGAGGCGTTTAGATCGTTTTAAGGTAAGAGGTTACCTCGGCGAGGCATAACTTGCAGAAATACCAGATTACTGTAATACTGCTTTTATGGTAAGACTTATTTCTGTTAACGAAAGGGGTGCCCTCACACTCCCGAAGGAGGTCCGGGATCAGCTTGGAGTCGCCCGCGGGGGGCAACTTGTCATGGATATTGACGATGAGGGTGAGGTGACCCTCCGCGCAGGGGTTGTGATGCCGATAGAGATCTACTCGAAATCAAGGATGGAAGAATTTCAGCGCATGAATGAAGCGCCTCTATCCGAAAAGAAACTTCGCTGGAAAAAGCCCCTATGAGGGTCTTTCTGGACGCGAACATCCTGTTTTCTGGCTCTTTCCCCGATAGCCTGCTTTCTGATTTTCTGGGTAAACTGAAGGAGCGCGGCGCTTTGGTTTCCAATGCCTACGCAGCAGCGGAAGCAGAGCGGAATCTTCAGGCCAAGATGTCCAAGGGGCTTGCCGGCTTTAACAAGCTCATGGATTCTCTGGAATTAATCCCATTACAACTTTTTGAACTTGAGGTGCCTCTTGCCGAGAAAGATCGCCCCATCCTGTGTGGGGCCATTGCAGGTGAAACAGACTTTCTCCTGACGGGTGACAAAAAAGATTTTGGTCACCTCTTTGCCAAGACGGTGAGGGGAGTAAAGGTCGTCAATGTGGAGCTACTCATTACCGAGCTTCAAGAACTGGGTTTTTTGGAAAAATAATTGGTTTCCCAGGAAGGGGAATCGCAGGAAAGCTGGCAGTGGTAAACGGCAACAGTTCGGGAACGCCCTCTATGGGAATGGCTCTTGGGTGGGATTGTGTGGATTGACAAGCGGTCAGAAATGTAGAAACGTTAATACATGCCAACCATACTCACCAGCCGCAGCTTTAATCAGGATACCGGTCGGGCCAAGAAAGCCTCCTCAACCGGCCCTGTCTTTATCACCGACAGGGGAAAACCCTCCCATGTCCTGCTGTCCATCAGGGACTACCGGAAGTTTTCCGAAAAGGGGAAAAGCATCGCCGATCTGTTGGCAATGCCGGGAAAAACGCTCGGAGATCTGGAGATTCGGATCTCGAAGGAATTAGCGCGCTCAGCCGATCTTTCCTAAGGAAACGCTGTGTACCTTCTGGACACGAACGTTGTTTCCGAACTCCGGAAAATCCGAGGAGGCAAAGCGGATATCCATGTCAAGAAGTGGGCCAGCGCGGTTGAGGTTTCGGATCTGTATATCTCGGCCATCACTGTTCAGGAACTGGAACTCGGTGTCCTTTTGGCTGAGAGGCGCGACTCCCGCCAGGGGGCCCTTTTAAGGACGTGGCTCAACAGCAGTGTCCGCCATACCTTCCAGGATCGGGTTCTACCGGTCGATGCCGATGTGGCGGTACGCAGTGCAGCACTTCATGTTCCGGATCCCAAGCCCTTCCGTGACAGCCTGATTGCCGCCACCGCGTTGGTTCATGGGCTGACGCTGGTCACGCGGAATGTTCGGGATTTTGAGACATCAGGGGTTTCACTTATCAATCCTTGGGAAAAGATTTTCCCATGAGCACCTCCCCCGCCTGCGACCTCCTTGTGATCGGCGGAGGGATCATCGGGGCTAGAGTGGAGAGGGATGCTTACCTTCTCTCTTTCCTCAAAGGGAGGCTCTGCTACAAACCTTTCTTATGAAATGCGTCATTCTGGCCGGCGGTCTTGGCACCCGCATCAGCGAGGAGACGGCATCGCGTCCCAAGCCGATGGTCGAGATCGGAGGCAAGCCGGTTCTCTGGCACGTCATGAAGATCTACTCCGCCCACGGGATCCGGGACTTCATCATCTGCGCCGGCTACAAGGGGTATGTCATCAAGGAGTACTTCGCGAACTACTTCCTCCACATGTCGGATGTCACCTTCGACATGGAGAAAAACTCCATGGAGGTTCACGAAAAGCATGCCGAACCCTGGCGCGTCACGATCGTCGATACCGGTGACAATACCATGACCGGAGGTCGCCTCAAGAGGGTATCCCATTACGTCGGCAACGAGACCTTCTGCATGACCTATGGCGACGGGGTCGGTAATGTCGACATCGCTGCGGTGATCGCCGAACACAAAGCCGCCGGAAAAGAAGCCACCGTCACGGCCGTACAGCCCCCCGGTCGATTCGGGGCCCTGCAGGTCGAGGGATCATCGGTCAAGGGGTTCATCGAGAAGCCCGAGGGTGACGGTGGATGGATCAATGGGGGATTCTTTGTTCTCGAGCCTTCTGTTCTTGAAAGGATTGCCGGTGATGAAACGACCTGGGAGCAGGAGCCACTGCGCGGACTCGCAGCCCAAGGCCAGCTTCACGCGCATTTGCACAGCGGCTTCTGGCAGCCCATGGACACACTTCGCGACAAGCAACTGCTGGAGGAACTCTGGCAGGGCGGTAAAGCGCCATGGAAATGCTGGTGACGGCATGTCACCAGAGTTGAAGTTGAGAGTTTAAGTTGAAGGATAAAATCTCCCCCAATGAGTTCCTTTGAAGATCTTGATGTCTGGAGGCGCAGTTGCGATCTCTCCGTCCATGTCTGCGACGCTTTAAGAAAATGCACCGACTATGGATTCAGGGATCAGATTACCCGTTCTGCAGTTTCGGTGCCGTCGAACATTGCCGAGGGGGCTGAGCGCCACTCTCGGAAAGAATTTAGCCAGTTTTTGGGATACGCCAAAGGCAGCGCAGGTGAACTTCGGACTCAGCTCATCATTGCAGGCCGACTGGGCTACATAACCGAGATCCAATCAAAAGAATGGATCAGCGAGACTCGCGAGATTTCTGCGATGATCTATGGATTGGCAAAATCCTTGGAACAATGACCTCAGCACTTCAACTTTTAGGCGGCTAGTTCTAAATCACTCCTAGATTTAAGCTTTGCGCTCCCTAACAGTCATTCATGGCTTCAACTTCAACACTTCAACTTCAACTCACAAAAGCCTTTTCCGGGAAAAGAGTTTTTGTGACGGGTCACACCGGCTTCAAGGGCTCCTGGCTCTCCGAGTGGTTGCTCGGGATGGGGGCGATCGTTCATGGGTATGCACTGGCAGCGGATACAAAGCCCTCTCTCTTTGAGCAGTTGGGTCTTGCTGATCGCCTTGAGCATGAAGTTGCAGACATCCGCGATGGCGAAGCAGTCCGCAAGTCGATCCATGCGTTCCAGCCGGATTTCATCTTTCATCTGGCCGCCCAACCCTTGGTTCGCCGCTCCTACGCCATCCCGGTCGAGACCTACGAGACCAACGTCATGGGAACCATCAACGTTCTCGAGGCACTTCGGTCTCTTGCTTCAACTTCAACTCTTGAACTTCAACAATCGCCAGTCACGGCGATTATCGTCACTACCGACAAGTGCTACGAGAACCACGAGTCGGGGAGGGCGTACGAGGAGAGTGATCCGCTCGGCGGTCACGATCCCTACAGCTCCAGCAAGGCGATGGCGGAGATCGCCACAGCCGCTTATCGGAATTCCTACTTCCAGACCGGTCCCGTTCGCTTGGCCAGTGCTCGTGCCGGCAACGTGATCGGTGGAGGAGACTGGGCCGAGGATCGGATCGTCCCCGATGCAATGAGGGCGCTGGATCAGGGAGAAAAAATAGCCGTACGCAATCCCAATGCTGTCCGCCCCTGGCAGCATGTCCTAGAGCCACTTTCCGGATACCTTCTGCTAGCCGCGAGAATTGCGGCCAGCAGAGTTGAAGATGAAAGTTTAAGTTCTAGTTCTGCGTTCGGTGCTTCAACTTCAACTAGGCAACTTCAACTCGCATCACTCTGTGGTGCGTTCAACTTCGGCCCAGGCCCTGATTCCAATCGCACGGTTGCCGATCTGGTCACAGAGATCCTGAAACACCGCAGCGGCTCATGGACCGATGCAAGCCAGCCCGGTGCTCTCCACGAGGCCACACTCCTGAACCTCTCGATTGAGAAGGCCGATCGACTCCTGGGGTGGAAACCGAAATGGGGTTTTGAGGAAACCATCAAGCGGACAGTAGCATGGTACGATCAGGTTCATGCCGGAACAGTTACCCCGCTGGAAATCACCCGCCAGCAAATCGCCGAATATCAGGATTAAAATATGAAAAAAACGCTACCAAAACAGACTTTTCCAAAAGTTAGTATTCTGAACTGGATCGACCAAATTAATAAATCATACATTGCTGTTATATTAACAACATTATTTGCATTAGTAGTCGGAATTGGAATGCATCATCATGAGATGTGGAGAGACGAATACGAGTGGTATTTATTTAGGCTATACCATGGAATATTCGATCTTAACGATCCTTGTTATAATTTTTACAATGCTCTTTGCTGCTTATTCTTGAAAGCAAGCCCAACGATAGCATCATTTCAATTTCTACATTTTATTATAATTGTTGGTGCGGTTGGGATATTAGCATTTGCAAGTCCATTTAGTAATATAGAGAAAGCGTTGTTAGTATTTGGATATTTTTTCATTTTTGAGTACGGAATTATATCAAGATATTATGGATTCATAGTTTTTATTTTATTTTATCTTATATATCACATTTGTAGGAATAATAGAAACTATTCATTAATTGCTGTTTTAATACTTATATTGGCTGAAACCAATCCAAACTCAACAGTTTTAGCTATTGGAATATCGTTCTATATTATAACAGATGTATTTTTCAAACTTAAATCCAAAGAACTAAAATTCAGAAAGAACTACAATTTAATTATAGGAGTTCTAATATTTTTTATTGGTTGGCTATTATTAGGAATATACTTTGGCATCTATTTGCCAAAAGTTTCACCAATTATTCAATATAAAGGAGGGACGCCACCTCTGCTGTCCATGGTAAATCAAATTTGGAATTCCTACGTTCCCATACCCGATCTACAACAGGAAGTCAGATTTTGGTGGACAAACATTCTGAATTTTAATGTCTGTTATCCAGCAGGATACGATTTCAGCATTAACGATTTGACTGCAGACTTCGTATTATCTTTCGTACTTTCAATATTAATTCTATTCTTCATTATTGTAAGATTTGCTAATAATATTTTAGTTCTCTGTACCTATCTTATAACCACACTACTACTTTGCATTTTTCTGCAACACTTCATGAAGTGTTATACTATTAGATATTTGGGATCCCTGTTTATGGCATTCATAGTTTGTTATTGGATTTACCTCAGCAGTAAAAACTTTTCTGAATTGCATTATGAACAAATTCCAAAGTTTGGAGAATTTTTCAAAAATCGTGTATCAAGTTTATTATTCTATAAGATTTCTATCCAGTTATTTCCTTTTGTACTCTATTTTATACTCATATCGCAGGTGTTTGCCGGATTTTACGCGTATAATAAAGATATGAAACATAAGTTTTCACATTCTATAGATTTAGTAGAATACATTAAATGGAATAATTATAATAAAAGCCATTTAATAGTGGGATATCCTGATTATGGATCTGAATGTTTAGCTGCGTCACTCAAAACTAAAATATTCTATCCGCAATCTAACGCTTATAGATTTGATGATGATAGTTATAGCCCTCATCGAAAGAAAACCATGCCAATCGAGGACGTCATAAAATCATCTATTAAAATTGCTGAAGAGCAAAAAAAACCTGTTCTATTGGTTCTTACTTTCCCAATCATGAGTAGCAATAATCAGGTTTTCACTGACACATTCCCGCTAACACCTAATTTATCGATGCGGTTGATCAAAGACTTTTCAGATGAAGTAATATGTGGCGATGAACTTTATTGGATCTATGAAATTAAAACTAATCAATAAATATCAATCATGAATAGTAATTTAAATCTGGAATTGTCGGTTTTGCTTCCCGCCTATAATGAAGCATTAGTAATTAATGAAACTTACAATAGGGTAGCTAGTGTATGCCAAGAACTGGGCGTTACGCATGAAATAATTGTTGTAGACGATGGATCTACAGACCAAACCTGGTCAATGCTTGAAGAAATTGCTAAAAATGACAACACACTAGTGGCGGTAAAACTTTCTCGCAATCATGGCCATCAGTTAGCTCTTTCTGCCGGTCTTAATTTTACTAAGGGAGACTTCATTTTGATCATGGATGCGGATTTGCAGGACCCCCCTGAACTTCTCCCTAAAATGCTGCATAAAATGAAGGATGGAACAGATGTAGTATATGCACAAAGGGGCAGTCGGATGGGGGATCCTATACTTAAGCGTGTATTTTGCGCTCTATATTATCGTCTGTTAAAACAACTCACTGATATCTATATCCCGCTCGACACTGGAGACTTTCGTCTTATGAGCCGCAGGGTACGAGATATCATTGTCGCAATGCCTGAGAGGCAGCGTTTTATCAGGGGCATGGTCAGTTGGGTAGGATTTAAACAGGAAGCTATAATTTACGATCGTGATGCACGCTTTGCCGGCAAGACAAAATATCCCATCAGTAAACTTATCGCATTAGCTGTAGATGGTATTATTTCCTCCAGCATGAAACCGCTTGCCATAGCACTTCCCGTTGGGTTTATTGCAGTTTCTTTAAGTGGTATATTTGCATGTTATGCAATTATATCTTGGCTAGCAGTCGGACGTCCCCCCCAGGGATGGACCAGCCTCTTGCTTGCGATTGTATTTTTGGGAGGAGTACAACTTTTAGTTCTGGGTATCCTTGGTGAATATATAGGTAGAATCTTTGAGCAAACGCGTTCTAGACCTATGTTTTTAGTCGATAAAATACTTAAAAATGAAAATAGTTAATTTCTTTAAATAAAAAAATATATGAAAATCAATGATTCTCGCATTCAGAATATTTTAAATAAAAAAAACTACATACAAAATGGACGGATACATTGCCTAGGAGGGCGGACGGAATCCATTGTGCACGAGGAAATGAACGACGGAATAAATAGGGTCAAGTTACTCTTAAAAAGACATGCTAGAACGTATGAATTTCTCAGAGCTTTTTTTAGCCCCGGCATTAGTGTCACTCCTCACCTAACTCCTCTCGGATCAATTTACAAGGCATTTAAAAAAAACGAAGTTGCCGAAAAAATCATGATTAATATCGGTGCTGGTGTAAAGCCCATCCACGACGAAATTATTAACGTGGATGTATTTCCGTACGAGGGAATACACATTGTAGCAGAGGGATCTAATCTCCCTTTTTTGGATGCTTCCATTAATCTGGTTATTTGCGAATCAGTCATTGAGCATGTTTTAGAACCTGAACTAGTTTTTAAGGAAATAGCAAGAGTGCTAGCACCCGGAGGATATGCGTATGTCTCGCTCCCATTCATGTATCCCTTTCACGCATCACCCAACGATTTCACAAGATTTACTCGCAATGCCTTAAGACAGCGGTTTTCTGGATTCGAAGTTATAGATGAAGGGATGAGGGCGGGTCCAATGACCGCCCTGCAAGGTTTGCTGATGCATCTTTTTGCAATCATTTTTTCATTAGGAAATTATAAACTTTATCTTCTCATGTCGCAGTTATTCATGATTGTTTTATCGCCGCTAAAGTTATTAGATTTAATATTTTGTGTGTTCCCGTACAGTCATGAAATTGCAGCAGACATATATATATTTATACGTAAACCAGAGAAAACCTCTTCATATTGATTATTCCCCTTGAATCATAAGATCCATAATAACTACTAATGTTCCTATTCAGTGCGCTGCAAGATCCTGTGATAATTGTCGAACGCTCGCTATCCGTATGGGAGCAGTTGCGCTGCACCAGAATCTTCATCACGGGTGGGACCGGGTTCTACGGGACATGGCTTCTGGAAAGTCTTGTCCAGGCGGAGGTGCGGCTCGGGTTGGGAGTGAAAATTGTGGTTCTCAGCAGAAATCCTCAGCGTTTTCTTGCTGGCAAACCATTTCTGCAGAATCGACCTTTCCTCAGCTTTCTCGAGGGGGATATCCGCACCTTTCCGTTTCCCGAGGGGAAGTTCTCCCATGTGATCCACGCGGCCACGGAGGCGAGCGAAAAGCTCAACAAGGAAAACCCTCTCCTCATGATCGATACGATCGTTGAGGGGACTCGTCGGGCATTGGATTTCGCAGTACAGGCCGGGGCCCAGCATTTCCTCCACACCAGTTCGGGTGCCGTTTACGGGGATCTCCCTGCATCACTGGGACCAGTGCCTGAGGATTACAAAGGAGGCCCTGATATATCCCAACCGAAGTGGGCTTATGGAGAGGGGAAGCGCTTGGCGGAGCTTCTATGCTGTATCTATGGAGAAAGGCATCAAATCTCCGTCACGAATGCCCGATGCTTTGCGACAATCGGGCCTGGGCTTCCTTTAGAGACACACTTTGCCATCGGAAACTTCATTGCCGATGCATTGGCCGGTCGTGATATCAACGTTAGGGGGGACGGAACGCCGATTCGATCCTACATCGACGTGGCTGATCTGACTGGCTGGCTCTGGCATATCCTGGTCTTTGGCAAGGCTGGCAACGCCTACAACGTGGGCTCTGAAAAGGGCTATTCTATTGGAGACATTGCATTCAAGGTTAGGGATACACTCGCCCCCAATCAGGAGGTCAAAATTCTCGGTCAAGCAATCCCTCAACAGCTTGCCTCGATCTATGTTCCCTCTACGCTCAAGGCACGCGAGGAACTGGGCTTAGCTCTAACCATGCCATTGGAACAATCGATACGGAATACCGCAGCCTGGTCAAAAGGTAGTTGACCCAGAGGCGGGATCAATTCATTCACAAGCCGCATGGAGATCAAGGTTTCAGATTTCATCGTCGACTGCTTGGTGCGGCACGGGATTCATGATGCCTTCATGGTCACGGGTGGGGGGGCGATGTACCTCAATCATGCCTTGGGTACTCGAAAAGAGATCACGTGCACTTTCAATCACCATGAGCAGGCCTGTGCGATAGCGGCGGAGTCCTATGCCCGACTGACAAACCGTCTTCCGGTGGTCAACGTGACCTCCGGACCCGGCGGGACCAATGCGATCACCGGTGTGTATGGTGCCTTTGTGGACTCCATACCGATGCTGGTGCTGTCAGGTCAGGTGAAGACGGAGACGACGGTGCGCCATACGGGTCTTCCGCTTCGGCAATATGGCGATCAGGAGTTGGACATCGAGGAACTGGTCCGCCCGATCACGAAATATGTCCACATGGTGACGGATCCCGATGCGATCCGCTATCATCTGGAGAAGGCGATCTATCTCGCGAAAACAGGGCGACCGGGTCCCTGCTGGCTGGATATTCCGCTGAATGTCCAGGCCGCGAAGATCGACGTGGAAACCCTGCGTGGATTTGATCCCTCCGAACTCGATGAGCCTTGGAAAAAATGTGATCTGAAAGCAGTCTCCCGTGCGATTCTCGAGAAGATCGCCCAGTCCGAACGTCCCGTGGTCTTTGCGGGTGGGGGGGTTCGCCTCAGTGGGGAGTATGATGCATTTCTTCGATTGGTTGACCGTCTCGGTATTCCTGTCGTTGGTGGTTGGAATGCTTATGATGTGATCTGGAACGATCATCCGCTCTATGCCGGGCGTCCTGGTACCATCGGAGATCGTCCGGGTAACTTCACGGTTCAGAATGCTGACCTTCTCCTGATCCTCGGAAGTCGGCTGAATATCCGTCAGGTCAGTTATAATTGGAAAACGTTTGCCAGAAATGCATTCAAGATATGGGTCGATGTCGATGAGATCGAAATGCAAAAGCCCACGGTGAAGCCTGATATGCAGATTTGTGCCGATCTTCGGGATTTGCTGCCAGCACTCGCCGATGCCACCTCCAAGCATGAGGGCCCAAGTGATGAGCATCGCAAATGGGTGGCATGGTGTAGGGAGCGACAGGCTCGATTCCCGGTAGTCCTGCCGGAATATTGGAAGAACAAGCACGTCAATCCGTACTGTTTTGTGGAGAAGCTTTTTCAGCAGTTGCAGGAAAACGAAATCATTGTCACGGGTAACGGAAGCGCCTGTGTGACGAGTTTTCAGGCGGCCAATTTGAAACGCGGTCAGAGACTCTGGACAAATTCGGGTTGCGCCACGATGGGATATGACCTGCCTGCCGCGATTGGTGCCTCCATGGCAGCGCGCGGCAAGTGCGTCATCTGTTTGGCCGGAGACGGATCCATCATGATGAATCTTCAGGAGCTCCAGACCATCATCGGGAACCGACTTCCCGTGAAGATCTTCATCATGAACAACAACGGCTATGTTTCGATCTTTCAAACCCATCGGAATTTCTTCAACGGCGTCGAGGTGGGTGGCGGACCGAAGAGTGGAGTGAATTTCCCTGATTTTGGGAAAGTGGTTCAAGCTTTTGGGTTTCCTTACGTGAGGGCTTCACGGCACGAGGAGTTGGAAGAAGCTATCGGCAAAACTCTGGCAATCGACGGAGCGGCCGTCTGCGAGATCATCATTGATGAGAACGTGTCATTTGCGCCTAAACTGGGGGCCAAGTCTCATCCGGATGGCCGCATCACGTCGCCTCCGCTTGAGGATCTCTCGCCTTTCCTAAGTCGAAAGGAGTTGCTGGAGAACATGATCATTCCGATGATGGAAGAGGAGTGATCCTCTTCACGTGTGCAAAGCGCCGCGTAGAGCTGAACAAAACTATGAAAAAATCGAGAACGGCATTGCTGACCGGAGCATCCCGGGGGATCGGTGCGGCTATTGCTGAGGAACTCAGGGCCTTGAGCATCAATGTGATGACGCCGGGACGTGATGAGTTGGATCTTTCCTCACCTGCATCCGTGGATCGCTATCTTGAGAGTTTTTCCAGAGATGGGGTGGATATTTTGATCAATAACGCCGGGTTGAACATTCCCAAGGTCATTGGCGAAGTCTCTATCGAAAACTTCTCCCAGATAATGCAGGTGAATCTTGCCTCCTCCTTCAGGCTCATTCAGTTCTTTGCTCCGCAAATGGCACAGCGCGGTTACGGCCGTATCCTTAATATCAGTTCCATTCTCGGGACAGTAGCGAAAGAGGGGCGGTCTGTTTATTCCATGAGCAAGTCGGCTCTGGATGCATTGACTCGCGCAGTAGCTGTGGAATACGGGTCCGGCGGGGTTCTGGCGAATTCGCTGGCTCCAGGTTATGTGGACACTGAGTTAACCCATAAGAATAATACTCCTGAACAGATTGCCGAACTTTTGGAATCCATCCCGTTGAGGCGAATGGCTGCCCCCGTGGAGTTGGCAAAAATCGCTGGATTTCTCGTCTCCGTCGAAAACAGCTATCTTACGGGCCAAACCATACTGGTCGATGGTGGTTTTACCTGCATCTAATAGTCAGACTCATGCTTACGATTAAAAGCAGGTTGCATGACTACACCGTTGAGGAAAGCTCCTCGCTAGGCTCTGCGATAGCTGATTGTGCTCAAAACAAAGCAGCTTTTTTTCTCGTCGACTCCGCGATTTGCCGACTCCATGCCGATGCACTGCGAGGAGTGATACCGACATGTCGGTTGATCGAAATAGAGGCATCTGAAAATCAAAAATCCTTCGAGCGCCTAACTCCATTGTTTCTGGCATTGTTGGAGGGTGGACTGAGGCGGGATGGGCTGATGGTGGTGATCGGTGGAGGGGTTCTGCAGGATATCGGCTGCTTCATCGCCTCAGTGCTGTTTCGCGGCATCAGATGGGAGCTCATCCCGACAACCCTGCTGGCACAGGCCGACAGTTGTATCGGGAGCAAGAGCTCGATCAATATCGATTCATACAAGAACCAGATTGGCACGTTTTACCCGCCCCATCGCGTGATCCTTGTGCCAGATGTGCTCAAGAGCCTTCCATGGGATGAGATTCGCTCCGGCCTTGGAGAAGTCATTAAACTGCAGTTGATTGCCGGGCAGGAGGGGTTTGAGGAACTGATGAGTGATCTTGATGGGCTCTCTCCGACGGGAGACTGGGGAGTTATTTCAAAGTGGGTCGGTCGCTCCATGGCGGTCAAGAAGCCCTACATTGAGGAGGATGAGTTCGACAGGGGAATCCGGAACATTCTCAACTACGGGCACACGTTCGGTCATGCCTACGAATCAGCCACGAAGTACGCCATCCCTCACGGCATAGCTGTACTTTTGGGGATTTTGACTGCGACTTTTCTTTCGGTTCGACTGGGCTTGGTGCCGCCCTCTCATTATGAGGATCTCAAGCGACGGCTCGCTCCTTGGTGCCATCCCTATGGCGGTGCGCTTCTGAAAGCCGAACGGGAGGCTATTTTCAAGGCGATCAAGCATGATAAGAAAAATACCGGTGATTCGGTTAACTGCATTCTGACACGGGGCGCGGGTCATATGGAGAGGATGAAAGTCGATTTTACAGGGGATCTGGTACCTTCTGTCGATGGGTTTATCAGTTGTGAGGTGGGGGAGTGAGCGCAAGAAACAGGTCTCATTCCGCCCTTTATTTTCGCGATTTTCTGGTCCAACCTGTATGTCTGTACGAACGAAAAACACAAATCCCAGGGCGTTAATATGAACCGCGACATTTTTGAAAACCTGTTCGTCTTAGAGATGACGAACAACCATCAGGGAAGTCTCGAGCGCGGTCTTCAGATCGTGCGCGAGCACAGCCGCGTGGCCCGTTTCAACAATGTCCGCACGGCCATCAAGCTCCAGTTCCGGGATGTGGATACATTCATTCACAAGGACTTCCGTGATCGTCAGGATATACGCTACATCAAGCGGGTCCTGGAGACCCGGCTCTCCAAGGAGGATTACGCAATCCTGATCAAGGCGATCATCAAGAACGGGTGCATCCCGATGTCCACTCCGTTCGATGAGAAGTCGGTGGACTGGTGTGTGGAGTTCGATCTTCCGATCATCAAGATCGCCAGCGCTGATTCCAATGACTGGATGCTCCTGGAGAAGATTGCCTCCACACGAAAGCCCTGCATTATCTCCTTCGGGGGGACTCCGCTGAAGGACATGGACGATGTGGTGACTTTCTTTGAGAACCGGAACATCCCCTTGGCGATCAACCACTGCGTGGCCGCCTACCCCCACGAGGACAACGAGGCGGAACTGGATCAGATCGATTTTCTAAAGAAACGCTACCCAGGCCACACGGTAGGTTATTCCTGTCACGAGTATCATGACTGGGTCATGTCCATCGGGATCGCCTATGGAAAGGGGGCCCGTACTTTCGAGCGCCATATCGACATTAACAGCGACGGATTTGAGGTGGCCAAGTATTCATCCCTCCCCGAGCAGATTGATACATGGTACCGGTCATTCCACAAGGCAGTGGAGTTCTGCGGGACGGCAAGCGACACCAGAAAGCTGCCGATCGCGAAGGAAACCGCTTACCTCGACACCTACATACGGGGTGTGTACGCAAACCGTGATCTCAAGCCCGGGGACCTTCTGACCGAGGAAGATATCTACATGGCGATCCCGCTTCAGAAGGGGCAGATCTCATGTCGGGAGCTGATGCTTGGGAAATACGGACACCGCATGGTAGCAGAGTGCAAAAAGGATGCTCCTCTATCGATCGACCATATCGACACCCCTTACTCCAGCGACTCACGTCTCAAGGAGATCATCCATCAGCGGGGGCTCTAACCCATGAAAAAGATCAGCATCGTTTCGGGGTGCTACAACGAGGCTGGCAATGTCGAGGAGCTTGTGGCCAGGGTCCGCAAGGCCATGGCCGAGTTTCCCGGTTACGACTACGAGCAGATCATTATTGATAACGCCTCGACCGACGGGACTCCCGGGATCTTGCGGAAACTCGCTGCTGAAGATCCGAAGATCAAGGTGATCCTGAATGCGCGCAACTTCGGACATATAAGATCTCCATATCATGGGATTCTTCAGGCAAGTGGTGATGCAGTCATTTACCTGGTCTCTGACCTTCAGGAACCGCCGGAGTTGATTCCGCAGTTCATTCGGGAATGGGAGCAGGGGGCCAAGGCTGTCGTCGGGATCAAGGATTCGAGCAGTGAGTCACCGCTCTTTTTTGCCATCCGTCGCTTCTATTACGGTTTGGTGGATCGGTTGGCCGACACCAAGACGATCCAGAACTTCACCAGCTTCGGCCTCTACGACCGCATGATCATTGACTACTGCCGGTCACTGAATGATCCCTATCCCTACTTCCGTGGGCTGATTGCCGAGATCGGCCTGCCGGTGAAGAAGATCTCCTACCATCAACCGCTGCGGATGCGTGGCATCACCAAGAACAATTTCTACACGCTTTACGACATCGGAATGCTTGGGATCACGAATTTCTCCAAGATCCCCCTTCGCCTGGCGGCGATGCTGGGGTTTGCCACGGCCCTTCTGAGCCTGCTGGTGGCCCTTGGTTACTTGATCTATAAGCTGCTGTTCTGGGAAAAGTTTCCGCTCGGTGCCGCTCCCATTGTGACGGGATTGTTCTTCTTTGGATCGGTGCAACTTTTCTTCATCGGGATTCTTGGGGAATACATCGGTGCAATCCACACTCAGGTCATGAAGAGACCTCTCGTTGTGGAGAAGGAACGGATTAATTTTTAAGAGAATCAATGAATTCAGACCGTATGCATGCCGATCAATCATCCAAAGTCAAAAGCACAAAAAGCATCTCTTGGCCGCTGTGGTTCGGTGCAATTTTCCTTTTCTTGATTTCCTTATCGTGGGTTATGCAGCAACCTACTCGTGAGGAAGCATTTGGCGACACGGTGAAGTTGTGGGATCTGTCTCAAGCGGGGGCCGGAGGGTGGACTCCAAGCTATATGCTGGGTCACTCGCCGATCCTTCTTAATGCCGTGATGATAGGTGTGACCCTGGCTGGTACTGTCTCCCAAGCCTTGGGGGTTCTTACCGGTGCTCTTGCCGCAACCAAGTTGCTCGCCGTGGCCTACATGGCTCTGAGCGGCATGATGATGTACCTGTTACTTCTGCGTCTACGGGCTGAGCGATCCGTGGCGCTGTTGGGTGCACTCTTTTATATCATCCTTCCGTCCATTAACGTGCGCCTGGGAATCTATGAGCACTTTGGCGTGGGTCCCTGCTTTATTTTTGCACCGCTTGTCCTGAGGGGTATTGTAGCGGTAGCCGAAGATGGCTCTCCTAGGGAGATTGTTCTTCTAGGACTATCGGCGGCTGCTCTCGCACTCAGTTACACGAAGATAGCAGTCGTCATGTCGCCGATGCTACTGCTCTGGGCGGTGGAAGCATTAAGGAAGAATCCAGATCATCTGAAGCGGTCCCTTGTTGCATACGGATGGAGCCTGCTGCTGGCGGCAGCAGGTGCCCTTGCATTTCTGGTGCCGTCATTGAGGGAATTCGGCTTTGCAGCGGGCTTCCTCTTCGATCCTCTCGAGGGATGGAAGCATCATTATGCCTTCAAGACCCCTCTGCTCTGGATCGATCTCTGGGGCTTACTGACAAAGGGGAGTCCCGAATTGACGGGGGACGCCCAGATGTTCCAGATCGGACTGATCCCTCTTGTGGGCCTTTCCCTTGCACTCTCGCTCTCCTCACTTGCTGAATGGCGCGCATCTCAGCTCGGACGTTGGTTTCTCATGCTGACGGCATGCTGGTTACTCTCGATTTGGATGGCCTCTGGACCTGATGGAATTCTTCTCGGGCATATCAATGCGCTCAAAACGTCCCAGGGCATTCCCGATGCTTCGATTCCTGTTCTGTGGCTTTCGGTTATCTGGTTCGGTTGGCTGGTCTACAGAACTGCGGATCAACTTGTGCAGGCACGGCATTGGATTTCATCCGCGATCACACTCATCGTTCTGGTTCTTCCCGTGTTTCGGATGGTGGAATTACTTCCGCTATTCAACGACATCAGGGCTCCGGAGTCATTCTGGAGCGTGGGAGGATTCTGCTGTCTTGCTGCTGCGGTGGGCATGGCCTTCTGGATGCTGTTTACTGAGGTGGTCAGCAAAGGATGGTGCAAGCCGCTTGCGATTGCGGTGGGCCTTCTCATGCTGGTGGAACTTTACCCGATCCATTCTGCTTACTGGACCCGCGGGATGGATCGTCAGATATTCACCGAGTATGATCAGGCCGCCTCCTTCCTCAAGACAGCGCCGATACAAGGGCGTGTGCATCCTCTGAGTGGCCGCTATTTTTACCTTACCTTGCCGCAAAAAGCGGGCAGGGCAATCGATTCAGAGGCAGCATGGCGTCACTTTCAGCTGAAGTGGGTGCGTCATCTGGAGGTCGCCGGTAATGCCTCGGGTGATGCGATCCGCAGTTACATGAATCTCGCCGGCGTCGCCTACATCCTGCTCGACAAGGAGGATCCTTTCTCGCCGAAGCAGATGCAGGATTTCTTCCGATCGGTTTATCCGGTGGCCTTCGAGAACCGCTACTTTGCGGTGCTCGCCAATCCAACTACTCTCTACCCGGCGTTCCTTGCAAAAGATTTTGTGGCGCTGCCGCCCGAGAGCTACGCCATGGCTCCTGCCACGCTGCAGCTCCTCCCGCAGAATCTCATCACAGTGGAGATGGGTGGCGTGGATCGCAACATGCCGGGATTTGCCGGCATGGCTAAGGGGCCGAACCAGATCGAGTTGCTGGCCCAGTATCAGGGAAAGGCGGGTCAGCCATTCGGTCGAGTGCCCCTCGTCGGCAACCGCATGGATGACTACCAGCGGATGAGCTATCAGCTTCCTCCGACCGTCTCGGGATGGCTCGTCGTCTCCGAGGCCTATCATCCCGACTGGACCGTAACGATCGATGGCAAGGCCGCCGAGGTCCATCGCTCCGAAGCCGCCCTGCTCTCGGCCTTCGTTCCTCCCGGCTCCCATGAAGTGACCTTCCAGTTCAAGGCTCCGACTTGGTATTCCATCAGTTTGGGCTTTGGTAGTTTGTTTTGGATCGTTTCAGGAAGCGCGCTCCTCCTCCTGTCAACCAAAAGGGCTCCAGTAGGTTGGCGTGCATGGTGGGAGAGGAGTATCGTAAAATAAGAACAAGATAAGTAATAGATGAATACGTCAACATCAGCCATGGCACCATGCCGTGTATGCGGATCGGAAAATATTATTCCAAAATGGGATGTCGATTCCTACAAGGTAGGAAAGTGCCGGAGTTGTACGGCCATGTTGGTTACCAATCCGCCGACACTTGAGGAGTTGGCGGAATACTACAAGGGAGTTTCCGATCCCGCGTATTACAATGAGAACCGTGAGCAGTTGAGTTATTTTTACAACAAGTTGGGAGGCATCATCAAAGGGATGTGCCCGGATGGTAAAAGGATCTTCGACGTGGGATGCTCCCGCGGATGGTTCATGGACTCGATGAGGGGGTGGGAGTGCCATGGAAACGAGTTGAATGAGTTTGAAGCAGGGGAGGCCAAGAAACTCTACGGGGACAACATTATTCAAGGCCCTTTTGAGACATGCCCGGACTATCAGAAGCCTTTCGATGTAGTGACGATTCAGGATGTGCTCGACCACTTCATCGATCCCGTCGCGGTGATCAGGAAGGCTAACAGGATGCTGAAAAAGGGCGGTCTCCTGGTGATCAAGGTTCACGATTATGACTGCCTCTATGCCAAATTGACCGGCAGCAGATTTTACGCGGTGATCCCTCCTTCTCACTTGACGTACTTTACAAGAAAATCACTTAGGATTCTCTGTGAGCACAATGGATTTAAGGTAAAAAAAACCTGCCATTTGTCCCAGGCCATCACGATCCCGACGATTTTCTTCCGCTTATCCCACTCCAATCGCAATTCGTTTTTTGGCAGGATTCATACCCTCATGGAAAAAACTTTTCTAAGGAGAGTGACTGTCAAAAAGAACCTCCATGACATTATTACCATCTTTGCAGTAAAAACGTCAGAGTGCGAATAGGGTGGCGGACTTCGGAACTGGAAATGTGGCTGGATCGTGGCCCTGGCCGCCCTTCTCTACCTCCCCTCCAAATGGGCTCCTACCCAGTGGCGTGAGTGGTGGGTAGGAAGCCGGAGTTGAAGTGGAAAGTTGAAGGGTTGAAAATCAACCGTTGCGTAGTTGATTTTGAATCAACACGTCGAGTGCTTGGAAGCCTACAACTCTGCGAGAGAAACCATTCCGCCTTTCCTGTTTTCTGATTGAAGAAACATCTCGGTCCCTTTCGCCTTCATCCTTTTCAAATCAGCGTCAGGGTCGCCAGCATCCTTCCGGTCATCCCCTTCTCGCGGCGATACGAGTAGTAGCGCTCCGGGTGACATGCCGTGCAGATTTCCTCGTCATGGATTTCCAAAACCCCTTCCCTTTCGGCCTGCCTGCGGATCTCCGCGGCGAAATCGACCTCGTAGCAGGGGGGGCGGATACAGGGGCCGATGGTCACGCTCAGTTCCGATGGGGGCAATCCGGTTCGCGCGCAGAGTTCGCGGATCCCTCTCGGAACGATGCCCGATTCGGTCCCCTTCTTTCCCGAATGCAGGAGGGCTCCCGCGGAGCCGTCCCGGGCGACGATCCAGACGGGGGCGCAGTCGGCGACCGAGATCCCAAGCGTGATGCCGCGGGTCATGGTCAGCAGGCCATCGGCGCCTGGAATCGGCTTTTCGGAGGGTTCCGCGACGATGGCGATCTCCGCCCCGTGGATCTGCTCGGCGGTGACCAAGGGGTAGCTGCCGAGTCCCTGCTCCGCGAGTAACCTGCGTTGATGCGGCGCCAGTGCCGCCATCGCTGCATCGCGCTCAAGGGTGACCCCGATGCCGGGGATCCGCCCGATGAATCGCGCATCGACCCGTGAAGCCGACTCGTGAACCGAGATCGGGACGACCGCCACGGTGGGATAGGGTTCGCTCAATCGACGGATTTCTTGTCGTTCCCGTTGGTCTTCTTGGAGGACTTGCCCTTGGCCTTCGGGTCCAAGGGCTGCTCCTGCTTGCGCACGGTGGAGCTCTTGATCAGATCATCAAACTTCACTCCCGGCGGCAGGGGGTCATCCTTCCGCATCGATCTCGGAAGCTGGGGACGGGCGCGGTTCTCGGCATTGAGTGACTGGTAGCGCGCCTTCTCCCATTTGTTGAGGGGATCGTCGAAGAGTTCCTCGTACTGCGTGTGAAGCGAGAGGGCGCGGTCGTATTCCGCCGTCGCGGAGATGTATTGGAAGAGCGCGGAAAGAACCGAGGTCTGGGCCTGGAGGAGCTGGACCTGTGCATTGATCACGTCGAGCTGGACGCCGGCGCCTGCATCGAGCCGCTCGCGTGAGAGTCGCAGGGCCTCGGCCGCCTGTTCCACGGTGGCTCTCTGGCTCTCGATGGTTTCCTTGGCCTGCTGGAGGTTGGAGATCGCGGTCTGGACTTCGGTGACAACACCGCGGACGGCATTGTCATAGGTGATCTTGGCGCTCTGCATGGTCGCCTTGGCCTGCTTGACCGCGCCGTATGTGGCCAGGCCGTCAAAGATCGCCCAGCTTCCGGTTGCCCCGAAGAACCATCCCTCGATGGTCTCCGAGAGGCTCTGGTCATACTTGTAGCTCTGGATCTGGTAGCCGCCATTGGCATTGATCGTCGGGAGCCAGCCCGAGATGGCCGCCGTCACCTGCTTCGCCGTGACCAGGATGTTGGAGCGCTGGGCCTTGAGCGAAGGGTTGCGCTGAAGCGCCGTGTGGATCGAGGCGTTCTCGTCGATCTTGCGGGGGTAGTATCCGAGCTCCCCGTTGACATCGAAGGGGATCTTCACGTTCTGGATGTTCGGATAGTCCATGCCGATCAGCTGGACGAGTCGGAACAGGGAAACGCGGAGGTTGTTTTCGGCGGCGATGAACGGAGGCATGGCGTTGGCCATCTGGACCTGCGCCTGAAGGACGTTGAAGCGGGGAACGGTGCCAGCATCGTAACGACTCTGCTGGTCGGTGACTTGGGTGCTGTAGAGCGCCACCTGCTGCTCGTTCGCGATGACAAGGGCGCGGTTCAGGACGACCTGGTAGAACTGCCGCACCACGTCCGCCACCACGCGGTCGATGGTTTGGCGGAGTTGGAAATAGGCGATCTGTTCGGAGAGCTTGGCCGCTTCCGTGAGGGCGGGGGTCTTCCATCCGTCGTAGAGAAGCTGGGTGCCCTGGAAGTTGATGTTCCATGCCTGGTTGACCTGAACGCTGGGGATTCCACCGCTACTGCCGTATCCGGGAGGCGTCTGACCGTTCTGGATCTGGGGATCGAGCCAGGTGTATCCCGGTTGGACATTGAGCTTCGGAAGGAGGCCGGCGCGGACGTTGATGTAGTTGCCTGAGGCTCGCTGGATGTTCTGGACGGCGGTCAGGATATCGGGATTGTGCGCCAGGGCATACTGGACCACCTCATCGACGTTCATCCTCTTGGCATCCTTCGCGATGATGCTGGGGACGATCTTGTTGCCTGCTTTGGCAAGGGCCTCCGCCGTCAGGGGCACGTCCTTGACGAGCTTCATGATCTTGTCGATCAGCCCGAAATAATTGGTCGTCGGCGTGGGCAGGGGGATGGGCCCCGTCGTCGTTTCAGGGAGGGGTGCCGGGAGTGATTCCGGAGTGATCGGGTTGGTGATCAGCGGGGCGGTCGGGAGATCGGGGGTCGGGAGAGACGGTAGGTTGGTGAAGCTGTTCGTGCCGGCATTCAGTCCCACGGGGGGAGCCGGGGGATTGGTGGCAAGTTCGGGGAGCACCGACGCTCCGGTCGGGGATAGGTCGGAAGAGGAGGGAAGGTTGGTCGCCCCGATCAGGAGATTCGTTCCCGCCTCGACGGGGGACTGAGACCCCACCGAGATCCCTTGGATACTGGCGTCGTTGGCGGCCGGTTGCTGGGCGACAAGGGCCATGGAAAGCCCTGCCCAGAGAGCGGCAAGAAGGAAAGTGGGATGTTTCATCGGTGGCAGGAGGTGCAGTATTCGTGGATTTTCCGGTAAATGTCCAACCAAGCGTTTTGTTCCCCGGGATCCAGCCGGCCCATCACCTTTTCCAGGTTGCCTATCATTTCCTGCCGGATGCCCTCGACCAGGCGCTTGCCCTTCGGGGTGGCCGCCACGGTCACCTTGCGCCGATCATCCGCTCCATGGCTGCGCCGGACATAGCCGAGCTTTTCCAGGCGCTGAACGAGGCCTGTTGCCGCGGGGGTGCTGTGGTTCATCAGTTCCGCGATGCGACTCATGCCGGTTCCCCCCTGTGCACAGAGGTGACCCAGCAGGAAGAACTGCGGAAAGGAGACCTTTCCCCGTGCCAACTCGCCCATGAGACTCGCCATGAACCGGCGCTGCATGACCATGACGATGTCGGCGAGAGAGCCGATATCGTCATGACTGAGCGGTTGTTCCTTGGAAGGGTTCATGGGTGGCAAGTCATTAAGGAAACTTAAGGAAAGGGCGGCCGGGAGCAGGGTTCCTGGATCCTTAATCATTAAGGTGATTAACAAAAAATGATGCTGGCGCGAAAAGGCGCTGGAGTCAATCCGGCCTACCCGCGACCCGAACCTGCCGCTTATACCATTTACGCGATTAGTCTGATTCCACCGGAATAAGAGTGGAGATGGTATTACTGCTGAATGCGATCCCCCTGTTCCGGGTGGCCGCTGAGGATGTCGGCCACGAAGTAGGGGGGCTGGATTTCGGCCACTTTCAGCCGGGCAGGGGCCCCGCCCGTGGCCGTGACCAGCAACTCCATGCCCGTCGCGACCATGATGCCCGCTTCCAGTTCCGCGATGACGTAGCTCCCGTCGTTGGAGAGGGTCCGTACCGTCCCGACATGGCGGAGAGGTACCGCCTTCGGAGGTGGCGTTGGTTTGGGGCGCCCCATTCCAAAGGGATGAGCGAGGGCGGAAAGAAAGCCCGTCGGCGATTTCGAAGTGCTTTGGGAGGGTTGAGCGGGCTTTTGTCCACGGGGGGGGAGGAGGGAGCATCCGCCTGCCAGAAGCGCCAGAAGTGCCGGAAGGAGGAGTGGGAGAAGCAAATGGGGTGTCGACCTCACCCCTCTTTATTGCTCCCGACGGGTGAGGAAATCAACACGGACGCACTGCTCCCCCGATGATCGGGTTCCGGATGCACTTGCCCCGCGTCCTTCCAGACAGCATAAATCATCCGGTCATGCCATCAGCAGCCGTCGCCTACCTTGGCCCCGAGGGGACCTTCTCGCATCTCGTGGCGTTACGCCGTTATCCCAAGGGAAACGGCCTTCCCTGCGCAACCATCAGCGAAGTCTTCCACGCCGTGCGATCGGGCGCCGCGGCATCCGGCATCGTGCCCATCGAGAACTCCTCCGGGGGAACCATCACCGAGACGGTCGATCTTCTTATCGAGGAGGCGGGCCATCTCTTTGTCACGGAGGAACTGGCCCTTGATGTGCGGCTCGCGCTGCTTGGAAAGAAAGGGGCGAAGTTTGCCGCCCTGAGAACCCTTTATTCCCATGTCATGCCGCTCCGCCATCATCGGGAGTGGATCCTGCGGAATCTGCCGGGCGTCACGATGGTCGAGTCTTCCAGCACGGCCGAGGCCGCTAGGAAAGCCGCACGCTCCGCCACCTCAGCCGCCCTGGCGGCCCCCGGAGCCGCCGAACTCTACGGACTCTCCATCCTGAAGTTCCCCGTCCGTCCCGAGGCGGTGAACGTGACCCACTTCTTCGTGATCACATCCTCACCGGCCGGAGCCGCTGCAAAACCCCGGGTGTCCGGGAAGTCACGAAGCAAGACCGCCATCGTCGCCGCGCTTCCGCAGACATCGGGAAGCCTTCACCGTTTTCTCGGCCCGTTCGCCCGAGCCGGGGTGAACCTCTGCCGGATCGTCTCGCGCCCCGTCCCGGGGCAGCCCGAGACCTATGTTTTCTACCTCGAGGTCGAGGGGGCGGAGGCCGAACCGAAGGTCCGCAAGGCGCTCGCCGGTGCACGCAGGCTCTCCGTCCGCCTCGAGATCCTGGGCTCCTGCGCAACCCGCACCCGTTACCGTTCGTGACCAACCCCACAGCGTTCTTGCCAAACACCCTTTCTTTGCCAAAACAACAACCACGCATCCCATGATCACGGCACGTCTCCACATCACCCTCCTCCTGCTTCTCCTCGCACTTGTTGCCGGCGCGCCGATGGCCACGGCCGCCGAGGCGCCGACCATCACCGTCCGCAAGAGCGATGCACTGAACGTGGCATTCTCCGGCATCGGCGGCAGCGACGGGGCGGCCGTTTCAAAGGTCGTCCAGAACGACCTTGGCCTCGCCGGATGGTTCGCCCTCGTGCAGCCCGGCATGGCCAGCTTCACCGTCAGCGGCACCGCGGCCGGCGGCGTGCTGCAGGGGAAGGTCACCAAGGGAAACGAGGTCGTTCTCTCCAAGAGCTACAGCGGTTCACCCCGGGTCGCCGCGCACAAGTTCGTGGATGACATCGTCGAGACCCTCACCGGACACAAGGGCATCGCCTCGAGCACCATCGCCTTCATCAGCAACCGTAGCGGACGCAAGGAAGTCTACCTCGCCGACTACGACGGCGCCAACGGCCGCCAACTCACCCATGACAACGGCCTGAGCGTCTCACCGGCCCTCAGTCCCGACGGCCGCAAGCTCGCCTACACCGGGTATCAGGCCGGCTACGCCGACATCTACGTCATCGATCTGGCCACCGGCTCCCGCGTCCGTCTCGTGAAGTTCCCGGGCACCAATTCCGGAGCACGATTCTCGCCCAACGGCGGCCAGCTTGCCTGCTCCGTCAGCAAGGACGGGAATCCCGAACTCTACATCATCGGCCTCGGCGGCGGTGCGCACCGGCTCACCCGCACCCGCGGTTGCGAATCCTCCCCGGCATGGTCCCCCGACGGCGGCGAGATCATCTATTCCAGCGACGAGAGCGGATCGCCCCAGCTCTACCGCATCGGTGCGGGTGGCGGTGGCGGTCGGATGATTCCGACCGGGTTCGGATACTGCACCGAGCCGAGTTGGTCGCCCGACGGCCAGCGCCTCGCCTTCAACGTCCGCTCCGGCGGAGGATTTGCCATCGCCGTCATGGATCTCGGCGGTGGCGGCGGCGGTGCCCGCATCGTCGCCCAGGGCGAGAACCCCGTCTGGGGCGCCGATTCCCGCCACCTCGTCTACAGCACCGGCGGCACCATCTCCCTGCTCGATGTCCCGACCGGAAAGTCCACGCCCGTCGTGAGCGGCCTCGGCAAGGTCACCGAGCCCACCTGGTCAAGGTAGGGTCGCCGACCATTAGTGGTTTCGACCACAAAATTTGCATGAGGACCCGCAGTGCGGGAGGGCGAGGAGTTAAAACGTTAGAAGGGTTAAAACGTTACAATGTGGAGCCGGGGATCCCGCGGGACACCGTGCATAAGGGCACAAGAGGGATGGCCTTCCCGAATCACGCTGAATTGGATTGGGGTCTCATTTTAACCCTTTCACGTTCTAACTGTTTTAACGCCTCCACGACTCACCATCCTGGTGAAGCGCCCAAATCTGTTGCCGGCACGCTATCGCATAATCCGGGTTCAAACCCTTCAGTCTTCAGCCTAACCCCCCTTTTTACCTTTTCCCTTTTTATAGTTGCCAAGTAGCCCGCACTCTGAAATCTTCCAGCCCCCATGCCAAAAGCCATCGCCCGCAGCAAAACCAAGAAGTCCGTGGCCAAACGGTTCAAAATAACCGCCACGGGCAAGGTCGTCCGTTCGAAGGCCGGTCGGCGTCACCTTCTCGAGTCCAAGAGCTCCAAGCGCAAGCGCAAGCTCGGCAAACAGGTCGTCGTCGACGATACCGATGTTGCCCGTGTGAAGGCGTGCCTGCCTTTCGGTCTCAGGTAAAACGACCAGAAACCATACGATCCGAGGATCTGGCCGGAAGTTTTCCGGTCTGCCCGGGCGGGTGAGATCCCGGATCGAACAATAACAAACAGCCTGCCCGACGAGGCCCTTCGTGTCACAGCGAAGGGAATGACAGATGCCTAGAGCCACCAATTCCCCCGCAAGTCGCGCACGCCGCAAGCGGGTCATCGAAGAGGCCAGCGGATACCGCGGCCGCCGTTCCAAACTCTTCCGCTACGCGAAGGATGCCCGCATGAAGGGCAAGTACTGGGCGTATCGCGATCGCAAGACCCGCAAGCGTAACGTCCGCTCCCTCTGGATCGTGCGTCTCAACGCCGCCGTCCGTGCCCAGGGTATCAGCTACAACCGCTTTATCGAGGGTCTCAAGGCCGCCAACATCCTGCTCGACCGCAAGGTCCTTTCGGACATCGCGATCCAGGACGAGGGTGCCTTCGCCCAGATCGTCGCCAAGGCCAAGTCCGCTTTCGAGGCCAAGCCGAAGACTGCGGCCAAAGCAGCCTAAGCACCTTAAGGCAGACCCCGGGCTTTCCCCCGGAAACATTCCGTGGAAACCCAGATTGAACAGCTCAGGCTCGAGGCGCTCTCCGCAATCGCGGGAGCGTCCGACGCCTCGGCGCTGAAGGAGGCACGCGTACGCTTCCTCGGCAAGACCGGTTCCGTCTCGCTGCTCAGCGAGGGAATGCGCAGCCTCTCCAAGGAGGAGCGCCCCGTCATGGGGAAGCTTCTCAACGACCTGCGCACCGCCGTCACGGCAGCCCTTGAGGAGAAGGAAAACGCACTCACCGCACAGGCCGACGCGGCCGCGTTCGCTTCCATCGACGCATCCCTTCCGGGCACGGCTCCCGAGGCGGGGTCGCTCCACCCGCTCACCCTGCTGGTCGACCGCGCCGTCCAGATCTTCCGCCGGCTCGGCTTCGCCATCGCCGACGGCCCCGACATCGAGACCGAGTGGCACTGCTTCGACGCGCTGAACACCCCCGCCGACCATCCCGCGCGCAACGAGCAGGACACCTTCTATCTTCCCGACGGGCGGCTTCTCCGCACCCACACCTCCTCGATCCAGATCAGGACCATGGTGGCCAATCCCCCCCCGATCCGCATCATTGCTCCCGGCGCCGCCTACCGCCGCGACGAGGTCGACGCCACGCATCTGGCCCAGTTCACCCAGATGGAGGGACTCTATGTCGCTCCCGGCGTGAGCCTCGCCGACCTCAAGGGGACGATCGAATTCTTCTTCCGCGAGCTTTTCGGATCCGGCACTGAGATCCGGTTCCGCCCCCACTTCTTCCCCTTCACCGAACCGAGCTACGAGATCGATCTGCGCACCGAGGCGCTCGGCGGCAAGTGGATGGAGTTGGCCGGCTGCGGCATGGTCGATCCTGCCGTCTTCGAGGAGGTCAATAAGCAGCGCGGTGACAGCGCCTACGATCCGGAGAAGGTGAGCGGCTTTGCGTTCGGTTTCGGCCTTGACCGCCTCGCCATGAACCTGACCGGCGTCTCCGACATCCGGATGCTCACCGAGAATGACCTTCGCTTCCTTTCGCGATTCACGGCATGAAAATTTCCCTCTCCTGGCTGAAGGAACATCTCCGCACCGACAAACCGGCCTCCGAGATCGCGCGGATCCTGACCGATGCGGGTCTCGAGGTGGGGTCCGTCGAGTCCAACGGCGTCACGACCGCCAAAGTGGTCGCCGCCCGGATCCTCGAGTCAGTACAGCACCCGAATGCCGACCGGCTCAGCGTCTGCAAGGTCGATGACGGGAGCGGAACGCCGCGCCAGATCGTCTGCGGAGCCAAGAACTACAAGGTCGGCGACAAGGTGCCGCTCGCGCAACCCGGCGCCGTCATGCCTGGTGACTTCAAGATCAAGGTTGGCAAGCTTCGCGGGGTGGAGAGCGAGGGAATGATGTGCAGTTCCAAGGAACTGGGTCTCGGCGAGGGGGCCGATGGGCTGCTTATTCTTGATCCCGCGACCACAATCGGCACACCGCTGACCGAGCTGTTTCCGGCCGAGGAGGTCTTTGAGATCGAGATCACGCCGAACCGTCCCGACTGGCTCGGTCACCTCGGTGTCGCCCGCGAGGCCGCCGCGTTCGGCTGCGGGGAACTGATCAGTCCCACCCCCTCCCTTCCCTCCACGAAAGAGGATGCTTCCGTCGCCGCCATTGCCGCTCCCGACGCCGCCTCCTTCTACAGCATCTGCCGCATCGACGGCGTGAAGGTCGCCCCCAGTCCCGAGTGGCTCCGCAAGCGTCTCGAATCCGTCGGACTGCGTCCGATCAACAACATCGTCGACATCACCAATTTCGTGATGTTCGAGACGGGACAGCCGCTTCATGCCTTTGACGCCGGAACGGTCTCGGGAGCATTGGTAGTCCGCATGGCCGCCGAGGGGGAGAAGTTCACCGCCCTCGATGGCTCGGAGCATCAGCTGACGCCTGGCGATCCCGTCATTGCCGACTCCAAGGGAGTTCAGGGGGTTCTTGCTTTGGCTGGAATCACCGGCGGCAAGGCGAGCGGTGTGTCCGACGGCACGACCTCCATCCTGTTGGAGAGCGCCGTCTTCACGCCCGGTGTCATCCGTCGTGCCGCCCGGGCTCACGGGATCTCGACCGATTCCAGTTACCGCTTCGAGCGCGGCGTGGATGCCGCGGGTGCTCTTGCCGCTTCGGCGCGCGCCACCGCACTCATCCTGGAGATCGCCGGTGGAACTGCCTTCTCCGAACTGGCCGTCGCAGGATCGCTTCCCGCACCGCGCGTGGTGACACTGCGGGGTGACCGTGTCCGCTCGCTCCTCGGCATCGATCTTGATGATGCCGGGATCGCCGCTCTTCTTGCCAAGCTGGGTCTCAGGCGGGTCACGGATGGCTTTGAGATCCCCGCCTGGCGCAACGATCTGACCCGGGAGGTGGACCTCATCGAGGAGGTCGCCCGACTCCACGGAATCGGCAACATCACCTCCCGTCTCCATGCGGGGGCCGCCCTCTCCAGTGAGGCAGACCGTTCCTATGACTTCGCGCTCGGCCTGCGCCGCCGACTTGCCGGAGCGGGATTCCACGAGGCCCGTAGCGGCACCCTGACCGGGAGCCGTGACCAGGAAGCCTTCTCCACCGGAGGCGTGATCGCCGTTCGCAATCCGATGGGCGAGGAACACTCGACGCTCCGTGGCAGCCTGATCCCCGGCCTGCTCGATTCCGTGGCCCGCAATCTCCGTCATGGTGCCGAATCGGTCCGACTCTTCGAGATCGGCCGCGTCTACCAGACCCCGGAAAAGAACAAGGCCGAGGAGCGCCTTCGTCTCGGTCTCGTGATGACGGGGCGTGTTCATGGTGAAAACTGGCGCGGCGAGCCCGCCCGCCCACTCGACCTCTTTGACCTGAAGGGCGTGCTTTCCCGGTTCGGTGACGTCACCTTCCGCGCCGCAAGTCATGCGCGGCTTCCTTTGGCTCTCGAGATCCTGATCAATGGCAAGCCCGCCGGCCTCCTCGGCATCCTCTCACCCGCCGACGCCCGCGAGGTGATGGTCGGCGGCCATCAGGGACAGATCCTTGTCGCGGAACTGGATCTGGCCCCTCTGGAGAAATCCTCAACCGCCGCCGTCTCCAAGGGGACCGCCGCCCTTCCGAAGTTCCCCTCCGTCCGCCGCGATCTCGCGCTACTGCTCGATGCCGCCGTGCCTTATGCCGTTGTCGAGGAGTCAGCCCTCGCCGCCAAGGAGGAGCTGCTGACCGGTATCATTCCCTTCGACATCTTCAGCGATCCGAAGGGTGAGAAGGTTCCCCTCGGCAAAAAGTCCCTGGCCGTTGCCTTGACTTTCCAGCACGCCGACCGAACCTTGACCACGGAAGAGGTGAACGATGCGCTCACGCGGATCATCACCCGGCTCAGGGAATCGGCAGGTGCCGAGATCCGCGGCTGAATCTTCGAACCATGAACATGGTTGTCGTTCTCTAAATTTTTGAATTTGCCCTGCGGTGTTCGGGATTCGGTCTGTATGCTCCCGATCCGATGTGATCAAACCGGAGGCTGAACCGCGCGGAACAATGACAGGCCTTCACTGGAGGTCAGCGGTCCGCTTGGAGGTCTCCACCCTAACCTATATTGGGAACGGGATCGCGACCTAACGGCACCGCGGGGCTCCCTTCGGCGCAGGGCGTCGTTGCTGATCGGTCGGCGTAGGACGACTACGCCTTCCCTCACGACGCCTAGCCCTGCATCCTAAATAGTGTCGTCACGAGATAGGATTGTTGATAGAGGGAGCAGATGAACAAAGAGAGCGCCCTTCACCGTCACGACATAACTGATCGAACCTGGAAGTTACTGGAGCCGCATTTGCCAGGCAGGGCCGGTGTTTGGGG
>JBEIJN010000010.1:0-70281 GCA_040380225.1 Verrucomicrobiia bacterium | reverse complement strand
GGCCGCTGAAGAGCATTTGCTGATTTTTGAAGGCGCGAGTGCTGGGCGATACCCGCAGCGGTCTCGCCCGAGCGAGCAACGCCACAAAAATCGACAAATGGCTTCAGCCCTTCGGGTTGCGGAGATAACAGGCCGGGGGCTGTGTTGGCTTCGCGGTTACAGCCCACTGCGGGGATGCGCCCGCGAAGCCGCCTTGCCCGCGGCCCATTCTTCCCGCAACGGCCTCTATGCGATTAAATCAGTGCTTCCGTAGGTAGGCAAACTCCTTCATCTCCAAGAGCACATGATTCTCGCTCGCTCCCTGATTCTCATGGCAATCGCATTTCTCACCGGTTGCTCCATCACCGGGTCAAAGCAACCGCCGCTGAAAGCCGTGGCCAATGTCGACCTGCCACGATTCATGGGTGCGTGGTATGTGATCGGGACGATTCCGTGGTTTGTGGAACGGGATAACGTCGGGACGATGGACATCTACAAGCTGCGCCCCGACGGGAAAATCGATATCACCTATGTCTTCCACAAGAAGGAACTCTCCGCGAAGCGGGAGGAGATGCATGCGGTCGGAACCGTGGTCGACAAACAGTCCAATGCACGATGGGGAGTCCAGTTCCTCTGGCCCTTCCAGGCACCCTACCTTGTGATCGGTCTGGCTCCCGATTACAGCACCACCGTCATCGGACATCCCTCGCGCGACCTGATCTGGATCATGGCACGGAAGCCATCAATGCCCGAAGGTGACTATCAAAAGATCCTCAGCGATGTGGCCAAACAAGGCTACGATACAAAACGCATCGTGAAGGTTCCGCAGGCAGCCGGGCATCTAATCCCAGATTTTCCAATAGAGCAGGATCAATAGGTGTGGATGGTTCACCCTGATGGTGGGGCCTTCATGAAGTTAAAAGCGTTAAAGCGTTAAAATGGTTAGAAGGGACTGAATTGGAAACCTTGATTCGACTCTTCAGCCCGTTCTGCTGGTGACGAGTCCTCTGAATGCGCCATAACGATTCTCAAATTAGGGGTGTTTTGATCCACTTTGTAACGCTTCAACTTTCTAACTTTTTAACGCCCTTCACCGCTCCCAGAATCCGGCCCCTATTGCATAATCCTGGCTAATCCACCAATAACACGGTCAGCCTTTTCGGCCCGTGGGCGCCGAGCACCAGGATACGCTCGATGTCCCCCGTCCTCGACGGTCCGGTGATGAAC
Source organism: Verrucomicrobiia bacterium (assembly GCA_040380225.1). Taxonomy (GTDB): domain Bacteria; phylum Verrucomicrobiota; class Verrucomicrobiia; order Chthoniobacterales; family UBA6821; genus UBA6821. Next base: position 69,075 of record JBEIJN010000010.1, on the reverse strand, counting down.
GACATGAAGGAGGGGAAGTTTTTCCCATAGCGCTTCCTCACGTGTTCGAAGGCGGCGGTGAGGTCGGGAACCATCTGCGAGGTCCGCGCGATGACCACATGATGAGGAGGGAGGACCGAGAGGGCGCGGCCGCCGGCGCTCTCGACGGAGACCATGACGCCGCCTGTCTGGGCGACAAGGACCTCGCAACCGGTGACACCGGCATCGCATGACTCGAGGTCGTCCACCGCGTATCCCTTCTCTGTCCTGACAACGGGAAGATCGATTCCTTGGAGGAGTGCATCCGTGTCGTGATGGGAGTGACTTGCGATCTTCTTCCAACCACCCGCGGCGGCGAGCTGCTTCAGCAGATCGTGCGCGGCGGCGATGGTGGGAACGCGATGGAACTCCGTCTTGAGCCCGTCAGAGATCTTTCCGAAGAGGTCGATCTGCTCGGGCAGGGTGGCGCCGACCTTGGGAAGCCATTCACGCTGGGCATGGCCGTGGGTCTCGGCCGCGGCATCGGCCTGGGAATGGGAAGTGTGGGGACGAGGGGCGGGATTGTTCCTCAGCGCCTCGCGGATCCGGTTCAGGATGATGGAACGGCCGGGATTCATTTCCTCCCTCCCCGTTCTTTCTTCCACTGCTCGTGGAAAGACTTCGGCGCAAGCTTCGGGAAGTTCCGCGAGCCGGTCCAGGCGCGGAGCGGATCAAGGATCGTCCCGTTCACCAAACCCTGAAGCGGTTGGAAGACACGCCCGAAGACAACGGCCAGGCGATAGAGGGCGGGATGCCCCATCATGAGGGAGAAGCCTCCGAAGGCGACTTTCTCACCGACCGCCGGGGAGGCCTTGGCGCCGTTGCGGCGGTTCTGCAGCAGGTGATGGTGCAGATCAATCTTCACCGGGCAGGCCTCGGTGCACGCGCCGCAGAGCGAGGAGGCGGCGGAGAGGTGCTTCCAGTCCTTGAGACCCCTCAGGTGAGGCGTGATGACCGAGCCGATCGGACCGCCGTAGGTGGTTCCGTAGCTGTAGCCTCCCACGTTCTTGAAGATCGGGCAGACATTCAGGCAGGCGCCGCAGCGGATGCAGCCGAGCGCGTCTCGCTGCTCCGCATCGGCGAGGAGCTCGGTGCGGCGGTTATCCAGCAGGACGACATGCATCTGCTCGGGCCCATCGGGCTCGCACGGTTGGCGGGGCCCCGAGTACATGGTGTTGTAGCAGGTCATGGTCTGCCCGGCTCCCGCGGTGGCGAGCATCGGCAGGAAGAGGGAGAGATCCTCGAGGCGCGGCAGCACTTTCTCGATGCCGAGCAGGGCGACATGGATCCTGGGAAGCGAGGTGGTGAGGCGGGCATTCCCCTCGTTCTCGGTGATGGAGATCATGCCGGTCTCCGCCACGGCGAAGTTCGTGCCGCTGATGCCCATGTCGGCCTCGCAGTATTTCCGGCGCATCACGTCGCGCGCGATCATGGTCAGCTCCTCGGGTTCGTCGGTCGCCTTGGATCCCAGTTCCTTCTGGAAGAGGTCGCTGATCTGCCCGCGCGTGAGGTGCATCGCGGGGAAGACAAGGTGGAAGGGAGCCTCCTTGCGGAGCTGCACGATGTACTCGCCGAGATCCGACTCGAAGACGCCGAACCCCTCCTTCTCGAGGGCATCGTTCAGGTGGATTTCCTCGCTGGTCATCGTCTTCGACTTGATGATGGAGCGGACGCCGTTCTCCTTGGCGACCTTGAGGATGTATTCCCGGGCGGACTCGGCGTTCGGGGCCCAGAAGACCTTGGCGCCGCGTGCGGTGATCTTCTGCTCGAACTCGAGGAGGTATTTGTCGAGATGGTTGACCGCCTCGTACTTGGTCTCCGCGGCGAGATCGCGAGCCCCCTGCCAATCCTGGAAGTTGGCCTTGTTCTCGTCGCGCTTCTTGTAATAGCCGCCGAGCGCCTTCTGAATGAAGGCACGGAAGGGCTTGTCCGCCGTGTAGCGGCGGGAGAGCGTCTGGAAATCGGAGGCTTGCGTGGCCATGAGGTCGGTTAGTTAGAGAACACCGTTGTCGGAAGATGAAGGCGGGGAAATTCTCGCGCAGAGGCGCAGAGGCGCGGAGAAAAGAATGAAGGGAAGAGATTACTCAAGATGATCCTATTGGCACCGGGCTGGGAGGATTGGCCGACTCCGACCTTCACTGAAATCTCCTGATCCCTCCTCTGCGCCCTCAGCGATTGCTTGCCCGGCCGTTGCTTCGCATCCGTTACGGCTGCGGGAGACCATGCAGTCCTTTCAGGGGGAGTTTTCATGGGTTAACGGGAGGCCAGGATTTCCGCGAGGTGGAGGCTGCGGATGGCGCTCTTCTCCTTCTCCAGCATCCCGCGGATCTGCATGAGACAGCTGGAGTCATTGGAAACCACGGTGCCGGCGCCGGTCTGAAGGATGGAGGCGCACTTCACCTCATCCATGGCGGTCGAGATCGGTGCATATTTGACCGCAAAGGTGCCTCCGAAGCCGCAGCAGGTTTCGGCCTCGCTCATCTCGACCAACTCCAGCCCCTTCACGTTGGCCAGCAGGGCGCGTGGCTCACTCTTGATCCCGAGTTCACGGAGGCCGTGGCATCCGTCGTGGAAGGTGACCTTGCCGTCGAACTTCGCCCCGACATCGGTGATGCCGAGCACATTGACAAGGAAGCTCGAGAACTCGTGGGTTTTTGCAGCAAGTTCCCGTGCCTCAAGCTCATCGGGCTCTCCCTTGAAGAGATCGGGGTAGAAGACCTTGATCATCGTGACGCAGGATCCGGAAGGCCCAACAACGACCTCGGCGTCGCGGAAGGCCTTCATCGTGACGCGGGCCGCCGACCGGGCCTCGTCCCAGTAGCCTGAGTTGAAGGGCGGCTGCCCGCAGCAGCTCTGCCCCTCGGGAAAGACGACCTCGTGGCCCAACCCCTCGAGCACGCGCACCACCGACCAGGCCACATTCGGGTAGAGCTGGTCGACGAAGCAGGGAACGAAGAGGGAGATGCGCATCGGGCGAATGAAGAATGATAAATGAAGAATGAAAAAGGGCTGCGGATGACAGTCAGGTTTTCAACTGATCAGTGAAAGGTGGTGGGGAAAGGAAGAATGAAAAAGGGCAACCCCTTCGGAAAAGATACTCTTAAACGAAAAGATCGCCTCATTTTTCATTTTGCCTTTCCCCTACCTCAGGAAGGCCTCGTGGAGGCCGCCGTCGACCGTGATGATCTGTCCGGTGGTCTTGCTGAGGCGCTGGCTGACGAGGAGGAAGTAGGCCTCCGCCTGGTCGGCCGGGGTGATCGGGGCCTTCGTGAGGGTGCGGTCGGCGTAGAACTGCGCCAGCTTGCTCACGAGCGACTCGGTCGCCTCGTCGTCGGCGTAGGGGATGTTGTACTTGGCCAGCGACCCGATGACCCGGTCGCGCGGGAACATCGCGCTCCCCTGAACGACGGTCGCCGGGGCGACGCCGTTCACGCGGACGAGCGGCGCAAGTTCCATGGCAAGCTCGCGCACGAGGTGGTTGGCGGCGGCCTTCGAGGTGTCGTAGGCAAGGCTGCCCTTCTTGGCGACGGCGGCGTTGGCGCTGGTGGTGAGCACCATGGCTCCGCGCAGTCCCTGTTCCTTGAAGGTCCGAGAGGCCTCGTCGGCGACGAGGTAGCTGCCGGTGACGTTGATGTTGAAGGTGAGGGCCCACTTGTCATCGGGGATGTGGCCGGTCGTGTCGCTCGGGACGAAGATGCCCGCGGTGACCTCGATGGCGTCGAATCCGCCGTAGGCGAGGGCGACCTGGTCAAGCATCGCGCGGATGCTGGCACGATCGGTGATGTTGCCGCCGAATCCGATGGCCGGGCCGCAGCCGCTGACTCCGGTGCCCGCGACACCGATGCCGATGCCATACTTGTCGGTGATCTCCTTGGCGGTCGCCTCGGCGGCGGCCTGGTTGAGGTCGACGCAGACGATGTGCGCCCCTTCCTTCACGAGGCGGTGGGCGGTCTCCTTGCCGATGCCGGATCCGGCGCCGATCACGATATGGATCTGGCGGGCGAGTTCCTTCTCGGCGGGCATGCGCTGGAGCTTGGCCTCCTCGAGGAGCCAGTACTCGATGTCAAAGGCCTCCTGCTGGGGCAGGGAGACATACTCGTCGATCGCCTCGGCGCCGCGCATGACCTCGACGGCGCAGTTGTAGAACTCCGCGGTGACGCGGCTCTCGCTCTTGTCCTTGCCCCACGCGACCATTCCCAGTCCGGGGATGAGGATGACGGTAGGGTTCGGATCGCGCATCGCGGGGGAGTTCGCGTGCTTGCAGCGGTCGTAGTAGGCGGCGTAGTCGGCGCGGTAGGCGTCGAGGCCGGCGGAGAGCTTGGCCTTGAGGGCCGCGACATCCTCGGTCTGGGGATTCCAGTCGACATAGAGGGGCTTGATCTTCGTGCGGAGGAAGTGATCCGGGCAGGAGGTGCCGAGCTCGGCGAGGCGGGCGGCATCCTTGGAGTTCACGAAGCGGAGGATCTTCTCGTCGGACTGGACGGTGCCCACAAAGCGCTTCTGCTGGCTGACCTGACCGCGGAGCCAGGGAAGGATGGCGGCGAAGGCCTTGTCACGGGCTGACTCGTCGAGCGACTGGTACTTGGCACCGCCGAACGCGGCGGCGTCTCCACCCTTGGCGGCATACTTCTCCTCGATGTAGGCAGCGGCCTTGTCGATGAAGGCGAGGGTCTTTGCGTAGCAGGTCTTGGCATCGTCATCCCAAGAGATGAAGCCGTGCTGACCCATCATGATGGCCTTGATCGCCGGATTCTTGCGCTCGATCTCCTGCATGGCGAGACCGAGCTCGAAGCCGGGGCGCATCCAGGGAACGTACTCCATCTCGCCGCCGAAGATCTCCTTCGTCAGCTCCTGGCAACGCTTGCTCGCCGCGACGGCGATGACGGCGTTCGGGTGCATGTGATCCACGCACTTGCCTGTCAGGAAGCTATGGAGCGGCGTGTCGATCGAGGAGGGGCGGGGATTGAGGTTGAAGGTCGTGTGGGCGTAGGCGCCGACCATGTCATCCTCGGCCTGGGACTTCAGCCCCTTGTCGGCGCGGGCGCCGTAGCTCTTCTGCAGACCGATCAGCTTCTCCTGATAGAGGGAGGAGAAGTTCTCGCGCTTGGAGGTGCGGAGATCGCCGCCGGAGCCCTTCACCCAGAGTACCTCGACCATCTCACCGGTGAGGGGATCCTTCTCCATGATCTTGGAGGAAGTATTGCCGCCTCCGGTGTTGGTGATGCGCTGGTCGGAGCCGAGCAGGTTGGAGCGGTAGACGAGCTGGTCGACGGCATCGAGCTTGGAGGCCTTGGCGTCATCCCAGAGGTTGGGCAGTGGTTGGTAGGGCATGGTGTTTGAGGTTAAAAGGTGAAAGGTTGAAGTGTTAGAACGTGACGATGGGCTGCAATTTTTTGGATTTCAGGGTTTGTAGGTTTAGGTTTTTGAACTTTTTAACAACTAGACATTTTTAACGATTTTAACGTCGCTTCATGGAAGGGCCGTGAAGCGTCCATAGGCCGCTTCCCAGACCGCGGGCTCCTGCGGTTCGTAGGTATTCTGAGGGAAGGATCGGGCCACGATGGCCCGGGCCTCTGCCAGCGAGGAGACCGCGCCGCCGGCGATTGCCTGGATAAGGATATTCCCCGCGGCCGTCGCCTCGACGGGGCCCGTGATGACCTTCCGCCCGGTGGCGCTGGCGGCGCACTGGTTGAGAAGTTCGTTGCGGGTGCCGCCGCCGACAATGTGGAGTCGGTTGATCGGCTTGCCGGTGAGTTGTTCTAGCTCGGAGAGGCTCTTGCGGTAGAGCAGGGAGAGGCTCTCGATAATGCAGCGGGCGATCGCACCCACCGATCCGGGAACAGGCTGGGATGTCTCCCGGCAATACTCGGCGATGCGCGCCGGCATGCCGCCCGAGGCGGCGCTTCCTCCGGAGCGCAGGAAGCGCGGGTCGCCGGGATTGATGAGCGAGACAAGCGCCGGGGCTTCAAGGGCCATGCTCACAAGATCGGTGTAGGTGTGCTCATGGCCGCTCTCGCGCCAGAAGCGCATGCATTCCTGAAGGATCCAGAGTCCCGTGATGTTCTTGAGAAGCCGGGTTGTTCCCCCGTAGCCAACCTCGTTGGTGAACTGGAGATTCCTTGCTTCCTCCGTCAGCACCGGAGTCGGCGACTCGACGCCGAGGAGCGACCAGGTGCCGGAGCTGAGGTAGGCCCATCCCTCGTCATCGCTAGCCGGAACAGCCGCCACTGCGGCCCCCGTGTCGTGCGAACAGGTGGCGACCACCTTCACCTGACCGAGACGAGTCTCGGACTGGAGTTCCTCCGTGAGGGTTCCGATGACGGTGCCGGAAGGGACGACCTTCGGGAAAATCGATTCGGGGAGTCCGAGGCGCCTGATGAGAGGGCGGGCCCAGTCATGCTTCGCCGGATCGAAGAGCTGGGTCGTGCTGGCAAGCGATTCCTCAGCCACGGGCTCGCCGCCAAGGAGATGGTTCACCGTGTCGCCGATCAGCAGGAATCGGTCGGCGAATTTCAGGATCTCGGGGCGCTGCAGCAGATCCGTATGGAGCTGGCAGAGCGTGTTGAGCGTCATGAACTGAATGCCGGTCGTCGCGTAGATCTCCTCCCTCGTGACATCGCCCAGGCGCTCGTAGGAACCGTCCGTCCGCTCGTCACGGTACTGGTAGGGAACGCCCAGGAACGGCTCGGAGCCCTTCATGAGCGCATAGTCGACACCCCAGGAATCGGAACTCAGCGACCGGATCGGCAATTCGCGGGCTCCAGCTTTTTTCAGGCCCTCCACGATCTCCGCGTAGAGATGGAGCAGATCCCAGCGGCGCGATCCCTTGATCATCACAGCCGCGTTGGAGAAGCGGTGAATCTCCTCCAGCTTCAGGCGCCCGTCCCAGAGCGTGCCGAGCATGACACGGCCGCTCTCGGCACCGAGATCGATGGCCAGATAGTGGGAGTGGGAAGACATGGGGATGGGGGCTGAAAGTGAAAAGTTAGAAGGTTAAAAAGTGAAACGGTGGGGCGAGGGCGGCGGGGCGGCTATGAATCCGGTTTAACCTTTCAACGTTTTAACACTTTTAACGGGCTATGCCTCGTCAGAGCTTCAATACCTTGCGGCGGTAGTGTTCGTCGGAGCGGCCCGAGATGCGGGCGACGTTCTCGGGCGTGAGGAAGACGGGGCCTCCCAGCGCCGCGGCGCCGACGAAGATCTTCGCAGCCTTCTCGGCCATCATGAGCGAGGCCATGACGCCGGCGGGGCTGCCGCCGAGGGCGATGATCCCGTGGTTCTGGAGCAGGATGATGCGCGGCGGCTCCCCATGGCGGGAGATGAAGTCCTTCACCCCCGAGGCGATCGCGCGGGCGAGATGGACGCCGGGATCGGTGTAGGGAACGAGTACCGACTCGGTGCCGCAGCAGACGATCTCGTCGGGGAAGGTGCGCTTGGTGGCGTACTCCTCCGCGCGGGGCGAGCAGAGGATCTGGTTCACCGCGATGGCGTGAACGTGGCCGACGAAGGAAATGCCCGGAAGCGACAGGAGGTACGCGTGGAAGAGTCCCTCGACGGATGGCTTCGCGGCGTTCTTGTCGACGCGGCTCTCCAGCAGCAGGCGCTCCACGTCCTCGTCGGCCCAGGTTCCCTCAAGCAGGGGAAGCAGGGTCGAGAAGCGGCAGAGGGTCAATCCCGGCTCGCCGAGCGTGCCGAGGCAGTGCCCGCTCGCCTTCACAAGGAAGGTCTCGTCATCGACACGGGTCGAGGCGTTCCCCTCGCCGAGGATCGCCATCCCGCGCTCCTCGCGGCCGAGGTCGTGACAGAGCCCGATGAGTTTCTGGGTGAGTTCGGAAGACATGATTGAGAAAGTGAAAATGGTTAGAAGGTTAGAAAGTGAAAAAGTTGGGAGGCAGTAGGCGGAAGATGAATCCGTTTTAACCTTTCAACTTTTTAACGTTTTAACAGGTCCAGTAGTGATCAGATCTCCCCGCAGATGGCGACCTTCATGCCAAGCTCGCGCATCGCGGCGGCCTTGGCGTAGAGGCCCTTCTTCGCGCCCTCCTTGTCGGGTGCGTAGACGACCTGGATGTGGTTGGCCTTGTGGCGGGCCATCATCTCGTCGCGGCTGATGCCGGGGAGGATGGTGTGCATGATCGGCCACTGCGGCGTGGAGAGCTTCCAGCGATCCTCGGTCTCGGCCTGCGGCAGCTCGACGATCTCGCCGAGGCCTGTGTCGTAGCAGAGCTCGCCGCCGTCGATGAAGATACGGCTCCAGACGATCCAGCCCGGCTTGCTGACGCCCTTGACGGTACCGCCGCCGAGGCGGAAGTACATGGAGGGCTGGCGCTCGCTCGAGGTTCCCTTGAAGCCGCCGATGAAGTGGGCGGGAGGTGCGGCGCCGGAGATGAGGAATACCCAGACATAGGCGTCGAGGGTCTCGGAGAGATTCTTGCCGCCGGGACCCTTGTAATGCCGGCCCCACCGGAGATCGTGGAGCGTGTTCTCGGGCGCGAAGCCGAGCTGGCGCCAGAGCTTGTAGGTGATGAGTCCGTCGAGGCCGGAGCACTCGTCCACTTCGTTGAAGTGGGGAAGCGCCTCGCCGGCGAAGAGTTCCTTGCCGGTCACCTCGTCATAAACGGGGGGACGCTCGACGTTGTTGAGGAGTCCCTCGACGAGGTCGGAGGCGGGGGCGAGGTCCTTGAGGCCCTGCTGGTACTGGATGCCGATCGTGGCGCATCCGAACTCCTCGGCAATGCGGACGGCGGCGATGTACATTTTGCACTGCTGGAGGATCTGGTTCTCGGTGAGGTCGTTCTCCTCGCTGGGGCCGAACTTGAAGGTCATGCCGCGGTCGAGGAGCCACTGGTAGACGGCGCGCGCCTCCTCATCCTTGACGGTGAGCATCTTGGCGTAGAGCGCGGACTGGCTGAGGCGCTCCTTGAAGACGCCGGTCTTGTGGATGAGCTCGTCCGGGATGATCGCGTTGTACATGCCCATGCAACCCTCGTCGAAGACACCCATGATCTCCTTGTGGTCGCGGAACTTCCTGGCGAACTCGGTGCCGAGCTTCTCGGCATCGGCGGGAACGCCGGCCTTCTCGTAGGCCTTCACATGAGGGGTGGCATGGGTGACACTGCCGGTGGTCAGCCAGGAACGGAGTCCCTTGAGGAACGCCTCGTCGCTGAAGTCATCGCTCCAGAGCGTGCTGTACTTCACGCCCGCCTTGGTGAGGGAGCCGTTGAGGTTGAGCATGCCGACGAGGCCGGGCCAGGTGCCGCTCCAGTTGGCGACGGTCAGGATCGGACCCTGATGGGTGAGGAGTCCCTGCAGGAGATGGTGGCTGTACTGCCAGACAGCCTCGGCGACGATGATCGGGGCGTCCTTGGGGATGTTGCGGAAGACCTCCATGCCGTACTTCTGGCTGTCGATGAAGCTGTGGCCTTTCTTCGCATCAAAGCCGTGACCGCGGCGGATCGTGCGGCCTTCCTTTTCCACGGCCTTGATCAGCAGGGCCTCCATGGCCTGCTGCGCCTCCTCGCATTTCTGGTTGGCGGAGGTGCGGAGATCGCCGTTGGCGATGAGGATGATGTCTTGGGTGCTCATGGTGGTTAGGTGATAGGACTATAGGTTATTGGGGATAGGTGATGGGGTATCGGGGAAAACGGGGGGGGATGAAGTCGGTGATGGGTGATTGGGGAACACTCGACTCTCGTCTCTCGTCTTTCGACGGCTGTTTTTTAGACTCTAGGGATTAGGGCTCTAGGGGTTGAGGTTAGGAGTTGGAGTGGAGAAGGACGCCGGGCTTGAGGGTGATGCCGGCCTGGCGGAGTTCGGGAAGGGAGAGATCGCTGACCAAGGTGTGGATCTTCGGCCATGATGCGAGATGCTCGGGGGCGGTGTGGCCCAGCTTGGTGCGGTCGAGGCAGAAGCAGGAGCGGCCCGCGCGCTTCATCACGGCCTGCTGGAGCCGGATGATGTCGCGCTGGGAGTTCCAGAGCCCCTGTTCGTTCATTCCCTGTGCGCTCAGGAAGGCAATGTCGATCTGCTGCAGTGCCGCGGCCTTCACCGCCTCGTTCCCAAGCAGGACCGATTGGCGCTCAAGAAGCTGACCGCCCAGCAGGATCGTCTTCGCTCCGGGCAGGGAGCCGAGTGTTTCCAGAAGGGCGAGGTTGTTGGTGATGACCGTGAGTTGCTCGGGCAGATGGCGCCGCAGTTCCTGGGCGATCGCAAAAGCAGTCGTGCCGGCATCCAGATAGACGCGCATTCCGGGCCTGATCAGCGAGGCCGCCGCGCGGGCGATGGATCCCTTGGCATCGGTTCCCTCGCGCAGTCGCTCGCGGAAGGAGGTGAAGGTCGCGTTGAATTCACCGAGCGCCCCGCCGTAGGTGCGGGTGATCCTCTCCTCGCTCTCCAGGGCGGTGAGATCACGGCGGGCGGTCGCCTCGGAGACGCCCAACTCCTCGCAGAGCTCGCTGATCGGCAGGTAACCGCGCTCCAAAAGGAGCTCTGTCAGCCGCGAACGACGGGCCTCAACGATGTGTTTGGCAACACGCATGGTCGGCCAGTCTCTTGGCGGATATGATTGAAGTCAATCATTTGTTCTCCAATGCCATTGCTCAGAGAGAACGTTTCCCTAATCCGATTACTTAAGAGCGGATAAGCGTTCGGGCCAATTGTTGCATCACATGAAGGGGGCGAACCTCTTCTTGTTATGAAAACAGCACACGTTACCCTGAAATCACTCCTCCTCTCCGGAGTCTTGGGCATCGCGACCTTGGTCGCCGCCTGCCAGACGGCTCCGCCGACACCGCCGGCCAACGCCGTCACCTGCAACAAATGCAAGGTGGTCTGGGTCGAGCATTCCTACAACACGGGCTATGCGAAGCACCCCGGCGCCTATGTTCCCGTCAAAAGCAAGTTCATGGTCTGCCCCGACTGTGAGTCGGCGGTCGTCACCTTCTTCAAGACGGGTAAACTCAAGCACTCTTGCACACATTGCGGCGGCACCCTCATGCACTGCACCTATCATTAGGAAAACAACGGGGGGGGCAGGTTTTTTCGGCCCCTCCCACACCCCGTCCTTTCATGAAGTGATTACCCGCAGGGCGCCGGATCCCCCGGAAAATCTTCGAAGCGCGGGATGATTCTTCACGTCCCCCATCGCGTTATCTCCTTGCCCGAAGAGATCAGGAGATTTCTAATCCTCATCCCTCCCCGCACCATGCGCGATTAGCTCAGCGGTAGAGCGCTTGCTTCACACGCAAGAAGTCACAGGTTCGAACCCTGTATCGCGCACCACTTCATAATCAGCCCCAATTACTCTTGCAGGCTGATAAATAAAGCCTCCACAGGCGATTGCCCTCCTAGGCTCCTCCTCGCGGATTTCCGCGGATCCCGTGTAATTTTTGTTACCTTTTGTTACCTTTCCGAGTGACTCCTGCGGCCCACTGCGGCCTAGCGCTCGGAGGCATGATGAAGGAGCGCGCAATCAGCGAGAAAAACTTGAGCCACATTCCCGCGATTCACTCGGTTCCCGAGTCACGCCATCAGGAGGCCTACGCCCCCATAGGAACCGAGTTACAGATCAATACCCATCCAGAACGACCGCACCTGTAGCGAGTTCCATCAGAAACTCTGCAGCAGTAACTTCGGAGATCTGGTGAGGCTATTTCGACTTTTTGGGAAGCCTGTCGAGAGAAACTCGCTTGTAAGCCTTCTTCTGAGAGGTATTGGGATGTTTTTCAAGGCCCAGGATAGTGATGGCACCTTTCTCAGGGCCATATGTCCAAAACATGCGCCGCGCTCCAGCCTTTCTGTTTTCAAGGTAGCTCTGCCATACCTTGAACCCGTATTTTTTGCTCAGGTCATCAATCTCGTGAGATTCCAGTCCGGGATGGCGAGGGTTGCCGCTTAGGGAAGCGCTGATTAAATCCCATGAAGGCCGCTGAAGAGCATTTGCTGATTTTTGAAGGCGCGAGTGCTGGGCGATACCCGCAGCGGTCTCGCCCGAGCGAGCAACGCAGCAAAAATCGACAAATGGCTTCAGCCCTTCCGGGTTGCGGAGATAACAGGCCGGGGGCTGTGTTGGCTTGGCACTTACAGCCCGCTGCGGGGATGCTCGTGCCAAGCCGTCTTGCCCGCGGCCCATTCTTTCCGCAACGGCCTCTATGCGATTAAATCAGCGCTTCCCTAGCAGCTCCACGGCCTTAGACCACTTGTCAAAAAGCTCCCTTTCCTCAGAATCTAGGGTCTTAGCCTCAGCCTTTTGCTGAAGATCATTCCATAGGTGGAGCATTTCGGGCTCCCCCATGAAGATCTCAAAATTCACGAGCGGAGGGCGCGTCTTGCTGCCTTGATGTCAATCGGGCCGGAAACCTTGCCGGCCTTTAGATTGCCAATGGATCGCTTGATCTGACGCAGGGTCTCGGAGGAAATCGGCGGATCTGCCACGAGCCGTTGAGGAGAGACCAGCATGTGTCCATCCCTGAACACTTTGACAGACCAGTGCTTGGTTTTGGCTCCACGGATGGCAAATCGGTTCTTCCCATCAAGGTGTACGCTGTATTCTTTTTCGAGGACGGCAGGCATAAAGATTTATAAGATGTGGGATATCCCACCTTACGGCCGCCCGTGCATATGTCAATACGCCGACCCATCAAGAGGCCGACTTGGGGACCTGGTTGCTACCCATCAGAGATTAGATGGTGCTGCGTCTGTTGCCTCCGATTGAGAACAAGTCTTTGGACCCCCGCGACCGGAGAAGTCACGGGGGAAGTCGGCCAGCTCATCAAAGAGGCGCGTGGAGAAATGATGTCGGTAATCCTGTCCTTCTGAAAGGGACAGAAATCCTCAAATCCGTCCTTCTAAAAGGGACATGATCCCAAGAGTTTCCCTACCCCCAGAAGCAGTTGTTCTCGTCCTTGTTGATGAGGCGCAGCCACTCCTCTAGTGATGAGGTCTCAGGACAAGGTTCGTAGGGATGCCATTTGCCATCACCTCTCCTCCAGTAGACCTTCCAGATATTCCGACTCCGCACATAGCGGGTCTTGGCCACCGGACTCTTGATCCACTGCGACTTGTCCCGGAAATAGGGTCTGCACTCGAAGATTTCGATCTCATGCCCTTCGATACTCTGCCCCTCCCTGACAAGATGCCGCAGATGAAGGGGTGGGCGTCGGTGCGTCCAGAGGATCCGCTCTATCTGCTCCGTGAATACGGCGATTTCTTCTTCTGTGAAGGCCATGCAGTCATCAAAACGGCATTCCAAGACTCCGTCAAAATCTTCTCCCCGCATTCCCTCACGACTCACCGGAACCCCGCAAGTGACCCTGCAAGTCGCTTTGGATCACACAGTAACCTTCACTAGATCTGTTTAGATCCCGCATTATTATTCACCTATGAGGGGAATCTTCATGCATATCTCAAACGATTCTTGCCGCAATGATTAGATAATGCTCTAGTATTACCCGATGAGGGGAATATCACGACATTCTCTAATCAGACCTCTTCATACGAGTCTCCCGCATGGAGCGCCCTTTGACGTTCATGTCCTGAAGGATCAGAAAATCTCACCAAAGCAGGCCGCCCGCTATGTGGAGAGCGGATGGCTCGTCAGACTAGGGCAAGGGGTTTACGGATTCCCCTCAGACAAGCTAGATGCTCCCGGCTGCATCCTCCTACTCCAGAAAAAGTCCCCAGGCCTCCATGTGGGAGGAAGGAGTGCCCTCGCTTTGCATGGGGTTCGCCATAACCTAGGCACCCGTGAATCTTGGACCCTCTGGGGAGATCGGCGATTCCTCCTTCCCGAGTGGTTCACCGCACGATTCCCAGCCCGGTATACCTCCTCCCGCCTCTTTGCTTGGAAGCCCCCCTCGCTCAATGCCGACACCATCTCCACCCCGGCAGGAACCTTGGACAGCCTGAAGGTCTCAGTCCCTGAACGGGCCGTCCTGGAACTGCTCTCCGAGGTAGGCCTTCATCAAGATTTGGAGGAAGCTCGCAACCTCTTCGACGGTCTCCGGAATCTCCGCTCGAACATTCTTGGCCAGCTCCTCTCCTGCTGCACGAGCGTGAAGACCATACGGCTCTTCCTCTCTTGGGCTCGTGAAACCGGCGTCGTGGATGTCGATCAGCTCCTGAAAGCTCACAAGATCCCCACTGGTAGTAAAAGCCGCTGGATCAGTCGGATGAAGGACGGCACCCTGCTGACACTCAAGCATGGATAAAACCTACATCGATACTGTCCGGCTCCTTCTCAGGGTTGCACCTGCTGTGTTCGATGGGGACATCTTCGCGCTCAAGGGAGGCACAGCCATCAATCTCTTTGTCCGGGACATGCCACGTCTCTCGGTCGACCTCGATCTTGTCTTTGTCGATCATACGCTCCCGAGAGCAGAGGCTCTTCGGGCAATTACATCGGGACTCCAGACGATCAGCGGCCGACTTCACAAAACAGGCTTCTCCGTTCGGAAGATCGGCAACAAGGAAATGGGTGACACCAAGCTCGTCATCGAGGACGGGACATCCATGATCAAGATCGAGGTCAACACAGTGCTTCGCGGAACGGTTCTTCCGGTAGAGCGCCGTTCCCTCACCAAAAGCGCCTCAGACCTCTTCCTTGCAGAGCTTCAGGTGCCGACGTTGACCCATGCCGAGCTCTACGGCGGGAAACTCGTTGCGGCCCTTGATCGCCAGCACCCCAGGGATCTCTTTGATGTCCATCTGCTCTTTGAGAACGAAGGAATCACCGAGGCCATGGTCGAATGCTTCGTCATCTATCTCTCCGCGCATGACCACCCTCCCCATGATGTCCTAGATTCAAGGGACAAGGACATCAGCAGAACCTATGAGGATCAGTTCGAGGGAATGGCGACCGTCCCCGTGACCTTGGATCAACTCACGACCGCCCGTGCACGTCTTCGTGCTGAGCTTTCCAAACGCCTTGCCACGAGGCAGAAAAACTTCCTTCTGAGCCTGGTCCGTGCCGAACCAGAGTGGAGCCTCCTAGATTGCCAGCATGTCTCAGAGCTTCCCGGCATCCAGTGGAAGCTGCTGAACCTCCGGAAATTCCGGGATCAGAAACCGGAAGCCTTCGCCGAGCAGATCCGCAGGATAGAGCAACTCGTGGGATAGCTATTCCTTGTCTGTAAAAACTTCGTATTCGAATCCTTTATCGGGCACTATTCTTTCTCCACCCATGGCGACCTATCTCTACGAGACGATTCCAAGCAAGCCGGGCGAAGAGCCCGTGACCTTTGAGATTCAGCAGAGCATGAAGGATGCCCCGCTCACCAAACACCCCGAGACAGGTGTTCCCGTGCGCCGCGTGATCACGGGGGGATTCGGCTTTGTCAGCAAGGGAAGTTCCGCGACCGCCCCTCAGCGACCGCCCTCCTCGGGAGGAGGTTGCGGTTCAGGCTGCGGCTGTCATTAGGGTTAAACCCGGATTATGCAATAGAACGTCATCAATAGGTGCGGATAGTTCACCCCCTAATGGCGGGGTCTCAGGTAGTTAAAAACGTTGAAGAGTTAAAAGGGTTACAAGGGACTGCATTGGGAACCATGCTTCGACTCTTTGGCCCGTGCTGCTGCGACGAGTTCTCTGAATTCGCCATCACGATTCTCAGATCAGCGCTGTTTTGATCCACTTTGTAACGCTTCAACTTTCTAACTTTTTTAACCCCTTCCCCGCTCTTGGAACCATGTCCCTAAGAAAGCGCTGATTAAATCGCATCGGGGGCGCCGGCACCTCGACGCCAGCCCCTGCCGCCGGTTACTGCTCGGCGGATTTCAGCGCCTCGGCGTCGTGCTCCGAGAAGTCGGCTCGTCGGAACGCAGGATCATCCGGCAACTTCATCTGGAAGGTGCGGTGGCAGGCCCACTCGGCTTTCCCTTGGATCAGACTGCATCCCATGACATGGCCCCCCATGGTCTTGTCATCGCTGAGGAAGTGGAAGTGGTAGCCGGGGACGTTGATCCCCCTGATGTAGGGAGGGGAGCGGAAGCCGACGAGGGTCCCGGTCACATTCCGTCGCTCGAAGACCGCCTCCGACTTGGCGACCTCGGCAAGCGGCCTGTACGGGGGCTTCTGGCTCGAGATGCTCCTCACCCTCACCATGGAGAATGTGCCGTGAATGCGGACCGACCAGAAGTAGTTCCGCGAGCCGAGATGCCGGTCAAGCCATGACTGGAGCCCCCGGAACGAGCTGATCTTCGGCAGGGCGGCGCGATGTTCGGGTTGGAAAAAGACCACCGTGGCAAAGGAGGTCTTGGCCTTGTCCGGGATGACATGCACCCGCCCGTCACCCGTGATCTGGTAGAAGATCCCGTCCAGGGCGAGCATCTCGCCGTCGAGATGGTTCACGGTGCCGAGTCCGAAGTCGCCGTAGCGCTTCACATCTCCGAACGTGGCGGGGCCGTCGTAGATCCCCTGCATGAGGGCATCGATCGTCGAGAACTGGGAGAGGGTCTCCGCGGAGTGCATGGTTTGGATTGTGACCGCCGTAACCGCCATTCCAAGGCAAAGAACCCGGGCTTGGAGAGCAAGAGAGAGGCGGCGCGATATCATGGGATTTCTAATCTTGGCCATTCATCTCCCGAAAAGCCCGCTTCTTTCATGGGAATCGATTTCCCTCCACACACCCTGGGGAAGACCCGCCAGTTCCAAGTTGCCGATCCGCACGCGCAACAGGCGCAGCGTGGGATGGCCGATCGCCGCGGTCATCCGTCGCACCTGGCGGTTCTTCCCCTCGGTGAGTTCCAGCGCGATCCAGCAGTCGGGGACGTTTTTGCGGACGCGGATCGGGGGATCGCGCGGCGGCACCTCGGGCTGCGGATCAAGCATCCACGCCTTGCAGGGACGGGTTTTATATTCCTGGATGGTTACGCCTCCGGCAAGCTGCGCCAACGCCCCGGCGGTCGGGATTCGTTCGACCTGGGCCCAGTAGCAGCGGGAATGTCCCCGCTCCGGATCGAGGAGTCTGGTGTTCAGGCCGGCCTCGTCACTGAGCAGGAGCAACCCCTCGGAATCGGCGTCGAGCCGCCCGATCGGATAGACACCCTTGGGGAATCCAAACGCGGCCAGCGTCCGGTTCGGCGAGCCGTCCGGCGTGAACTGCGAGAGCACGCCGTAGGGTTTGTTGAAGGCGAGGATCATCGGGGCGGGAGAAGTACAGCCATCAGCACTTTTTGGAGAGCAATTCCCTCCGGTGCTTCCGGAAAGCAAGGATCAGCACTCCACAGGTCAGCAGAAGCCACCCCGGGAGAAGGCCGAAGGCATGCGCCACCTGTTCCTGCGGGGTCGTGCCCGGCACGAGATGAAGCGCGAGCGCAAAGAGAAGGCTGATGCCGCCGTAGGCGAAGTTGAAGGCCAACCCCTTGAAGGAGAGAACCGTGGCGCGGTGATGCGAATCGACCAGCATGTTCAGATAGGTCGAGACGCTGAACCCGATGAGTGTCATGGCCGCACCGAGAAGGAAGGCGAAGACCACACCCCACCGGGGCGGATGCAGGGCGACCCCGGCCAACCCGAGCAGCACCATCCAGCCGATGATCGCGAAGCTTCCGGCAACGCTCCGCGAGGCCACCATCCTCCGCGCCCAGGGCGAGACGAAGAATCCGATGCCACCCATCGCCGCACCCAGCGCGCCGAACGCGATCTCCGGAATCACGATCAGCCGGAAGTAGGAGCTGCTGAAGGTGAGAAAAAGCCTCACGGCACTCTCCAGCACGAACCCCGCGCAGACCACGAAGAGGGCCACAGGGCTTCCCAGAAGCCAGCGGCCTGCCTGCAGCACGAAGGAGAAGGCGCCGGCGACCGAGGAAGCATGATGCCCTTCGGCATCCTCCGCCGCGTGTGGCAGGCGGCGCTCCGGTTCCCTGAAATTCAGGGCCAGCAGCAGCACCCCGACCGCGCTGGCTAGCGTCAGGAGAATCGGGAAGCGGAGGGTGTCGGCCTGATCGAGCGCGGCATGAACTCCCAGGAATCCCAGCGCCCCGTTCACGAATCCGGGAGCATAGACCGCTCCGCCTGCCAGCATCGCGACGACAAAACCCACCGACTGCCAGCGGGTGAGTTGCTCAAGCACCCGGTGCCACTCATCGGTGCGGCCGCCTTCGGCCAACGAATCATAGACGATCGCCTCGTCGGCACCGCTGGCCAACCCCTCTGCCAGCCCGCTCAGGAGCCGGTTCGCCAGGCAAAAAAGGAAGAGGATCACGCCCCCGTCGCGGGGGGCGACGCAGAGGATGGCCATCTCGGCGACCATGCAGCACCCGGCCGCCACGAGCAGCGGCTTCCGTCCGATCCGATCGGCAAGAACGCCCGCGGGGACATCCGAGAGGAGGCTTGCCGCCGCCCAGGCGACATTGAGGAGCGTGTACTGCGTGGCCGTGAGTCCCAGATCGAGGAAGAGAACGGCGAGCACCGGGTAGTAGAACCGGGCCGAGAAGAGGACCCGGAACCAGAGGAAAATCCGCCAGTTCCTGTCCGCGTCCGGAATGCGACCTTCGCTCATGCGGAGAGGATCGCGTCGATCCTCGCCAACTCGGAGGCGTCGAAGGCGGTGTTGCCGACCGCGCCCACGCACTCCTCCAGCTGGGAAACCTTGCTGGCGCCGATGAGCGCCGTGGTCACGCGGACGTCACGGAGAACCCATGCCAGGGCAAGCTGGGCCATGCTCTGGCCGCGCTCCGCGGCGATCCCGGAGAGCTTTCCGACCTTGGCGAGAATTTCCGGCGTGACCCCGGCGGGCTTGAGGAATCCATGCTCCTTGCCGGCGCGCGCATCATTGGGAATCCCCTGTAGGTAGCGCCCCGCCAGCAGCCCCTGCGCCAGCGGTGAGAAAGGAATGCAGCCGGCCCCCTCCTTCTCCAGCACATCGAGAAGACCGGATTCCATCGTTCTGTCGAACATGTTGTACCGGGGTTGATGGATCAGGAGCGGGGCGCCCATTTCTCTGAGAATGCCGGCGGCGCGGGCGGTCATCTCCGGAGAGTAGCCGGAGATCCCGGCATAGAGCGCCTTTCCAGAGCGAACGGCGTGGGCCAGCGCCCCCATCGTCTCTTCGAGCGGGGTCCCGGGATCGGGGCGGTGACTGTAGAAAATGTCGACATACTCGAGTCCCATGCGCCCGAGCGACTGGTCCAGCGAGGCGAGCAGGTATTTCCGGGAACCCCATTCCCCGTAAGGCCCCGGCCACATCCTGTGGCCCGCCTTGGTGGAGATGATCAGTTCGTCACGGTACGGGGCGAGGTCCGAGGCGAGGATCTTCCCGAAATTGACTTCCGCCGACCCCGGGGGCGGTCCGTAATTGTTCGCCAGGTCAATATGGGTGATCCCAAGGTCAAAGGCCCGCAGGACGATCGCCCTGGCCGTCTCGAAGGAATCAACCCCGCCGAAATTATGCCATAGCCCGAGGGAAATCCTCGGCAGCAGGACACCCGAGCGCCCGCAGCGGGCATGGAAGTCGGGTCGATCGTAGCGGCTGGGGTCGGCTGAGTAGGGCATGACGTCGGGAAGTCGGGAGACAAGAGTCGGGGGTCGGGACGATTTGGGAAGCATAAACCCAAATTTTGCAATAGAGCGGTGTTAACAGGTTTGAGCGGTTCACCCGGATGGTGAGTCCCGTAAAGGTTAAAAGCGTTACAGCGTTAAAAAGTGACAAGTGGTTGAAGTCAGAGGCCGAATGGAACTCATGCAGGCATCTTTTAACGGTACTTTCGCTGACATTCCCCTTCCGAATCTCTGGTCAGGGCTCTCCTGGATCCACGGTGTAACATTTTCACTTTTTAACTCTTCTAACGCGGCCTCCTATTATCTCAGGAATTCCCAATGCAAATTCCGGGATAAAGAGTTCACACCCATCCGGGATCACGCGCAGGGCCCTCGAAATCCCCCCGCGAAAAAAAACCCATCTGGCGCGCCATTTGCTTGCGGGAAGATACGCTCTCGTCGAAACTATGAGGTTCGCTCCCAAGCGAAATCCTTCTTCAGAAGCACAGCAGCACCACACGCTCATCTCCAACGCACCCAGACACGCCATGAACCATTCCCTGCCCCGCCATCAGAGCAGCACCTCGCTCTATGATCCGGCTTTCGAGAAAGACGCCTGCGGCGTCGGCATGGTTGCCAAAATCAGCGGCGAACGCTCCAACGAGATCCTTCGGATCGGCCTCCGTTCCATCTGTAACCTGATGCACCGCGGCGCTTTGGACGCCGACGCCCGTACCGGCGACGGGGCCGGCATCTCGACCCAGATCCCCTACAAACTCTTCCGCCCGGTCATCGAGGGCTGGGGCAAGTCCCTCTACAGCGACACCGACCTCGGCGTCGGCGTCATGTATCTCCCGAATGAGAACGAATACGCCAAGGCCCGGGCCAAGGCGATCACCGAGGAGGTCCTCGACAAGCGTGGCCTCTACCTCTTCGGATGGCGCGAAGTTCCCACCAACAGGCAGATCCTCGGCACCAAGGCCCTGATGACCCTGCCCCACATGGAGCAGGTCCTTGTCGGCCGCGTCGAGGGGATGTCCGACGAGGACTACGAGCGCCAGCTCTTCCTGACCCGCAACGAGATCGAGAAGCGCGTCGCCGCCGACAAGATCGAGGACTTCTACATCCCCTCCTTCTCCAACCGCCTCATCGTCTACAAGGGCCTCCTGGTCTCCTCGTCGCTTGAGAAGTTCTACCCCGACCTCTCCCATCCCGACTACGAGACCGCGCTCTGCGTCTACCACCAGCGCTACAGCACGAACACCTTCCCGACCTGGCCGCTCGCCCATCCCTTCCGGATGCTGGCGCACAACGGCGAGATCAACACCGTCCGCGGCAACCGCAACTGGACCGAGGCCCGCGAGTCCGAACTGAAGGCCGACTTCTGGGGCCCCGACATCGACCTGCTCAAGCCGATCATCCAGCCCGGAGGATCCGATTCCGCCAGCCTCGACAACGTCGTCGAGGTCATGACCATGTCCGGCCGATCCCTCCTCCACACTATGACCATGCTGATTCCCCCGGCCTGGCGCGGTGACAAGGAGGTCTCCCCCGAACTCGCCGCCTTCTACGAATACCACACCTGCCTCTGCGAACCGTGGGACGGCCCCGCCGCCCTTGTCTTCACCGACGGCGTGACTATCGGCGCCTGCCTCGACCGCAACGGTCTTCGCCCCGCCCGTTACCAGATCACCGACGACGGCATCTTCAGCCTGGGCTCCGAGATGGGTGTGGACGGACTCGACCAGGATTCGATCGTCGAGAAGGGACGCCTCGCCCCCGGCGAGATGATCGCCATCGACACCAAGACCGGCGTTCTCATGCGCGACGCCGAGATTAAGAACGATCTGGCCACCCGCCACAACTACCGCAAGATGGTGGACGACCACTTCGTCCGCGTCGAACCCTTCAAGGCTGCTCAACTCGAGGCCCCCAAGGGCGACCTCGACATCATCGACCTGACCCAGCGCCAGGTCTCCTTCGGCTACACGAGCGAGGAGCTCGACATGATCTTCAAGCCGATGATCAAGGATGGCGCCGAGGCCGTCGGCTCGATGGGAGACGACACGCCGCTTGCCGTCCTCTCCCTGCGCCCGCGCCTCCTCTACACCTACTTCAGCCAGCTCTTCGCGCAGGTCACCAATCCCCCGATCGACCCGATCCGCGAGCGCCTAGTCATGTCGCTCTTCACCACGCTCGGTTGGAGGCGCAACCTCCTTTCCGAGACCCCCGAGCATGCCTCCCAGGTCTCGCTGGATTCCCCGATCCTCTTCAATGAGGAGCTGGATGCCGTCCGCAAGATCGGCGGCGAGCACAAAGCGACCACCCTCTCCACCCTCTGGAAGGCCTCCGCGGGTGCCGCCGGACTCGCCACCGCCGTGAAGGAACTCTGCAAGGCCGCCGAAAAGGCCGTCGACGAGGGAGTCCGCATCCTGATCCTCAGCGACAAGGGCATCGACGAGGCGAACCTCGCCATCCCCGCCCTGCTTGCGATCGGCGCCGTCCACCATCACCTCCGCCGCGTCGGCAAGCGCATGCGCGCCAGCATCGTCAGCGAGACGGGCGAGGCCCGCGACGTCCACCAGATGGCCTGCCTCATCGGCTATGGCTGCAGCGCGATCAATCCCTATCTGGCCATCGAGACCATCCGCGAGATGATCGAGAAGGGCTCGGTCGAGACCGACTACGCCGCCGCCCTGCTTAACTACAAGAAGGCGCTTCAGAGCGGCCTTCTCAAGATCATGTCCAAGATGGGTATCTCGGTCATCGGCAGCTACCGCGGCGCGCAGATCTTTGAGGCGACCGGCATCTCCACCAAGCTCATCGAGGAGTGTTTCACCGGCACCCCCTCCCAGATCGAGGGCATCGGCTTCGAGGAGATCGCCCGCGAGAGCCTCGCGCGCCACGAGATGGCCTACGCGGCGCCACTGCCCGTCGAGGAGGGCAAGGAAGCCCCCTCGCTCCAGCTCGGTGATCCCGGATTCTACCGCATCCGCCGTGGCGGAGAGCTCCATGCCGTCACCCCGCCGGTCATCAAGAACTTCCACAGCTTCGTCCGCACCAACAAGCCCGAGGACTACAAGGCCTACGTCGCCGCCGTCCTGGCCTCGACCCCTCACTCCCCGCGCAACCTGCTCGAGTTTGTCGCCCTCCCCTCCGGCCCCGTGCCGATCGACGAGGTCGAGCCGATCGAGGACATCCGCCGCCGCTTCACCACCGCCGGCATGTCGCTCGGCGCGCTCAGCCCCGAGGCCCACGAGACCTTGGCGATCGCCATGAACCGCATCGGCGGCAAGTCGAACAGCGGCGAGGGTGGCGAGGATCCCCGCCGCTTCAAGCGTGAGGAGAACGGCGACTGGGCCAACAGCGCCATCAAGCAGATCGCCTCCGGCCGCTTCGGCGTGCATGCCGCCTACCTTGCAAGTGCCAAAGAGATCGAGATCAAGATGGCCCAGGGCGCCAAGCCCGGCGAGGGAGGCCAGCTTCCCGGACACAAGGTCACCGCCTACATCGCCAGCCTGCGCAACTCCGTCCCGGGAGTCACCCTTATCTCCCCTCCTCCGCACCACGACATCTACTCGATCGAGGACCTCGCGCAGTTGATCTACGACCTCAAGCAGGTCAATCCCCGCGCCCGCGTCACCGTGAAACTCGTCGCCGAGGCCGGCGTCGGGACGATCGCCGCCGGCGTGGCCAAGGCCCATGCCGACATCATCCTTGTCAGCGGCCACGAGGGGGGCACGGGAGCCTCCCCGCTCAGCTCCGTCAAGCATGCGGGGGGCGCGTGGGAACTCGGCGTCGCCGAGACCCATCAGGTCCTCCTGCTCAACGGACTCCGCAACCGCGTGACCCTTCGCACCGACGGCGGCATGCGCACCGGCGAGGACATCATCCACGCCACCCTGCTCGGAGCCGAGGAGTACAACTTCGGGACAGCCGCCCTCATCGCGATGGGCTGCGTCTATGTCCGCCAGTGCCACCTCAACAACTGTCCCGTCGGTGTCGCCACCCTCGACGACCGCCTGCGCGCCAAGTTCAAGGGCAAGCCCGAGAACGTCGTCAACTTCTTCAACGCCGTCGCCCAAGAGGTCCGCGAGATCATGGCCCGCCTCGGCTTCCGCTCCATCGACGAGATGGTGGGCCGCACCGAGTGCCTCCGCCAGAAGCACATTCCCGATCACCCGAAGGCGAACACGGTCAACCTCTCCCGCCTGCTCAAGGATGTCGTGAAGGACGATCCCACGGCCGTCCGCTACGCCACGCGCGACCGCAACGACCCTGAGCACGACCAACCGCTCGACGACATCATCCTGCAGGATGCCGAGGAGTCGATCCGCGACGCCAAGGCCGTGAAGCTCTCCTACAAGGTCGACAACACGAACCGCTCCATCGCGACGAAAGTTTCCGGAGAGGTCGCCTATCAGTACGGTGAGCAGGGACTCCCCGAGGGCACTCTCGAACTCGACCTCACCGGCACCGCCGGACAGAGCTTCGGCGCCTTCTTGGCGCCCGGTATCCGCCTCGTCCTCACCGGCGAGGGGAATGACTATGTCGGCAAGAGCATGAGCGGCGGCGAGATCGTCGTCCGCCCTCTCCCCGGCCACCGCTTCGTTCCCGAGAAGAACAGCATCATCGGCAACACCGTCATGTACGGAGCGATCGCCGGACACCTCTTCGCCAACGGCCGCGCCGGAGAGCGCTTCTGCGTCCGCAACTCCGGCGGCACTGCCGTCGTCGAGGGGATCGGCGACCACGGCTGCGAATACATGACCGGTGGCATCGTCGTCGTCCTCGGCTCCACGGGCAAGAACTTCGGCGCGGGCATGACCGGTGGCGAGGCCTTTGTCCTCGATCACGAGAATAAGTTCCTCGGGCGCTACAACGACCAGCTCGTCGGCGCGGACCGGATCACCTCCGCGGAGGATGAGGCAAAGCTCAAGGATCTGATCGCCAAGCATCAGGAGAAGACCGGCAGCCCGCTGGCCACACGCATCCTCGCCGACTGGAAGGGCCATCTAGCAGAGTTCTGGAAGGTCACCCCCCATGTCCCCGCGGCCAAGCCGATCGAGGAGAAGAAGGTCGAGGAAGGCAAGACCATCATCACCGAGGCCATCACCGCTTCGCCGAAAGCGTAGCAAAAGACAGGAGACTGTTAGGTCAGCAGACTGAAGAGATCTCGCGCAGAGACGCAAAGACGCAGAGAAAGAGGGCCCGTACTGAATTTCCGTAATTTCAGCGCCTCTGCGTCTCAGCGGGAAAAATTCTCCCTTTGACTCCTCTATCCAAGTGATAGGGTGATGGCATGAAGAAGGCTGATCCGCTGGCCCCGAGGATCGTGCAGCAATTGGCGATCTTTCTTGAGAACAAGCCGGGGGCGCTGGCCTCCGTCTGCGATGCCCTTGCCGGTGCGAAGATCAACATCTACGGACTCACCGTCTCGGACACCACCGACCATGCCGTCGTCAGGATGGTCGTCGACAACACTCCCCGCGCCCTGACGATCTTCGAATCGCACGGCACCCTGGTCATCGAGAGCGACGTCCTGATGATCCAGAACGATAACAAGCCCGGCAGCCTCTCTCGGATCGCCCATGCCCTCTCCACCAGGAAGATCAACATCGAGTACGGCTACCTCGCCTCGATGCCCTCGGCCAAGAAGGGCCTACTGATTCTCCGCGTCACCGATCCCAAAAGGGCGCTCTCGGTCCTCAAAAAGCTCGATTCCGAGTAGGGGCTTGCGGGGATTGGCGGTTAGCGTTGTTGGCCTTCGGTCGGAGTAGTTCACTACACCGTCCCTAGGCCGCCTAGCTCTCCATCCAAACTTCCAAGCCTAAGATTGCGTTTATGAATCGGAAGATGCCGATGGCAGGAGGGGGAGACCTAGCTCTGCCAAGAATTCGTTGTGCTTCGCTGTTTTCATACGAATGGCTTCCTCGATTTTCACCAACTCGCCATGAGTTGTCTCTAGGTCGATCTCGGGTTCGGACTCCGCTGTGCTGATATAGCGGGAAATGTTGAGGTTGAAGTCGTTCTTCTCGATTTCTGCCATCTCAACCCTGCGCGAGTAGCGATCCTCTTCCTTTCTGAATTGGTAGGTCTCGATGATCTTGGAAATGTGATCCTCGGTGAGTTGGTTCTGGCGCTTGCCTTTCACGAAGTGCTCGGCGGCGTTGATGAAGAGCACGTCGTCGGGCTTCTTGCATTTCTTAAGCACGAGGATGCAGACGGGGATGCCGGTGGAGTAGAAGAGATTAGGGGGCAGTCCAATGATCGTGTCGATGTGGCCGTCCTTGAGCAGCTTGGTGCGGATGCGTTCCTCGGCACCGCCACGAAAGAGCACACCGTGGGGCACTATGATGGCCATAACGCCTTCCTCCTTGAGGTAGTGGAAGCCGTGCAGCAGGAAGGCGAAGTCGGCGGCGGACTTGGGGGCGAGGCCGTGGCTTTTGAAGCGCACATCATCAGCCAGTGCATCGGTGGGTTCCCATCTGTAGCTGAAGGGAGGATTGGCGACAATGGCGTCGAAGCTCGGCTTCTTCGCCGGGTTTGGCTCTCGCATCATGTCCCACTCATTGATCAGGGTGTCGCCGTGGAAGATCTCGAACTCAGAGTCTTTCACCCCGTGGAGCAGCATGTTCATGCGAGCCAGGTTGTAGGTGGTGATGTTCTTCTCCTGGCCGAAGATTTTGCCAATAGTGCCGCCAGCCTTGAAGACCTTCTTGCGGACGTTAAGCAGTAGGGAGCCGGAGCCGCAGGCGAAGTCCATTACGCACTCCAGCCGCTTCTTGGTACCTGTTTTAGGTTCCTGGCTGTCCAGCGTCACGATTGCGGAGAGGATGTCGGAAATCTGCTGAGGGGTGTAGAACTCACCCGCCTTCTTGCCGGACCCCGCGGCAAACTGGCCGATCAGGTATTCGTAGGCATCACCCAGAGCGTCGATGTCCGCGGAGAAATCTGCCAACCCTTCGGCGATCTTCTGGATGATGGTGCAGAGCTTGGCATTCCGGTCGGCGTAGGTCTTGCCCAGCTTGGGCGAACTCAGGTCGATCTCTGAGAATAGCCCCTGAAAGGTGCTCTCGAAGGATTCCGTCTCGATGTATTTGAAGCCCGCTTGCAGGGTATTCAATAGCTCCGCGTTCTGGGTGCGCGCCTGATTGGCGATGCTGTTCCAGAGGTGCTCCGGCTTGATGACATAGTGCACCTTGCGCCGCATCTGCTTCTCGAACTCCGGGATGTCGTCCACGTTGTTCGCATACCAGAGCGCCAGTGGCACTTTGCGGGCGTCGCCGCCCACATCGGGGTAATCCCGTCCCAGCTCCTTCTTCGCCGCCGTCTCGTAGTTGTCGGAGAGGTAGCGCAGGAAGAGGAAGGAGAGCATGTAGTCGCGGAAGTCGTCCGCGTCCATCGCCCCGCGTAGTTGGTCGGCGATGCTCCAGAGGGTGTTACCCAGTTGCTTTTGGTTAGCTTCAGTCATGTTATAAGCGTAGAGCCATCAGAGTTTCGTGGATTCGATCGGTCTCATCGTAGCCGCAGAACAATTCGCACTTCGACTCGCCGATGTGGCGGCTGTAGGAATCGATGATCTGGGTGTTGCGGTCATAGAGCATGATCGGGGCAAGACCGGCGTAGTTGTTCTTCAACTCATCCCAGCGGAAGCCCCATTTCTCCATCGTGCCTGAGAAATCCGTTTTCGTTCGGACAATTTGCAATGCAAGGGGACGACGCTGCTCAACGAAGTAGTCCACAGAAACCGCTCGCTCTTTAGTGATGTGAAGTCGGTGTTTGCGCTTTGGACTTATATCGGCGTCGCTAAAGATACGCTGAACAGTATGGTCTGCTACATCCTCTTGGGCTGCTCGGTGCTCGTTGAGAATATCCAACCTAGAGATTGCCACGAGTCCCTCAGCAAAAACATGGATGTCCGTAGCATCCAGCGGCAGTTC
Source organism: Verrucomicrobiia bacterium (assembly GCA_040380225.1). Taxonomy (GTDB): domain Bacteria; phylum Verrucomicrobiota; class Verrucomicrobiia; order Chthoniobacterales; family UBA6821; genus UBA6821. Next base: position 41,640 of record JBEIJN010000010.1, on the reverse strand, counting down.
TAACCAACGATAAAGAACGCCATGTTCCTCTATCAGATAATGCTCCGCGCAAAGACGCTTGAGGTGATGCCTCATGGAGTCTGTCTCGATATTTTGACCCTGCCCGGTCAACCAAGAGAGGGTTTTACCCCTATCGCTGAGCCGATAGCCGTTGGGAGTCCCTTGGCTCAGTTCAAGCACCACCTGCCATCCGTCGGGATACGAAACGGGCATGGTGAAAAGAAGTCCTTTTGATGTAACTTCAACCTCGAGAACTTCATTCCAAAAGGAGTTCAGCAGGCCGCGCAACTCTGTAGATGAAAGTGTCTTTTCGAAGCTCATGAGAATAACTCCCCCTCCCATTCCCAACCAAGGTCAATCTTCCACAATTTGGCGCTTTGATTAATAAAATCCCTGAAATCTGTCGTTGTGAAATCAGGCAGAGGATGGTGGATGTTCTGCCTTGGGTCATTGGTTGCCAGATTGGGATCGCAGACATTGAGATGCCATCCTTTGGGTAGGCGTTGCTTGAAACGAAGCCTGTTATTCCCAATGGGATTGTAACCCACTCCCCGCACACGCTGATTGGCAAGTAGGAAACTGGCATCGTAAGTGTCTGTATTGTCTAACTCAGGTGCTTTTCCGAGATAGCGCATATCCACAAAAGGACCATCCACAAGTTGTGGACGAGTATCGAAGTGTCGACCACTCCCTCCCTTACTCATTTTCTCCAACTCCAGCGTATCTCCAGAAGGAAGGCATTTATCTTTCTGGAGAAACTCTTCAATCTGATGGGTCTTGTAAGTGTAGGTCATAACATTTCCTCCGGGGATGGGAAAAGCTGCTGCATCAGGCCTTTCTTGTGGGTCTTGAGGGCGTCGAGCTTTTGGGTTTCTGCGGTGATCAGGGCGTCGAGGCTGCTCAAGCACGTGGCGATGCGCTGTTGTTCGGCGAGTGATGGAAACAGAAACTCCTGTTTGAGCCAGGACGGGAGTTTGAACAACATCTTCTCGATCACGATCCCGACACTGCAATTCATGAAAGAAGTGCTAACTGCAGGCTGCATTGCGAACCACGAGAAGAACTCTATCGAGCACTCTGGTTTCGGCGTCAAAACAGAATACTCATTGGAGACGACTGACCCATCCAGTTCCTGAGTAACAAGCCCACAGGCATTATGGACGATCTGCCTTTTAGAGATGAGGAAGTCCCCGGCTCTTACTACAAACTGAGACTTCACTAATATCTCTCGTCCCTTCAAGACTCCCCGCGAAACGAGTCCTCCATAGCGCCGTTTGACCGTAATGAGTCGATACTCGGCGGCATCCGAGAGTTCAATTGGCCGCTGAGTCTCCACTAGCATTGTCCCAATCTTCCCGAGCTTCCAAGCGCCAGTTTTTTGGAATTCGGGAAAGCGGAGGCGGGGTTGGGTTTCGCCTTCACGGGGGAAAAGCTGCTGCATCAGCCCTTTTTTATAGGTCTTGAGCGCGTCCACTTTCCTAGCTTGGGCGGCCATCAGCACATCCACCGAACTTAGGCACTCGGCGATTTTTTGTTGTTCGGCGAGCGGCGGAAAAGGTGCCTCTATATCGAGGATGTCGCCTCTCGATAATCCTGGAATCAGATTGCCCGCCGCCAAACCCTCGAATCGACTCCTCTTGGTCAGGAGAAAATGGGAGATAAAACGACTGGCCGCATCAACTGAACGAACTGCCATCAACTGCCTGCCTATCGCCACGGAAGGTAGAGTCAGAAACCAAATCTCTCCGACACCACTCCCTTTCACCGTGATAAGAGTGTCATTCGCTTGCGCAAGACTTGTCGAATCACCCGTTCGCTTGGTGATCTCTTTAGGGTCGTTGGTGAAGTCGGAAGGCCCTGTGAAGTATGGCACCGCTCCCTCTTTGCCATATTGTTCTGGAGACAGATGCATCCCCGAAACAAGCTGAACTGAGGTGGACAGCTTCTTGAGCTTCCACTCCTCCGCCCCCCGAAACTCCGGAAACCGCAGCGGAGGAATTAAGAATTTAGAATTAGGAAGTGAGAAAGAAGAGACCTGATCTTCTTTCTCACTTTTCACTTCTAACTTCTCACTTTTCTTCATCATTTCACAATTCATAGGCCGAAAGGCCGGAAATGTCGCGGCCTCCGGCGCGTTTGGTAAGGAGGGGATGCAGGTCGGCCATGAGGGCCAGCTCTGCCTGGGTGCGGGCTTTCCAGCCTAACTCCAGCGGGGCTAGGAGGTCGCTGAGCTGCTCACCATCGAAGATCATGCGGTCGAGGATACCCTCCACGAAGGCCTGCAAGGCGGCCGAGCCCAATCCGTGCTTACTGGCGATGGCGGCGAGTTCCTTAGCGTTCTTCTCTGCCTTGAATCGGGTGTAGCCCTCGCGGATGGCGGTCTCGCTGAGTCCCTCGCCGGCCTGGAGCGTGCCGATGTATTCGGCGATATCATCACGCTCGTTCATGAACTTGGCATCGGCGCTGATGAGGCCGATGAGTTCCTCGCGGGTCATCTTAGACTTGCCGGGCTTCTGCTCTGAGAAGCGGGCGATGAGGCCCATAATGTAGTCGTAGTCGATGACGGCGGAGGCAAAGAGGACGAACTCGAAGTCGATCTGATCCACGGGGTCGTCTGAGTCTTGTTTCTCTCCAGTTTTGCCCTGCTGCTCTTTGAGCTTCTTGGCGGTCTCCAGATACTGACCTTTGAAACCGCGCAGGTTTTCTTCCGGCAGTACCTGCGCGATGGCGGATTTGTTCTCCTCGGTGAGGTCGGTGTATTGGTCGAGCTGGGTCTTTAGCCGCTGGACTTCCTTGAAGCGCTCGATGAAGACGACCTTGGCGGCGTCACCCTTAAGGTTGGGAACGGAGGAAGGTGTGCAGTCGAGTCCCTGGGACTTCATGAAGGCGTCGAGCTTCTGCACCGCAGTCTCCAGCTTCTGGATAACGACGGGGGCCTTCTCCACGAGCCAGATTTCCCGTGCCTGCTCACTGGACTTCTCCCCGCTAAAGAGGGCAATGGCGGCATCCACGGAATCCTGCTGCTGGCGGAAGTCGAGGATGTTCCCGTAGGGCTTAGTGCCATTGAGCACGCGGTTGGTACGCGAGAACGCCTGAATCAAGCCGTGGTGCTTGAGGTTCTTGTCCACGTAGAGCGTATTCAGGAACTTGGAGTCGAAGCCGGTGAGCAGCATGTCGACGACGATCGTGATGTCGATCTTGTGGGCGTGCGGGAAATCTGCGTTGGGCCACTGCTGGTCTTTGATGCGCTTCTGCACATCCTGATAATAGAGGTCGAACTCGCTGAGGCGGTGATTGGTGCCGTAGCGGGAGTTGTAATCCGCGAGGATGGCTTTGAGCGCGGCTTTCTTCCCCTCGGGGTCCACTTCGTTGTCTGCCTGTTCCTGCGGCAGATCTTCCTGAATCTGCTTCACATCGGGATTCCCCTCGGCGGGTGGGGAGAAGACGCAGGCGATATTCAGCGGCTTGAACCCGGGATCAGCGGCCTGTTGCTCTTGTTCACGTTGGGCCTGCATGGCCCTAAACAGCGCGTGATATTCGATGGCGTCGTTGATGGATGAGGTAGCGAGGATGGCATTGAAGCGGCGTCCACCGGTGGCGGCGTCGTGCTTGGAGAGGATGGCCTCGATGACGGCTTTCTTCGCGATGGCCTCGCCGGGCTTGGGCGGGTTTTTTCCCTCGGGCTTGAAGTAGTCGATGTGGAAGCGCAGGACGTTCGCGTCCTCGATGGCGTGGGTGATGGTGTAGGCGTGGAGCTGCTTCTGGAAGAGGTCCGCCGTGGTGCGCATGGAGGCCTGCTCGTCCTCGATCTTCTGAAGGGAGGCATTGGCCTCGAAGATGGGTGTGCCGGTGAAGCCGAAGAGCTGAGCCTTAGGGAAGAACTCTTTGATCGCCCTGTGGTTATCACCGAACTGCGAGCGGTGGCACTCATCGAAGATAAAGACGATGCGCTTGTCGCTAAGCGGGGCCAGCATCTCCTTGTAGGTGGGCTGGTCGTTCTTCTTCCGCTGCTGGTTGCGCTTGCTGCTCTCATCCAGCGCGAGGCCGAGCTTCTGGATGGTGGTGACGATGACTTTGTCCGCGTAGTCCTCAGACAGGAGGCGACGGACGAGGGCGGCTGTGTTGGTATTCTCCTCGACGCAGCCCTCCTGGAAGCGGTTGAACTCCTCGCGCGTTTGGCGGTCGAGGTCCTTGCGATCCACGACAAAGACGCATTTGTGAATGTGGTCGTTCTCCTTGAGCAGGGTGGAGGCCTTGAAGGAGGTGAGTGTCTTGCCGCTGCCGGTGGTGTGCCAGATGAAGCCGTTGCCGTTATCCTCGTCGATGCACGTCACCAGGTGCTGCACGGCATAGACCTGGTAGGGCCGCATGATCATGAGCTTCTGCTCTCCGGCGAGCAGCACCATGTAGCGGCTGATGGTCCTGCCGAGGTCGCACTTCTTCAGGAAGCACTCCGCGAACTCGTCGAGGTGGGTGATCTTTCGATTGTCCTCAGCGGCGAACTCGTAGATTGGCAGGAAGCGCTCGTCGGCATTGAAGGCAAAGTGGCGGGCGTTGTTGTTCGCGAAGTAGTAGGTGCGGTCGCGGTTGCTGACGATGAAGAGCTGCATGAAGCACAGCAGCGTCTTCGCGTAGCCGTTGCCGGGGTCATTCTTGTAGTCGACGATCTGCTCCATGGCCCGGCGGGGATTCACCCCGAGGGTCTTCAACTCGATCTGGACACAGGGAACGCCGTTGATCAGGAGGAGAACATCGTATCGGTGGTGGCTGTAGTCGGTGTTGATACGGAGCTGGTGGATGACCTCAAAGTGGTTTTTGCACCAGTCCTTGAGATTCACCAGGGAGTAGTTCAGCGGCGTGCCATCGTCGCGGGTGAAACTGTTGATGCTCCGCAGGGTCTTGGATGCGGTGAAGACATCCGGCGTGATGATTTCATCGAGTAGGCGAGCGAACTCTGCATCGGTGAGGCTGACTCGATTCAGTGCCTCGAATTTCTCGCGGAAGTTCCGCTCCAGCGAGGCCCTGTCTTGAATATCGGACCGGTATTCATATTTCAGGCTCCGGAGCTTCTCGATGAAGGCGTCCTCAATGTCTCCCTCGCGGACAACCGAGGCTTTTTCGGGAGCATTCAGCCCGTCTGGATAGGTGGAGGAGGGCATTGTGATATTGTGATGAGCTTTCCCGGAGGGCTCCTATGCGACTGAAGAGCTTCGGAAAGTGATGGGCATCATAAAATATGATCACAGTTATCGATTAGGAGACATTTTGACGAGAAGGTTTACCTTGAGACTGATCTTTGAAAAGACGAATGACCACCCCCAGCGCGAAGCTCGCTATGTCGGTCGGCCTCTGGAGTTCGGGTACTGGATTTTCATGATGGATTTTCTTCGGGCTAGCGGTGCAGGGTAGACATCAGCCATCCCAAGTCCCCTTGATCCATGACAACCCAAGACATCCGCTGGATTCAACGTTTTCAGAATTACCGGAAGGCTCTTGCCCAGTTGAATGAGGCGCTTGACCTCTCGAAAAAGAGGGAGCTTTCTCGCTTGGAAACGCAGGGACTGATTCAGGCCTTCGAATACACCCATGAACTGGCCTGGAACACGCTGAAGGATTTCCTTGAGTCGAAGGGTGTTTCCAATCTCTACGGCTCCCGTGACACGACTCGAGAGGCATTTGCTGCAGGTTTGTTGGCTGAGGGTGATGTCTGGATGCAAATGATCCAGAGCCGCAATCAGACGACCCATACCTACAACGAGGAAACGGTGGAGCAGATTGCCGCCGCCATCACGGGAACTTATGCGAAGGAGTTTTCAAAGCTGCAAGAACGGCTTGGGGAGCTGGAGGCAGGGGAGATTGGCCGTTCAAGTGGGAGTCAGCTTTTAGAGGTTATGGAGTTGCAGCGACTCAACGACACAAAGCCGTTTATGCGCATTGCTGGCGCACTGAATGGGTCCACCGATCTTTCACGCCGGAAGGGAATTCTTTTATAGATTTTCTCTGCGCCTCTGCGTCTCTGCGCGAGAAGTTTCAGTTTCCTGAGTTCTTGAGTTCCAGATTAACTCCCTCCCATGAACATCCCCAACAACGACGTCACCTCGACGATACAGCTGGCGCTGGCCCCGGTCTTCCTCCTGATGGCGGTAGTCACGCTCTTCAACGCCATCAGCGGCCGGTTGGCCCGGGTGATCGACAGGATGCGCTTCCTGCACAGGGAGCTCGTTGACCCGGGAAGCCTTCCCGAGCCCTTGGAAGACCATTACCGGATGGAGTATCCGCAGACCAAGAGGCGTGGACGACTCTGTGCCATCGCCATCTTCTTCGATGTGCTGAGCGGCCTGCTGATTTCACTGACGGTTCTGGAACTCTTTCTCTTCCAGACCGGGGCGCCGCGCCATCTGCAGGGGATCTACGTGGTCTCCACCTTTGTCGGGGGACTGATCTGCTTCGTGATCTCTCTCGTGATTGTGCTTTCGGAGGTGGTTTACGCCTACCTCTCGGCGGCATGGGATCCCCCGATCCATCCTGTCGAGAAGGCCCAATGAGTAATATGGAACTCAGGAAATCAGGAAAGGGGATTCAGAACAGATACAGTCTATATGCATGCAAACAGGGTTGATTCGGTATTGTCTCTGAAAGCGGTTTCAGGACCGTAATTCCAAATCAGTTCTATTTGAAGGAGTCCACTCCTCACTAAGACACCTTCTTGATAGATTTGCCTTCCAAGGATTTTTCCTGAGCTCTTGAGTTCCATATTTTTCCGTCTGGTCCCCTCTATGAACAATATTAATTGCCGGGGCATAGGACTCCCCACCTGTCTCTCGCTGGTGACGGCGACGATGGTCGGGACGGGTGTCTACACGACATTGGGTTTCCAGCTTCAGGACCTGAGCAGCGGATTCTCCATCCTCTGCCTCTGGGTTCTGGGCGGTGTGATCTCGCTCTGCGGGGCTTTATCGTATGCGGAGCTGGCGGCCAGGATTCCTCGCTCGGGCGGGGAATACACCTACCTTTCCGAGATCTACCACCCGGCGCTCGGATTCATGGCGGCGTTCGTCTCCCTGATCGCCGGGTTTGCGGCACCGATCGCCCTCTCCGCGATGGCCTTCGGTAGCTACCTCCATGCGGCGTTCCCCTTCTGCCCGGTGCATCTCTCCTCATGGACCGTGGTGCTGCTCATCTCCCTCTTCCACCTTCGTTCCCTCCAGGTCAGCTCCCTGGTGCAGGTGGCCGCCACAGCCCTGAAATTCCTGCTGGTGGCTCTCTTCATTGCGGCCGGTTTCTGGAGCCTCTCCCGGAATGAGGGGGCTTGGGCCGTCCTCACCCCGCACGCACGTTCCGCAGAGGAGCTCCTGCGCCCCTCCTCGGGAATCGCCCTCATCTTCGTTCTCTACGCCTACTCAGGATGGAATGCGGTGACCTATCTGGCCGGGGAAGTCAGGTCGGGAGGGCGGATCGTCGGCCTCTCGCTGGTCCTGGGAACTCTCGCCGTGGCTCTCTTCTACGTGATGCTCAACGCCATCTTTCTGACCTCCGCCCCGCTCTCCGAACTGCGCGGGGTTCTCAATGTCGGCAGCGTCGCGGCGGAACACCTGATCGGCCCCTCCGGCGGCCGGATCATGTCGGGGATCATTTCCTTCGGACTTCTGGCCTCCATCAGCGCGATGGTCTGGGCCGGGCCGCGGGTCATTCAGCGCGTCGGGGAGGATTACCCGATCTTTGCCCGGCTTGCCCGGCGCACTGCAACCGGAATCCCACGCAGGGCGATCCTCCTGCAACTTCTGCTCGTGCTGGGACTGATCGCGGGCGGATCCTTCGAGACAGTCCTTCTCTTAGCCCAGATTCCACTGCTGCTCTGCCTGATCCTCGGAGTCTCCGGCTTGCTCGTTCTGAGGAAGAAGGAAGGCGGGTTATCACGGACGCTTGGGAGCCGACCGCAGCTCACATGCCCCCTCTATCCCCTGCCACCCGTTCTCTTCATCCTCTGTTCGGGGGGCGGGCTTCTCTACTCGGCGATCAGCAAACCGATGATTGCCCTTGCAGGGATGGTCATCATGCTGCTCCCTCTCACACTTTACCGATGGATCTCCCGGCCAAAGAAATCGTGAAACGCTCCTGCGCGACGGCATGTGTCATCGCCACCATCCTCTGCCAAGGTATTCAGGCCGCCGAACCCCGACCCTCCTCGCTTCAGGAGCAGGCGGAATTCCTGGCAGGCATCCCGCTTGGGAATGGAAGCATCCTCCACTCCCTCCAGAAATCCCCGGAGTATCGGCAGCACCAGAAAGAACTGCAGGAGCAGTGGGCATTCTGCCGGAAGGTTCGCTACGGGACCATGCAGCAATGGGCCAGGGATCACCTGGCAAACATCCCCTCCACGCGCGGAGTGCTCAGGTATCTCTTCGGCGGACCCGACTTCCTGAACGCTTATGCCTTTTTCCCGGACACCCGCGTCATGATTTTGGGCGGCCTGGAGCCGGTGGGTGAAGTTCCTCCGCCCGAGGCGCTCGATCCGGCCTCCCTCGGCGGCGCGCTGAAGGCGCTCGACGAGGCGCTCCACACCTCCCTCTTCTGCGGCTACTTCATCACCAGCGAGATGAAGCCGCAACTCGTGCAGGGCTCTTTCCGCGGGGTTCTTCCGGTTCTCTACACGGAACTCGCGCTGACCGGAAACGTGATCGATTCGGTCACGATGGTGAGGCCCTTCGGATCACCCGGTGTGCAGATCGTCTACCACCGTCCGGGAGGCCCTCCCCAGATGCTCTATTATTTCCAGGCCGACCTCTCGAACGGCAGGGAGTGCAGGCGCTTTCTCGACTGGCTCGCGGATCTCGGACCCGGCGCCTCCTATCTCAAGGCGGCTTCCTACCTGCTGCCGCTTGATTCCTTCTCGGAAACCCGAAATTTCCTGGTGAGAACCTCGCCCCTGATCCTGCAGGATGACTCAGGCCTTCCCTTCAGAAGCTTCCTGCCGGGGGAGTGGCGGATCCAACTCTTCGGGATCTACACCGAGCCCCTGGAGATCTTCAAGAGAGGAAAAGAGCCGGCGCTGAAGGAAGCCTATGACTCGCCTCTGCGGATCGGTTCCCTCCCTTTCGGCGCCGGATACCATGTGAATGCCGGCGATGCCAATCTCCTGCTGGCTCTTCGCTCAGGATCAGGATCCGCACACCTCCTTTCCGGAGAACTCATTCCGCCCATTTTACCGATTCAAGCTCCTGCGGCACTTCCCGCGTTCTCCTCACCAACTCCCAAACCCAAGCCCGTTCCGATCCGTAAAGCCCTCCCGGTTCCCGTGAAGAAGGCGATTGCGGTCCCGACTCCCCGTCCGCCTCGACCGGAACCCATTTCCTCACCGACTTCTCAAGCAGTACCTCCGCAGGAAAGCGCGCGGACCGAGCAGATACTCATGCCGCCGCAAGAAACGGCAATGCCGGAACCAAGCACCATCTCGGAAAGGGTTGCACCCGAAAGCGTCATGCCGGAGCCCGCTCTGCCATCCTGGCCGGAATCAACCGTCCCGCTGACGACAAGCGGCAAACCGATCGATTGATTCAGCGAAGCAGGCGATCTGCCGCCGTTACCGCGACAAAAAGTGCGCCGATCAGTGCATTGGTCTCGAAGAATGCCTTGTTGATAAGTCCCACATCAAGCGAGCGGGCGATCCGGTGTTCGTAAAGAAGCAGGAAGGGAACGGGAAGGAGGCCCGCGAAATAGATCCTCCCAAGGTGGGCCGAGAGACCGAAGGCGATCAGGCCAATCAGCATCAGCAGATGGAGGAGGCCCGCCAGACGCAGCGCTCCGGGAACGCCGAGCCAGACCACCATCGAGCGGAGGCCTTCGCGCCGGTCGGCCTCCTCATCCTGAGTGGCATAGATCATGTCGAATCCCGCCACCCAGCAGAGAACTCCCGCCGCGAGAATGATCGGCGGCCAGGCAAAGGAGCCGGTGACGGCAAGCCACGCACCCACAGGCGCCGCCGAGAGGGCCAGCCCGAGGAAGAACTGCGCCGCATTCGTGAAGCGCTTCGTGAGCGAGTAGAAAAAAACGAGCGCCAGCGCGACCGGGGAGAGCAGGAAACAGATCGGGTTGATGAAGGCCGCCGAGGCGATGAAGAGCAGGGCGCTCACGAGACAGGTGGTGATGGCCGCCGCCCTACCGATGAGTTGGTGACGGCCGGCGGTGCGCGGGTTGCGCTTGTCGATCTCCCAATCGGCGACACGGTTGAAGGTCATTGCCGCCGTCCGCGCAAAGACCATGCAGAGCAGGATCAACCCGAAGATTCGCCATTCCGGAAACCCATCCGCCGCAACGACCATCGCCCCGAACGCAAAGGGGAGGGCAAAGACCGTGTGCGAAAACCGGATGAAGGTGAGGAAACGGGCGAGGGGAATCAAAGGATGAGGGATGAATTATGAAGGATGAAAAAGAGAATGAATCTGGAATTGCTTGCCTGCTATCGCATCAGGAAATCAGGAAACAAAGGCCAATCATTCTCCAGCCCTTAATGGCTTTGGAAAAATGATCTGGAGACTCCATGACTGGATAAAATGCGTCGGCTCGAAGGTGGGAAGGTCATGAATGGCGATTCACTTTCACACTTTTAACTTTTTCACCTTTCACTCCCTCCGCTTTGCGGAGGGTTACTTGCTTCCCGGCTTGACTGCAGGAATTCCGACGAGGTCCTCAGGGAGTGCGTCCGCCGGGAAGGTCTCGGGCGTCATCTGGATGAGGCTGACAAAGGGGCATCCGAAGTCGGGGAGATTCCCGCCACTGCGGTCGACGATGGATCCTGCGGCGACAACAACGCCGCCGAGGTTTCTGATGATGTCGATGGTCTCCTGGACACGGCCGCCGCGGGTGACGACATCCTCGGCAACGATGAAGCGCTCGCCGGGAACCACCTCGAAGCGGCGCATGACGAGGCCGCCGTTCCCATCCTTCTCGACAAAGATGTGACGTGTGCCGAGGTGACGGGCGACTTCCTGTCCTACGATGATCCCGCCGACGGCCGGTGAAACGACGGTCGGCTTCCGGCCGTTCACCACGTTTTCCGCGGCATCATGGAAAGGGCGGAGCTTGGCCGCCAACTCGCCGCAGACCTGCGCGGCCACGGGAGCGTCCTGCAGCAGGAGCGCGCATTGGAAGAACTCGCGGCTGTGCAGGCCGGAGCGGAGGATGAAGTGGCCGTGGAGCAGGGCACCGGTCTGTTTGAAGAGAGCGAGGACGTCGGTCATGGAGAAAGGGGTTTGGGTTGAAGGCTATTAGACTGTTAGGAATGAGGAAGGGGCGTGAAAAAGTTTGAAGGTTAGAAAGTTGGAAGGTTTCAACGTGGGCGATGACTGGGTTCTACATTTTAACGTTCCAACACTTTTAACCTTTTTAACTCTCCCCGTTTTTCTGCGGCGCGCCGACGAAGGAGATGCCCCGCTTCTGGCGGTCGAGGAATTCCTTGGCAAGGACGCGGTAGGCGGAGGCGCCGGGCCCCTTCGGATCGTACTCGAGGATGGTCTTGCCGAAGCTCGGGGCTTCGCTGATGCGGACGGAGCGGGGAATCGCGGCGTCGAAGACGACCTCCTCGAAATGGGCGCGGACATCGCGCACGACGGCGGCGCTGATGTTGGTGCGGACATCGAGCATCGTCATCAGCAGTCCGCTCATGACAAGGCCCGGATTCGCACCGGATTCGCGGATCTGCTCCATGACGCCGACCAGCTTGCCGAGACCCTCGAGCGCGTAATACTCGCACTGGATGGGAATGAGGAGTTCGTCCGCGGCGCTAAGGGCGTTGGTCATGAGGATGCCGAGCGACGGAGGGCAGTCCATGATCACGTACTCGAAGCGGCCCGAAGCGCGCACCGGCTCCAGGACCGTGCGGAGCTGGGTGAGATGCCCCTCCATGCGGGCAACCTCAATCTCCGCGCCGGCCAGGTCGAGGTCGGCGGGGATGCCGCAGAGATTCGGAATCCGCGTTTCCTGGACGAGGTCCTCCATCGGGGTCTGCCCTATCATGGCGGCGTAGAGGCTGTTTCCCTCGCCCGTTTCGAGTCCGAGGGCGCTGGAGGCATTCCCCTGGGGGTCAAGGTCGAGAAGAAGGACGGGGTGACCCACCTCGGCGATCGCGGCGGCGAGGTTGACCGAGGTGGTGGTCTTGCCGACGCCCCCCTTCTGGTTGGCGATGGCGATGACTTTGGTCTTCATGGGTTGGAAAATCGGGTGATGGGAGGGTGGTGGATGCCGTTTCGGGAAAAGCACATCATCAGCGGCTCCCATAGTAATCGGCAAGCCCTTGCGCCACGGCATCGGCATATTCCCTGTAAATGCTTGGCAGTTGGTAGCCCCCCACGTTGCGTCGCCCCTGATAATCTCCCATTTGCACGCGGTTGAAGACCGCCCGGCTGTTCATCACATACGGCTCGCAGTAGACGACGGGGCATTCGAACAGGCGGTTTGCCAGCAGGTTGCGGATCCAGAGATAAGGATTCGAGGAGGCGGGGATCCCCTTGGTGCCGTGGTAGACAAAGGGTTCGAGTCCGGTGGCGGAGGCCAGGGAACGGGCGACGGCCTCGGAGGCCCCGAGTTCGGCGGAATGCGTCCCTCCGAGGAGTTTCACCAGCATGGTGTGGCGCTCATCCTCGTGCAGAAGTTCCTCGCGCGAGATGTTTCCCGAGAGCAGCAGGTGAAGGTGGTTTTTGTCCGTCAGGGAGGGGCGGGCCGGATCACCCCACTCCTCCGCATTGAAGTGCAGGCAGACCACGAGATCAGGACGGATGTGGGTATTCACGGTGCGGGCCCGGTTGCGGATCTCGCCGACTCGGTAAAAGAGCCTCTCGGCCTCGTCCTGAAGTCGCTTGCCCGACGGAACCACACCCTCCTCCTGCAGCGATCCCGCCGCGACTTTCCTGAGACTTCCGGGGCGCAGCGGCGTAGTGGGGCCGTTCTTGGTCCTGGTCAGCCAGACCTCGGCCCCCATCGACTCCAGTTGCTGTTTCAGGAGCTTCGCGACCATCAGGGTCATCTCCCCCTCCTGGACGGGGCGACTGTTACCGATCCGGAACCAACGGGCCTCCATCTTCGCATAGCTTCCCCCGAGGTGGCCCGGATCGATGGCGATGCGGAGACCGGCAAGCGGCCGACCGGGGACGGGAGAGCGTGCCGTGCGGTCTTTCCAAAACCGGGGCGGGGCCTTCGGAGTCGTGCCCGGAGAGGCGAGGGGGAGGGCGATCGGAGCGGCGCCCGGCCTCGGGGTGATCAGGGCCTCGGTCGGGGAGATGCTGATCCACTCCCTCCACGATCCGTCGGGCACGTAGACCTGCCTGAGAAGCCTCTCGAAATCGGCGGCCGTGATTGTTCCCGCATACTGCCCGATGGTGCTCCAGTCGGGCTGGGGAGCCAGCGGGCTGAGGAGGGCGGCCGGCGCGGAAACGGACGAAGCAAGCAGGACAAAAGCCGCGGTACAGCCAAGCGCGAGGGGTCGAATCTTCAAGATGGCTCATTTTTACATCGTCCCGGCCGGTGCTTTCGATAAAAACCCACCCATGGTCAAAATCCTTTTTCTGGGCGATGTGGTGGGTGAACCCGGCCGCATGGCAGCCTGCCGCACGGCGGAACTCTATCTGGAGCGCGGCGATGCCGATTTCGTGATCGCCAACGGCGAGAATGCCGCCGCCGGCCGCGGCATCACCCCGAAGCTCGCCATCGACCTGATGCGCAGTGGCATCGCCGTCATCACCTCGGGGGATCATATCTGGGACCAGAAGGAGATCATTGCCTACATCGCCACCGAGCCGCGACTGCTCCGCCCGCTCAACTACCCGGCAGGCACCCCAGGTAGCGGCAGCATCATCCTCGACACGGCCCACGGGCCGATCGGCGTCATGAACGTCCAGTGCCGGACCTTCATGAAGACCCCCCTCGACAACCCCTTCCTGGCTGCCTCCGCCGAGGTGGAAAAACTCAGGCAAGAGACCCCCGTGATCATCGTCGATGTCCATGGCGAGACCACCAGCGAGAAGATCGCTATGGGACGCCACCTCGACGGCAAGGTCTCGCTCGTGGTGGGGACCCACACGCATGTGCAGACGGCCGACGAGCGGATCTTCCCAAAAGGGACGGCCTTCCTCTGTGATGCCGGGATGTGCGGCCCGGAGGACTCCATCCTCGGCCGCGACTGCGAAGCGGTGGTGGGGCAGTTCGTGAACTCCATGCCGGTCAAGTTTCCCGTGGCACGCGGTCCGATCATCGCCTCCGGCGTGCTGGTCGAGGTGGATCCGGAAACGGGCCGCGCCAAGTCGGTCAAACGCGTGGCGGAACGCTATGGGGCGCCGTGAGGCGCCGCAAGGCGCCTAGTCGAAAGACGAAAGTCGAGAGTCGAGAGTCGAGAGCTGCATGAATTAAATTCGGCCTCGGACTTCAGCCCCTTGTAACCTTTTGACGGTGTAACGTTTTAACCCTTCCGGGACTCACCATCCGGGTGAACCGCTCAAACCTGTCAACACCGCTCTACTGCGCAATCTGGGTTTAAGTCCGACCTTCGACCTTCGACGCTCGACTCATCCAATTAAACAAATGACTCCATCTTTGCCGGGGAGCGGATTAGCCTGACCGGAGATGGATCCCGCAGGACCAGCCCCCGAAGACCAATCAGGCCTTGGCCTGGTAAGCCAGGAGTCGCGCCGCAGCGTGCTGGTGATCGACAGTCTCCTGCGCGGCGCCTCGCGCCTTCAGCACATGGCGGCCCGAAGGTGGCGCCGTCTGCGCCGGCGGCCCCAGACGATCGCGGAGAGCGCGAATCTCCTGCCGACCCTGATCCAGGTGCTTGCCGCCTTCACGCGCGTCGACGGTGAGATGCTCGAGGAGGAAATCGATTCCAGCCTCGGTTTCCTGCGCTACGACTATCCGGAGGCGGTCTATTCCGAGCTGCGGAGGCTCTTTCGGCAGGCGCTCGAGCAGCAGCAGGATCTGGGGGTCATGGCTTCCAAGCTCGCCCTCGAACTGAGCGATGACCGGAAGATCCTGCTCGGCGTCCAGCTCTTCGACCTGATCACCCGCTCCGGGATGAAGCCGGAGCAGGTCGCCGCCTACCATGATTTCATGGGCAAGCTCGGCATGGCAGCCCAGGCGATCGACATCGTCTACCAGCTCAACGCGAACGAACAGGCCGACCCTGCGTTCTTCCACGACGGCGTCTCCCCGCTGGAAGCCCTTTCCTTCGGCGATCCCGACCGGTGCGATGTGGCCCTGCGCGAGTTCTCGCCCGACGAGCGGCTGCTCGCCTACCGCCACCACGACCTGATCATCCTGAAGAACCTCTCCTCGAAGAGCCTCATCGTCCAAGGGCGACTGCTCAAACCGGGCGAATTCTGCCGCATCTATCCCGGCCAGCGGGTGCTCGTCGGCGAACAGGTCATTACCAGCCAGGACCTGCTCTTCTACTTCAACGCGAAGCGGAACGTGACGCTCCCCCACATCTTCGTGGCGATCAACAACGAGGAGGTCCGTCTCGAGAAGTCCCGTAGCCGCGACAGCGATCTGGAGATCGCCTTTGGGCTCAAGGTGCGCGTCACCGCGCTCCAGGATCTGCGGGCGACCCTGCGGGGCACTCCCCTGCGCAAGGGAACGACCGTGGATGCCCAGCTCTCCGACAAGATCTTCTTCCGCGACGGAGGGGAGCTCGACCTCGAGGAGCTCAAGCGTCGCGTCGGCGGCTTCGGCGGGCGCTTCGAGCTCAAGGGATCGAAGACCGAGTACATCGCCTCCAACAACCCGAGCCGCCTCGACGACGATGACATCCTCATCTCCCCGGGCATCGGCGGCGAGGTGACCCTCCGGATCACCTGTGACTACCAGCTGAAGAAGGGACGGGTCGAGGTGCTGCAGGCCGACCGGCCGATCGTGGTGAGGGGTCTGCCCGTCCGGGGCGCCATGGAGCTGGAGGACGGCGACACGATCCGCATCGATGCGGGACAGGTGCTCCGCTGCAATTTCACCGAGCGCATCATCGAGGAGGAGCGCAACATCATCCGCAACCTCGATGTGCGCGATCTCGTCTGCCGCTTCCGGAGCGCCGACACCGCGCTCGACAACCTCAACTTCTCGATCGAGCGTGGCGAGATGGTCTGCGTCATGGGGGCGAGCGGCTGCGGGAAGAGCACCCTGCTGCGCGCGCTGGCCGGTCAGTTCCAGCCGGTCGCGGGAGAGGTGCTGCTCAACCAGCGCTCCCTCTACGGGAATCTCGACGCCCTCCTTCAGTACATCACCTACATCCCGCAGTACGACGCCTTCGACGAGCAGCTGACTATCGAGGAGAACCTGAAGTTCGCCGCCGCGATCCGGGCCCCCCATCTCTCACGTCGCGAGCGGCAGCGCCGGATCGACAGCAAGCTTGCGGAGCTGGGCCTCAACGAGCGCCGCAAGGAGGTCGTTGGGGGATCCCAGAGGAAGGTACTCAGCGGGGGCGAGCGCAAGCGTCTCAACATCGGCCTGGACATGGTCAGCACGGCCGACATCTACCTCTTCGACGAGCCTACCAGCGGCCTCTCCTCCAAGGATTCCGAGCACGTCATCGAGATCATCCGCGGCATGGCCCACAACAAGATCGTCCTCGTGACGATCCACCAGCCCACCTCGAAGATCTTCCAGATGTTCCAGAAGGCCCTCCTTCTCGACAAGGGAGGGAAGCTGGTCTTCTTCGGAACGCCGACCGAGATGCTGGCCTACTTCGCGGAAGCCGAGCACGAACAACTCTTCGGAACTGAACTCGGAGGCTGCCAGGCCTGCGGCACGACGAGACCCGAGTTCGTCTTCGACGTGCTGGAGACCCCGTTGCGCGACCTCAGCGGCGACATCATCTACGAGGAGAACAACCGCGGTCAGCTGGTCCCCGCCCGGCGCTTCTCCCCGGAATACTGGCGCGACAAGTTCGAGGCCTACCGCCTCATGAAGGAGGTGAAGCAGCCGGCCTCCTCCCGCATCCCCGTCCCCGCCGGCCCCGAGGCGAAGAGCACCCTCCTGCAACGCCCCAAGGGGTGGGAGGGTCTCCGCTGGCGCGACGAACTCGGCCAGTTCCTGGTCCTGCTCCAGCGCTCCTTCATCAGCAAGCTCCGCAACAGGGCCAACCTGCTGACCACGCTGGTCGAGGCGCCGATGCTCGCCTTCCTGATCGGAGCGGTTCTCCGCTACTCGGAGGGGAAGAGCTACGACTTCGCCTCGGCCTTCCACATCCCGACCTACCTCTTCCTCTCGCTGGTGGTGGCGATGTTCCTGGGACTCACCAACAGCGTCGACGACATCATCCGCGACCGTCCGGTGCTTCTGCGCGAGCGCAACCTGAACGTGCGCCTCGGCTACTACCTGCTGGCCAAGGCGATCACGCTCGGCCTCTTCGCCGTGGCGCAATGCGCCCTCTTCACACTGATCGGCGACTGGATGGTCTCGATCCGCGGATTCTACTGGGTGGAGTTCACCGCGATGTTCCTCACCGCCTTCAGCGGCATCGCCCTGGGACTCCTCATCTCCTCGCTGGCCCGCGAGGGGAAGACCGCGGTCAACATCATCCCGGTCGTGCTCATCCCCCAGATCATCCTCGGGGGCGCCCTCATCAAGTACGAGGAGATGAACCGCAACCTCGACTTCATCCATTCGATCCACGAATGGTTCGCACGGCATCCCGACACCGCGATGGAACCCCGGAGCGACCTGCAGGTGCCGGTGATCTGCGAGTTCATGCCGATGCGCTGGTCGTACGAGGGGATTGTCTTCGCCCAGGCCAAGCTCAATCCCCTCGCCCTGCGGCAGGCGCGGATCCAGCGTCAGATCAACCAGCTGGCAGCGGTCAAGAAACCGACCGAGGCGCAGGAGGAACGGCTCGATGACCTCAAGGACCTGCTCGCCATCCTTAGCGGCCTCGAGGCCAAGACCACCAAGGATCTCGACAGGAGAATGGAGCGGATCGACCGCGTGATCTCCGGCGGCCCCTTCAAGCGGGAGGAACTTCTGGGGCGAGAGGGAGGGGTCACCGCGGAACAGCTCTACACCAACCAGAAGGTGCTCGACCTGGTCTCCAAGGCAGAGATGGAGCAGGCCGATTACCGTGAAAGCCGCCATCCCAACGTCTTCTTCGGCCCGGTGAAGCATTATTTCGGCATGAACATTCCCCTCCTCTGGTTCAATGCCGGGGTGATGATCCTCTCGAGTTGGATGATCTTCGTGATCCTCTACGTGATCCTGAGACGCCAGATCCGCCTGACCAGGAACTAGCCCCCCCAAGTGCCCCTTGTCGGGATCCCGAAAGCAAGGCTTGACCACCGCCTGCTTCTGGGGGAACCTCCACACCCCACAAAAGAAAGCAGGTGAATTAACATGCCGGAAGTTATTGTCCGTAAGGGCGAACCCATCGATCGCGCTCTCAAGCGCCTCAAGACGAAACTCGACACCGAGGGAATCCTCGAGGAGGTGCGTCGTCTTCGTGCCTTCGAGACCCCGACCCAGCGCACCAAGCGCAAGGCCAAGGCCAACGCCAAGCGCGCCAAGGCCAAGGTTCGTTTCGTCCTCAGCTAACGTCTGCTTTCCACTCCGAGGAGTGAATCCGGAAGTTCTCATCATCGGCTGCGGTTTCCTAGGGGAGGCCGCAGCCGAACTTTTTTCCGCCCGGGGCAAGCGCGTTCTCGGGCTCGTCCGGGGCGCCGATTCCATGGCGGCACTGGCGGGGCGCTCTTTTGAAACGACCACCTGCGATGTGACCGATCCCTCCTCAGTGGAGGCCCTTTCCCCAAGGCTCCGGAACGTACCCCTCGCCGTCTATGCGGTCAGCTCGGGCAGGGGTGGCGCGGAAACCTACGCGGCGGTCTACCGGGAGGGCCTGAGGCGTGTGATCAACACCTGGAATCCGGGCAGGGTGATTTTTGTCGGCAGCACCTCGGTCTACGGACAGACCGACGGCTCATGGGTGACCGAAAAATCGCCGACCCTGCCCGACCGCGAGACCGGACGCATCCTGCTTGAGGCGGAGCAAATCGCCCTCGACTCCGGGGGAAGCGCCGCCCGCCTCTCCGGCATCTACGGGCCGGGGCGTTCCGTCCTGCTGAAGAAATTCCTCTCCGGCGAGGCGCTCCTCGAAGAGGGAGGCCACCGCTGGATCAACCAGATCCACCGCGATGACGCATCGGCGGCGCTCGTGCGGCTTGCCGACCCGGATGTCGCCGCCGGGCTTTACAATGTGACCGACGAC
Organism: Verrucomicrobiia bacterium; assembly: GCA_040380225.1. Lineage (GTDB taxonomy): Bacteria > Verrucomicrobiota > Verrucomicrobiia > Chthoniobacterales > UBA6821 > UBA6821. The sequence continues at coordinate 22,412 of JBEIJN010000010.1, read as the reverse complement.
ACACCTGCCACCCAGAGGCAGGTCTACGAATGGATGGCTGGTTTTCTTGCAAAACCACTCCCTCCGGAGGGAAGCGCCGATCTTAACCGCAAGCGGGGCTGGACCTCGAAGCGGATCTCCAATGCCCTGATGCGCACCACGGGCTGGTCCCCCGCCCACCCCTCGTACCGGGACGCTTTGCCCCGCCTGCTCTCTGCGATTCAGTCAGATTCTTCAGAGTAAGAATTGGCATTTTGTGGAATATTGGGTCAACTTGACCCATCTCCCATGAAGAAAACAGTCCTCATCGTCGATGACGAGAAGCACACCCGCGAGGGATTGCGGGCCGCTCTGGAGGATCATTACGACGTGGCCGTGGCTGCGGACGCCGCCGGTGCCCTCGCCCTGTTTGAGGCCGATCCGGCCGATGTCGTCATCACCGACCTGAGGCTTGGAACCGATGACGGCATGGATCTGATGGGAGGCCTGCTGAAAAGAACCGATCCGCCCGTCTGCATCATGATGACCGCCTACGGCTCGGTCGACACCGCCGTCGAGGCGATGCGCCGCGGCGCCTACGACTTCGTCACCAAGCCGGTGAATATCGACCGCCTCGAGATGCTGGTCAGGCGCTCCCTTCGCGAACGTGCGGTGCAGGCTGAGAATGTCGAACTGCGGAGGGAGGTCGTGCAATCGCGCGCGCCGGACCAGATGATCGGGCGCTCCCCGGAGATGGAACGGGTCTTCGAGACCATCAGGCAGGTCGCGCCGAGCAAGGCGACGGTCCTGATCCAGGGAGAGAGCGGCACCGGCAAGGAGGTGGCCGCCAAGGCGATCCATGCGCTCAGCAATCGTGCCGAAAAACCCTTTGTCGCCGTCCATTGCGCAGCCCTCTCTCCCCAGCTTCTCGAGAGCGAACTCTTCGGCCACGAGAAGGGGGCCTTCACGGGGGCGGGCGAGCGCCGTATCGGCCGCTTCGAGCAGGCTGCCGGGGGGACGCTTTTTCTCGACGAGATCGGGGAGATCGATCCGACCGTCCAGGTGAAGATCCTGCGCGTGCTCGGGGAAAAAAGCTTCGAACGGGTCGGGGGCAATCAGACGCTCCAAGCCGACGTGCGCCTCATCGCCGCAACGAACAAGGACCTCGCCGCCATGGTGGCTGCCGGCACGTTCCGCGAGGATCTCTTCTTCCGGCTCAACGTGGTTCCGCTCACGATGCCCCCGCTCCGCGACCACCGCGGGGACATCCCGCTGCTGGTGACGGCATTCCTCAAGGAAATGGCGCGTGAGCACGGCAAGCCGGAGCGCCGCTTTTCGGCGGAAGCCATGGAGGCGATGGAGGCCTACGGATGGCCCGGCAATATCCGCGAACTCAAGGCCGCCGTGGAGCATGCGGTGGTCCTGGGCAACGGCGATGAACTCACCTCGGCGGATCTTCCCGCCTCACTCCGGCAGTCCGCCTCGCCGGAACCCGGGGAGGGGGAACTCAACCTCGCCCGCATCGAGGGGGCGATGATTCTCAAGGCCTTGGAGGAAAGCGGCGACAACCGCACCCTGGCGGCAAAAAAGCTCGGCATCAGCCGCCGCACACTGCATCGTCATTTGGCCCGGCTGGGCATCACCAAGCCCGCCTCCTAACACTCCCCACTCAGCGATCTCCATCCCATGGCCCTGCAGGAAACCGTACGCGACATCGACTCGGGAACCATCGCCCGAATTCTCAAGATCGGGATGATTTCCGTCGTCCTGATAGGACTCTGCGTCCTCTATTTTCTTTTCCATTTCAAGGGACTGGGGACAGAAGCGGCGATGGATCAGGCCCAGATCGCGCGCTCACTGATCTCGGGGGAGGGATTCAGCACCCGATACATCCGCCCGCTCGCCATCCGACAGCTGAGCGATTCGGGGAAGCCCGTTCCGCCGGGAAATTTCCCCGATTTCTACAATGCCCCCCTCTTCCCCATGCTGGAGGCGGTTGCCCTATTGCCGGTGAAGAACCGGATCGAAATGGCACCCACCGACATCCTCTGCAAGGGAGACCAGGCCCTGGCACTGCTCGGCATCCTGCTGATGTTCGCCGGTGTGATGGTCTGGTATTTCGCCGGACGACTGCTCTTCGACAAGACCCTGGCCACCCTAGGGGCGGGCCTCCTCCTTGTGTGCGACCTGATGTGGCAGTACTCGCTGGCTGGCCTTCCCCAGCACCTGCTCATCATTCTCTTCGGAGGCGTCACGATCTGCTCCCTGAAGGCGCTTCGGTCCGAGGAAAAGGAAGAGTCGATCACGGCACTTCTCTGGCTCGCGGCGGCCGCCTTCCTGCTCGGCCTGATGTCCCTCACGCATGGTGTGGCGGCGTTTCTACTCCCCGGCTTCATGGTCTTCTGCCTGCTCGGCTTCCATGCCCGCATCCCTTCCCTGATCCTTCCCCTGCTCGTCTATGTGGCGACGGTTCTCCCTTGGCTGATTCATAATTTCGTCGCCTGCGGCAACCCGTTCGGGATCTCCATCTACACCGCGCTTGCCGGCGCAGGGGTCACGGAGAGTGCCGTCATGCGCGGGGTCAACACGGGACTCACGCTGGGAGGGGGGATGGCCACAAAACTCAGGACCGGCTTGGTCGACCAGGCATCCCACCTGTGGGAATACCTCGGACTCCATATTGTGGCGGTGGCAGCGCTCGTCTCGCTGATGCACCCTTTCCGGAACCCCTCGACCGCCCTCTGGCGGTGGATGATTGTGCTGATGTGGGCCGGGGCCGTCATCGGAATGACTCTCTTTGGGGTGAAGGATGCCGTCTCGGGGAACCAGCTTCACATCATCTTCCTGCCCGCGTTCGTCCTCTACGGCACCGCCTTCATCCTCGTGCTCTGGAACAGGCTCAACATCAGCCTCAAGCCCCTCCGCATCGCGTTTCTTACGGCCATCTTCATCCTGGCGGCCGGCCCGATGCTCTTGAGGCTCGCCGTGGGATCGCAGGCCAGAATCCAGTGGCCGCCGTATGTCCCCCCCTTCATTTCCGCACTCCATAACTGGTACAAGCCCCAGGAACTCCTCTCCTCCGACATGCCTTGGGCGGTTGCCTGGTATGCCAAGCGGAAGTGCCTCCTCCTGCCCGAGACGATCCGCCAACTCAACGAGATCTCCGACTTCGGAACCCTCGGATCACCGATCGTCGGCCTCTACCTCACCCCGATTTCCGGAGGGCAGGAATTCCTCTCGCTGATCAAGGGGCCCTACAAGGAATGGGCTCCCGTGATCATGCGGACGGTGAACCTGAACGACTTCCTGCTCAAGAGTTTCACCCCGCTCCCGATCGACGGCGAGTGCATCCTCTATTCCGACAGCGAGCGCTGGTCCGCGAAGAACCGCCAATAATCGCCACATGAGCAAGACTCCCGCAAAAGGCCCCGACTCCGAGGCATCCATCGAGCATGCCTTGGGCCGGCTCGAGTCCATTGTCGAGGAGATCGAGAAAACCCCTCCGCCGCTCGAGACACTGATCGAGCGCTACGAGGAGGGGATGAAGCTACTGCAGGTCTGCCGCGAGAAGCTCGATGCCGCCGAGAAACGGATCGAGATCATCACCCGTTCGGGCCGCGGCGAGCCGGCCCTGGAACCCTTCGAGGAATCGTGAGTTCGCCGCGCCTGCTCGACGGGATCGACTCTCCCGCGGATCTCAAGAAACTCCCCGAGAAGGATCTCCCGCTGCTCGCGCAGGAAATCCGGGACGAACTCATCGGCACGCTGGCAGAAACCGGCGGTCATCTCGGCCCGAACCTCGGCGTGGTCGAGTTGACGATCGCCCTCCACCGCGTCTTCGACACCCCCGAGGACAAGCTTCTCTTCGACGTCAGCCACCAGGGCTACATCCACAAGATCCTGACCGGACGCCGCAGGCAACTCGGGACGATGCGCCAGCACGGTGGCCTCAACGGATTCCTGCTCCGCACCGAAAGCGAGCACGACTGCTACGGCGCGGGGCATGCCGGCACGGCCCTCTCGGCCGCGCTCGGGATGGCGGCGGCGCGGGACATGAACGGCGGAAGCGAGCATGTCGTAGCCGTCGCGGGCGACGCGGCCTTCACCTGCGGGGTCAGCTACGAGGCGCTCAACAACGTCGCCGAGACCACCAGGAAATTCATCGTCGTCCTGAACGACAACGAGTGGTCGATTGCCAGGAACACGGGAGCGATCGCACAGCACCTCAATCGGATCGCCACCAGCCCGGCCTACGCCCACCTGCACGAGCAGGCCGCGAAGTTCGTCGAGTGGATCGGGGGCAAGAGCGCGCGGCAACTGGCACACAAGATCGAGGCCGGGGTGAAACAGATTCTGCTTCCGGGCGTGATCTTCGAGAATCTCGGCCTCCGTTACTTCGGGCCGATCGACGGCCATGACATCCCTCTGCTGATCCGCACCTTCGAGTTTCTCAAGGCCCAGAACGAGCCCGTCATCCTCCATATCCTGACCAAGAAGGGGAAGGGTTACGCCCCGGCGCTGGCCCAGCCCGACAAGTTCCACGGGCTTGGAAAATACCAGCCCGCCACCGGCGAGACAGTCGCCGCCGCGACACCCACCTATTCCGAGATCTTCGGAAAGACACTGGCCGACTTCGCCGACCACAACCGCAAGATCGTCGCGATCACCGCCGCGATGCCGAATGGCACCGGCCTCACCCGGTTCGCCGAACGGCATGCCGACCGCTTCTACGATGTAGGAATCGCCGAGGAGCACGCCGCCCTCTTTGCGGCCGGGATGGCCACCCGCGGCATGAAGCCTTTCCTCACGATCTATTCGACCTTCATGCAGAGGGCCTTCGACATGATCGTCCATGACATCGCCCTGCAGAACCTCAACGTCGCGCTCTGCATGGACCGCGCCGGACTCTCCGGGGATGACGGACCGACCCACCACGGGCTCTTCGACATCGCCTACCTGCGGAGCATTCCGGGCGTGATTGCCATGCAGCCCAGGGACGAGGAGGAATTCGCCGACATGCTCTGGACGATGGCGAATCACCATGAGGGACCGATCGCGATCCGCTATCCGCGCGGCGCGGGAACAGGTGCCGTCCCGAGGACGGCACCACGGCTGCTTGAGATCGGCAAGGCGGAGGTACTGCGGCACGGCCCCGACGTGGCACTCTTCGGCCTCGGCAATTTCTGCGAGGTGGCCATCGAAACCGCTGATATCCTTGCTCGGCATGGCATCAAGGCTGCCGTGATCAATCCCCGCTGGATCAAGCCGCTCGACGCGGGGACGCTCGAGTTCTTTGCCCGCAGCGTGCAGGTCATTTGCACCCTGGAGGATCATGCCGTGACGGGCGGTTTCGGCGCGGCCGTGGCCGAGCACCTTTCGGAAGCAGGCATCACAACGCCGCTCGTGCGCGTCGGTTGGCCCGACCAGTTCATCGAGCACGGCTCGGTCGCCATCCTCAGGGAGAAATACGGCATGACGGCCAAGGCCGCCGCCGACCGGATCTTGGAAGCCTTCAGAAACTCGGCCGCCAAAAAGGGCGCCAGTCTTTAGGGAAGCGCTGTCAGCGGCTCCTTAGATCAGAAACCCCTCAGGGTTTCTTTCCAGAGGAGCACCCGCAACCTCCTCCACAACCCGGTTTCTTCCGGGCCCTCATCCACCGGGCCACGAAGAATCCACATGCACCGGCCACCAGCGCGAGAGCGATTCCTGTCTGAAGTTCCGGCGTCATGGCTACAGGTTAGCACCTGTAGGGTATGGGCGATAGGGGATAGGTCATGGGAATCAAACCGATCCAGCTATTCCCGATGTTGGCGCCTGACTTTTCCTTTCCTGTTCTCCTGCATTCCAGACAGATCAGCAGTTCCTCCTAAAAGTCTTCAGCCTTCAGTCTAAATACCTGGCTTTCAGCTTATTGAAAGCCGAGCAATCTTCCTCCCTGATAGATGAGGAGCGCCGCCAGGTAGGCGGTGCCCGTCATGTAGCAGAACTGGAAGAGCGGCCAGCGGAAGCTGTTGGTCTCGCGGCGGACGACCGCCAAGGTGCTGACGCACTGCATCGAGAGGACGAAAAAGACTAGGATGGAAAGGCAGGTGAGCGGGGTGAAGACCGGCGATCCGTCCGGGTGCTTCTGGTCGCGGAGCGTCTGGGCGAGGGCGCCCTCTTCCTGATCTTCGCCTCCCTCCACATTGTAGACGATCGACATGGTGCCGACAAAGACCTCGCGGGCCGCCTGCGCTGCGACCAGACCGATACCGATCTTCCAGTCCATGCCAAGCGGGGCGATGGCCGGCTCCATGAGGTGGCCGATCCGCCCGGCAAAGCTGTGCTGGAGCTGCTCCGTCTTGGTCGGCTCCGGCGCCCCTTCCTTGGTCTCCATCTTGGGGAAGGTGGCGAGGAACCAGAGGATGATCGAGATGCCGAGGATGACCGTCCCGGCGCGTTTCAGGAAGAGTGCGGAGCGCTGCCACATCTGCACGGCGATCTGACGTAGAGAGGGGATCCGGTAGGGAGGCAGCTCCATCAGGAAGAGGGGAGTCTCACCCTTGAGGATCGTTTTCTTGAAAAGCCATGCGAAGAGGAGTGCCGCCACGGTGCCGAGCAGGTAAAGCCCCATCATGATCGCTCCCTTGCTCCAGACCGACTCGGACGGCAGAAGGGCCGCGATCATCAGGGCGTAGACGGGCAGCCGCGCCGAGCAGCTCATCAGCGGGGCCACCAGGATGGTGACGAGTCGGTCCTTGGGATTCTCGATCGTGCGCGTCGACATGATGCCGGGGATCGCGCACGCATAGGAACTGAGAAGAGGGATGAAGGACTTGCCGTGGAGACCGACCTTGCTCATGACGCGGTCCATGAGGAAGGCGGCTCGCGCCATGTAGCCGGTATCCTCGAGAAGGCCGATGAAGAAGAAGAGGATCAGGATCTGAGGCAGGAAGACGACCACACCGCCCACGCCGGCAATGACGCCATCCGTGAGCAGATCCCGCAGATCCCCAGGAGGCATGGCTCCCTGCAGTGCCTCCGAAACCATCGAGAAGCCTTTCTCAATCCAGTCCATCGGGTAGGAGGCGATGGTGAAGATGGAGACAAACATCAGGATCATCATCCCGAAGAAGACAATCCATCCGAGGGCCTTGTGGGTCAGGAGATCGTCGAGATGCTGGGTGAACTTGTCCCCCAGCGCGGTCAGCCCCCCCTGCGCCGCATGACAGAGCCGACCGATCCGTTCATAGCGGAGGGCCACCACCGTCTCGCGCCATTCCGGAAGTTCCCGATCGAGGAACGCCCGCTGCGAGAGGGCGGCACCAAGCGCGGTCCCCGCACCCAATTCGGAGCCGAGGGCCTCGCTTTCCGGCTCGGAAGCCGCGAGGAGGATCGCCGCCTTCACCTGGATCTCCGGATCGCGCGGGCGTCGGGCGTCGGTGGACGGGTGGTCACCGGGCCAGTGCGAGGCGACGTGATCGGCGGCACGAGTCCACGCGGCGGGCGGTTCAATGCTCCATGTGCTGTGCGGCACCTCGGCACGACTGAGTGCAAGTCGGAGCGGCAGGAGTGTCTCCTTTCGGGTAGCCTGAACCGGAATGACAGGCACCCCGAGTTCGGCGGAGAGACGTTCGGCATTCACCGGCGTTCCCTGCGCCCTGGCGACGTCGATCATGTTGAGCGCGATGATCGTCGGAAGTCCCAACTCCAGAACCTGCGTGACGAAGTAGAGGTTCCGCTCGAGATGCGAGGCGTCGATCACGCAGAGGATGCGCTCGGGACGGGGCGTGTCCTGACGCAGGTCAAGAAGCACGTCGCGGGTGATCCGCTCGTCGGGTGCATGGGCCCCGATGCTGTAGCTGCCCGGCAGGTCGAGCAGTTCGATTTTCTCGCCATGCTGGCCGATGAACTGGCCCGACTTCTTTTCCACGGTGACGCCGGGATAGTTGGCAACCTTCTGGCGCAGCCCGGTCAGGACGTTGAAGAGGGTGGTCTTGCCGCTGTTGGGATTGCCGACCACGGCGTAGGATTTCGCCCGGACTTCGGTAGCGGTCGCGGCATCAGCCTCCGCGGTGCCGTGATGGGAAACGGCGACCGCCGTCTTGGTCACCGCAACGACATGGGCGGGCGGAGAGGGAAGCTTGGCCGCACCCTCAGGCGCGCTCTCCGTGACCTCCGCCATCACCTGGGCGGCGTCCGCACGCCGGATGCTCAACTCGAATCCCCTCAGGCGGAACTCCATGGGATCACCGAGCGGCGCGCTCCTCAGGAAGGTCACCGTGGTGCCCCGGAGCAGTCCCATCTCGCGAAGACGCATCGCCAGCGCCTCGTTGCCCGGAAGGCGGGAAACGACGGCACTCTGGCCGGCCTTGAGTTCGGAGAGAGGAATCATGGTTATTCTGCGAGATTGAGACGCAATATCAATCGATGATCAAGGTCAAGCCGATCCCCCTCTGTCTTTCGATCCTGAAAACCGTCCCTCGGTGTTACCGGGTTCTCCAGTCGTAGCGCGCAGCCGAGCGTTCCCTCCCGACGGGTGATGTGGATTTGCCCTTTTCCTCGGCTTTGGGGGCTGACTTCGGCAAGCGACTTCCCTTGCCTCCTTTGAAATTCTTGCAGGAGCCGAGCAGGCGCAGCCGGTCACACGATCCCTCGATGCGGAGCGCCTTCTGCGTGGGGGAGAATCCGAGCCGCCGCGTGATGCAGTTCTGCATGACGTCGATGTTGGGATCCTCGAACTCGATGATCTCCCTGCAGTCGACGCAGATGAGGTGATTGTGATGGGGGCTGCGGAGGAAGTTCGGATCGTAAAGCCGCTCCCCGCCACCCAGCGAAATCTCGCGGAGCATGCCGCTCTCCACGAGCAGCAGGATCGTCCGGTAGATGGTGGCACGGGAGACGGGGCCGTCGCTCTTGCGCAGCTTGGGGATCAGGTCTTCCGGCCGGAAGTGCTCGTGGTTGCGGAAGATGAGCGTGACGAGCGACTCGCGCTGCTTCGTGAAGCGGAGACCCTTGGAGGCGAAGAAAGCCTGCGCCTGACCGAGGACGGCTTGGAGCGATTGCTGGTCCATGGGGTATCACCTTGCTCCGCTTCGGTGCGCGGGGAAAGTCAGAAGTCTAAAGGGGAGGGGAGGTTTTCTCATGGACGCAACCCGCCAGGGGTTATCACCCCCGGGAATTCATGCTAAAACTGGACCTGGACGCCGACATACCAGTTGCGCGGCATGGCAGGGTCGATGCCGGTCTGGGTGATGCGGGTCGTGTACTTGAGATCGAAGAGGTTGTTGATGCCTCCGATGACGCTGAGCCGGTCCTTCAGGAGATTCACCTCATAGGTGAAGTCCCAGACATTGTAGGCCGCCATGAGGTACTGCTGGGTGTTGTTGTCATTGGCGTAGGCCGAGGCGCTGAATGTCGTGAGCAGACCCAGCTTCAAACGGTCGCGCCAGTTGTAGAGGGCGCCGAGGCGCAGGAGGTAATCGGGGGTATACTGCGGGGTCTTCCCCTGATACTGGCCGCTGGTGTAGGTACCCTGCTGGAGGGTGTAACCCATCGTGAAGAGCACCGAGCCGAAGGTGTCGACGAGACTGTGGATATTCGCCGCGCCCCCTTGCTTGATGTCACCGGGTCCGGTCTGCTTGAGGGTCGAGCGTGTCCCGCGCAGGTCGTCGGCGAGACCCACCGCATCGAGCTGGAGCATGTTGTCCCATCCGATCGTCGAGGAGTTGCCGACGGTCTGGATGATGGTCGTGCTGGGCGTGGGGTTCACCGAGCCGATCTGGTTGTAGAAGTTCAGGACGAAGTAGCTGCTCTGCCATGCGAGCCAGGGACGGGGATTGCCCCGGAAGCCTCCCTCGTAGTTCCAGGCAATGCTCGGCTGGAGGTTGTTCGGCACGAAGACGTTGGGTGCGTTGGGGATCGACTGGCTGAAGGTGACCGGCTTGTAGGACTGGGAGGCGTTGCCGTAGGCGGTGATCCAGTCGTTGAACTTGTACTCGGCGCCGAATCCCGGGAGCGGGACGAAGGCGTAGTTGCTCTCGTTGGAGAGGGGCGTGCCGGCCTTGGTCTTGGAGACGTTCACGCTCTCGTTGATCGTCTGCCAGATATTCTCAAAGCGAACGGCGGGAATGAACTGAAACTTGCCGAAGACGAAGCGGTTCTCCGCGAAGAAAGAGGTGTACCAGTTCTGCCGCCAACTCTGGTTGGAGAGGGTGCCGGTCGAAGCCCAAGGCTGGGCCCCCGTCTGCTGGGTGAATGGGGACTGCGTGTTGTAGAGGATCGCCCCGCTGGTGATCGTGTGGGTGTTGCCGAGCCAGTCGTAGTCGTAGCGCAGCTGGGGAAGCAGGCCAAAGGTGTAGAACTGCTGGTTCTGGATCTGGTTGCTCTGCGACGCTGGGCCGGTCGGGATCGTTCCGAAGCCGCCGCCGTTCTGGCGCTTGCTCCAGCGCCCGTAGTAGTTCCACCATCCGCGGAAGCTGAAGAAGGCGCGGTCGCTCAGGTCGTTCTCGTGGATCAGCGAGGCGGCGTAGCGGGTGATGTTGAGATTGTCGTAGAAGCGGGAGGTGCCGGTCGGATTGGAGTTCCAGTTGACCGCGTTGGGGCCGGTCGCCGTGGTGAGTCCTCCCGGTTCCTGGTTGTAGTTCTGGTAGGCGTCGACGATCAGGTAGGTGCGCTTCGTCGTCTTGGCCCCCCAGGCGAGCGTGCCGCTCCAGTTGTTGACGGTCCAGGCGCTGTTGGCCTGGCGGAACCCGTCGGTCTGGCGGTGGTTGTAGTAGCCGTAGTATCCGAGTTGGTCGATGGTTCCGCCCAACTCGGTGAAGTTGGCGAAGTAGTTGAAGCTTCCGACCGTGTTGAGCGAGCGGAGCCGGAACGGGGTGTCGAGAGGAGGCTTCTCCATGATGTAGTTCACCGCGCCGCCCGGCTGCGGCCCGTAGAGCAGAGCCGCCCCTCCCCTCACGATCTCAAGTCGCTTCACTCCGTCGATCGGGGGGGTGTAGTAGGCTTCCGGGTAACCGAACATGTCGGCATGGATCGGGATCCCGTCCTTCATCACTTGCATGAACTTCATGCGGTCGGGGGGAAGTCCGCGCGTGCCGATGCTCACGAGCGGCGTCGACTCCTCCGAGAGGACGACGCCGGCCGTCGTCTGAAGGGCCTGGCGGTAGTTGTTGTTGTTGATCTGCGGCAGGAGGTTGGGATCGATGTTGTCGGTCCGCTTCCCGGCAAAGATCTCCGCCCCCTCGACATCGGGGAGGAAGGGGCTGTCCTCGGGAGGCTGGAGCTTATCGATCACCTGAACGGTTTCCATTCGTCGCACCGTTGTTGATCCCGATGCGCTCTGATCCATGGATGCCGCAACCGGCGCGTTGGTCGGTTCTGCCGCCGCATGCAGCGGAAGCGTGAGGGCGAGGCTTGCGATCATCACGGAGCGTGTGAGTGTTACAAGGGGGCGAGGGACTGATCCGGTGAAATTCATGGGGCGAGGTAAATACATGAGATTGAGACCCAGTCGCAATAATATTTCTTGAGAATGAGACCCAGTCGCATTACACAATATTCCTCCGTTCCAAGGAATCCCATGACAACCACCCTCGCCTGCGAGCTTCTGAGCAGCCATTCCGGTCGACGCACGTTCGACTGGTTTTGGGGGTTTGTTGCCCTCTCCATGGCACTCCATCTGGCGGTGGTTCTGCTGGCGGTCAGCTGGCATCCCGTCCGTCCGCTTCCGGAGAAACCGGAGGATCCTGGCATCGAGGTCGACTTCGTGATCGATGCGGCACCGGCAGCCACCGCACCTGCCAGCACCGCGATGGCCGATGAAAAGGCCCCGATCACCCCCCTCGCCAAGCCCGAGGAGAAGATCGCGCCGAAAACCTCCCCCTCGCCGGCAGCCCAACTCGTCAGCACCACCCGCAACGCCAACACGGGATCATCGACGGCCCGCGGAGTCGCCGTTCCCGCGCCGCACGGAAACCCGCGGCCGGAGTATCCCGAAATGGCCAAGCGAAAGGGATGGCAAGGCGAGTGCCTGCTGCGCGTCGCCGTGTCGCCGGAAGGGAAAGCCTCGGCCGTTTCGGTTCACCGCAGCTCGGGCTACGCCTCTCTGGATCAGGCAGCGCTTGCGGCGGTGCGGCGGTGGCGATTCCTTCCCCAATCCGTGGGCGGAACATGCGTGGCCTCCACGATCGAAGTGCCGGTCAACTTCAGCCTGCTCTGATCCGGGATAACCCCGGAATACGCAAGGAACCCATGACAACAGGTCTGGAGCGTTCACCAAGATGGCGGGAGGAAACCGGGTTAAAAAGTTGAAGCGTTGAAACGTTACAAAGGACTGACAGCAGGCACTCGATCCACTCTCCTAGCCGAGCCATGATCAGTATACTTCTTGATGGCATCATATCGAATTCAGGTTCAGGGGTTTCCGGTTCCACCTTGTGACCTTTTAACGTTTCTAACCATTTTAACTCCCCTTTCTGGGACCTTCGGGTTCCCAACGCTATTTTTGGGATAACAAAACTAGGGCGTGTAGCGCTGGGCGAGCGGGAGGCGGCGTCCCATGCCGAAGGCGCGGCCGGTGACCTTGAGTCCCGGCGCGGCCTGTTCCCGCTTGTATTCGTTCCGATCGATCATCGCCGCGATGCGCCTGACCAGCGCCTCGTCATGGCCCCTTGCCACGATAGCGCTCACCGGAAGGTTCTCCTCCACATAGAGTGAGAGGATAGCGTCGAGCTCATCGTAGGGCGGCAGGGTGTCCTGATCCTTCTGGTCGGGCCGCAGTTCGGCGCTCGGTGCCTTCTCAATTGTTGAGGCAGGGATGATCTCGCGGTCCCGGTTGATCCAACGGGAGAGGGCATAGACAAGGGTCTTGGGCAGGTCGGAAATCACGGCCAGACCGCCGCACATGTCGCCGTAAAGCGTGCAATAGCCCACGGCCAGCTCGCTCTTGTTGCCCGTGGTCAGCAGGAGACTTCCGAACTTGTTGGAAAGTGCCATCATCGTGATCCCGCGGAGTCGGGCCTGTAGATTCTCCTCGGTGGCATCTTCGGAGCGACCCTCGAAGGCTTTGGAGAGACCTCTCGTCATTACTTCATAGGATTCTGTGATTGGTAAGTTAAGACACTTTATTCCAAGCGTTTCTGCGAGCAGGAATGCATCTTTTACGCTTCCTTCAGAGGAGTAGGGGCCGGGCATCGCCGCACCGGTGACATGCTCCCTCCCAAGTGCCTCGACGGCCAGTACGGCGGTGAGGGCCGAGTCGATGCCGCCGCTCAATCCCAGCACGGCACTCTTGAAACCGCATTTGCGGAAATAGTCGCGCAGGCCGAGAACAAGGGCGTGGTAGAGCTCCCAGAGGTCATCCCGGTGATCAGGAAGGAATGGGGCGCTAGGCTCTTCCAGTACGGCCAACTCTTCGTTGAAGCCTGCCAACTCACGGCAACGGTTGCCATCCCCGGAGATCGCCACAGAGTGCCCGTCAAAGACCAACTGGTCGTTTCCACCGACGGAGTTACAATAGTATATTGGGATTCCAAGTCTCTTTGCCTGAGCATGTAACATCTGCAGACGGCGTGCAGGCTTGCCATACTGGAAGGGGGAGGCGCTCAGATTCAGCAGGATCTCTGCCCCTGCCTTGATAAGATCCGCCGGAGGATCAACTCGGTAGAGCGGACCGGGAAGGAACTCCGGAGTCCAGAGATCCTCGCAAATGGTGATTCCGATCCGGCGTCCTCCGAAATCGATCGGTGCGCTTGCGGCGCCCGGCTCGAAGTAGCGGGCCTCGTCAAAGACATCGTAAGTGGGGAGCAGTCGCTTGTGGATGATCGCGGGCGGCTTCCCTTTCTCAAGGAATGCCGCAGCATTGTGAAACGGCTTTCCGTGGCCGGTGGTGTTCCGGTCGATGAAGCCGACGACCAGCGGGACCTCCCCGATGGATGCATGGATCTCTGCAAGCGTGGCCAGATTCCTCTCCACGAATTCGCCCGCAAAGATCAGGTCAAGCGGCGGGTATCCCGGGATCGAGAGCTCGGGCGTGATCACCAGTTCCGCACCATCGGCCACCAGGGAACGGTAGGCGGATAGGATCGCCGCGGAGTTCCCGGGGAAATCACCGACCGTCGTGTTGATCTGGGCAATGCCGATTTTCATGGGATGGGCTGGAGAGTCATCCTACCAGAATCCCCACTGGCGCGTCGCACAAATGTAGCAGCCAAGGGCAAGATTTGCGGAGGCATGGGCGACAATGCAGGCCGCGAGACTCCGGGTGCGTGTCGCCACGAGGTTGAAGAGAATGCCGGTTACGAAAGCCGCGGGCCAGTCCTCCTGTCCGTGCACCATGGTGAAGGCCACCACCACCGCCCAGAAACTGAAGCGGTTGCTTGAACCGAAGGGAAGGGTGGTAAAGTCCTCCTTCACCAGGTAGCGGAGCAGGAACCCCCTCCAGAAAATCTCCTCGATCAGGGGGACAATGATCACCAGCCGCGTGAAGCGTGCAACGAGCATCCACGGGGTCAGGGCGGGCACCACACCGGGATCGAATCCTTCCGTCCGCGCAGCCCCTTGCAGCAGCTCCTGCGGGGAGACCCAGAGACCGAAGACAATCAGTCCGACCGCGACCCCGAGTAGCAGCTTTCCTGCGGAGCTACCGCTGAAATCATAACTTTTCCAGAACCAGAGAAGCGCCGCGGCACAGACCGCCGTCTGGATCGGATAGACCCAGTACATGGGATCGAGCACCACCCCGGCGAAGGATGTGATGCCCATTGACTTCGCGGCGGAAACCGCGACCAGCCCCGCCATGAAGAGGACAAAGGGCAATGTGTAGGCAAGCAGATCGCGACGCGGTGTGGCCATTCATCTTGGATAACCGATGTAATGGGTGGTTGGAAGATAGGAGTTGGAAGACAGGGGGGTGGGTTCGTTAACATCGTGCACGATGCCGTCCAAAAAATCCTCCGATCTGTTTCCCCTGCTGGGCTCCCATGTGCCGACCATCGGAGGCGTCTCAGCGGCCATCGACCGCGGTGTCGGGATCGGCTGCACGGCAATGCAGATCTTCGTGAAGAACAACATGCAGTGGTTCGCCAAGCCGCTTCCCGAAGAGGAGGCGAAGGGCTTCAGGGAACACCCGCTGCGCGGTAAACTCGGTGCCGTCGTCGCGCATGCCGGATACCTGATCAACCTCGGCGTCGAGGGGACCGAGAACCACGAGAAATCACTGCGCTCCCTCTCCGACGAGATGCTCCGTTGCGATCAGCTGGGCATCCGCTCCCTCGTCCTGCACCCCGGATCTCATCTCGGTGCCGGCATGGAAGCCGGCATCGCCTGCGTCGTGCGGAACCTGGATCGTCTGCATGCCGAGCATCCGGAGTTGAAGGTGCGTATCACGCTCGAGACCACGGCGGGACAAGGTGCCTGCATCGGGGCGCGTTTCGAGGAGATCGCGGAGATCCTCTCCGCCGTGAAGGATCCAAAGCGTCTCGAGGTCTGCCTCGACACGGCGCACGCCTTCGCCGCCGGCTACGACCTCGCGGCGCCCAAGGGTGCCGCCAAAACTTTCGCCGAGTTCGACAGGATCGTGGGCCTCAAGCGCCTGACCGTCCTTCACATCAATGACTCGAAAGCCGCGCTCGGCTCACGCGTCGACCGCCATGACAACCTCGGCAAGGGAAAGATCGGCCTCGACACCTTCCGGTGGATCATGAACGCGCCCGAGTTGGCCGCGATCCCGAAAATCCTCGAAACCCCCAAGGGGAAAGACCTCGCCGAGGATGTGGAGGCGATGAAGCTGTTACGTGGCTTTTTGAAATAACCGACGGACTCCCGCAGCGGCGCGGAGATAAAAATGCCGGGGGAAGATTGAAAACCCTGCACAGTCGATTCCCCCCTCTTTTTATTCCTGATTCGACTCTTTCTCGGCGCCTCTGCGTCTCTGCGCGATAATATTCATATCAGACAATCCAATTGATTTTCCCTCCGCTCGCTTTTAAAAACCTCAACCCATGTACGAAGAGAACGAATCCTCCTACTCGAACGCCTACCGCCAGTATTCCCGGGACAATGTCCTCGAGAGCCGCGAACTGCAGGTCGAGCGAAAGTTTTTCCGCCTCGAAGTCCGCGAGAACGACCGCGGCCGCTTCCTGCGCATCACCGAGGAGAACCAGGGACGCCGCAACACCGTCATCGTCCCCGACTCCGGCTTCGGGGATTTCGCGCGCGTCGTGAACGAAGTGCTCTCAGGCCAGAGCCAGAACCAAGGATAATCCCCCCTCCTCGGATCAGGGCGATCCGCAGAGCGACTGCCGCTCAAGAGCGACAAAAACAAGGGCCCTGTCGATTCGATCAACAGGGACCTCGCTGAAACGGACTGGGAGACTAGGCCTCTTAGCCTTTCTTAAC
Source organism: Verrucomicrobiia bacterium (assembly GCA_040380225.1). GTDB lineage: Bacteria > Verrucomicrobiota > Verrucomicrobiia > Chthoniobacterales > UBA6821 > UBA6821. The sequence continues at coordinate 6,077 of JBEIJN010000010.1, read as the reverse complement.
TCCGAGGTCGTAGCGATCCAGGTTCATGACCTTGTTCCAAGCGGCCACGAATTCCTTCACGAAGAGCCCCTGCGCATCGCTGCTGGCATAGACTTCCGCGAGGGCGCGGAGCTGGGAGTTCGACCCGAAGACGAGATCCACAACGGTGCCGGTCCACTTGAGCGCGCCGCTCGCCCGGTCGTGTCCTACCAGCACGCCGGCAACGGCGTCGGACTTCCGCCACTTCGTGTTCATGTCGAGGAGGTTCACGAAGAAGTCGTTGGTCAATGTTTCCGGCCGATTGGTGAACACACCATGCTGCAACTGCCCGAAGTTCGCACCCAGAACGCGCAGGCCGCCGATGAGCACCGTCAGTTCGGGAGCGGTGAGAGTCAGCAGATTGGCGCGATCGAGAAGCAGCTCGGCGGCATAGGGCTCGTGCCCCTTGCGGAGGTAATTGCGGAATCCGTCCGCAATCGGCTCCAGCACGGCGAAGGAGTCGACATCGGTCTGCTCCTGAGATGCATCAGCGCGACCAGGGGTGAAGGGAACCTTCACCGCGTGACCGGCCTTCTTCGCGGCCTCCTCGATGGCGGCGCCGCCGCCTAGAACGATCAGGTCGGCGAGCGACACTTTCTTTCCGCCGGATTGGGCGCCGTTGAACTCCTGCTGAATCTTGGCGAGTGCCTGCAGGACCTTGGCAAGCTCGGCGGGTTGGTTGACCTCCCAATCCTTTTGCGGGGCAAGACGGATGCGGGCACCATTGGCTCCGCCGCGCTTATCGCTGCCACGGAACGTGGAGGCGGAGGCCCAGGCGGTCGTGACCAGCTGTGAAACGGTGAGTCCGGAGGCGAGGATGCGTGACTTGAGGTCGGCGATCTCGGTCTCCCCGATCAGCGGGTGAGTGACTGCGGGGATCGGATCCTGCCAGATAAGTTCCTCCGAGGGGACGTCGGAACCGAGGTAGCGGGCGCGCGGCCCCATGTCGCGGTGGGTGAGCTTGAACCAGGCGCGCGCGAAGGCGTCGGCGAACTGGTCGGGATGCTCGAGGAACCGACGCGAGATCTTCTCGTAGGCGGGGTCGAAGCGGAGCGAGAGGTCGGTGGTGAGCATCGTCGGGAGATGATGCTTCGAGGGATCGGCGGCGTCCGGGATGTCGGCCTTCGCGTTCTTGGCGACCCACTGGTTGGCTCCGGCGGGGCTCTTGGTCAGCTCCCACTCATACTTGAAGAGGTTCTCAAGGTAGTAGTTGCTCCACTTGGTGGGGGTCTGCGTCCAGGTGACCTCGAGGCCGCTGGAGATCGCGTCGCCTCCCTTGCCACTGCGGAAGTTGCTGATCCATCCGAAGCCCTGCTCCTCGATGGGGGCGGCTTCCGGCTCGGGACCGACATGGCTGGCGGGACCGGCTCCGTGGCACTTGCCAAAGGTGTGACCACCCGCGATGAGGGCGACCGTCTCCTCGTCGTTCATCGCCATGCGGGCGAAGGTCTCGCGGATATCCTTGGCGGCGGCGACGGGGTCGGGATTGCCATTCGGACCTTCTGGGTTCACGTAGATGAGTCCCATCTGCACAGCGGCGAGGGGGTTCTCCAGATCGCGTTCGCCGGAGTAGCGCTCGTCGGCGAGCCAGGTCTTCTCGGGGCCCCAGTAGATTTCATCAGGCTCCCAGACATCCTCGCGTCCTCCGGCGAAGCCAAAGGTCTTGAAGCCCATCGACTCGAGGGCGACGTTGCCGGTGAGAATCATCAGGTCGGCCCAGGAGATTTTCTGGCCGTACTTCTGCTTGATCGGCCAGAGCAGGCGGCGGGCCTTGTCGAGGTTCACGTTGTCGGGCCAGCTGTTAAGCGGGGCGAAGCGCTGGGTGCCGTTCCCCCCGCCCCCGCGGCCGTCGGCGATGCGGTAGGTGCCGGCGCTATGCCAGGCCATGCGGATGAAGAGCGGGCCGTAGTGGCCGAAGTCGGCGGGCCACCACTCCTGCGAATCCGTCATGAGCGCGTGGAGATCCTTCTTGAGGGCCTCCAGATCGAGGCTCTTGAACTCCTCTGAATAGTTGAAGCCCTTCTCCATGGGATTGAAGAGAGGGGAGTTCTGGTTCAGGATCTTGATGTTGAGCTGTTCGGGCCACCACGCTGCGTTTGTCCGGGCTCCGGCCACGGCTTGCTTGCGGGTGCCGCCAGAGAAAGGGCACATGGATTCGGTCGTCATGGGTGTTGTCTCCTGTGAGGTGTGAAGGGTGGGTGGGGTGAGGAAAATACCTGTCAGGGGATATCTAACAGGAACGTCGGTCATTGTTGAAAGACTGATTTCCTCTGATTATCATAGGAGAAAACTATGGAAATGCACCAGCTCCGCTATGCCGTCGCGGTGGCCCGCTCGGGAAACTTCTCCCGCGCGGCGGAGCAGTGCCATGTCGCCCAGCCGTCGCTCAGCCAGCAGATCCTGAAGCTGGAGGAGGAGCTCGGGGAACGCCTCTTTGACCGCACGAAGCGCGAGGCAAGACTCACGCCCCACGGCGAGGTCTTCCTGCGCAGGGCTATCCGGATCCTGGAGGAAGTCGATGCGGCGAAGCGGGATGCCGAGGATGCCAAGCAACTCCTCTCCGGAACCGTCACCATCGGGGTGATCCCCACCATCGCACCCTACCTGCTGCCGAAGGCGACCGCCGCCTTCATGAAGCGCTTCCCCGGCGTCGAGATCGCGGTCCATGAGGAGACCACGGCGCGCCTACTGAAGCTTCTCCACGGGTATGAAGTCGACCTCGCCATTCTCAGCACCCCCTTCGAGCAGACGCGCCTGGCTAGCCGACACCTTCTCACCGAGGAACTGCTGATCGCCCTCCCACCTGGCCACTCCCTCGCCCGGAAGCGGAGCCTGCAGCCGCGCGATCTGGAAGAGGAGCGGCTGATCGTCATGCAGGAGGGGCACTGCCTCGGGGATCAGGTTCTCGGATTCTGCGCACGCGGGGATCTGCGTCCCGGGATCAGTTTCCGAAGCGCCCAACTCGAGACCCTCCAGTCGCTCGTTCATGCCGGCATGGGGGTCTCGCTCGTCCCGGCCATGGCGGCCCGCCGCGGCCATGCGGAGACGCCGGTTTACCGTTCCCTTTCGGGAAAGAAACCCGCACGTACCGTCGTGGCGGCTTGGCCGAAACAGCGCCCTCCCGGTCGCGCCGCCTCGGAATTCCTCAAGCTCCTGCAGAACCCGGGCAAGGGTCCCCGCCCCGCCAAGCAATGAATTCGCCCGAAGATCTCGACACGCTGCTGGCCTCTCCCGCCCCCGTGCTGGCGCTGGCACCGATGCAGGATGTGACCGACCTGCCGTTCTGGCGGCTGATGACCCGCTATGGCGGCGCGGATCTCTACTACACGGAATACTTCCGGGTCTATCCGACCTCGCGGCTCGACAAGCCGATCCTCGAATCGATCACGAAGAATCCCACGGGCCGACCCGCCATCGCGCAGATGATCGGCAACGACATCCCCTCGCTGGTGAGGAGCGCGCGTGAACTGCAGAACCATCCCATCGCGGCGATCGACCTGAATCTTGGCTGTCCCGCACCCGTCGTTTACCGCAAGTGCGCGGGCGGAGGACTGCTGCGCGACCTGCCCCGGATCGACGGGATTCTCGGCGCCCTGCGGGAAGCGATCCCGGGAAAGTTCACCGTCAAGACACGCCTCGGATTCGACGCGGAGTGCACGATCGAGTCGCTCCTTCCGCTTTTTGCGAAGCACTCGGTCGACCTCGTCACCGTGCATGGGCGTACCGTGCTGCAGATGTACCGCGGCGGCATCAGGCACGATCTGATCCGCCTTGCCGCGGAGTCCCTCGACTGCCCCGTGCTGGCCAACGGGAATGTCTCCACGCCGGGCGATGCGGAATCGGCACTCCGGGCCACCTCCGCGAAGGGCCTGATGATCGGTCGCGGCGCGGTGCGCAATCCCTGGATCTTTTCCCAGATCCGCGACCATCTGGCCGGCAAGTCCGTAAAATTCCCCACAGGCAGGGAAGTCCTCGCCTACGTCCACGATCTCTACGAGACGGTCTGCGACCCGACGATCCCCGAGCCCAAGGGGGTCCAGAAGATCAAGAAATATGCCAACTTCCTCGGCGAGGGGATCAGTCACGAATTCCTCCACGCCGTCCGCCGCGCCGGAAGCAAGGAGGAGTTCTTCGCCCTCTGCCGGGAGCATCTCGATCATGATCGGCCGATGCAACTCGATCCAAAAATAATCAGGAAATCAGGAAATCAGGAAAAAGAGGGGTGCGGGACCCCCTCCCTTAGACGATGATTCCAATCACTCAAATTTCCCTGACCTAACAGTCTAATAGTCTAACAGCCTAACCCTCTTCACTCCCCGCATGTTCGAAATCAAACGCCGCGAAAAGATGGTCGAGCGCGCCCTCCTTGTGGGCGCCCACTTCGAGGCGGCCGGACGGGAGGATGCCGACGACCTCCTCACCGAGTTGGGCGAACTGGTCCGCACACTCGGCGTCCCGGTCATCGGCAGGCAGCTCGTGCAGATCCGCGAACCGCAGGCCCGTTACCTCCTGGGCTCCGGCAAGGCGGAGGAGATCTGCGAGCACGCCAAGTCGCTCGCATGCGATGCCATCATCTTCGACAACGAGCTGACCCCGGCCCAGCAGCGCAACTGGGAGAACCTCGCCAAGATCACCGTGATCGACCGCCAGGAGATCATCCTCGATATCTTCGGCGCCCGGGCCCAGACCCGCGAGGCGAAGATCCAGGTGGACCTCGCCCGCATGACCTACTCGCTCCCGCGCCTCACCCGCGCCTGGGGTCACCTCGGCAAGCAGGGCGGCGGCATCGGCTCCAAGGGTGAAGGCGAGAGCCAGCTCGAGCAGGACAAGCGCAAGATCCGCGGCCAGATGGACCGCCTCAAGCGCGACCTCGTCGAGGTGCGGCGCAACCGCGCCAACCAGCGCAAGGACCGCAAACGCGCACCCGTTCCCAACGCCGCGATCGTCGGGTACACCAACGCCGGCAAGTCCTCGCTCCTGCGCCGCCTCACGGGTGCGGATGTCCTGGTAGAGGACGCCCTCTTCGCCACCCTCGACACGACGACGCGCAAGATCGACCTCCCCAACAGGCAGCCGCTGCTCCTCACCGACACGGTCGGATTCATCCGCAAGCTGCCGCACCAGCTGGTCGAGTCGTTCAACGCCACGCTCGAGGAAGCGGTCATGGCCGACTTCCTCGTCCACCTGCTCGATGCCTCCCACCCCCGCGTGCTCGAGTTTCACGGCACCACGATGAAGGTGCTGGAGGAACTAGGCGCCGACACCAAGAAGACACTCACCGTCTTCAACAAGATCGACCGCGTCGAGGATCCCCTCACCAGGGCGATGCTGCGGAATACCCACCCCGACGCCCTCTTCATCTCGGTCCACTCGGGCGAGGGTCTCGACCTTCTGGTCGAAAAGCTCGGCGAACTCGTCGGCAACGGCAGTCAGCAGATCGTGCTTCATCTGCCTCACGACCGCTCCGATCTCCTCGCCCGACTCCACCGCGAGGGCGTGGTGCACGAGACCGCCTACGAAGAGGAGTTCAGCCGCATCCGCGCCACTGTCCCCTCGCGTCTTCGCGAGCTGGTGACGCCGTTTTCCGTCGCATGAGCTGCGGACATTCCGTGAAGGCGGATCCGACGCCCCGACACGCGCGATGGTTTCCTGCTTCCCCAGAGGCACTCCTCTCATGCAAGGGAATCGCTGATTTAATCGCATAGAGGCCGTTGCGGAAGGAATGGGCCGCGGGCAAGGCGGCTTGGCACGAGCATCCCCGCAGCGGGCTGTAAGTGCCAAGCCAACGCAGCCGGCCCCCGTGCCACGCCACGAAGCCAAAGGCTTTGTGGCCTTTGGCTTGGATCTCCGCAACCCGGAGGGCTGAAGCCATTTGTCGATTTTTGCCTCGCCGTCTCCCGACGGGCTCGTCCTTCGGACTGCTTCGCAGGCTACGACGCGGCTCCCGCCGCTCGTCGTTGTGGCGTTGCTTGCTCGGGCGAGACCGCTGCGGGTATCGCCCAGCGCTCGCGCCTTCAAAAATCAGCAATTGCTCTTCAGCGGCCTTCATGGGATTAAAT
>JBEIJN010000009.1:0-72623 GCA_040380225.1 Verrucomicrobiia bacterium | reverse complement strand
TTGTCGAGAACGCCTTCCTTCACATCAAAAGATGGAGAGGGATCGCCACCCGTTATGCAAAAAACGCCTCCTCCTTCCTGGCTGCCATCCAAATACGCTGCATCGCTCTCTGGGCTCTTATCTCGTGACGACACTATCTAACAGCATTGACGGCACTTGCCTCTAGGCAAGCGGTGCCGCCCCTATCGGGGCTGTTCGCTACGCCCACAGTCTACCGCGCCGCATCCCAGCCGCTTGATTCAGCCTAATAGCCTTTTTCGGGGCCTAGGACGCTCTACGACCTACCTGATGTGCTATGTTTCCATTATGAACACACCCATATCTCCATCCCGGCACCTCGTTTCTTCATGGATCAGCCCTTTGGCTCTATGCCTGCTGGCCTTGATCCTTTCCTCCCCACTCCAGGCTCAGGTCGTCGGGTTACCCGTCAACCCTTCCCAGATCAAATCCGGGATCGTGGCCAGTGGTGCCTACGACATCACCCTGACCGATGGTACCAGGCAGACCGGCAACTACCACCCCCGCCTCGATGAGAAGGGCAACGGGACAATTGTCTCCTGGCCCGACGGAGGCCCTGTGACCGTCACCCGCGTTCAGAACGGGACTGCCGTCATCTTCGGCCCTTCGGGAAATTAAGCATTAATCCACGCTCATGAACTCCGCTTTTTCACTTCGACTGGCAGCCCTGGCCTTGCTGACCCTGCTCCCTGCCGCAATGGCATACGATTCAGAGTCCCCGACTCCCGTCCTCCCGATCGGCGGAGAGGAACTCGACAGCGGCACCTACTTTGCCCCCGTCTACAACGTCTACGACAAGGCCGGGAAAAACTACACCGGTGTCGTCATCGGTGACGGAGACTTCTCGGTCACCTACCCCGGCGAGGGCAAAGGAACCGTCCTCCGGTATCACAAGCGTCCGGTTATAAGTCCCACAGCATCAATTGGTTATTTTTGTGAGGCATGTAAGATTTGAAGTCGGCTTCTGTAAGTAGTTCATGGATAGGCACCTTCTCAAAGGGATGAATGCTCAAAAGCTGGAAGGTTCTGTGGAGTCTGCCAGGGAGTTGGAGCTGCTTGTGGAGGATGGCCACCATCAAGTAAACGGCCACTGCAATCCAGATCTGGCTCTTCACCGCATTGGGACTGGTGCCGAAGTAGTGTTTGATGCGCAGGTGGCCTTTGATCCATTTGAAGAAGAGTTCGATCTGCCATCGCGACTTGTAGAGCTTGGCCACTGTAACTGCCGGGATCTCCAGGTTGTTGGTGAGGAAGACAAGATGCTTGGCGGTCTCCTTGTCGAAGTAGCGCACCCTGCGCAGAGGATATGGGAAGTCGGCCGCTGCTTTGGGAAGCGACGGAGATCCAATTTGATCGCTGAGAACACCCTCCAAGCAATCCCGAGGGAGCGATCGATGACGGGTGAAGCGAAGATTGCTCTTGGCGCGAGTGACGAAGAAGGCGCCTGCCAAAACGATACGAGCAAGCCGAGCAAAGTCCATGTAGCCGCGATCCATCACATAGAAGGCACCCGCTTCAAAGAGCAGGTCGTCGAGCCAGTGAACATCGGCATTGCGGGCTCCGGTGATGTGGATGCAGGTCGGGATAGGGCCTCGCAGATCGAGCTGGGTATGCATCTTGATCCCAGCTTTGGTGCTTCGAAAATCGGCCCATGGGAAGAGACTCAGCGAGAGATCGTTGGTCGTGGAATCCAGAGCGTAAACCGTGTTCTCCAGTTCCAAACCGAGATCCTCTCCGGCGTAGAGTACACGCGCCTTGCGCATGAGTCCTTTGGCGAGATCCTCCCAGAGTCGGTAGTCTCGTTGCTCGTTGGCATCGGCCAAGGTGGACTTGGCAACTCGTTCTCGAAAACCAAGATGGTAGAGGGCTTCGCTCCGGGCGTTGAGACAGGTGGCTATGTCGCGCAATCCTTCCCTCCAGGTCAACTGCGCAAAAGCCATGCAGATCAACTGCTGTCGGCAACCGAAATGCCGAACCTTGGTCTCCGCGTCGTAGCGTTGGACCAACCGGGAAAGAGACTTGCGATCTACCAGATCGAGGACTTGGGAGAGGACGTAGCGGCCAGAGTTCATGGCCGAGTATCCTCAAAAAACGTCGCTCAAAGTTCAAATGCGTGGCATCCAATTTGGGTCACAAATCACTCATCTTGAAGAATCAACAAAAACCAATCACCCTCTCAACCGGACATTAGTGCTCCGGTATGGGAATATCCTCATCAACCTCGACCGGAACTGAGATCTTATGAACCTGAATATCAAGAACCTGACCCTCCTGCTGACCATAGTTCTGACGCTGAGTTCATCAGCCCATGCCGGAGAGCATATTTCCTCCGATGGGCAGGGTGGATACTGGACCAAGAACGGCCATGTCACCTCGGACGGACGCGGCGGTTACTGGACCAAGGAAGGACATGTATCCTCCGACGGGCAAGGAGGATTCTGGACCAAGGATGGTCATATCACCTCGGATGGACGTGGTGGTTTCTGGGTACCCGGGGACAAAGGGTGCTCACCGATTTTCGGCCATTGATCCCCCTTTTCAGTAGTTCCGCCCCCATCGCTGGATTTACAAGACATCAACTTTCCAATGACACAGTTCCCTCTTCCCTCTTTTCCTTGAAGCCCTAGTCTTACAATACCATCCGATCCCTCCTAACAGCCTTCAGCATTAAGCCTAAGCAGCCCCCCCTTCTGACTCAACCCGTGACAAGTTTGCGTAAATCTTCCGAGATCCAGAACCCGGCCTCGCCGTGGAGTCGATTCATCAGCGAGCCCGCATCAGGAATGAGCCCTCGCTCCCTGGCCTCGATCAGCACGCCGACCAATCCCACAACCTTAAGTCCCAGACTCTTGGCCGCGGAACGTCCCAGCCTTTCATCGATTAGTAGGAAATCCGCATTGCACTCCCTTGCCAGCACGATTGCCTCAGCCTCGCCTGCGCCCAGATCATGTCTCAGCAGATTCACGAGATCCTGGTCATGCACGGATTGGCGACTGATCCAAGGGGCCGCTCCGACGGCATCTGCACCAAGCTTTTGCATGCCGGCCTCCACCACTTCCTTCCATACGGCGTCAGGCAAAACCAAGGATCCAAAGATCTCTCTTAGCAGATCAAGCTTGCCGATCCGCCCAAGTGCGATCAGCGGGGAAGCATCCGAGACAATAATCATGCATCCCGGACCCTGGAGAGAACCCTTGCATCTTCAAGAGCCTCCTCCGTTCCGTAGTGGCTACCCAGCTTCCTCGCACCCAATTGAAGCTGAAATGTCCCGACCGGAAGCCCGGCCAATTCCGCCGCTTTTCCCATCGAGAGACGTCCAAGCGAGAACAGCGAGATCGCAAGCTCAAGTTTCAGGTCTGGAACCGACATCCGTGCGGACTCCAGCACATCGGCCGGCAGCTCCATGGTCATTGTCGAGGGCATACCTCACCACTACCCCTCCATCCGGCACCAGTCAACCTCCGCCAATGGTCTGCTGATTGCTCCCGATCAGGCACTTTGTAACGTTCTAACCCTTCTAACTTTTTAACCACGGCCTCCGATTACCGATTACCCATCCCCTCAACTCCTCAACTTCCAGCTACAAGCTCCCAACTCCTTCCCCTCAACTCTGTCAGCCGCCTTCCCCCTTCAGGTATCAAGTTTCAAGTTGGCTTGCCCGGCCGTTGCTGCGCATCCGTTACGGCATGTTTCATCCTTTCCCCCCCCAACTCCTAGCTTCCAACTCCTAGCTCCTATCTTCTCCATGTCTGAAAACCCTCCATCCTCCCCCTCCTTCCAAGTCCTCATCGACTACATCGAGTCAAAGAACTTCAACCACACCCCGTACCCCGAGGAGAAGCGGGTGACCCTCTCCATGAGCGGCAAGAACGCCAACTACCGATTCTCAGCCCGGATCACCCACGACGACGACTACCTCCAGGTCTGTGCCCTCTACCCCTTCAGCGTCCGCGAGGAGAAACTCCGCCCCTCCACGGCCGAGCTCATCACCCGGGCCAACTACAACATGCCCCTCGGCAAGTTCGAGATGGATATGGAGGACGGCGAGGTCCGCTTCCACCTCACCCACGTGATCGGCGAGTTGGGACTGACCTCCGAAATGATCGAGAAGCACTTCATGACAGCCTACTTCACGACGGATCGGTACTTCCCCGCATTCATGCAGCACATCCATGCCGGCTACACACCCGAGGATGCCGTTTTCCATGCCGAGCTCGACTACAACGCCGAAAGGGTCGAGGAGACTCCTAAACCCGCACCCAAGCTCAAGGAGAAGGCCAAGGATAAAGCCAAACCTGCCTCCTCATCCGAAACGTCATCAGCGCAGCCTGCGACTGCAGCTTCAGATGCCGGCTCTCTACCCTCCTCCGGCGACCCACGACAGGAGTCCTCAAACCCGCCCGCAAAAAAGAACCACCGCAAGAAGAGCGGTGGGATTGAAGGACAGGGGGAGTTGCCCCTATAGCACTTCACCCCAGAGGCAGCTTTCGTATCCGCACTTTCTCCTCATCGCAGGAAATCACGCAACCCTTCATGAGATGCGCTCCGAACTTCTCCCTGATTTTAAGGAGCAACTCGGAGGCAGGTTGGGCCGTCAGACCCTCAACCCGAAATCTGATAACACTCGGTCCCTTCGCCCCCGAGAGGGCAAGAATCGCGTGAAAGTCCGCGTCGAGCGTAACCACAATGCGCGCTTCCTTCGCGGCATGCTCGAGGATCAGTTCGTCAGCCGATTTGGCCATGCCTATTTCCGACACATGGATAGCCTCCTCACCGCGCGACCGGAGAAGATCCGCCGCTCGCAGCGGCAGACCCTGATCAAGCAGCCACCGCATGGCCACTATTCAAAGACACCGTCTGATCCGGAAGGTAGAGCGCCGCATAGCGTATCGCCTGAGCCACATCATCGTCCTCCAGATCGGGATAATCCTTCCTCCGCTCGGCCGCATCGGGGTAAAGGGCCGCAATCTCCAGCACACGGCGCACCGTCAGGCGCATGCCACGCAGGCAGGGTTGTCCATTCATCACGGCCGGATCCACGGTGATTCTGTCCAGAGCTTGCATACCTCACCACTACTCCTCCATCCAGTGCCCGTCAACTTCTGCTAAATCAAGGCACTAGGTGATTAGACACTAGGAGATTAGGAGTCGCAACCAGCCCCATAGCCCCTCCTTTAACTTCCAACTTCAACTCCTCAACTCCTTCCCCTCAACCCCTAGCCCCCTTCAGGTATCAAGTTGGCTTGCCCGGCCGTTGCTGCGCATCCGTTACGGCAGGTTTCAGGTTTCATCCCTCATCCTTCATAATTCATCTTTCAGCTTTTGCCCCGTTTCCCCATCCCCTATTTCTGCCTCTTCCCCCAGCCCTCGACGCTCGACCATCGTCTTTCGACTCATTCTATCCCCTAACAGTATTGACGGCACTTGCCTCCAGGCAAGCGGTGCCGCCCCTATCGGGGCTGTTCGCTACGCTTTGCAGGCCCGGCCGTTGCTTCGCATACGTTACGGCAGTCTACCGCGCCGCATCCCAGCGGCTTGGTTCAGCCTTTCCAGGGGGTAGGACGCTCAGTGTCCCGATTCTGTGGTATAATAGACGCTATGCCCAACCCTATCTTATCATCCCGTAGCCTTATTACTCCTGAGCAAATCTTCATCGCCTATGCGGAGATGAAAGGTACCCGGGATGCATTTCCGAAGACCAAAGAGTACTACGAAAAGCGCTGGAGACTGATCGGCGATCTTTTTGAAATTGGCACACGCATAGAAAGAATGGCTTTGTTTCACGAGTGCGACTTCCTCGATGTTTTGGCATCCTATTGGGCGCGCTCTTCCAACTACAATCCGCTCGGCAACATTTATCTAGGACGGCACCCGGAGCCTGATTTTTCCATTACCGCCGCCCACAAGGACTCCCTTGCGAGGAAATCCGCAGCCCTCCGATCTGAATATCGACAGATGGGTGGAGAGCTGATCATGGCCCTCTTTCCTGAGATCAAGAAGAAGCATGTATCTATAGGTCGTCTCCATGAGCTGGGTCTCCCTCTCAAAGCTCCCAACGAAAATGAAGAATGCCTGGAATACTTCGAGCAGAGCTTTCTCAACGATGAAGAGGATGCTCCCGTCGAATCAATCAGTGACAATGTTTCCAGGGAACAGATGGACAAATTGAAGCTAGCTGAGGAGGTCCGTGCCCGGGCTGAAGCCGCACTTTCAATCGATGTCGCTGCCGTCCGAAAGCTCGCTCTTGAGCAGGGACTGGCGACGGAGGAATCCATCGACCAGACAATTTATGAGATGAGCGTTCCGGAGTTCCTGAAACTTGCAAGCGGCTATCCCAAAGTTTCACGGGTCCATTTTAATCCCGCCCTGAAATCCTCTGCATCCCGATAAAACACGCCTATGAACGTCATGAACATCATCCACGCCTATCGCCTCCCATCCGACCCCAGCTTCTGGTGCTTCGACGATGCCCGCTACGGGCGCAACCAGGAACTCTTCATGCACGAAGCCTCCGCCTTCATCACAGGGGTCGTGGGAGAGAAGTGCAAGAAAGTGGACCTCATCTTCTCCACCGTCCATTTCCCCAAGGCCAACTGCATTCTCAGTCGTGTTTGGGATGGGAAGAACGTCGCCACCGGAGGCTGCGAGTACACCGCCCGTTTCCCCATTGCCTCCGAGCCCGCTGCCGGTGAGAAGGTCGTCGAAGTGGATGACGTCTGGCTCTGCCCTGCTATGACCCATTACCTTGGCAAGGAAGAAGCTCCCTAATTCATCTACGGCCAGATTACCCCCTCCTCCAAAATGCTACCCGTGTGATCGGTTCCAGAGGATCCAAGTGGCTGGTGCGCGGGGCTACTGCATCCAGATGATTCGCCTCTAAAGGATGATAAAGGACGCAAGGTAGGAGAATTCCTGGGAAAGAGACAACAGGGTGTTGTTGCCGGCTTGCATCTGGACACGGGGATGCCTTACAGGTGGGTGGTACCGAATGACATCCCGGTGATTGATTCCACGCTTTTCGATCCACGCGTAAACGCAATCATTCCATCCCCCAACCGAACAATCCATGATCGACATCATCACCTCCAAGAGCGGCAAACTGACCTTCGTGATCGGGAAAACCCACATAGCCCTGTCCCCACACGATGCCTCCTCCCTTGGGGACTTGCTCAGGCATGAAAGCGTCGAGAAAATCGCTGATTCCTCCGACGTGATCCGCGTGGGGGATTGGCGGGTTTCCGGCGCCCAGAACGAGGAGAGCGAGAGGGGGAGGGATCTTTCTTATCGCCGCATTCTTCTGGGTCACGGGGACCATGACTGGCATCTTTCCCGCGAAGAGGTCGTGACGATCGGATCGCTGTTGCGCACCGGATCCCCGGACAAGTGAGTCTTTTTTCTCCGGAGTCTCTTGCCGAAGTCTGGCGGAGGATGAGGGCCCATCCGCTCACCGGCCAACCCCGGGAGTTGGCCGCCGGAGTGGATGGTATGCGTGCCGGTACCTTTGAACGGAATCTGCAGGAAAATTTCCGGGAAATCTCCCGCATGGTCGACAGGGTGGGGAATGACGGTCTTCCCGCCTACGGCTTCGGTCCGCTTTTACGGTTTGACCAGCCCAAGGGATCGGGGGGATACCGTCATGTTCATATCCCCAGAATCCGTGACCAGATTGTGCTCCGTGTCATCCATGAGGAGCTTGTGGCCAAGGCCGCAACTCGGGGAGTAACCCTGTGCATTCCTCCTCCGGCCATTATTGTCCGCAGGTTCAGGGAATCCCTTGCATCGATGACCGAACCGAGAGTCCTGCGCTCCGACATCAAGGGCTTCTTTGACAACGTCCCGCGCCGACGGGTGCTGGCCGATGCGATGGGTCTTGGTCTTGATCCGCAGGTCGAGGGTCTGCTCCGCCGATGGACGGAAAAAGTCATTGTGCGCCCCCCTTGGAGGAGCGGAGGCCGCGGAGATACAACTGCTCACGGTTTGCCTCAGGGACTTAGCATTTCCGCTTCGCTTGCCGAACTCTGGGCATCCAGGTTGGATCGAGCCGCTTCCGAAAGGGGATTACGCTGGTTCCGTTATGTCGACGATATTGCCGTGGTCTGCGCGAGATCGGCCGACGCGGATGCCACGATGGACTGGCTACTCCCAATGCTCAGGGAACTAGGCCTCGAGCACTCCACTGCCAAAACGGGCATCAGGATGCTGTCCGAGGGGGTTCCATGGCTCGGAATGATGCATTACCCCGACGCGGTGTTTGCAGAGGCCGATCGCGCGGGACGATGGATCAGGAGATTCGCCTACATCCGGAAGAAAACAGTCGCCGCCCTCAGAGCCTCCTCCGGCACGGAGGAGAAGGTGGAAATCCTGCGTGATTTTCATCGGAAGATCCGCGACGAGGTCTCGGGTCGCACCAGCTCGCGTCCCGGCTGGTACGCGATGACCAGAGACGACGGGAAGTGGAGGGAACTCGACGCCACCCTGCACGCCATGATCCGTTCCGTACACAGGATTGCGGGAGCACCTCCCCCTTCAGGCAGGAGGCTGCCCTCCGTCCACCGGGCCATACGTCACCGTAGGAAGCCCCCGTCAATTTCCGTCCCGCCAAACGCCGATCAAGGGCAATGCGCATCAAGCTCCCCTTCAACGGGGAATTAAGCCGACCAAGGGCCTAAAGCATCCGGCGGGGCGGAACCCATCTGTTGATCCTCCGGTGGCTCAGGCCGCCGGAGGGTGAACGCGGAGGGCACTGATTCCTCCCGCCTTCTTTTCGACGATGATCTGAGTGCCGATCCTCTCCTTGAGAAGTCCGACATGGGAGATGATCCCAACGGTCTTGTTGTTCTGACGCAGTCCCTCTAGGGCATCAATGGCCACCTCGAGGGTATCGGGATCAAGACTGCCGAAGCCCTCGTCGATGAACAGGGAGTCGATCTGGATGGACCTTCCGGCCAGATCCGAGAGTCCGAGTGCGAGCGCCAGACTTACCAGAAAGCTCTCTCCGCCCGAGAGACTTGCCATCGGCCTGCGAACTCCAGCCTGATGGAGATCCTCGATCTGGAGGCTCAACGAGGACTCCGTATTTCTGCTGATCCTGTAGCGATCGCTGAGTTTTCCGAGGTGCCTGTTGGCGTGATGGGTGAGAATATCCAGGGAGATCGATTGGGCGAACTTCCGGAACTTACTTCCGTCAGCGCTACCGATCATCTCCCGGAGCCGGGTCCACACCGCAAGCTCCGCGCGCATCTGTTGAAGTTGTTTCTGCTGGGTGGCTAGCCGCACCTTGTTTGCGTCATCAGTTTTTCTGCGAGCTTTGAGCGTTGCCAGATTTTCAATGAGATCATCACGAGTCTTTTTCTTGCTGTCGTGATCGGTTTTGAAGGACACCGCCTCATTACCCTCCAGGGTCTTTTGCTTCCTCAACTCGGCCATGGTTTTTCTTGCATCCTTGAGAAGCGTCTCAGCCCCCGTTTTCTTCTCATTCAGGGAAGTCCTAAGCCCCTCTATTTTCTCCGCATCATCCTCATCCATCACGGCTTCTCTAAGGGCATCGACTGTAGCGAACGGGGAACCCATGATCTTCTCCAGCAGGGCTTCTTTAGCCTTGCTGAATTTATCCGATGCGGTCTTGAAAGCGTTGGAAGTACCCTTGAAAAGGGTATCCGCTTTAGTGAAACCCCTTGATGCTTCCTGATATTGTTCCTCGGCATCTTCGACGGTCGGAAGATCCTCGGGATCCATCTCTTCATAATCCACCCCGGCCGGTAGATTGGGAGAGAGATCCAACCTTTTATTGAGGTCTTTCAGGGTCTTTTCGGCTCCGTCAAGGAGCGTCTGTTCTTCACGCAACTTGTTGGCCATCGTAGCCTTTTCATCGTTTTTCGTCGTGTAAGCATTGGCCTTTTCTTGCAGGGATTCCTGAAGTTGGCGCTCTTTGTTCGGCATGGGAATTTCGAGTCCCAGTGGAGTGAGAATCTGCCCGGCCGCTTTCTCGGCCTTGGATAGATCGCTGAGAGCCCGGGTCACATCGGTTACATCGCTGGTCAACTTCTTGATTCCATCTTCGAGCCTTTGCTTGTTTCTTTTTAAATCATCCTGCAGCTCTCTCAGGTTACGGACAGCCTCGGATAGAGTACCCGTTGAGTTACCCTTCATCGCCTTTCCTGAGTACGGATGATCCAAGGCGCCGCAGAGAGGGCATTCCTCACCTTTTTTCAGATGCTTGCGATGCTCGGCAAGTCCCTCCCTGAGCTTGGCCTCATCGAGTGCCTCCAATTGCTTGTCGAGCTGATCTTTGGACTGGGCGATTTTCTCATGGATCCCCTCAAGGGATTGGTTCGCGGATTTCAGAAAACCCTTCATGGTCGCTTCAAGATCGAGGGGTGTCGTTTCCAGCGCCTCCTTGGGGAGCAGAGATGATGCAGCCTTTCTCCAGTTGGACCACCGGTCGGCTAAAACCCGGCGTTCGGAAATGAGGTTGCCGATCATAGTACTCACGGTCCCGATATCGCGCGAGAGATTGCCATCCTTTGTATTTTCAGTGAGCCACTTCTCGATGGATTCCTTTTCCTTGGTCAAACTTTTGACACCGACTTCGGCCCTGTCCTTGATCCGTTTGGTGTCGGTCAACTCGCATTGAATTGCGGAGCGGAGGACAAAGATAGCCGCATGGAGGTTGTCTTTCGTTTCTTTTACGTCAACCTCGGCTGAGGAATTCTCCTCTTGGCATGATTCAAACACCTCATGGGCTGATTCCAGATCGGCAAGGGGTTTGGCATAAGCCTTGGTTTTTGCGTGCAGATCCAAGCGCTTTAGTTCCTCTTCGGCCTCCTTTCGCTCATGTTCTAGTTTCTCAAGGACTTGCAGAGAGGATGCCTCCTTTGCCTTGGCCTCTTCCAGTTTCTTGATCTTCCCGATGACATCTTCACCTTGGGATACCATTTCTTTCAGCAAGTCCAGCTGTTCATCCCCCTTGGTGATTCCATCGTCCAGTGCCTTCCTGTCCTCAGGTGCCAGGACATCGATGAGATCCAACGCTTTTTGCTGCTCATCGATGACGGTTGACCGTTTGTCTGCTTCGTCGTACGCCAATCGGCCTATTTCCGAGTAGATCTCCGTCCCCGTCAGCTTCTCCAGAAGCTCCGCGCGGTCATTGTCGTTTGACTTCAGGAACTTGGCGAATTCCCCCTGTGCCAGCAGGGCGCTGCGGAGAAAGCGCTCATAGTTGAGTCCGAGCAATTCCTCGATCGTCGCCTCCGCTTCCCTGACCTGCTGGGCCAGAGCCGTCCCGGCTGCGTCATAAATGTGGCGCTGGGGTTGCTGAAGTTTTCCGTCGGGGCGACCTCCGGCTCTATGACGCTTCCACACTGCTCGATACGACTCCTTCCCTCCGCCGCGCTTCACCTCGAACTCCACCTCGGCCTCGCACTCCCCGCAATGCCGGCTCATCATGTCCTCGGGATTCGCATCGTTCCCGTAGCGCGCCGCCTTCCCGTAGAGGGCGAGCGTGATGGCGTCGAGCAGGGTCGATTTGCCGGCTCCCGTCGGCCCGGTGATCGCGAAAATTCCGGAGCCGGCAAGGGGCTCCCTGTCCAGTCGGACCGTATGTTCCCCCTTCAGGGAGTTGAGGTTCTTGAGGCGGATGGACTTGATTCTCATGGGAGGGGATGGCTCTGTGCTCTCTCAAGCAGGGTTGAAAAACTCGTGCGAAGCGGTTCTTTTTCCTCCTCCTGCAGACCGACATACTGCTCCAGCAGGCGTTCGAAGATCCCTTTCGGGTTGGCTAGGATGTCCACTGCTTCGCCGAAGTCGGCGTCGTCCCCCAATCCAGGGCCGCCGGTCGTCAGGTTCCTGCCCCTGAGAACCTTGAGAACGTCGTAAGGGGCCTTCTCGGTCAGAATTCGCACCCGCTCGTTGAGATCATCCTGCAGCGTCGCGTCCTCAACCAAGACCTCGACCCATGGCTTGAGGTTACCGGTTTCGGGGTTGTGGGCCTTGAGATCCGCTTCCAGGGAAGCCGAGGTGGTCCGGATCTGCTTCAGCTGCCTGAATCGCGGAATGGGAAGGCCGTGGTGGGAGATGGAGCTGCCGGTAACATCCAAAATCCGCACCTCCTTCGAATCACCGGCCTCGCTGAAACTCAATGAGATTGGGGAACCCGCGTAGCGCACATGCTCCGCAGCGCCGCACTTCTGGGGACGATGGAGATGACCCAAGGCCACGTAAGAGAAAGCCCCCGGGAAGGAATCCCAACCCACAGCGCCCAGTCCGCCGATATGGATATCCCTTTCGGAATCGGAGGTCGATGCACCGGAGACCGTGAGATGGCCGGCTGCGATCGCGGGACACCCCTGCGCCAGGGCACCGGCTGCTTCCTCATAGCGGAGGCGGATCCCCTCGGCGAGTTCCCTTCGTATCTCCTCTCTGGATTCGCCCGCACGCCCCGTGCGCAGATCCCTGTCGCGCAGGTAGGGAAGCATCGCGATCGAGACCTTCGGTTCCCGGGCCGAGGGAAGATGCAGGATCCGATCCGCGGCCTCATCAGGCATCGATCCCATGACATGGGCATTGAGTGCGCGCAGTGCATGTCGCGGCGCTTCCAGAACTGCAGCCGAGTCATGATTACCCGCGATCACGGCCAACGACCTGTTCCTCAGACGGAAGAGCCTCGCGACGAAATCATAGTAGAGGGAGAGCGCGGTCTGCGGCGGATTGGCCGTGTCAAAGACATCCCCGGCCAGCAGCACGGCGTCCACATCCTGTGTCTCTACCTCCGATAGAAGCCAGTCGATGAATAACCGGTGTTCCTCCTCCCGGGACTGGTCGTTGAGGGTCTTGCCCAGATGCCAGTCGGCCGTATGGAGGATGCGATAGGTGCTGGGAGATTTTGAAGGGATCGGGGACATGTGCGGGTAACGATGCAAGGCGATGATAGGATCCCCCCGCTTGTCGGTCATTTGAAATCCCTGCAAAAAAATTAAAAATGGTGACAGCTCCTGTCGCCGCGTATCTGACAGGCTTCCTCTATCCAGCATTCTTCACCTTGCCCCCAACCTCCCATGAAAAAACTCCTCCAATCCCTGATTAACCGCATCCTCCCTATTGCCCGCAAGGCCGAGGTCACGGTGGATGTGTCCGAAGAGGATTGGGGTATTCTGGCCGGCATCAGGAAGGGGCTGAAATCGCTCAATGGCAAGGGAACCCTCGAGATGGAGATCGTCGGGATGAGCCGCATGAATCCCACCGTCGTACTCTCCATCTTCGATCTCCTCCAGAACCGGGGCCCCGGCGTGAAGCTCCGTGTCCACATCAGTACCAATCTCGTCGATGGAGCCCTCATCTTCCCCATCCTTGCCGACGAACTTCGGATCCGCCGTGGAGCATGGTTCCAGGTTGCCACCGTCGCGGAACTCGAGAAAAAGGCCTTGGACAACGACAAGGATGGCGAGGGTTGGAAGAACGCGGGACGCGGCTCCCGCGTCAACACGGTAAAGGAGCCCTCCGCGATCACCGACTACCGCGCCATGTCGGCGATCCTCGGGGAGTACATGCCCCTAGCGGAATTCAAGGGAAAGCGCCTCCCGCTTGAAGAGACACTCCGCGATCACAATCTCCTCCCTGACCCGGCTCGCGACGCTGCTCTCACCCGCCATTTCAAGGCATGAAGCTCAAGCCGCATCCTCTGTATGACCGGGTTGTGGCATTATTGCGGACCAAGCCCCTCCGGTATAGGAAATGGTCCGGTTTGGGCTTTCGCTCCGTCACCCTGGAATATGCAAGTCCTGAAAAACTACTCGATGGCAAGGGTAGCTTTCGCCATGGGGCCCGGTGGACGCCCCCGGGCGGTTTTCCTTCCGTCAGCCTCTCCCTCGACCAGAGAACCTCCATCACCGAGGCACCGCGGATCGCCCATTACTACGGACTCAGGGAAGAGGCCCTCCGTCCCAGAGTACTCTACGCCGTTGACGTCCGGCTTCAGAGAGTCATCGACCTGACCTCCCTGCATTCGAGGCTTCGCCCGCTTGTCTCCCTTGCGGAGCTTCTCTCCGAGGACTGGCGCAAGATCAACGACGCAGATCATGAATCCACCGGTCAGGGACTTGCCCGTGCATTTCATGACTCTGGTTGCGAGTGCTTGATCGTCCCCCCCTGCCGTGTCTGCCTCTGACAAGAACCTTGTCGTCTTCAATCGGTGCCTCCTTCACGGAAGCTCACTGGAAATCTGCGGAGAGGACGAGGCCAGGGAGTATTTCCAATGACAGATGCAAGATTGCATGCAATAATGAATCCATGAAACGATCGATCAAACCGGCACCCGCCAAAAAAACCGCGGCTAAAATGAAGCTCCCGAGACCTCAGTCATTCGACCTTCGCCGCTTCTGCCACTCCTTTGCAGTCGGTCCCGAGGAAGTCAGCCGCATGACCGGCGCCGCCCTGCGCACCGTGGCCTACTGGAAGAGCGGCAAGGAGCCCAACGGTCTCACCCAGCAGAAACTCAAGGAACTTGTGCACCTCTTCGATGCCCTCTCGGATGTCATCTCCTCCAAATCAATCGGCCCCTGGCTCTCCCTACCCAATCCCGCATTTGACGGCTCCACCCCGCTGCAGGTCATCGAGCGCGGAGAAAGCCATCGCATCTGGCGCATGATCTGGGAACTCGGCTCCGGCCAGCCCGATTGAGTGCACAGCTTCCCCTCCTAACAGTCTTCAGCCTTCAGCCTAAGCAGCCCCCTCCGGAATCTTTCATTCCTCATCCTTCATAATTCATCCTTTTCCTCAACTCCTCCCCCCATCCGGCACCAGTCAACCTCCGCCCTCGCCGCTCGTCTCGGTCCATCCCAGGTTCCCCCCATTACCCATCACCTATTCCCCATCCCCGATTTCTTCCCCCATCTGGCCCTCGTTGCTCGTCTCCTCGTCCCTCGACTCAACCACTCCCTATGTCCACTCAATATTGTCTGCTGATTGCTCCCGATCAGGCACTTTGTAACCTTCTAACCCTTCTAACTTTTTAACCACGGCCTCCGATCACCGATTACCCATCACCTATTCCCCATCCCCTATTTCTGCCTCTTCCTCCAGCCCTCGACTCTCGACATCTCGACACTCGACTTCAGCTTTTCTTTATCCCTCCGACACCTCCTGTCATGCCCGACCTGCCAGTATTCCTCCCCTAACAGCCTATACCTTCGATATATGTCTCTCCTTATCATCGGTTTCTGCAGTGGCCTGATTCCTGCGCTGGTCATCAGCCTCGTCATTTCAAACAAGTGCTCTCGAGTGCAAATAATTATGCGCGAGCGACTTGCTGCCGAGGAAGCGTCGAAGCGCCACTTCATCGACCTTGCAACCAAACATGAGGGGACAGTCGCCCTCCTCACCCAGGAACTCCACCGTCTTGAGGTTGAGAACACCCTCCTGCGTTCCCAAGCGGCTGCTGCCACCAGGATCGCCGCCTAGTTTAGGTCTTCCCCCTTTTTCCTTTCACCGATCCTTCCTCGTGATACACCCATTGCAGCGCTTTCCCCCAATGACAACGACTCCAAAAGCCAATCCCAAGTCCTCCAAAAAACCGGAGAAGGCGAAGGCGCCAAAGGCACCAGCAATCAGCCGCTCCAAACTGGATCTGTTTCTCGAGTGTCCCCGGTGTTTTTTCCTAGACCAGAAACTAGGTGTGAAGAGACCTGCAGGCCCAGGATTCAGCCTCAACAGTGCTGTCGACGCCCTCCTTAAGAAAGAATTTGATCTGCATCGTGCCAAGGGAACGGTTCATCCCTATGCTAGAAAAGCCGGCCTCGATGCAGTGCCTTTTAATCACCCCGAGATGGAGCTTTGGAGGAACCAGTTTAAGCGGGCGGGGCTGCGGGTAACCCATGAGGCAACTGGATTCGAGGCATTCGGATACCCGGATGATATTTGGCAGGATCGGAAGACCAAGGAGCTGATCGTCATTGAATACAAGGCCACCGCCAAGAACGATGAAGTAGAGGAATTGGACCCTAAATGGCACGGCTCCTACAAACTCCAAGTCGCCTTCTATCAGTGGCTCCTGCGGATGAAGGGATTCAAGGTTTCACCCACTGCATGGTTCCTCTTTGCAAACGGAAGTAAGGAACCGGAAAAGTTCGATGCACGCTTGGAATTCCGCATGACGATGATCCCGCATGAAACTGACTGCACATGGGTCGAGCCGTCCTTGGTAAAAGTCAAAAAAGTGCTGGCTTCAGATAATGCACCAGAAGCCAATAAAGAATGCGGGTTTTGCTCCTATCGCAATCAAGCGTCAGAACTTCTCAAAGCCTAATCTATCAACCAACCTCTAATACAATGCCAACAGATTACTCATCCGAGGAATTCGATGATGTTCGAGATTACATCGAAAAAAAGGTTAAGAATGGTCAGCCTTGGGAAGGATTTCCAACTCAAGGAGCAAAGGCGAGTGCTTTTGTCAGGGAGCGCATCTCAGAATTTGACTTTCCCAAAAGCGTTACAATGGAGATATGGAAGAAGATTCTCGAATCGGCAAAGCAAAATGCCAAAGAGCAGCAAGAGATCCGCAAAATGGTGAAAGAAGACAGTGAAGCCGGAACCTTAAGCGCTCACGAAGAAAAAACATTCAGGATTCCTACCAAGAAAGGTGGTTACTGGCAGGTATACAGGAAAAATATCGAGTCCCGTTTCACCAAGGAAGATCTTCTCGTATTGGAGAATTCAGTCTATCAGACAGCAAAAGCATTGCGGCCCGGTACTCAGGACGTATGCCAAATCACCCCCTTAAAGGGGCTTGTTATTGGCCATGTTCAATCAGGAAAAACAGGTCATATGGGGGGGCTCATGGCCATGGCAGCGCATCGCAGATTCAATCTTATCATTGTTATTTCAGGAACAATCCTCAATCTGAGGAAACAGACGGAACTGAGGCTTTACGAGGATCTCATGCCTCCTGTTGGCATCGCAACAAAAACCAATTGGAAAGCTCTGACGATCCAAGAGACCCGAAGCGGCAACTCAAGCAGGGTTCGGGTTAATCATCAATTGGGAGTGGATAATGATTTTGAGCAGCGAAACTTTATTGTTTCGTTAAAACATACCTCATGGCTAAACGGCATAGCGGATTGGTTGGAAGAAGCTCGAACTGCACTACCAAAACTCAATATCCTGATCATTGATGATGAGGCAGACCAAGCAGGAGTAAACTCCAAGGCCTACAGGGAAGAGCGAACTGCGATCAACAAGGCGTTACTAAGACTCGTTCAACTCAAGGCCTGCTCCGTCAATTACGTGGGATATACGGCCACCCCTGCGGCAAATATTCTCAACGAGCCGCCCGGTAAGGACTCACTATATCCAGAAGATTACATCACCTCTCTCCCCGCCTCCAAATGCTACTTCGGATCAAAGGAGATTTTTGGGGTCGAGGGTACGCCGCACCAAGGGATGGATATCGTCAGGTTTATTCCAGATCAGGATAAGGCAGGAGTAGCTCATTTGCAGGATGGAACAGCTCAGTCTGCCATGCCTCAATCGCTTAAAAAATCGCTTCTTTGGTTTTTCTGTGCAGCCGCAGCCAAGCGTGTCTTGGTCAAGAAAAGCAAAGGTGCGTTGAAGCATGGGCCCACCTCAATGCTGATTCATACAAGTCAACGCATCATGGATCACCAGCTCATGGCGGATTCGATAGCAACTTGGCTGAAAAAAAGGGGAACCACCAAAATCATTGAAGATTGCAAACTTCTCTGGGCTGAAGAAACCAAGAAATTCACTGCAACTGATTTTCACGCTCAATACCCGGGGTATAGCAGGAAGAAGAGTGTTCAAGGGTACCCGACATTTTCGGAAATAAAGCCACACATCTCGAACATGCTTTCGGATGTCGATCATATCGAGTTGGTGATTCCCGATCCCGGAAGACCTAATTCACACCTCAAGCCGGCATGGAAGGAGAAGAAAATCCATCTCTGCATCGATAACTCGGCCCCATCTGGGCCCGACACCGTGCTTAAAAACACGCGCCTTCTTTACCCAGATAAGTATGATAAAATTGATTATCCTACAGCATTTCTGGTCATCGGCGGCGCAACATTGTCACGTGGACTAACAATCGAAGGGCTGATCAGCACGTACTTCCTAAGATCCTCCACTCTTGAGGACTCGCTAATGCAGATGGGTCGTTGGTTTGGCTACAGGGTGGGATACGAACTCCTGCCCAGACTCTGGATGACACAAGTGACGCACCGCAAGTTCCGGCACATGGCACAAGCCGAAATGGATCTGCGTGAATCGCTGAAAGAGCTTGAGGCCCTTGGAATCAGCAAGGCTTCGGAATACCGACTTACCGTACTGAGTCACCCCAACTTCTCATGGTTAAGACCTACAGCCAAAAGAAAGATGACCCATTTCACATACACCGAAATGGACTTTGCAGGAACGAACAACCAGACAGTCATCTTCGAGAACAAGAAGGACTGGCTGAAAAATAACATTACAGTCACTGAAGAATTCCTCAAGCGATTGAATAAACCCAGCATTGTGCGCAATGGAAGGAGCGTTGTTTGGAAAGGAGTGGGCACCAAGGAAATCATTCAATACATCAAAGAGATGACCTTCAGTGAACGTGCTAGGGCCTTCAATAATAAAAAGCTCTACCTTGAATGGATGAGCAAGTATCGAGCCGAAAGGTCCAAGGAAGGAAAGAGCGATAACTGGAGTGTGATCATTGCTGGAATAGCAGACTCCCAACTAGGGAAATGGGGTGTATTCAAAGGAGCACACGTGCATAAAGTCGCACGTTCGCGTATTGAAAAGGAAACGGAAGGGGAAACCTTCTCAATCGGAACTCTGCTTGGACAAGCAGATCGATTCGAGGATTTTCCAACACCTCCTAAATCTCAGAAACCTCTCAGCAAAGCTCAAGTCGAGGCCCTGAGAGGGGAAGCATTCGAGGGGGATGCCCCTCCTCAGATCATCATCTACAGGATAAGCAAGGACAGCAAGGCGAGGGTTACCAAGGCTAAGGGTGCTACAACGGAATCGGGTCGTGCTGACCTTGATGTCGTTGAAGATGTGATTGGGATCTGCGTGTTGATTCCTGGAGACCGCAGGACGTCAAAAGGTAACAGGATCACTGTTTCCCGCACAGATGAGGAGCTAGATCCTGATAAGCCAGATATCGATGACTCTAACGATGTTATTATCGGCATAAAACGCAGGGTAGATCTAAAAAGTGGATCTTCAAAAAACAAAAAAGATTTAAGTCATAAAAGTGGCTCACGCCTGAAAGGCTAAATTAAATAATTACTTCGAAAAAATGAAGAATTTAAAGCTTATTCGGGCAGATCTTCCTAATCGTCCCTTAGTCCAATATGGGAGTTATGCGCTTAAAGCCCTGAACGACAATAAAGATCCTGGAATTGACCTTTTGGTGAGGGAAGCTGTCCAGAATAGCGCTGATGCCGCTCTTAAAAACAGTGGAACGGTCTCTATTGATTTTGATTACAGGGAGTTTGACACATTAAAGTTGCGAGGAATTCTGGACGATGAGGCGCTTGATCGACTGAAATACCTCAATCACGGTGGTAGTAAAGGGATATCATTGGAAATTAGGGATACAGGCACAAGAGGATTAGGCGGCTACTCATCTTTGAGTAAAGTCCCGACCGATGAGGATGGAAATCCTTACGAGGAGAACTTCGGAAACTTCATCAAACTTACCCAATGTATCGGCCAAGCTCAAAACCAAGTAGGTGCAGGAGGGTCTTTTGGTGTAGGTAAAACAGTTTTTTACAGGGTCAGCATGGCCCCCGTGATGTTCTACTCACGATTCAAGGAAGATAATGGAACTTACAGAGAACGACTGATTTTTTGTTTTTTCGAAGATCAAACAGAAAAATACCGTAAGTACTCATTGCTAAAAAACCCAACTGGCTTTGCATGGTGGGGTGAAAAGCAGGTTGGTAACGATGAGACCCCCCCTTGCGAAGACGAAACAAAGATACAGGGAATCCTAAAGAAAATCGGCATAGAACCATTTCTTAAAAAAGAAACAGGCACCTCTGTTTTTATGCCAATGTTGCGTAAGGCGCAACTTCCTACAGCACCCCAAGGGGAAAATGGAGATATTGCCACCGATCCCTATTGGCTTCCATATTCAAATTCATCAAAGATAGAAGAACTTATTAAAAGGCATTCAGATTACACCAAAATAGCACTTGAGCGATGGTATGCTCCCCGAATCGATAACCCTGGTTACGCCAAAGGAGCTAAATTACAAGTAAGAGTTAATGGAAGAAAAGTCACTCATTCATTGCCGTTATTCAAAGCAATAAAAAATCTCTATAACTTGGCAGAAAATCCTGATGATAAAGAAAATCCTCTTTTTGGAAAGGCAAAGTTATTGGAATTTCCGATCAATTCAACATTTGCCGATAATGACAGATCGCCTGGCCGGCTTGCCGTTATAAGGTTGCCAAAGTATGACCTTACGGGGGAAGACGGCACCGAACCATCAGCCAACATTCAGCTTGAAAATCATGTTGCTGATAGCAAGCTTACTACACACAAACCGATAATAGGTTTAGTAAGAAAACCCGGAATGATTGTGTCCTATGAGCGCGAGGGACCCTATGTGAGCGGCATACCCGAAGATAATGATCATTTTCTCGTTGGTGTTTTCGTGTTGCGAGGCGATGCTCGATTAGAGTCTAAATTCAATCCGATTGGAGATGGTGAGTTTAATTTAGAGGAGCATGTTCGTAGGAATGAACCACCTGCCCATAACAAATGGGAAGAAGAAGAAAAAATTAAAGAGACCGGCTTTCAGCCAACTTTCTTCAATGCGCTGAAGCGTGGGATTCGGGAAAATATTCGTCGCGAATTATACAATGAAACTGAAGTTACAAATGCAGAAAGTAACGTATCCGCATTGGCATCAAAAATCGCAAAAATGATATTGCCTTCTGGTTTTGGAACCGTTCAGGGAAAGAAGCGTAGTGGCACACGCACCAGCGACCCATCAAAGTTAAAACGCGATACTATTTTGATTAGGACCGGGGAACCCACTTTTTTGAGTGGAAATAGATTAAAAATTGGTTTCAATATCAATACAGGTGAGTCGAATGCTCCTATTGGTGCAAAGCGCAACTTCAAGTTGAACATTTACGCATCTAATGAAAACAGTGGAATATCTCATGAAAAGTGGGAAAAAGAGTTGGAAGGCGGTGCAGATTTTCCATTTGAGTTTGCCCAAATAGGGGTTGCAAAAAGCACAGGGGAAAAGGGGAAAAGTGCAGCTTTGGGTCACAATATTATAGGGACAGGTAAACAGATAAAAAAAACACTGGAGGTAATTTTATCCATGTATGAGGTAACTTTCATTACTGAAAAGCGGAAGGAAGAATTGGAGGGGGAGATTGAAATCAAGGTAAGGGATAACGGCTTCCTACCACTGCTGAAAATCACAGAAGTATAAATAATCAAATGAGCAGCTCGGAAATCCAAGTTTTCAAAACTCTCTCAGAGATTGACCTCTACGGGATACGCCACTCCATTGAATTTGAATTTGAATCAGGAAAGCCCATCTTAGGCAACAAAAACACAGAAACATTGCCATTGAGTGGATTTAATCCTGATGAAAACAGTCTAAGTGTGAGGGTTAATATAAGCATTGTAAATCTCGAAAGGCTATTTACCGGGGAGCATGCAGTCGTTGGTTCAGGCGCCCAACTCGGAGCGGCCTTGATGTGGCAATCAAGCACAACCGGACGTAGGGGTGTAAGTAAAAAAATCCTCTTCAAGCAAGGGGAATGCGTGAAAAGCAGGCAGCTAGAAATAACTTTTCAGCCAAGGGAGCTATCCGGTGATCTTGTCATTAGTGGCATAATTTATCTCAATTCCCCTTCAAAGATATCAAGATTCGGATTCTGTAATGAACCGGGAAGTATCCTGGGTATTTTTTGGGGTCCTCTAACTTTGAAACTCGACGGGGATGAATCAGTATTTCCGCTCATAGAGGATCGTGATGCAAAACCAACGGATCCGCCTTGGAGATTGAAAATGGAATGGGGTGAAGAACCTGATCGCCTATTTAACAAGGAAAACTTTGCAGTTCTGATCAATATGCAACATAAGGATGCAGCTGTTATCATGCCAAATGGAGATCCCTCAAACGAATTCTCTCCAGCGCTAAAAGAGATATTATCATCAGCTCTAACACTTTTCATGATGAGGATCCGAGAAAACAGCCAGACATGGGAAAAAATCAAAAAAGGGTCCGATGATTTTCCAAAAGGAAGCATTGCCGATGCGGCATCGGAATTCTACCGTATAAAAGGGTGGAATGCTTATGAAGCCCACGAAATGATATCTTCCATTCGTAGTACATTCTCCCAGTAGACTTGCAACTATGAATCTAGCAAAACTTCCACTAGAGGAATGCAAGAAGAAGTGGTCTGAATGGATCGCTGGCCGTGATCCCCAGCCCGATTTACGTGCATTGAGCAATACGGAAAGAAATATTAGAAATAAAACAGAAGAATTCTTTCGGAGTAATGCAGATCTATGGGTGGGTAAAGTAAAGGAGTCAGAACTTGATTCCTCGTTTGCCTTGGAACTGTATTATGAAATTCTGCCTTTGAACGGTAGTGCTTCTGTTTTTAATCTAAGGTTGGCTTCCAACATTGACATTTGGAGGAGACTTTCGATGATTGTTATTCCTGATTTTATTGCGATCCGAAGAAAAGTTGACAGAGAGGCGTCTTTATTAAAAAGAGAGGACGGGAAATCCTATTTTTATGATGACCGTTTGAAAAACCATATTAGAGGTCTATGGTGGTATTGCCACTTTGCCCATCAAGGTGATAGAGAGCAGACATCAAGTTTATTTTCCTCTTATAATAATCATACTGATCCAATCCAAGGTTTGGTCCAAAGACCTGGCCCTGGCGGTTATAGAGTCGAATTGAACAGGGAGCTTTTAAAGCGGTTAGGGGCGAGTGCAAAAAAACGCTATGATGTACCCACTTTCAAAAAGCTGCTCGTATTGAATACTGCAAAACTAATGCTCGTCGAACCGGAGCTTTGTCTTGGCGGTGTATCAGGATACGTGGATACATTGGTTGAAAAAATCAATAATTCTAGCAAATGAGCGCAACGCTTCCATCAATATTGGATCTTTTCTGCGGTTGTGGAGGCTTTGCACTTGGTTTCAAAAAAGTGGGTTTTCCATTGCTTGCATGTGTGGATAGTAATCCAGCGGCTGTAAAAACATTCCAATGTAATTTTACTTCTATTGAGGATTCATCGCGCATTTTCAAATGCGCCGATATATCGGAATTCGTTTTGACGGAAGAAAATGATTTTCTTAAAGAGGGGTTCGGTGTGGATGTAGAAGACGGTAACCTGATTGTGGTTGGAGGTCCGCCTTGCCAAGCTTACTCACGCGCAGGACGCGGCAAATTAAGTTCATTAGGGGCAGATAGGCACCATACCGTCGATCCAAGAGGTAGTCTCTATGAAGATTTCATAAATACAGCGATCCATCTAAATGCTCAATGCATCGTAATGGAAAATGTTCCCGACTCTATTTCCTACGGGGGGGAAAACATTCCCGAAAGGGTCTGCGAGAAACTCGAAGAAGTGGGATACACTCCTGGTTGGAGTATTTTGAACGCTGCAGACTTCGGTGTGCCTCAAGTGAGAGAGAGAGTCATTCTTATCGCATATCGCAGCGATTTGGATATCACTCCAGCATGGCCGGAGCCAACACATTACCCAGTTAAAATGGCGGGTATTTTGAGGCATCAAATTAAAGGAATACGTAAATCATCGAGGTATTTCCGAGAACCACACGGATGGGATGACGCCTTCTCACCATGGGTCACTGTAAATGATGCCATCTCCGATCTGCCTCAACTTAGAAAGTATTCCACGGAACAGTACCTCGAAAACTGGATGAATGCTGAGATTCCATACAAGACAGCGCCTGCTAACAAGTACCAACTAATCATGCGAGCCGGTACTACTGACTGGGAGGGAACAACAGCGCACTTATATAGAAACACCCCGAGGGACTTCCCAATATTTGAACGCATGAAGCCCAATGATAACTTCTTGGCAGCTTCACAGATAGCGGATGATATTCTTGAGGAGAGATCAACAGAGATGGGTATAAGTTTTGAAAATAACCCTGAGTTATTTCAGAATATAAAGAAAAAGATTGTTCCTCCTTACGATAGAACAAAATTCGATGACAAGTGGCTAAAGCTTGATCCAGATTGCCCTTCAAGAACAGTGGTAGCCCATTTGGGAGTAGATACCTACAGTCATATTCACCCATTTGAACCACGGGGGATATCAATACGTGAGGCTGCCAGACTTCAATCTTTCCCTGATGATTTTCAGTTCACAGGTAGCATGGGGGATGCCTATACCCAAATTGGAAATGCAGTCCCGCCACTACTTGCACAAGCTATAGCAAAAGTAATATCAAATCAGTTAACTAAAAAGGAGAATAAATGCAACTTCTAGAGGAAATTAGAGACCAAATAGTTAATCTCAAGGAAGGTAAATATACACCTATACGCGGACTCAAGGGGAAAAACCGTGCTTGGTTGATTAAATACAAAAGTAAATCTATTTCTGCATTCTTCGAGGTATCCTCTTCTTGCGAGGAATTCTTTGAAAAGTTTCGTTCGATTGAGGTGAAAACACATCGAAACGATATTGATAATATCCCTAAATACGGGATCATGTTAGAGTGCAAAGACTTTCCCTCCCTTCGGGAAGTTTTTCCATCAATCTGCGAGGACTTTGTACGTCCAGCCAATAGAAAAACCTTGGTGTCAAATCCTGTATTTTGGTGCGACTCATGGAAGCAGGCCCTCGGAAATAACATGTCTAATAGAAATCCAGGACAGGTAATTGCAGAGCTCTTGGTAATGTTGGAGCTAAAGAAAACTGGCAATGAATTTGATTGGAGGGCCGTAGCACAAGGAACACATGACATTGTATGCGACAAAATTGAAATAGAAGTTAAATCGTCAATAAAGAGGGATGAAAAAAACATAACCATCTCAAGCCAAAATCAACTACTTAGCTCCTCTGGACAACCTCTCTTTATAGCCTTTTTGGGTTTTGAAGAAGAAAACAGAAAAGGTAAGTTCACAATAAATAATGTTGCGGAGCAACTTGTTCTGCTAAATTATGATGAAGCACTTTTAGAGGAGGGGCTTGAGTTTTATGGATATCGCAAAGGCAATCCCGAAAGAACTCGAAGGCGCTACAATCTACTTGAAAGTGACATTCAATGTTATGCCGTTGATGCGACATTCCCAAAAATTACACCCGAATCCTTTAAAAACGGTTCCATACCAATCGGTGTTAAAAAAATAGAGTACACCCTAGATCTTTCAAGCAACATACTCACTAAGATCCCTCTTAAAGATTTATTAGATCCAAAAAGGAAGAAGGGGGGTAAGAACTTTAAATCTAAAAAAAATAAATCCACTAAGCAAAAACGTCTTAGGGTTTCATTTTAAAAAAGTCATATTCTTCAAACAAGTCAACTTATAGGAAACGCTAGTTATTATGCCTACATGGATTGATGCCCAGTTCGAGCGGCAGGTAACTACTGCTGAGGCCAAGAAGGGCCACATAACGGTTCGGGCAGTGGATGCGCCAATTTTCTCCGCAGCATTCTCCCCGATTCATACTGAGAAGGAAGCAAAGAGGGATCTACGAAAGGGTCTTCATACATTTTTCCGAGATTCCGATGGCAAGCGCCTTCTGCTCAAGCTTGTCTTTAGAAATCCTCCAAGAAAGGAATTAAGGCTGTATTTTAATCAGGGAGAGGGATTCAAAGCTAGGGCGGGAGAAGTGATTTATGCACGCTTTTCCGGAAGAACAGCCTCAGTTGGAATCCGCTCCACCAAGATAAAAGATGAGGCTGCGATTGAGAAAAAACTGCCCGTCGCCCGAATTGATGAAATCGGTGATCAAATTAACCTGTTGGTCCACACCCAGCCCAAATTCCGGAAGCTTCTTGCTCGGTCGGTTCCGGCTCGCAGTGTCCGCCTTGTTGAGGAGTGCATGAAAAGAGCGAAATATTTTTGTGAAGCGGGATACGACAGTCCCGAGTTCATCTCGAAAAGCACCGGGCACCGCTATCTGGAGGGACATCACCTGATACCCCTCGCCCTTCAGAAAGAAATCACATTCAATCTGGACGTTCTTTCCAATCTATTCGCCCTCAGTCCACATGCCCACAGGGCCATCCATTTTGCGGATGTCGCCACAATAAAAGAGATCATTGATACTCTGGTTGAAAAGCGTCCCCAAATCCTAGAAGATACGGGGGTGAGTAAGCAGGCGCTATACAGGATTTACGGGTGCGGGGCATGAGTCGAAGTGCTGAAAATGAGAGCCCGCGCAGGCGTACACTGCAGAAGGAATGGGTGATGTCCCATCGGGATGCCTTGGACATCATACTTCATGCTGAGGCAGACGGAGTCTACAGCGAAGCAATACGGGAGGAACTGCCTGCGATCATCGGACACTGGCTTCAGTCCCCGGAATCTGACCCCTTGGTTTTGGGAAAAGTGGCTGGGCTGAGGTGGAGAAAAATTCTTTCTGGAGCTGCTAATCTTCCCGAGGAAGGACGTGCAAGCTTAAGTGATCACCACAGCCGCATGCCAAGGATCAAGTTCTCGGGCATTTTTCTTCCACCGCCTGCCAACTATAAATTTACCTTTATAGACCTGTTTGCAGGCATAGGTGGCTTCCGTCAGTCGCTTCAGTCAGTGGGGGGAAAGTGCGTTTTTTCGAGCGAGTGGGATAGGCAGGCCAAGGAAACGTATCTATCAAATTACGGAGAGACGCCGTTTGGCGACATCAAGCACTTCACTGAGAACGACGATCAGCCTCCGGAGTTTAAAGATGCCATTCCTCGGCATGATATCCTTGCGGGCGGATTTCCGTGTCAGGCATTCTCCAGGGCAGGAAAAGAACTTGGTTTCAATGAATCGAGGGGAACTTTGTTCTTCGAAATCCTGAAAATTATAAGATCCAAGAGACCAAAGGTTGTTTTTCTGGAGAACGTCAAGAGGCTCAAGACTCATGATGCCGGAAACACGATGCGTGTTATCGTGGCCGCCCTTTATGGTCTCGGCTACAAGGTCTATGCCAAGGTTTTGCAGGCCCGTGAGTTTGGGGTTCCGCAAAACAGGGAACGTATTTTTATCGTGGCTTTTGACAAAGCGATTGATTTCAAGTTTCCCGAGCCACCGCGAACAATGAAAAAAAACTGTGTTGGCAAAATCTTGGAGAAAAATGTTGATCCGTGGTACACGATTTCCGACTTGATTTACGAGGGACACAAAAGACGCCGTCGTAATCACGAAAGCCGTGGAAATGGATTCGGTTATGCTGTCTTTCGACCAGAAGATTCGTATACAAACACAATATCAGCCCGTTACTGGAAGGACGGCAGTGAAATCCTGATTCATCAAGACCGGAAAAATCCAAGGAAACTCACCCCTCGTGAGTGTGCCAGATTGCAGGGATTCCCAGAAAGATTCATTCCTCATCACATGAGAAGGCATGCGTACCAGCAGTTCGGGAACTCCGTTGCCGTTCCGGTTGTCAAAGCTGTGGCCCAACAGATAATCAATGCGTTACACGACGACATCCCAGCACAAGGATTTCTCGATCCCTTCGAGCCGGTTATCGAATAAATTGGCTCAGCATGCCCGACGTCTTTACCAAGGCCAAACGGT
Organism: Verrucomicrobiia bacterium; assembly: GCA_040380225.1. Classification (GTDB taxonomy): domain Bacteria; phylum Verrucomicrobiota; class Verrucomicrobiia; order Chthoniobacterales; family UBA6821; genus UBA6821. The sequence continues at coordinate 44,844 of JBEIJN010000009.1, read as the reverse complement.
CTGAGGTGATGTCGCGGATCAGAGGAAAGGGGAACAATCGGACGGAAGGGGTGCTGGTGCAGCTCTTCCGAGAGGAGGGAATCACCGGATGGAGACGGCATCTGAAGCTGACGGGAAAACCTGATTTTACATTCCCGCGGGAGCGATTGACGGTCTTTGTTGATGGCTGCTTCTGGCACGGGTGTCCGAAGTGCTACAGAGCACCGAAGGCAAATCGTAAGTTCTGGGAGGCCAAAATCACTCGCAACCGGGAGCGAGATCGTGAGGTGAATCGGGAACTGCGAAGGCGCGGCTGGCGCGTCCTCCGCATTGCGGAGCATTCCTTGAAGAAAAAATATAGGGCAAGGCTGCTTTCACGCCTGGCAAAGGCCCTCAGGTCGTAGTACAAAAAACCATGCAAACGTTCACGACCAAGGGGGCGACCGACCTCCTCTATGCGGATGATTTCCGAAGCAACGGATGCCCCGATGTCTGGGTCCTGCTGAACGAATCCGGAAGCATCGAACTGGAGGCCCTGACTGAGGAGGTGGAATCAGCGGCAGAGGCGCTCGAAATCCTCATCGACTCCGATGTCATCCCCGATGAAGTCATGACCTCCCTGATTGAACACCTGAATTCTGCCCGGGTGCTGGATGTGCCGGTATGATGGATAGGATTTTTGACCGAAGGCTGAAGACTGTTAGGTGTTTAGCTGAACTACCGTGCATTCGGTGAAAAAGGGGGCCACAAAAGACTGATCTCTCGGATTGAGAAAGTCCTGCTATCGTAATACGATCCTAACAATGCCTAAAAAACGAGACAAGCTGATGACGATCCGCATCCCTGCGGAGGAAAAAATCGCTATGCAGGGGATAGCCGATCATGCCGATGTGACCCTGAGCGATGCGGTGATCAAGGGGCTTCGGGATTTTCTCCAAGCCGCAAGACCCCTGAGCAAAGAAGACTACAAATCCCCTAAACTCAGCGGAGAAATGATAAGTATCCGCATTCCTGAGGATGAAAAGATCCGCCTGCAGGAGGTCGCCACAGTTGCCGACGTTACCCTGAGTAAGGTGGTGATACGCGGGATCTTGGATTTTCTCGATTCACAGCGGGATCTGATTCAGCAACTTGAGGCATCCGGGGCTCTGCAAAAACTCCGCGATGAGCTGGAGGAAAAGAAGAAGACCCGCACCCGCTGGGACGGATCAAATTAGCTTCAGGGTCCGTGGGTAGTAAAGTCGCTGAGGATCAACCCAAGGCTGAACCTGTTTGCAGTACATGCAGCTCAAGGGAGGCCTGTTGGTCCCCAGTGGCTGCCCTCATTTGCAGGGTTTCCAAGTAAGCGGGTTTGTTTTTCTCAAACTCGGCTATCCAAAATGCAGCTTTCTCTTCGCTCCTTTTGACTCCATAGCCGCTGAGGTAATGAAAATGGATCATGCGCTGGGCACCAGGATCTCCGGCTTCAGCAGCGGCAAGGATTTCAGCGAACTCCCTTTCACATTCTCGATGATATTCGGGTGTGCATTGCTCAAGCTTTGAGGCTGCGAAGCGATCACCAAGATCCGCGGCTTTTTTCATCCAATCATATGCAAGAGCCAATGTTTTATCGGTCCGGTCGATATGTTCCTCATATTGGTTCAGGTAGTATTGGCCGAGTTCCATGTGGGCCTCGTTAAAACCTGACGATGCGGATCTCTCAAGCCACTCGACTCCATTTTTTTCGCTCTCTGGCGTGCCGGTTCCCTCCAGAAAGCATTTCCCGACTTTCAGTTGGGCAAGCTGATTGCCCGACTTGGCAAGCGACAGGAGCATCTCAAAGCCTTCCCTTTGATCAGATGCGGTTGAGAACTGCCATGAACCGTCTTTACCAACTCGTCCCTCCAGTAGGGCTGTGGCCTCTTCAATGATAGCGTCGTCTTTGCTCATAGGGTCGGGGTGTATGACTGGTTGTCACGGGGCTTAACTGGAAATCACCGCCAGCATCTGGCGTGCCCTGCTGGCAGCGATCCAGTAGGACTGGCGTTGGTCGGCATCGAGGTTTTCCCAAGGAGATGTGCCGATCAGGACAACGGCGCGGGCATCGAGACCCTTGGACTTATTGAAGGAGGTGGCGCGGAGAATATCGTTTCCGCTGGTATGTAATGAATCGGCAGGGACGATCCGGCAGTTGGCGAAATAGCTGTCCGCGGTGAACTGGCGGTATCTGTCCGAGAAGGGATCTTTCGGAAACAGTAGGAGGGTTTCCTCGGGGGTCACGAGATTCTGATCAAGCCATTCCTTGAGCAGTGCGGCTGCGGCAGACTTAGCCATGTCGGGGTTTGGCGCCTCTTTGACAATGACTTCAGGACCGGCAAGTAGGTGGCTGCTGCGGAGTCCGCCGATGAGGCGGTCGGTTTCCTCGCTTTGCAGGCTGCTAAGATACTCAAAGATGGGGCGGGTGTAACGGCGTGTCTCCAAGAGCTGGAGGTGGGCTTTTCCCGGGAGGTTCTCCGCAACCTTCGCAATGCTGAATTCCCCGCTGAAAAACCCCGGTCTCTGGGCGGGATCGTAGTAGATGCCCATCTGGGAATGACTGCCGCCGGTGAGCAGGGCGAAGTAGATCTCCCACCAGTCATTTCGGTGATCCTGCGCCTCGTCGACGATCAGGGCGTCGTAGGGTGCCTCAAATCCATCAGCCGTGACGGCGGCGAGAAGTGCCGAGTGGAGGGTGGCATAGTAACGGTCAAAATCGGCATCCGGAGCACCCTGCGGTGGTTTCGCCGGAAGTTCCCCGGGAGCGAAGCGCCTGCCCATCTCCTCGCAGAGAGCCTCCCATGTCCGGACGGTGATCTTGCCGACGAGGTCTTCCTTCCCCTTGATGCGAAGGCGCGCCACGGACTGGGTGAAGTGGGCGCCAAGGGCCTTGTTAAAGCAGAGGAACAGTACGTTCATCCCTTGGGACGCGAGCATCCGCGCATGGCGTTCGGCCATCCAGGACTTGCCCGAGCCGGGCCCGCCCCGGACGAGCAGTTGGCTGTTCTCGGAAAGGGCCTCCAGTAGGGAGAAGTCGGCGGATGCCTTCTCGATGAGGAGCCGGTCGGTCTCCGAGATAAAGCGTGCCTCGGCCTCGGGAGAGGCGTTCCCGTAGACGGCGTGGAAGAGGTTAAGTGCCGCTTCGGGGCGATGGGCGGGATATCCACCGAAGGTGATTTCCTCCCAATACTGGGGTAGCTTTCGGAGCTGGTCCGGGCCTCCGATCAAGCTGAAGGGATGGGCATGGGTCTTGGGCTGGTAGCCGTGTTCCTTGGCGGAGAAGATCGCCGCGACGGTCCATGGCTTATCAAAGTCTCCACGGCCATGCTCGAAGAGCTCCGAGAGGGCTTTGAGTACGCACGATTTTTGGGCCTGCACCTGGTCCTCGGCACGAGATTCGGCCTCCCCGTCGCGCTGTCCCGTGGGGGTGAAGATCCTCGCTTGGCTTTTGACTTCAAGCACCAAAAGACGGCCGTCAGGGCCGAGGATCAGGAAGTCGCCTTCCTTCTCGACCTTCCCATCAAGGTAGTCGTAGCACCAACGGATGGTCCAAGTGTCATCGAGGCTCTTGAGTGCCTGGTAGGCGATGAGTTCGCCCTCGTTATCCTCATCAAGGGTTTCCGGAGAGCGTGCGATGTACCAGCGTGCCATGGGGGTTGATGATATGGTTAGAACGCTCGCTTCCCAGAGAATATTAACACCATTGGTCTTACCTTAATCCGGAAGGTAAGACCATTGCTAGGTTATGGAGGGGGGCTCATACGGAATCCGAATTCCCGTAAAAAGGGGTGTGGGTACCCAATGCACTTTTCCCCTGCATCTCGACAAAGGCACAAACCTTCATCCAAGCAGTGACCGGTGCCCAGCAGTTATCGGCGGTTATTACGAGGCCGACAATAGACTGATCGAGCATCTCAACTCGGACAGGAGTGCTGGATGTGCCGGTGTGATGGATAGGCTGTTAGGATCTTAGGCTGAAGATCGAAGAAATCGTCACCTTGCCGATGTCCTGGATATATAAGGCCATATTGACTACCCAGGTATACGGGATTAGGGATTAATCATGTCGTTCAAAGATTACATCGTGACCGATCGATCGATCTGCGGCGGTCAACCCGTGATTCGTGGAACCCGGGTGACATTACGCACTGTTCTGGCCTCTCTGGCCGATGGGGACTCCATCGAGGATATCCTAAAAGCATTTCCTACCCTGTCGAGTGAGGCTGTGCGGGCGGTGATCGCCTACGCTGCCTCCTCCGCAGAGGAGGATCTTCCGCTGCCACCCGTCCCGGTAGCCGCGTGAGGATTAAGCTGGACGAAAATTTACCCTCCTCTCTGGTGGGGATTCTCTCGGGATTTGGCCATGAAACCGATACGGTCGAGGATGAGGGGATCAATGGGAAGCCCGATGAGATCGTTTGGGATAGAGCCCAGCGGGACGGGCGCTTCCTGATCACTCAGGATCTGGATTTCTCTGATATCCGCAAGTTCGCTCCCGGAACGCATCATGGGATCCTTCTGATCAGGATGCGTGATCCTTCAAGGCGTGCCCTGGAGGAGAGAATCGGGGCACTGTTTGCCATGGATGAATCCAATTCGTGGAACAGAGGATTCATCGTGGCAACGGATCTGAAAATCCGTGCAACTTTGGCTCCTGTGTGATCATCGACGGGCAGCCCATCTGACCGACTTCATGCCCCGCGGGATCATCTGTAATCCTCCCAGAAAAGTTCCAAGTTGAAGTTGGAAAGGTGAAGTGTCTGGAACCCTTGCCGATGTCCTGCATCCGGGCTATGGTTCTCACATGCCTAAGTCATCCCAAGTAATCAAGGATGCCGATACCGAGGCGAGGGAGTTACAGGAGGCCCTGAAGTCTGTGGGGGAATCCCTCCGTTCTGCTGTCGTGAATGTCTTGGGGGAAAAGATGCCCTTCGGGCAGTTCAAGGTGCTCCATCAGGACAAGATGAAAGCTCGCAAGCAGGTGCCTGCACGTGGCTGAGAGAAAGCCGGTCCTCGTGGCGGTCCTTCCTCCGATTAGAGAAAATGGGAATGGTGAGTGATTTCTGCATGGGATCAGAGGAGTTAATCACTCGTCGTCACAATCTTTTCGACCGTCTGAAGATATAATGGGCGGGTATCCAGGGCCGCTCCATGTGGTGATACCATTGGGCCCATACAGAGTTCCTCCGGAGGGACTGCGGCTGTAGGTGCTGATTCCGTTTGCTCCGTAGATGGTTCCCCCGTGTGGGCCTCCGCTCCAGGTTGTGATGCCGTCGGGACCGTAGGCGGTACCACCCGAGCGACCGCCGGAGTAGGTGGTGATGCCATTAGGTCCGTAGATGGTTCCCCCGTGTGGGCCTCCGCTCCAAGTTGTGATCCCATCGGGGCCATAGGAGGTACCACCCCTACAATTCCCGCTGTATGTTGTGATACCATCCGGACTATAAACGCTACCCGAACTGTAAGCCCCGAAAAGGCCGGAACTGAGTGCAAGGATCAAGACGCAGAGGATTAGTAGTTTGTGATTCATGAGGTAATAATGCCACAGCTACTAGGACGTAGAGCGTCCTAGGCCTGGAAAAATGAAAAGGAAAAAGTATGAATGATGAGGGATGAATGGGCTCAAAGGGGGCTGTTAGCGGAGCACAAGAGGGGGCGGATAGACCGTGCAACCACCACAAGGATGACACGGGATTGGCTTGTCAGAGGGGGGATTCTCGACGAACGGGTAGGGGTGAGAATCAGTCCGTCCAGAATCTCAACCAGCCCGAGCTGGAGGAAGTCGGTCGTTCTGACAAAGGCGCTACGTCTGGGAGCCCGATGGGCGGCTCTGGTCGCGAAGCTGGATAAGGATCCCTCGGTGACCCCGAGGCTCAGGGATCAGGCTTTGGCCTGTCTCTGCGCCTACAAAGGATTGGATTATGACCATGAACGAGCAATGGCACAGGTCAAGGTGGCGTCCCCAACTCGATTGGAGCACGCCCGGAGCTGAACTACTGAGGCAGGCGGCCGAAGTTTTGTCGGCGGGGCTTGGATCAAGGTCTCTCCAGCTTGTCGTCTTCGGGTCATCGCCTCTGCAGATGGGGGTTTCCGAAGCCATCATGAGCGGCGATTCCGAACTCAAGTGTAGGGTAAAGTTGTCTTTTCGGCTGTTGCTTGATGCCTGCGGTGTGGCATGGTGACGTCATGAACAAGGTCTACCGACCATCGGATGCTTCCGTTCATGCCATGGTGCGTACCGGTATGCCGCGCTGGAGGAATGCGCAGGTAGCCTTGTCTCCTGGTCGTAAGCTTGAGGTGATTGCCCAGTTGATCAGGCAGACGCGTCAGTTGGAATCCATTAAGCGCCATGCAACGCGTCTGTGATGTTCTCGAGGAGCTGACTGCAGAGGGAATTCTAGGCAATTATGCCATAGGAGGCGCCACGGCTGCGGGATTCCATGGGGAGCCGCTCGCCACCATGGATGTGGATGTCTTCGTTTTTCTTGAAGGAGGAAAGCATGCCCTGTTGGTCTCGCTGGAGCCGCTTTTCAGGAATCTCAAGGATAAGGGCTTCGAATCCTTCGAGGAGGAGGCGCTGATGATCCATGGTTTGCCAGTTCAATTTCTCACTGCATCGGGTGCTCTTGAGGAAGAGGCGGTTACCGAAGCGATGATCGTGGAATGGGAGGGGCATCGGATGAGGGTAATGAGACCCGAGCATCTGGCTGCTATTGCGCTGACGGTTGGGCGACCAAAGGATCGCGCCCGAGTGGTCTATCTGGTGTCCTTAGATAACTTCGACAAGGAGCGCTTTCAGGAAATCCTCTCCCGGCACGGTTTAACCGATCGTTGGACCGAATGGTCTGCGGCCCTGGGTGTTGTGGAGTCTCAATAGTTTGTTTGCTGGGAGGGTGAGGCGTTGGATAGGGGTTTTGAGTTTTAGAGAGGTGTGCGCTGCTCCCTCCATGGCAAGGAAATGTGCCCCCAGACGATGCTGCGGTGGGTGTGTCTGGCATATCACTCAGCCTTGGCTAGGCGGGCGGCATTGTGGGCGGGGAGGCCGGCTTTCTTGAATCGGGCCTGGGCTTTGCTGATGTCGTATTGCACACGGCGCATCAGTAGGAGGTGCTGTTCGTAATCGTAGAGGGCGTAGGAGGCCCGGGGATCTCCATCCCGGGACTGGCCCACGGAGCCGACATTGACGGTGTAGCGCTTGGATGGATCCAAACGCACTGGCTTCTCCCCGGGGGTGAGGCATCGGCACCCGAAGGTCTCGGGGTTCTCCTCCCAGATGGAGGGGACATGGGTGTGTCCGTTGAAGCTGATGAAGGTGCTCTGGGCGGCGAAGTGGGCCTCGGCCTCGGTCGTCTCGTAGATGTAGTTGAACTCTGTCGGCTCGTTCAGGGAGGCATGAGAGAGGGTGATCGGATCGAGATCCACGGTGATGGGGAGATCCCTGAGCCATCCAAGCTCGGCTTTGCTGACCTGCTCCTTGGCGATTCGAAGGGGGTTCCGAATCGGCTCGTCCCAGTCCTCATCCAGGATCTTGTCGGCCAGCAGGAGCATGGCCTCGTGGTTGCCCAGAACAGTGACGGCGCAGAGGTCCATGACCCGCTTCACGCAGGCTCCCGGCTCAGGCCCGTACCCGACGATGTCCCCAAGGCAGAACATGCCTCGCACGGGGAGGCCATCCATGTCGGCAAGGACGGCCTCGAGGGCGTCGATGTTGCCATGGATGTCACTGAAGATGGCGAAGAAGTTGGCTTTGGAGGTGGTGGCAGGACTCTTGGTGGTTTTGGTGTTCTTTGTGGATTTGGGCATGGTGGGGTGGGTTGGTTGGTATGAAAGTGGAAGGTGAAAAGTGAAAAGTGGAAGGACAGAGGGAGAAGAGGCTCTAGCGGTTTAGGCTCTAGGCTTGGAGGGCAAGCCAACGGGCAGAGTTAGGAGTTGGGAGTTGGGAGTTGGGAGTTGGGAGTTGGGAGTTGGGAGTTGGGAGTTGGGCAAAAGGCGCCTGGGAAGGCGGCTTAATCATTCGAGGCCGGAGGGCCTCGAAGTCCCGAGGCCAGCTGGTCGAGGGATGCCTGATCCGGGAGGATCGGCAGATAATTGGGCTGTTGGGAGTTGGGGGGCGGTGAAACACACACACACCCCTCTACCCTATGGGGGAGGTTTTTAAGAAGTTGCCGTCTTTCTAGTTCCAAGGGTTGGAGCAGATCTCGATTTTTGTGCTCTCACCGAGTTCCCTGAGGCGGTACTGAAGCGCCGGGAGAACCAGATCCCCTTGGGCCTCGGCAAAGTGCCAGTCGTTGCCCGGATGGACCCCGAAGTAGTAGGTGAGTTCGCCGACGCTGCGCCCTCTTTCATCCTGGATGTCGCGATTGGGGAGCTTGAGCCGAAACAGGTAATCCAGTGCCTGGGCCTCGGGAGAATCCTGGTAGGCATACTGGCCGTCGATGTAGTTCCACCAGGTGCGATCACAAACCTCACTATCGAGCCAGTCGCTACTTTTTCGTCCCAGGCGATAGGTGGCCCGGTTTTCCCGAATCCATGCGGCCAGCATGTTGCGGTCGTCTACATTGACACCCTGATAATTATCCAACCAGTCTCGCCAACTGGGTATGGGAGGAGTTTCCGTGGTGCGGGCGTCCAGGGCGAGCTGCCAAGTGCCTGAATCCTGGGGGGTAGCATACAGTGTCCGCCTGTAACTCTCCGGTGCCTCGATGAGGACCTCATCGTGGTCGAGTTGGTACTGGCGGGCGCGGCGCAGGATATCGGCCGGTAGGAAGCAGGCTCCGAGAGCAGCGGCTCCGCTGATAAGGAAGTGCCGTCGGGAAAGCTTAGTGCTCACTGGGTACCTCCTCTTCAAAGTGGGCCGCCTCGCAGAGGAGGGAATCCCTCAGGACTCTGGCGATCGAGGAATCGCTCGTGTGAAGGCTCTTGCGGACACGCCTCTTGGTGTGATCGGGGAGGTGCTCTGTGTAGTGGCACCACCAAGTCCCATTATTGTTCCAGAGGTGGTGGAATGGGTTGTCCGTGGTCCTGATCGAGAGGACCGGCTTATCAAGCGTTGCTGTGCTCCGATGGATGGTATTCGCTGCGCTCATGTGGGTGTGATGTGTGGGTTGTCACATCAGGAACCCGGGCAATAAAAAAGCGCCGTTCCATCAGGAAAGGCGCTTCATAAAGCCTGGAGAGATTTTTGTTCGGCGGATTTCTCTCCGCCGCACATCGAGCGAATCGCTTCGCTCAGCCACCGTGGGATTTCTCCGTCCCCGGTTGGCAGCACTGGCTTTTACCCCAATGCATTCCTGATGCTTCTACTTGTATAGCAGAAGACCTTCCCCGATACAAGCCCACGTCACCCACTTCGTGTGTCATAAAGAAGGAGTCGGCGATTTCTTGGGGGGGTCATTTGACTTTTTGAAAACCCAGAGCAAGTTGCATGATGCGGCCGTTTTGGCCGGCTCACCCTCCACCAACTCATCATGAAACAACTCTCAAACAAGCGCCCGGGACGTAAAGTCGCATAGGCCGAGTCGAGCGTCGACTCTCTCCCACCTGCCTCAACCCTCCGCGATCTCAGCGACTCTGCGCGAGACATTGGATTTGCCACAAGATGCACAGGAAGCATAAGGGGGAGGAGGAGCGGGAGAATAAGTATGAAGGATGAACTATGAGGGATGAAAGGGCAGCAAGGAGACTGGAGATGGGAGAAATCGTCACCTTGCCGATGTCCTGCATCTGGGCTAGGGTATTGCCATGAGCACGATCACGGCCATTCTGGAACCTGATGTGGATGGGACTCTGCACCTTCCCATCCCGGCCGAGATGCGCTCCTCCAAGGTGAAGGTCACCGCCACTCTGGAGAGTGTGGGGGGACTGGTTGTGGCGTCCGATTCTGAGATCAAGAAGAGGTTGGAGGCCTTGGAGCAGTTGCGTAAGCTCAATCCTTTCCGAGAGATCGCGGATCCTGTCGCATGGCAGCGTGAAATCCGGAAGGATCGCCCGTTGCCCGGACGCGACTGATCATGGTGCTGGACACCAATATCCTGATCTACTCGACGAAGCCTGGCGGGGAATTCCTTTCCAAGTGGGTCGGAAATCAGAGGGCTGTGATCAGTCTGATAGGAAGGATTGAGGCACTCGGGTTTCCCAAGATTTCACCGATTGAAATCGGCGCTCTTGATGATTTGATGGGAACCATTCCGGTTATCGGTCTTGAAGATGAGATTGTGTCGGTTGCGATCAGTCTCCGGCAGATCCGAAAGATGGGGCTTGCCGATGCGATCATCGCTGCGACGGCATTGGTTCATTCGATGCCGCTGATCACCAGAAACATTGAGGATTTCAAGGGCATTGACGGACTTGAGGTGATCAATCCTTTCGCGGAGATCATCTGACCGATTCGATGAAACCCAAGATCATCAAGAGCAGGAAGGAGCATGCTGGTGCGCTTGCCCGCATCGAGAAGCTCATGGATGCGGCCCCTGGATCACCCGAGGAAGAGGAACTGGCGCTGTGGGCTCCCCTCGTCGAGCGCTATGAGGAGAAGAACATCCCAGTGCCCGCGTCCAATGACTTGCCCCCACGTTCTCTGTCACTTTTAAGCTTCAGAATTAAGCCTTGAGCCTTTCAACCCATGAATTTCTTCCCCTTCTCGCGCAGGCCTAAGAAGGGGTCGGTCCGAAAGCCGTCGCGAAAGTCCGTCGGCAAGCAAAAGTCGGAACTGGATCTGGAACTGGAGAGGGTCAGAAGGGAAAAGGAGGAGGCCGATCGCAAGGCCGCCGAGATCCAAGCTAGGATCGATGACATTCCCAAGCAGATCAAACGGAGGGAGGAGAAAGAGCTCCTGAGGATCAGGGATCGGGCCAAGAGAACCAAGACCATGGGATTTGACAGAACCCCACAAAAGGTCAGATCAGTCGTGGATGGAGCGAGGATGACAAGGAGCCAGCAGAGAGCGGTCATGAACAGGTTCCTGCTCCTCTGCGCCCTGCTTGCTGGAATGCTTTATTTTCTCTGGAAGGCGGCGCGGTAGGGGAAACAGGAGCATGCGGGAATAGGTGATAGGTGATAGGTGGGGAATGAAGGGCGGCTGATCCGTTCGTTGGAACTAGGAACCTAAGCTCTTTCCCCGATCATATTTTGGCAGTGATCTGTCCGTAGATGAATTCCGGGGCCGTTTCCCCGCTGAAGTAAAACATCATGGCAGGGCACAACCAGACGGCCTCCATCTCTATGATTTTCTGATTCGGGTCCTTGGGATCCTTCAGAATGGGAGACTGGGCCAGATACTCGCACCCGCCTTCCTTGACCCTTTCTCCGGACCATGTGCGGCTGAGGATGCAGTTCGCTGTGGGAAAATGGATCGTGGAGAAGATCAGTTCGGCTCGCTCGCATTGATCCCCGACAACGGCAGAGATGAAGGCCGAGGCCTCGTGCATGAAGAGCTCCTGGACGAGGCCGAATCGCGGCTCGTCAAAGCACCAGAGGTTTCGGTCCGAGGGGGTGCGGTAGGCATTGATGAGGTTCATGACATTCATGGGATCAAGGGATGGTTGGTTGGATCCATGATTATACCTCGTTGTGTCTCGAGTGACAGTCACCCCGGAATCGGGGGTGACGATTCCAGCGACACTCCCTGTCATCCTTATTGAACCATATTTTCTACCGATGAATCAGAGTCGCTTTACCGCCACCTTCATGGATGGCGATGTTCCCCTCACCATGGCTCCTCCGCCTCCCCCCGAGACGTCGTGCGAAATGGAGTGGCCGGAAATCTTGGGGCCGAATCCTCCGATCCGGCTCCAACCTTCGGAGCCATTTGCCGGATCATCGATCGAGACGGATCGGATCATCAACAACTGGCGTCCACGGATCGTCTCTCTCGTGGGCCAGTCGATCTCGATGGCCAAGGATCTGTGCGAGATTTCATGGAACGGGGAGGCGGAACCTTATCCCTGCTGTCCTTTTCTCAAGCTGATCACGCCCGCGGGCGGTGACATGCGCAGATTCACTGACGAGGCCTGTCATGTCCTGCTCCAGGCATCCTCCAAAGAGGAGATCTTGGACTCCCACTGGTTCGATGGGAGGGCGCCGGATGCACGCGATGTCATGGAATGGGTGGAGCGCTGGGCGACATGGCTTCCTGATGAGGAGGGCCAGTTCCGACTGTGGAGCGCGTTCCTGCCGTGCGAGGCGATGGAGGCTCTCTACCGCTATGTCCACGGGCTTGTGCATGACTATTATCTGGAGATCCTCGAACTCCACATGGAGTGGGAGGAACGAAGGGGGAGTGAGATTGCCAGTGGGGAAGGATATCCGGACATTCATTCCGGCCCGCCCGGGTCACTCGTCTACTGGCATCCCCGTCTGATCGTCGGCGACGTTGAGCTGATCCTGACCAGGGAGAATGCCGGGGAGTTGCGGGATTGGTCGTATGACGCCTTCTGTGCATGGAAACGGCACCTCACCGAGGATCAGCAGGAAGCTTTGTTCACGCTAGGCTATGAGGCGGATCAACTCTGTCCGGATCCCCGCTTCCAGGACTGAACCCGGCGATCAGAAAATCCTGTCCAGAGCTTGCTTGAGCAGGGTGACGCGGTTTGCCGGTTTGCTCACGGCCTTTTTTACCGCCTCCATGGATCCCGCGATGAGAACCTTGTTCCTGGCCCGTGTGATCGCGGTGTAAAGGAGTTCGCGTGTGGCCATCACACTGTCCTTGCGGGGCAGGATCACGAAGACCTGATCGTACTCGCTTCCCTGCGATCGGTGGATGGTGATCGCCCATGCGGGACTGTGATCGGGAAGTGCGCCCAGGGGATGGTATTGAGAGGACTGGTTTTCCCTAGGGAAGTAGGCCTTGCGATTGCCGGATTGATCGGTGTGGAGGATGCCGACCGCCCCGTTGCGCAGGCCGGTCTCGGGATCGTTGCGATTGATGATGATCGGTTCATTGGGGGGGATTCCGGCGCGTGGTGATTCCCTGCGCCCTGCCAGCGCGGCAGTGATGCTCCTGCTGAGCGATTCGGCCCCGACGAGGGAGTTCCGGTGGGGTGTCAGAATGCAGATCTTACGAAGGGCTGCCAGTGCCTCGTCCGGGTTGGCGGCATCGGCAGCCGTTACCAAGGCCTCCTTGAGGGTTGGGGGGAATTTCTGAAAATCGAGTGGTTTCTCCCCGACATTGATCCAGAGTAGGTCCTCCCCGGGATCATTGGATTGGAGCAGGAGTCGTTCGGCCTCGTCTGCCTTATCTTTCTGCATGGCTGCGGCAAGGGCACTGATTTTCGGACAATCGGCAAACCGTCGCGACTGTGTCAGGTGAACCTTGCATCCGTGAAGGAAGGATTCCTCTTGATCGGCATGCTCGGCCAAGTCACCGAAAACGTTCCCTTGCCCGACGCTCTGCAGCTGTTTGGGATCTCCCAGAAGGATGATCCGGGCATCGTCCTTGAGTGACTCGAGCAGGGCTTTCCAAAGATGGGTGTCGATCATCGAGCATTCGTCGACAATGAGCAGTTTCCAGGGAAGCTGGTTATCCTTGTTGTGACGGCATCGCCCGGTGACCGGATTGGATCCCATCAGCTTGTGAAGCGTCATGCTCCTCTCGGATACCTTGTTGAGTTTTTTAGTGGTTTCCTCATCGAGGCCCTGAAGCGACTGCTTGATCGCCCCCTTCATGCGGTCAGCGGCTTTCCCCGTGGGGGCCGCGAGCGCTATCTTCTCCTCGGGGATCCCGCTTTCTGGGGTGAGCATGAGGGCGAGGATTCGGGCAAGGGTGTAGGTTTTTCCGGTGCCGGGGCCGCCGGTGATCAGGAGGACTTTTTTGGAAAGCGCGGTACGGGCCGCCATCACCTGCAGGTCATCCCCGTCGGCGCCCGGGAAGCAGGCTTGGATGACGGCCTCGTCAATCAGCAGTGGTGTTTCAGTCGCGAGTGTGCGGATGCGCCGGGCAATGCTTTGTTCAGCAAGGTGGCAGCGGCGGGTTTGCAGGAAATGCCGCCCCCCTTTGCTCACGATCACCAGAGGGGCTTTGATATGGGTCTCCGGTTCCATGGTTGCCGCGGAGCCCCAGAGCGCCGCGTCGTGTTGATTATCAGGCAGGGGATAGGCTGTGCTTCCATCCTCCTTTTCGGAATTCAGGAGAGACTCCACGGCCTTCGAGGCATCCCCTCCTTCGGGCAGGGACCACCGACGCTCCAACCAGCTTATTTCGGGCGATTTCTGCATGGTCAAGCGGTTATGGGTTGAGCAAAAAGGGCATCCAGGGAGTTGATGAGAGCTTCATCGTAAGGGATGTGAAGAATGCCGTGGCTGCTCCCCTTGTAAACTCCGCGCAGGAAAACAAGCCAGGCGCCGGAAATCAGGGTGCCGGAGCCGAGATATCGGCGGAGGGCCACCAGGTAGAGCTGTGTCTGCAGGAAGTAGTGGCTTTCCATGGCGCAGCCCCGGAGTTTTTCCTCCCGATAGGCCGCGACTTGGTCGCCGAGTTTGTTGGTTTTCCAGTCCACAACCCCCCATTGTTCTGTGGACGGGTTGAAGGCGAGGCGGTCGATGAAGCCGTGCAGAAAACCATCGAGTTCGTCCTGACTCAGCCGGGCGAGCGCCTCTGCGTAGCTTTCAAATCCCGCCTGCGGGTGGTCGGCAAAAACCTTCGCCAAGGTTGCCGGGCTCAGGCTCCTCTTGATCGGGAGGTGGAAGTGCCACTCGGAAGACTTAGGTTCGGGACACGCTTTGCTGATCGGGATATCAAGACCCGGAAGGGTGGCGTCGGCGAGTTGCCGGAGCATTTCCGGAACGGAATCTTCAAGAGAGGGAGGCGTCGGAGCGTCGGGATCGGGATTCTTCAGTTTTGGGAAGGAATACCCCCCGAGGTGTCGATGGACATCTCCATCCTCAAAAGACTGGAAATCCCACTGCTCGATCCAGTCATGAAGCGCGGTTCCGACGACATTGCTGCCCGGGGCCTTCAGGAAGGGATTGGGTGGGGGATAGTTGTCCGTGGTAACCGGGTTGCTACCGGCAGCGTTGGATTGATCCTCTTCCTTGGGACTCCAGTGCGAATCCTTTTCCTTGGTCAGGGAGCTGAACGAGGTCATCCGCCATGGGCGGGGGATGGCGGGCGCCACACGGGCTTTCAGCCCCTGTACGCCATGGAATCCGTTCGCGTCGTTCGGTTGCCAGCGACCATAGGCAGGGGAGGGAGGGGGTCTCAGTGCAATGAGATCGGTGATTCCGGAGGCGGCCTTGATGGCATTGATTCCGTCCGTGTGATCGTTCGGGGTCCATCCTTCAAAAGAAGCAGCATCAGGGATCCGCTGCCCGGTGCAGAAATCCGTCCTAAGGATCCAGTCCAAAGCCGATACCTTGGTGGAACCGGAGCATTTGCCTGCGTGGATCCAGACCTTGATCTGGGCACGGGTGATTGCGACATACGCCAGGCGCAGGCGCTCCTCAAGGGCCGCGCGTTGGATCGCGGCTTTCAATCGCGGATCGGCGGAAAGGTCAAGGTCCACAAGGGCCGTTTGTTCGTTTCTGCGGGAAAGTTTTTCCTGTCCCTTCGGCTCCTTCAAATCCCATAGGAAGGGGCAGAAGACCAGGGGATACTCAAGCCCCTTGGCCTTGTGCATGGTGACGATCTGGACGGCCTCGGCATCGCTTTCCAACTGGATCTGGCGTTCCTCCAGATCGCTTCGGTCCTTGGCGGCGGTCACCGTCGCACCAAACCAACGCAACAGCTTGGAGACATGGTTCCCGTGTTCGGCAAAGGCTCCCTGAAGGAGATCGCAGAGTTGCCGTAGATTGGTGATCCGCCGGTCTCCGTCATCACCCTTGGCCAACCGGGAGGATATTCCTTCCTGACGGTCGATCAGAGCCAGAACGGGGGCGGGACCGTTCTTGGAAAAATGGTCCGACCACTCCCTGAAGCGCTCCAATTCGGCTTCATCGTCTTCGGCAAGGTTGCGCAATTTGGCATCAGTCCGCCCGAGCAACCGTGTGGCAAGGGCCGTGAAGCGCAGTGCCTTGCGGCGGGGATCCTCCAGCGCCTTCAGGATGGAGAGAAGGTCCGCCGCTTCATCGGAGGCCATGACATCATCGCCTGCCGCACGGACTGCGGGGATTCCCCGCTCCTTGAGTGCTGATTCGATCGCCTCGGCCTGCTTTCCCGTGCTGACGAGGACGGCGCAGTCCCCGGGGCGGACTTTGTTCGGGTCCCCCTTGGAAGGATCGCTGATCCTCGCTGTCTCAAGCAGGCGGAGGATTTCGGTGGCTGTTTCCCCCGCGATGGCTTTGTTGCGATTCTGGGCGTTGGAGTAGGGACGGGGATCCGCGGCCACCCAGAACTCAACCCTTGCACGGTCTTCCGGGGTCTCCGTCTCGCCCAAAAGAAGCGTCCGGTCATGGGCGAGTCCCGAGGAGGCATCCTTGAACTCCAGATCCGTGTTCAGGAACGAAAAGGGTCGCCGGAAGAGTGAGTTGACCGCCGTCACCAGCGGCTGCGGTGCCCTGAAGGTTTCGCTGAGATCAAAGACCCGCGGGGAGTGCTGCCTTGCATTCAGATAGGTGTTGAGATCCGCGCCACGGAACCCGTAGATGGCCTGCTTGGGGTCACCTACCAACACGAGGCTATGGAAATCGGAACCCAGGAAGATCTTTTCAAAGATGTCGAACTGCTTGGGATCGGTGTCTTGGGATTCATCAATCAGTCCGATGCGGTAACGGGAGCGGAGTCGCTCGACGAGTTTCTCCCGATGCTCTCCGCTGAGCGCGTTTGAAACAGCCTCAATCAGACCGTCGTAGGCAATCTGGCGGTTCTTTCGGAGTGCTTGCTGGATCTTCCCATGGATCGCGGACAAGGCACTGACACGGAAACTCCAGCGGGCGAGTCGGATCTGCTCGGCAGCCTGACGGGCCAGTTGGACATGGGGAGATTGATCGACGGCCGCCCAAACGGCTTTATCGGCGTTGGATTTTTTGGGAACAAAACCGATGCTCTTGGAGAGGAGGGAGAGGCTTTTCAAAAAGCCGGGGTCGGTCACCTGGTGCGCCGTCTCAAGGCAGTTGAGCATTTCATCGGCATCGGAAGCGGTAAAACCCGTTTTCCAAGACAGGCCGGTTAGGTGGCTGCGAAGTTGCTGCCACTGCTGCCCCGTGAACCGTCCGGGCAATGCCTCAAGTTCGGTCATGATGACTCCGAAATCCGCAGGCTTCGGTTCGGGCTTCGCAGAATGAAGGGAAAGTTTGTTCCGGAAGATCCTAAGATCCTCATCAACCTTCCACCCTTGGGAAACAGCGAGGGCCGAGGCCACGGGGTTGTCGGAAACCTTCCGCTTCCAGAGATCGTGGATGGCATCCTCAAGCAGGTCGTCCGTGCTTGAGACGAGTTCCGGAATCACCGGGAAACCGCAGAGCGTTCCCTCGGTCTGGAGTACGGACAAGCAGAAGGAATGGATCGTGGAGACATTCAACCGGTCGATCTCCAGCAGCGCCTTGGAAATGGTCCTGTGATGCCCGGGGGTCTGGATTTTATCCCGGAGCAGAGCGACATGCCTGTGGGTACTGGACTCGTCCGGTCCGGGTTCGGAGGCCAGGCGTTCGATCACCTCGCGGGTTCGCTTGGCAAGCTCCCTGGCCGCATCATTGGTGAAGGTGACCAGCAGGATCTCGCTGATGCTATCGGCTTTCCCTTCCAGCAGGAGCCGGGGCACCAAATGAGACAGGGCGTAGGTTTTTCCGGTTCCAGCGCTCGCTTCAATGACCGAGAGCTCCGGATCTATCGGGGAGGTGATGATATCGAAGGTGCTCATTGGGGGGAGTTGGCCCAATCGTTGAGGGGTTTGGCGATCAAGTCGGTCCACTTTTGCCAGTCATCCTGACTGCCGGGAAAGGGGCCCTCGTTCCGATCACGCCAAGCCAGCAAGGCTCCCGGAGCACCACCCTCGCGGGGATGGAACTCTCCGTGGATATAATCGTCACCGTGCCACTTGTCGGCGATGGCATCGAGCAAGGCATCATCGAAGGGAAGAGCTTGCTTTTTGGGACCTGCTTTCATGAGTTCCACGATCCGGTTGCTGGTCTCTGCAGCATAACAGACAGGACGCAATCGTCCCTCCAGGTAGCCTGTCACCAAATCATTGGTGATCCGGAGCCATGTCACCGCTTCAAGCAGTTGATCGCCAAAATCCGCAGGAAGCATGGCTCTGAGGGTACGGGGGGCTACATGGTCCTGACCGAAAAACTGCGTCGGAAGAGTGGTTTTCATATCCCGGTCATGGGCCGAAATGATGGCCGAAATAAACGGCCCAATGTGATGCTTCGGTTTGGGTTTTCCCTTCTCAAGGAGCTTTCCGGCCTGAAAAGAGACCAGATGAGATTCATCCTCGGTGACAAAAACCTCCCCCGTGATCGTGACGGTGAGTTCGGGGATCAGATCGGTTGGCTGGATCGTAACGGTGCAGGAAACGGGATGTTTTTTCACTCCGGCCGCCTTGATGGCTTCGGCAACCGGGCGGACTTTCCGAAGTGCATCGTCCCAGGCTTTTTCCCCAAGTTCGCCGGGGGGCAGTTTGCGGTCAGCCGATAAGCGGGCCTTGATGAGTTCGAGATTGGGTTCCCCGTCCCCGAAAGCGAGTGCTCTCATGATCTCGTCTTGGATCGACCAGCTTTCAAGATTGTCCAATGTCGTCGGGGGACGATCCAGTTCCGAATCGTCCTCCTCGTCACGGGGAAGAAGAACTCCCTGGCTCTTCACGAAGCCGCGCGCCGGATCGCGCCAGAAATCAATCAACTCTTTGAGCGTGATCTCGAGTCGGGTCTTCGCCGGATCAAGCTGCTCGCGCGCCTTATCATCCCAAAATGGAAGGGGATGGGGTTTTGCGGCGGCCTCGACCTCCGCGATCGCGTTGGCGACAGCCGCATTCGCTCCGCTGTAGGACTTGGCTTCGACGACTTCATCGGCGAAATAGACCGGTGAAAAAGGCTGAAGGCGATGTTTCCGGATCAGTCCTTCCCGGTCGGCACCCATTTGCTCCAGGAGCCGGATGAATTCATCCACGCAGGAGGAGAAGGGTTCCTCCTTGTTGGTTCGCACATTAAGGGTGGGCGCAGTGATGATGAGGCGGTCCGTCGGTGTGAGCAGGGCGTCGAGGAAGAGTTGACGGTCGTCGATGCGGGGGTTGCGATCCCAAGGATGCAGGGACGCCTGAAGGAGATCCCATGCCGGTGTGCGGTTTCGGGCGGGAAAGGCACTGTCCTGCATGCCGACCATGGCGAGTACCCTGCAGGGCAGGTTCTGGAGGTGCTTGAAGCGTCCGAATGAGGTCTTTCCGGAGGCCTGGGTCTGGCGGCGTTCCTCACCGGTGGCACTGTCGAGCCAGTCGAGAATCACTGCGGCGTCCACAGCGGTTTTACAATCCAGATCACGAAGAAAACGGAGATGGGGCACGACCTTGAGATCTCCTCCATCCCCGCATCCGAGAAGGTCGTTAAGGGCGTTCTTCAGCCGTTCGGCCCACGCCGATGAAACAGCGGTTTCCTTCCATTCGACCATCGTTTGCTCAAGCGCGGACATCCACTTGGTGAACTTCCCGAAGAGATCGCCGCCAGTGCCCAAGTCTTCGCTTACCGGCAGGACGAAGCCATCGTCGGGATAGATGGCCGTCTCGGCATCCCCCATCATGGCACCTGCAAGGAGGCGATTGAGCGCGAAGCCCCACGACCCCGTGGAGGGAGTGGGATCGGCGTGATCCTGCGCGTCGATTCCCCGGGTAAGTCCGCTCAACTTTACCCAGGAACGGACTTTTTCCAGATCGTCGTCGTCCTTGATGCCGAGATGCTCCTGTACGGCCTTGAGATGAAGGAGTTCCATCACCCAACTTGCCTCATGCCGGCCTTCGGAAGCCATTTCGAGGAGCGACAGCAGCCCGATCGTCGCCGGATCCTGAGCGGCTCGCGTCGTTTCCGTGACCCGTACTCCCAGGAATGGCTCCGATGGTTCATCACGGTCGGCTCTGCCCGCCTGAGAGGGCATGATTCCCTCGAGCGTCGCCTGCACCAGGGGCGCGTAGGCATCGAGCGACGGGGTGATGATGTGAATCTCTTCGGGTTTGAGGTCCTTGAAATCCTCAAAGGCCCCGAGGAGTTGGTCGCGAAGAACCTCCATCTCCCTTCGCGGGCCGAAACAGGCGTGGATGCTTATGGAGTCGTCCGCCTTGACGGAAGGTTCTTTGGGAGGCGCTTGGAGTGCCCGGATGTCGCCCTGAAGATGTTGAAGCAGGGTTGACGGCACTTGTGTCGCCGCCTCATGGGAAGCCTGATCAGGCCAACCGTTGTAATTATCATCCAACTTGCCGAGGAGTTGGAAGGTGCCGACCGCATGGCGTCCCATGGAGGCAAGAAGGGGGTGGTGGTTTCCGGGAACCTCCTCCTCGGGATCGTTTCGCGAGTCCTTGAGCTGTTCCCGGTGATGGGTTTTCATCTCTTCCAGGAATCGTTTGGTGGGGAGAAGGATATGCAGGCTGATCTCCGAGTCGGTGCAGGCGAGCATTTGAAGGACTTCCACAAGCAGCGGATCGAGTGTTCCTGAGCCGATAACCGTCAGTTTTGAAGACGAGTTGTGGATGGTTCCCCGTGAATCGGCATTCTTGGCCAGTTCTTCCAACCGGATTGCCGGGTGTGGAATCGGGGTCTCCTTAATGAGTTTGCTGCAGAGTTCCCTCTGCCACTCCTCGTGGGATTCCCATTCGGCACGCTTGTCAGCCGGTATTCCCGATTTTCCGCGTGACCAGTCACGGATCATTCCGGGGCGGAAGTGGCCGTACTGGTCGAATCGGTCAGCCAGAAGTTGCGAGATCGCAAAGCAATCGCGGGGCGTTGCTGTTGCAGGATCGATGCCCAATTTCTCGGCATAGTGATTGGCATGAGGAAGAATGCGCCATGCAAGCTGATCTCTGGACCAATGGGAGTTTTTTTCACCGCCGGTGACCCGGTTGATGAATCCCGATGGCGTCAGGAACTCCAATCCCATGCAGATGCCTCGTTTCCTTGCTATGGCCAAGCGGAGATGGTCGCTAAAGGGGATGGATGGAATCACCACCGGATGGGGCTTGAGTACTTTGGGAAGCCCGTCCAGTTCGTCGAGGAGGCCGCCCAAGAGAGCCTCGAAATCGAGATGAGGTGTGATGGATACTGGCATGTCTTCGGAGGAGTGACGCTGATCTTATCCCTTGGGGCATGGGTTTTGGAAATAGCATTCTATTTTAAGCGCTGAAGTCGGGACGACACTCCCTGTCGGTGAGTTCTTTCAGGATGTGAAAAGTAAATACCCATATGAAACACTTTGAAGTCACCCCGTCCCAGCTTCTCCCGATTCTGCGTGATTGCCACGCGGCCAAGCTGAATCCTTTTGTCCAGGGGCAGCCAGGGGTGGGGAAGTCCGCGATCGTGGCCCGGTATGCCGCCGAGATCAGGGCGGAGTTCATCGATGCCCGTCTGGCCTACTACGCCCCGCAGGATGTGCAGGGATTTCCCTACCTGGACACGGATGAGCAGGGGGTCCGGACGATGCGCCTGAGTCGTCCCGCCTTCTGGCCCAAGACGGAGAACCCAGTGATCGCGCTTGAGGAGTTCAATTGCGCCGCACGCTCGGTGCAGAACGTTGCGCTTCAGCTCCTCAATGATCGCCGCGTGGGTGACCATCGCCTTCCCGAGAATGCGTTCGTCGTGCTCTTGGGAAACCGTCCCGAGGATCGCGTTCACATCGAGAAACTCTCCAGCGCCGTTGTGAATCGCATCGTCAATATCCGCGTGCAACTCAGCCTTCCCGACTGGGTCTCGTGGGCCCACGGGAACGGCGTCGATCCACTGGTGATCGCTTTCCTGAACTTCCGTCCCGACCTGCTCTCAACGTTCGACGGGGCGAAGTGGGACGGGATCAGCAATTTTGCCTCTCCCCGCACTTGGGAGAAGGCCGGTGCCATCGTGGGCATCTGCACGGACGTCAAGGTGAGGCAGGCGCTGCTTGACGGTGTTCTGGGACAGGGTGCCGCTGCCGAGTTCATCGCCTTCCTGAGCATTTACGACAAGCTTCCCGAGCTGGATACACTCCTCAAGAGTCCGGAAAAGGGGAAGGTGCCCGCGGATCCCGCCACGCTCTACGCGATCTGTGCCGGTCTCGCGAAGAAGGTGAAGGCCGCGACGTTCCCTAATTTCGTCACCTATCTGGAGAGGATGCCGAAGGAGTTCTGCGTCTTCGCGATGAAGACGGCAATCTCCGCGGACCAATCACTGGCACGCACGCCGGCTTTCGGCAAGTGGGCCGCCGGCAACAGGGAGATTTTCGCCTGACCATGACCGAAGCCGAACAACTCGTCTCCCGCGCCTCGACGTCGATCGTGCTGGATCACCCGTTTTTCGCATCGCTGCTGCTCCAGATGCCCCGGATCGAGGATCCCTCGGTGGAGACGGCTTGTACCAACGGGGTGGTGATCCGCTATAATCCCGACTTCATCTCTTCGCTGAAACCGACGGAGTTGGCGGGTCTGCTGGTTCATGAGGTGATGCATCCGGCCCTGGGGCATCTGCATCGTCTGCCGGCCAATGTGGAGGGAAACATCGCCGGGGATTATGCGATCAACAACTTCCTGGATAATTACAACAGGAGTTCCGGCGTGCCGGCCAACCGCCGCCTTGATCTTCCGGAAGGCGGCCTGATCGATCACAAACTGGATCACCTGTCCGCCGAGGAGATCCTGAATCTTTTGCGTGAAGACAAACTCTCCGTGAAAGTGGCGAAGGCCATGGCCGGGGATGGTGGAAAGCCGGGGGGCAAGGGAGGAAAAAACAAAAGGGACAAGGATTCTTCCCGTGAGGGAAAGAGGGGGAAGCCGGCGCAAGACCGCAAGGTGGATCCAAGGGACGGCGCGTGGGGGGAATTCGAGGAGCAGGCCTCATCAGGGGAGTTTGGATCCGTGGAGATGGGGGCTGAATGGGAGAGACGCGTGGTGAGGGCCGCCACCGCCGCCAGGATGCAGCGTGGAAACCTGCCTGACTGCATCCTGAAACTTGTCGATGGGATTGTGAATCCTGCGGTGCCATGGCAGCGCCTGCTGGAGCGTTTTTTCGATAACACGGCGGCAACGGACTACAGTTGGAGCCGGCCCGACCGCCGCTTTCTTCCCGAAGACATCCTCATTCCCGAGATCCACGACACGACTCTGGGGGAAATCGTGGTGGCCGTTGACACGTCGGGATCGATTTTTGCAAACAAGCTGGCGCTGGCCTCCTTCGAGGCGGAGATCAATTCGATCATCGGCAATTGCCGTCCTTCAAAAGTGTCCGTGATCAATTGCGACACGAAGGTGACTCGGGTTGATGAGTATGGATGCGGTGAACCCGTGGAGATCAAGGCCAAGGGAGGTGGTGGGACCGATTTTCGCCCTGTCGGTGAGTTCATCGGCAAACATAATGTATCGCCCAGGGTTTGCATCTATCTGACCGACCTTGAGGGAACATTTCCGACGGCTCCGTGGGATTTTCCCACGATCTGGTGCGTCTACGGCAACGAGGGCAAAGAAGCGCCTTTTGGCGACACCGTCCATATTCCAAAAACCAAATGAAAGGGATCCACTCCAAGTCAAAGGAATCCGGGCCCCGGCCCGCAACGGGTGAAAAACCCAAGCGTCATCCCTCGGTGCCCCGTCTGGCGACGGCATGGATCAAGGAGGAGATCGAGGGAGAGGCCTTTGCCGGCACGCGTGGCGGATACATGATCACGGCTGATTCGGAGACGATCTGGAACGGCTACAAATCCCAGGTACTGGTCCTGAGGAATCGGTCACTTGGACTTGTCATGGCACTCCGGGAAAATGCCGCATCACTGGGGAAGGCGGCCGTGATCGTCATGAATCGTGCGCTTGCCCTCCCAAAGGAAGCGATTGTGAAGAGAACGGCCGCAGGGGTCTTTGAGGAAGTGGTGAAGCCCCGGCAAGTTCCTTATCCCTATGTGAGGATTCATTCGCTGGCCGATCCTTCCCTGGCCCATTGCGGAATCGAAACATTGAGACCCATGGTGATGGAATCAGTCGTCAGGGAGCTTGAATTCCAACTTTGGTGGTACAACCGCTATCCTAGGCACGGTGTTCAAGGACTGGACAACTGTTGGCAGGAAGAGGAAACCATGCTCGGAAATGTAGGCCTTGCCATCCCCTCGGAACTTGAGGAAAAGTACATGGTCTTGAAAGCCACCCGGCGACTGCTCAACCGATGAGTTAGGACGACAGGAGCGGTAGACGGGTCAGGGGGCGCCGGGTTGTCGTGATGTGGGTCCCACGCCGTAGGTTCTCTCAAAACGACCGCTGCCGATGCAGATGATGCGCACTGCATGATCCCTGTATGGTTGAAGATGTCCCCTGCGCTTTGGGGGGATATGCTCGACGCGATCATTCCCTATCCCAACCAAGTCATAGAACGAAGCTGTCTTTCCATGGTGCCAATCATACCCGTTGGCCATGAGAAACTCCTCCAACCTATCCCTCAGGAAATGTTTTTCATGAGTCCATGTTTCCAGTTCGTGGAACTCGGCCAGAAGTTCGTCCACCTTAAGATCCAGCTGTTGGAGTTGATTCTTGTTCACCTGAAATCAGTTTTTTAGCAGTCCTCTTCAAACGCCGCCACCAACAAGATCGAGACCGTCGGCGTGCGTTCCCGTGCCGTGGAGCGCAGCCTGCGCAAGGTCGAGGAACTCCCGGGGGGAGTCCCCCCCGACCCGGTTGCCGACCTCCTTCAGATCCCTTCTCCCGAGGAAGAGTAGTGCCCTATTCCCCGACCTGATACTCCCTGTCGCCATCCAGGAATGCCTCGATGGCGGCAAGGATGATCTCCTCGGAGTTGCAGTCGTTGGCAAGTGCCGTGGCCTCGAGAAGCGCGAGGATCTCGGCCGGGATGCTGATAGGGGTTTTCTTGTCCATGCGCGCATGATCGCACGGAGTGTGGGACGTAGAGCGTCCTATGGGGAAAAACAAATGAAAAAATGAGAAAATGGAAACCACTTCAACAAATCCGTGGCAGGGAGGCGTGGCGTGAAAAGCACTCCGCTCTCCTGTCACTGTTGCAGCAGGGCGTGCAGGAGTTCATCCAGCCGGATGCTTGCGATGGAGGAGGAGCGGTCGCTCACCGCGAAGGGGAGGATCAGGTCCCGCCCGTGGAGCAGGGAGCCGCAGCTGTAGACGACATTGGGAACGTAACCCTCGCGTTCCTCCCCCTCGGGTGCGAGCAGGGGCTCGCGCAGGCGCCCGATGACCTTCGTCGGGTCATGGAGATCGAGCAGGGCCGCTCCGATGCAGTACTTGCGCATCGGACCCACCCCATGGGTGATGACGAGCCATCCGGCCTCGGTCTCGATGGGCGAGCCGCAGTTGCCGATCTTGACCGTTTCCCACATCTCCGACGGTCGGAGGATGACCTGCGGATCCCGCCAGTAGTGGGGGCTGTCGGAAAACATGATGAAGAGGTTTTCGTCATCCTGTCGTGAGAGCATGGCGAAGCGCCCTCCGATCCGCCGGGGAAACAGCGCCATCCCCTTGTTCTGCACGGCATCGCCGTTGAGGGTGAGGATTCGGAAATGAAGGAAATCCTTCGTCTCGATCAGTTGCGGCAGGATCGCGTGACCGTTGTAGGCGGTGTAGGTGGCGTAATACATCACCGAGCCATCCTCCTCGGTGAAGCGGACGAACCTGGCATCCTCGATCCCGTCCGATTCGTTCCGTGAGACCGGAAAGATGATGCGCTCGCTCATGGCAAGCTGTTCCGGGAAGCGGAGTTCGTAGTTCGAGTCCGCTAGCCAGCGGATGCACTCGAGGGAACGGTGCAGATCGCGCGTCGCGGGCTGGGTCGAGGCAAGGACGGCATCAACGCTCCCCTTGAGTTGGGTTCGTGTGAAGCTCGTGGAGAGAGGTTCCATAACTTCGGCCACATGGCCGTCCTCGAATCCCATCTCGGCCAGTTTGATGGTGAAGCGTTTCTTGTCGTAGCTGGGGTTGGGAAGGATCTCCGGAACGGTGACGAACCGTGAGACGGGGTCCATGGAGATGCCCCCCTCCGGCCCGATGACCCCCGACCGGAACTCGATGGATGAGATATGCCCCTCGCCGGTCGCTCTCAGGCTCATGATGAAACGGAGCGCGCCTTCCGGAATGCCCCCCTGGTCGGGGTGGGGGACGATCGAGGGGTTGAAGATGGCGGCGGACTCCAGGGCGTACTCACCCGAGAAGAGCGCGCCGATCAGAAGTTCCCTCTCGCGGGAAAGCGGGCGCTGGGTGAAGACATGGCGCCGCACCTTCTCGAAGTGGCCTTTGAGCAACGACTCGATGTCGAAGTGACGCGAGTCGAACTCCTTCCTGACGGTGCCGAGTTGTTCGCTGACCTCCCCGTCGGAGAGGGCAAGGGCGCGTCCGATGATCGTCGTGATACGGTGGATCTCCTCCGGTATGAAGGGCCTGATGATCACCCGGGCGCTCTGCGGGAAGAAGGCCACTTCATGCCGCCGGATGTGGATCATGCTCATGGCGTGAAGAGTGATGTCCCGGTGAGGGGATGGGTCGCCCCGCGCATCTCGGCCAGGGCGATGTGGAAGGCCAGGGTGGACTCGGCTCCCTGATTCTCACTCACGCGATCCTCGTGAAGTCCGTCGCTGCACCCCCCGCTCATGGCATCGTACAACGGGAGGCCGAGGTCGTTGCGGCCAAGGAACCACTCGAAGGCGCGTCGGGCCTCCTCCAGCCAGTCGTGGTCCGCCGTTGCCCGGAAGGCCTCCAGCGAGGCGGATACCATGGCCTGGGCTTCCAGGGGTTGTTGGTCGAAGTCCGCGCGTGCGGAGCCGCGCCTGTGGAACCCGTTGCTGCCGACAGGACGGAAATGACCCCCGTCGCTTTTCTGGACCGAGGCCAGCCAGCGGAGAGAGTTCAGTCCGACCGCCAACGCCCCGGAGTGAGGCATGTTCCTGCCGCTGAGAATCAGCGCTTGGCAAAGCCGGGCATTATCGTAGGCGAGGATCTCCTCGGGCCACGGCCACTCCTGGCTGGAGGAGGATGCCCAGAGATCGAGGAGCCTTCCGGTCAGCGTCTCCCGCATCCGCCCGGAGGCCTCGTCTTCCGGAAAGCGCCGCATGTACTCATGGATGCCCAGCAGGGTCAGGCTCCAGGCCCTCGGGGAGGTGAAGCGCTCCACGGCCCCGAGCCCTTTCCTGAAGATCTCCGCCGAGAGGCGTGAATGCGCTGCATCGCGCGAACGCGAGGCACCGGTGCCCGCCCCCCAGAGCGACCTCCCGTGGCTGTCCTCGCTTCCCTCCTCCTCGAGCCATTGCCTCGAATGGTTCATGAAGTTGCGGAAGCGGCCCTTGAGCGGATTGAAAGCCGCGTTCAGAAAGGCGAGGTAGCCCGTGGCCAGCCGGTGAAGATCCGGATGCGGAGGTTCCTCCCCCGACTCCGCCAGCAGGTTGCAGAGGATATAGGCCCGTGCGTTGTCATCGACGCAATACCCCTCGTGGAAGTTGGGCACGGTGTAGATCGCGTGCTGGAAGATACCGGTCCCGTCGCTCATCCGCACCAGATGGTCGTATCGTGGTTGCGGAATCGGGTAGGAGGGGGCCTCCCTGACCCATCCTCCCGGAACCGGCTCCGGAGCCGAACGTCTCTCCGTGCTCCATGGTTCCCTCGGACGGGTCCTCCGATCCACGCGCGCCCGTCGGAACGATTCCAGGTAGCGTTCCGCGACGGCCGGCCAGATCATCTCGCGGCCGGCCCTGTAGGCGTTCCCGCGGATTCTTTTCATCCGCAACGGGTCATCCAGTAGCCTGCCGACCTCCTCGGTGATGGCGGCGGGATCGCGGAAAGGGACCAGCGATCCGTTCCCCCCGTCGAGCAGTTCCCGTGCATGCCAGTAAGGTGTGGAGACGACCGCCTTCCCCGATCCGAAGACGTAGGAAAGCGTGCCCGAGGTGATCTGGGCCTCGTTCAGGTAAGGAGTGATGTAGATGTCCGTCGCCTCGATGAAATCCTTGAGATCCTCCTGGGAGACGAACCGGTTCTCAAAGCGCACATGGTTCTCCACGCCGCGCTCACGCGCGAGACTCTCCAGCCCGGAGCGGTAGCGTTCCCCTTCACGTTCGACGAGGTGGGGATGCGTTGCCCCGAGAATGACGTAGAGGACATCAGGATGGCGGGCGACGATTCCCGGGAGCGCCTCGATGACATGCTCGATCCCTTTGCCCGGCCCTATCAGTCCGAAGGTCAGCAGTACGGGATGACCGCCCAACCCGAGCTTCTCCTTGAACGGTTCGGGGTCCGTGAATTCCAGGTCGGGAATGCCATGGGGGATCAGATCGATTTTCTCCAGCGGAACGCCGTAGGTTTCCTGCAGGATCTCGACCCCCTTGCGTGCCATCACCACCAGACGGCTGCTGCGCGAGATGATCTCCTCCATGACCTTTCTCTGATCGTCATCAGGTTCTGTCAGGATCGTGTGGAGCGTGGTGACGACAGGGATCCTCGATTGCCTGAGCAGCTTGAGCACATGGCTTCCCGCCGGTCCCCCGTAGATTCCGAACTCGTGCTGGACGCAGAGCAGGTCCGCGTCCTGGACGTTCAGGAAGTCTCCGCCGCGACCGTAGGAATCCCCATCCTGCTCATCGATCTCGAAGCGCACGCGGGAGGAGTATCCGTATCCCTCCGCATGGTCATTGACAGCGACCACGTAGCACTCCGAGGAGGGGCAGGCCGAGGCCACCGACTCGCAGAGATCATGGGTGAAGGTTGCCAGTCCGCAGAGCCGGGGCAGGTAGTCGCCTAGGAAGGCGATACGCTCCGGCCGCGGTGGGAGTCCCGCGCTCATGGCTGGAACTCCGTCACTCCGCTCCGAGTGACACTGGGTATGGGATTCTTCACTCCGTGGAAAATTCCGAATGGATCAGAAAACGAAGCGGAGGCCGGCACGCGTCAGGCTCTCGTTGAGACCGCGGTTCCCGTAGAGATAACGCGAGTCGGCGAAGAGACCGAAGCCACGATTGACCCTGTACTCCAGGCCGCCGCCGATATTCCCATTGCCCTGGGTGTTGTTGTTCCCCCAGGTGGCCCCGCCGCCGGCGATGGCATAGGGCGCCAGATGGAGGCTCTCGATCGGGATGCGGGCGATCAGATTGCCCTGAAGGTTATTGAAGGTGTTCCCCGAGCCGTTTAGGCCGCCCAGGGTGTCGTCGAGACCGATGGCTAAGCATCGGGTGAAGAAGTAGCTGAGGCCGAGGCCACCACCCATGCCGGTGACCGTCCTGTTTCCAGAGCCCGGAACGCCCGGTCCGCCGAACTTTCCGGCGGCACCCGCCACGAACGCATCAAGCTGAACCTCTCCTGCGCGGAAGAGATCCTGCTGCGGGGCCACGATCACCTTCTTGTCGGAGGATCCTGCGAACACGGCGGAGGTCATGACCCCTACCGCGCACAGGGCCAGAAATGCCCTAATCACTTTGAGGGGGTGAGTTGATGTCATGGTGTTGGGTATGGTTTTCATAACGCCTCAGGATTGCCTTGATCCCCCCTTGCCGACTATTGGCCGTAGCGCTTAGAACCACCTAAGCAGAGTGATTAGGGATGCGCTGGCATCCGAAAGGCTAAAGTCCGAAGGCTGTTACAGCAGATTTCAGCCCCGCCATACCCGATAGCCCATTCCTGCATCAAGCCGGGGTAGGTGGGTTGGAAGAGTTCCTGTCCTCAAAGAGGGCCGGGGCTTTGTTTTTAGTTCCATTTATGGGTAGGAACCCACTTGAGAGAAGTAGCAGTGCCGGTCTTGGCTGTTTGCAAAAGTGTTGGTGAAAGGAAGATTCGAAGTTGCTCGATGATTCGATCAAAGGGCGTTGGAGGAAGGGAATTCTTGCTCAGGAAGGCTCTCCATTGAGTTGCTTTTGATGAAGCGAATTCATCACTCAGGGCAATCGGGATGCCCTCAGGAAGATCCGTGAGTCTTCTTGAAAAGGTTGCCCGGATGGCCTCTGCCAGCAATTTGCCGTCGAACTCGAAGTGTTGGCTCAGAAACCAGACATCGAAGAAATCCTTTATCCTGCTGTTGGCCTCGCCGATCGACACCATGGCTTCGAATTTTTCAGCAACGACCGTGTAGATCGGGTAGGCTCGGAGTTTCGGGGCTGGAAAGTCCAGCAGGGTGGGGAAGATAACTTCCTCGGGGGAGGGGGTGACGATGTCCCCGAACCCAATGTCTGCTTGGACGGGGATCCTAGCTTTTTCAAGGGTTGCCACGAGAGTGACCCGGATGCCTGTGTAAGCGGCATCTTCCTGAATGCGTTCGGCTTTGACCGTCTTGGCATCAAAGATCAGTCCATCCTCTTCAACACTGATATTGCAGAGCCTCTTGAAGATCCGTTCAAGGGTCTCTTCATCGTTTTCACTGAAGCCAAGGAGATCGACATCTCTCGTAGGGCGGTGCATCTCCTCAAACCAGATAGGAAAGAGCATGGCTCCTTTGAGGAGAAACCGATCCGCATAAGTCGACTGGCTGAGGCGGTAGAGAAATCGCTCCACGGCGTAGCGCGAAAGAACCAAATCAAAGGGTTCCTTTTTTGTGCGGCTGATGTTCTGGAGTCGCTGGCGTACCGATGCCATGAGATTGGTAATCGGTTTCCGACTCATGCAACGCTCTCCAGGTACGGTTTCATGACATTGGCCACACGGCAGATGCGGGCGAAGCGCATGATCTCCTCCGCGGTGCAGAGGCGTTTCCGACGAACTTCGCGCAGGGCTTCCAAGGCGACATCGAGGCCGATCTTGTTCCGATACTTGAAGCAGTCCGCGACGGTCTTGGCAGGAGAGGTGATTCGCACGGGAACGCCTTCGATCAGGTGCTCTTGATGACCTTCCTCAAACGCTTTGCCGGAGTATCTCACGATCCTGAGGGATAGATGCTCAACTTTGGGGGGCCATGCTGATCTCTCAAGGGCTACCCAGACTTGATGGGGAGCCTGCGTGGTCAGGTCATGGAACCTGAGGGCGGAGAGGAGGCAGATCACCCCATGAGGAACCTTCTTGCCGACTTCGGCCAGAGTCCTGTTCTCGCTCACGTCCGCGGATCGGAGGACGTAGAGACCGCGCGAGGATTTTTCCAGGATTCCCTGATCCACGAGCGAGCGCACTCTGGGACGGGATAGCCCAAGGGATTCCAGATCCCGCATCCGTTGAACGGGGGCTTTCTTGAATGCCTTGGGAAGTGACAGAGTCATTATTACAAAACCTATGCAGATATTCATAAATATCTAGGATATGTAAATACCATAAGAGATAGGTTTATCATCTTCGCGGATAGATCTTGGGGAAAATTCCCTGAAAAGTTGCTCCCAAGCGGGAGCACCAAGAGTGGATTTGGAAGGCAGACTCTCCGGCATGTTCAACGCCAAGAAACCCCTCGCTCTTGAAGATGCAGGCACTTTGCTCAACACCCGCCGCCTTACTGCCCTCCTCCACCCCAGCGAGATGGCTGTTCTCCCGCTCGACGATGCGGGAGTGTTCCTCAAGGGGTATGCCGCGGTTTTCCTTGAAACGGATGACGGCCTAGTGGCGTTTGGGAACGATGGGTTGGGCTTCCCCGGCGGATGAGTCGGTAATGTTTTTTCATGCGATTGGGGTAATCGCGATGTTGAACGAGCCGATCCCCGGGTTGTTACCGAGTAGTGGGTGAGTCACCACCCGTACTCGGTGACTAGCCCCAAAACGGTTTTTTGGTGTCCGTTTGGTGTCCGCTACCTCCAGAGCCTTTGTTTATAGGGCTCTAGGGAATGGAGGCGGGGGACGGAATCGAACCGTCGCATGGGGCTTTTGCAGAGCCCGGCCTTACCACTTGGCTACCCCGCCGTTTCCATTACTGGAGTTGTATCATACGCACAACGGGCCCTGCGGCACAATGGAGAGTTCTCGTCATCCACCGGTTTCCTTGAGGCGCCCTGCATGGAGGGCCATGAGGTGCCTGAGGGCGGAGTGCTCCTGGCGGGAGAGGGAGGGGTCCTCGCGGAGGATCCGCCCGGCTTCCCCGGAAGCGACCGCGATGAGGTCGGCGTCACGGTAGAAATCGGCGATCCTGAGGGGAGGGAGTCCGCTCTGCTCGGTTCCGAGGATGTCGCCCGAGCCGCGCAGGCGCAGGTCCTCCTCGGCGATCACGAAGCCATCATTGCTCGCCTCCAGAATCCGCAGGCGTTCCATGGCCTCGGGATTACCGCTTCCCTCGATCAGGACGCAGGTGGAGGTGTGCTCGCCGCGCCCGATGCGGCCGCGGAGTTGGTGCAGTTGGGCGAGGCCGAAGCGTTCGGCGTTCTCCACCAGCAGGAACGTGGCATTGGGGACATCGACGCCGACTTCGATGACGGAGGTGGTGACAAGGACCTTGGTCCTGCCGGTGCGGAAGGCCTCCATGACGTCTTCCTTCTCCGCGGCTCCCATGCGTCCGTGAAGCAGCGAGCAGGGAAAGGGGGTCATTCGTTCCATCCAGGCGGCGATCTCGGCCTCCGCGGCCTTCGCGGCAAGTTTTTCCGACTCCTCGATCAACGGGTAGACAACGAAGGCCTGCCTCCCTTTTTGGAGTTGTTCCCTGAGGTAGGCGATGATCTCGGGTAACTTCTCAGAGCCGCGGGCGGCGGTGCGAAGGGTGCCTCTGCCGGAGGGGCGCTCGTCGATGATCGAGAGGTCAAGGTCCCCGTAAACGGTCTGGGCCAGCGTTCTGGGGATCGGCGTCGCGGTCATCACGAGCACATCGGGAGCCGATGCCAAGGCGGCGAGCCGCGCCCGCTGGAGGACACCGAATTTGTGCTGCTCGTCGATCACCACCAACCCGGCCTGCGCCATGGCCTCCTCATCGTGAAGGAGTGCATGGGTGCCGATCAGTGCCGGGGGGTTCTTCCTCTCGGACATCACCGGATGGTTTTTCCCCTTTCTGGCTCCCGTTATCAGGCCGACCGGGATACCGAGAGGTCCGAACCAATGCTGGAAATTCCTGAAGTGCTGCTCGGCCAGGATCTGGGTCGGTGCCATCAGGACCGCGCGATGCCCCGACTCGATCGCCAGAAGCATCGCCGCCGCCGCGACCACGGTCTTCCCCGAACCGACATCACCCTGCAGAAGGCGGTGCATCCGGTGAGACTTCGCCATGTCGGAGCGGATCTCATTCAGGGCTTTTCGCTGGGCGCTTGTGAGCGTGAAGGGAAGATGGCGAAGGAAGGCTTCAAGACGCGCTCCTTCCGGTTTCTTTGCCGCGCCCCGAGGACGGCGTGACTCTTGGCGTCGCAGGGTGACCAGGGTCTGCACTCCGAGGAGTTCGCGGAGGGCAAGTTCCCTGCGGGCGGGCTCCAGCTCTTCCGGTTCCGAGGGAAAATGAATGTTCCTGAGAGCCTGCGACCAGTCGGACCGCCTCTGCGGCAGGGGATCGGTCCAGCCCTTCCAGTCGGTCTCGGCCAGCGCCCGGTGGATCAGTCCCCGCATGACCCGGACACTGATTCCTTCGCCGGCGGGATGAACCGGGACGATGCGGTCGAGGTGGATGCTCTGCCTGTCCTCCTCGGTGACGAGCTCGAACTCCGGATGCTCCATCATGAGGCGTTTGCCGCGCAGACGGACCTTCCCATGGACGATCAGGCGGCTTCCTGAAACGACCGTCTTCTGGACATGGAAGAGATTGAACCACCGGAGAGTGATTCTCGGGGAAAGCGCGGAACCGGGCGTTTCCTCGATCTCGGCCTCGAAGCTGCGCATCCTCCCGAAACGACGAAAGACCGTCTTTCCGACCGTCCCGCTGAGGCAGAAGGATCGATCGCTTTCCGAGTCCGGGAAATGATCGAAGCGTCTCCGATCCTCGTGACGTCGCGGGTAATGCTCCAGTAACCCGCGCAGCGTGGTTATGCCCAACTTGCCGAGTGCCGTGAGTTGCGGACGCCTGATCCAGCCTAATTGCTCAAGCGGGGTGGCCGGATCATCGGGTGGGTTGGCCTGAGGAATAGCCCTTTGTTTCCTCGCTGTTTTTGTAGGGGAAGTCTTCGTCGCTGGGGAGCGTTCCTGATTTTTTGCAGAATCACCAACCGGGGAATTATTCATCAGGAAATCAGGAGGTCAGGGAGTCACGAAAGGAACAGGGCGCGGTGATTTCGTCTCCATTCATGATTTCCTGAGTTCCAAACTGTTTTTCAGATTCACGGATTCCCGGATCGGTTTTCATGCCGCATCCGCAACGGAACTCCGGACTGCAATGATCTGGATCTGTGCCTCGTCGCGACCCTGCCAGGTATTGCGGTTCACGGTGTAGGCGACATCCCATGGGGGGCGCGGAAGGGAGTCGATGGAGGCATTGAACCAGATCGCCTGGGCCCGGCGGCCCGCGCTGCGGAGTTCCAGTCTCAGGTGCTTCTCCTTGAGCACCCTGGGAGGCGCGGAAGGGGAGACACCGCGTGAGAAGAGGAGCGGTTGGGCATTGGAGGTGCCGAACGGGGCGAGGCGTTCCTGCGTGCCGAGCCACTCCTCATCGGCAAGGCCGAGGTCGAGTTCCGCATCGAGGTGAA
Organism: Verrucomicrobiia bacterium; assembly: GCA_040380225.1. Taxonomy (GTDB): domain Bacteria; phylum Verrucomicrobiota; class Verrucomicrobiia; order Chthoniobacterales; family UBA6821; genus UBA6821. The sequence continues at coordinate 10,277 of JBEIJN010000009.1, read as the reverse complement.
GCCGCGGCACCAGATCCTCCTCGCTGATGAGTTCCCGGGTGGCCGCCTCGAAGCGTTCCCGCAGCTCATCGAGACGCGATTCCCTGAGGCTGAGTCCGGCTGCCATGTCGTGTCCGCCGAAGGTGTCGAGCACTCCGGAGCAACGACCAAGCGCCTCGACAAGAGGGAGCCCCTCGATGCTGCGGCCGCTTCCCTTGCCTGCTCCATTCCCGTCAAAGCCGATGATCAGGGTCGGCCGGTGCCAGCGCCTCGAGACACGCGAGGCGACGATGCCGACCACACCCTGATGCCAGTCGCGCATTCCCGCCACGATCGAGGCATGGCGTTCGGGGTCGAAATGCGCCCCGACCCACTCCTCGGCCTGGAGTGTGACATCACGCTCGACGGCCTGGCGTTCACGGTTCTGGTTGTCCAGATGCGCGGCGATCCGGCCGGCCTCCTCAGGGCGATCCGTGAGCAGGAGGGAGAGGGCTTCGGTGGCGCTTCCGAGGCGGCCCGCCGCATTGATCCGGGGACCGATCTTGAAGCCGATATCCGAGGGATCGTAGGGAGAGGAGGCGCCGGAGACATGCAGCAGGGCATGAAGTCCCGGCCAGCGGGAGCGCTCCAGTTGGCGGAGTCCGGCCCGGACCAAGATGCGGTTCTCCCCGAGCAAGGGGACGATGTCGGCCACGGTTCCGACCGCCACGAGATCGAGATACTCCCTCAGATCCAGTCCCCCAACGGGGCGGGCTTTCTGCATGGCATGGCAGAGCTTGAAGACGATTCCGGCGCTGCAGAGATAGTGGAAGCCGGCCCCCAGCTTCGGGTTCACGAGTGCGTCGCACACTCCCGAGGCGTTCTCCGCATCGGGTTCATGATGATCGAGGATGACAAGACCGCATCCGGCCTTCCGGAGATGCATCGCTTCGGCGCGCGAGTTGGTTCCGCAATCCACGGCGACCACGAGGGAAGGGGATGTCTCCTTGAGGCACCGTGTCACGCCGGCGGCGCTCAGTCCGTATCCCTCTGCGGCCCGGTCGGGAATGAAGCACTCCACGATGCCTCCGGCAGCCCGCAGGTAGCGGCAGAGGATCGTGAGGGAGGAGACACCGTCGACATCATAGTCGCCGTAAAGGGTGATCCTCTCTCCGGAGGCCACGGCACCGATCAGGCGCTCCGCGGCTTGGCGGATGCCGGGGATTTCCTCGGGAGGTCTCAGCGAGGCGAGGCGAGGGTCGAGGAAAAGGGTCGCCTCTTCGGCGGTCGAGAATCCCCGTGCCGCAAGCAAGGTGGCCACCACTGCCGGGATCCCGAGTTCGGAGGCCAGGAGTCTGACGCCCGCCTCATCCGGGGAGGAGGGGAGGATCCAGCGGCGTTGCATCCGCGGATCCTAGTCTGGAAAAACCTTCGTGGCAATTTCCACGGGGGATTTCATCAGCGGTTCCCCAACAGCCCGCCCGTCACACCGTCCCTCTGGCAATTTCCGGGATCACTGTTTGCCCATCTCATCCAGGGCGATGTGAACCGGGCGGCTTGACACCTTGAGCGTTCCCTTAAGCGGCGAGGAGAGCTCGCTGATTAGGAAAACGGCGATGGCGATGCAGGCGGCGTAGCAGAAGAGCACGAAGGTGACGGTGGTATTCCTCGGCGCGTACACCGCGTAGGTGAGCATGATGAAAGCGATGAAGAGAACAGGGATCACCAGGAGGACGAACGAGATTCCGCCCCCGAGCACGACTTCCTCGAGCATCCAGCGTTTTTGGATGATGTCGTCCATCAGGCGAATGGCATCGTTCTGAAGATGCGCTTGGTTCGCATTGCCCGGCTTGAGGAGGGAGGTCCGGTTGTAAACGCCCTCAAGGTCCATCTTGGTGGCGACCCTATCGGGAAGCCCGGCTACCTCGCCCTGCACTGTCTCTTCGGGCCAGATGATCCAGATCATTTTTTCAGCCGAGTGCCGCAGTTGCTCCCTGATCGGCGCGGCCTCCACCCCGTAGTTGGCCAGCAAGCGATCCGCGTGCTCGTAAGTCGCGCACATTTGTTTGAGGAGGCCCCCGGCCTGGTCATAGGTTCCCTTGCTGGAGGAGACCAGGAGGCCCAGGATGAGCGCCGCGAGGGTGCCTATGAGAGCGGCACCCAGATGGACGGCCCCCTTGGATTGATCGGAGAGATGTTGCGGGGGGAGAAGTCTTTGGATCACAAACCCGGTCAATGCAGCCCCGAAAATCAGGGCGAAGGTGAGCAGCGCGATTTGCTGGGAGTTCATCTTGTGGGCAGGTTTCCGGGTTTTAAATGCTCGGTCAGAGTTGTCCGCTGGAGTAGGTGAGGGTCGCCAGGCTTGCCGCGATCGCCTCGTCGGACTTGGCATGGAGTGCCATCGCCTGCGCCAGCGAGCTGCGGGCCGTCAGGACGTCCTGGATCGAGGTGCGTCCGAGGTTGAAGCTCTCGAAGAGTGCATCGTAAGAGGCCTTGCTGGCCGCCACCAACTGCTCGGCCGATTCCCTGCGGGCGATCGCCGTCTTGGCGTTGGTGTAGGAGCGCCATACCTCGGCGATCGCGTGATCGCGGGCCTGGATGATCGCGTCGTTGGCGGCACGCCAGGAGGATTCGGCCTGCTTGATCTTGTTCCTGTCGATGCCGCCGTCAAAGGCCGGCCATTCCACGTTCACGGAGCCGCCGTAGTTCTGGAACTGGAGGCCGACATCCCGGATCTCGGCACCGGTGAGGGTTGTGTTGAATTGCTGGAAGCTCTGGGTGCCCTTGAGCGAAAACTTGGGGAGGGGATTGGCCTTGGCGGAGCGGAGGTTCTGTTCCGCCGCCTGGGCCTGGGCAACCTTGGCCAACAGGTCCGGTTTTTTGGCAAGCGCCGACTGCACGAAGTGATCGAGCGGTTCCTGGAGGCGTCTCCCCATTTTGGAGAAATCATAGGGTGCCACCCTGAGGCCGCATTCGGGCCGGGCCCCGATCACCTCGATGAGATTGAGGCGGTCCACCTCCCAGTTGGAGCGGGCGTTGATCAGGTCGAAATCTGCCTGGGCCTTGGACTGTTTTGCCTGCAGGAGAACGGGCTCGGTGATCAATCCCTGGTCGTATTTGCCCTGAGTGGCCTCCAGCACCTGATCGGCCGATTTCGCGGAGATCTCGGCCGATTCGATGAGCCTCCGGTCGGTCTCCAGGCTGTAGTAGGCCTTGGTCACCTGGAAGGTGACCTGCTGGTGGGTGGCGTTGAAGGAGAGGTTGGAGGCTGTCTGGGTGCGCTTGGCCGCCTTCGTGTTGGCGATGCGCTGGCCGAAGTCAAAAAGGGTGTAGCGCAGGTTGACCCCCGCGCTCAGGTTGCTGTAGTTACCACTGGCTTGGTCATTGAAATTGACCGGAACGGCGATGCCGGACTGGCTTCTGGCGCCCGTGAGATCTTGGGTCCAGAAGCCTCCGCCGTAGCTGCTCTGCACGGTCAGCATCGGATAGAACTGGGCCTCGGTCATTCCGGTCGAGGCGGCGGCCTGGACGGCGTTCTCCCATGAAATCCGGGTGGAGGGATTGTGTCGCTGGGCCAGGTCGACGAGCTCGGGAAGAGTGTAGGCTTTGTTGGGATCAACGAAGTTCCTGTCATGGAGTTTCGCAAACTGCTCCATCTGGCTGCTCATCTCCGCGGAGGAGGGAATCTTTGTCTGGGTGTCCTTGGAGGCCGGAACCGAAACGGAATTCGCCGGATCCTTCGTGCGGGCTCCCCATGCCGCAAGGACGGGGAGGCAGACCATGCATGCAGTCAGGACGAGTCGCGGATTTTTCATCAAAAAACGAGCTAAATAAGATCCGTTTGTGCTGTCGAGATCCGATTCCCCTTGCTGGTCATTCCTTTATCTCCTTACGTTTTGGCTCCATGAAAAGGAGCCCTCATCTTTTGCTGCCCGTGGGATCTCTCCTTGCGTTGCCGGGCTGCTCCTGTATCCAGGAAATTGGGGGCGCTTATTTCCCCGCGTGGTTGCTCTCCATTCTGATCGGATGGTTTCTTGCCGCGATCGTTCGCTTGATTCTTATCAAGGTCGGTATTGACGGATGGATCCGTCCCCGCTCGATCGGTTATCCCGCGCTGTTGGTCTTCTTCACCCTGCTGATCTACCTGATCTTTTTCACCCATTGAACGCCATGACCACCCAAGAACAATCCAACCCCACCGGACTGGCCGAGGATCCCGCGGCGCAGCATCCCCGGAAGGCGCAGCTGGGTGCCGTGATCGGGTGGGGATTCGTGATCCTGGCGATCGTCGCCTCGGTCATCACCTACGCATGGAACTCCCGCAATCCCCGCTGCAACATCGGCGTGCTCGTGGCCGACATGATCGGGATCGCCCCCCGGGTGTCGGGGCCGATCAAGGAACTCCCGATCAAGGATAACCAATTCGTTCACAAGGGGGACCTGCTTTTCGAGATCGATCCGGCTCCCTACGAGATCGCCGTCCAGGCGGCGACCGCCAACCTCGCCATGGCCGAGGGCGCTCTGAAGAACGCCGGATTGCAGATCGCCGCGCAGGAGGATCAGGCGAAGGCGGCGCAGGCCTCGCTCGATCAGGCGCAGGCCAAGCTGGCCACAGCCAAGGACAATTACGACCGCATCGCCCCGCTGCTGGCGAAGCACTATGCCAGTGCCCAGGACGTGAGCGATGCCAAGAACACGATGCAGTCCGCCCAAGCAGGAGTCGCCGCCTCGCAGGCGCAGTTGCTCTCGGCTCAATCCTCCGTGCTCAGCATCGCCGAGGCGAAGGCCAAGCGTGCCGCCGCCGCCGCGAATCTCGCCCAGGCGGAGCTGAACCTGAAGTACTGCACCGTGAAGGCCCCCTTCGATGCCCTGATCTCGCAGATGTCGATCTCCCGGGGAGCGTTTGCCTCCGAGGGGCAGCAGGTCTTTACCCTGATCGACATCCATTCCTGGTGGGTCTGCGAGCCGTACCGGGAGGGCCAGATCCAGAAGATGAAGGTGGGCGATCCCGCGACCGTAGAGTTAAAAACCGCCGCGGGGAAATTCTTCAAGGGAACGGTGGAGAGCATCGGATGGGGAGCCTCCCCCCAGGCCCTGCAGAAGAGCATTCTTCCGGTCATCCCCCAGGCGCTGGATTGGGTGCAACTGGAACAGCGCTTTCCTGTGAGGATCAAACTTGCCGATGACGTCCCGCCGGAAATCCTTCGCGTCGGAACCACGGCCGCCGCGACTGTCCACACGGGTCGTTGAGTCCTATGGGATCATCCTCCGGAAGTGTGCCCCTCAAGAGTGTGGGGGGCATGGTGGGAATAGGGGGCGTGGATGTCTTGAAATTCCTCCGCCAGCTCCTGGAGGAGCTGAGGCCGATGCCTGATCGGTTAGGCGGGACGATGAGAATGGTCAGCGCCTGTCTTCTCATTTGGATCGTTGTCCTGACATTCCGGAATCCCATGGCGGATCTGGGCGTTTTGATGGTCTTCGTCTTTCTCCAGAGGAACAAAATGATGACCCGTTTTGTCGCCGTCCTTGCGATTGTTTCTCTGATCTTTTCGTCCCTCTGGATTTTCGGGATCGCCTACCTCTCGTGGAATATCAACTGGCTCAGGGTTCTCCTCTGGGGGGGCATGTTCTGGATCAACTTTTATTTCATGAGCAGGCTCCCGAAGGTGAACGTCATCTTCATGCTACCGATCAGCTTCGCGGCGGTCTTCTGTTTCAGCTTCGATCAGGATCCCAATCCCAATTATCTCATCAGCCAACTGGGATGGCTCTGGTGCGCCATAGGACTAACGATCATGGGATCGTTCTTGGTCGAGTATTTTTTCGGCGCACCCAGCGCGCTGGATCTGCTCAGGTCGGAAGTGCGGAGGGGCCTCGACCGCATCGAGATCCATTGCCTGAAAAGAGCCGGGGGACAACTCTCCCCGCTCGAGCTCTGGGTGAACACGGGTGTTGCTCTGGATCAGGCCAAAATGATCCAGAAGTTCGGAGGCCTGACCCCGTTGCAGAGGGAGAATTGCACCCGGATCGTCTTAGCACTCGGTGAGATCGACCGGGTTGCCTTCGAGGGGGATCTCTCCATTCCACCCAGTGCCTCCGATCGGGCTGATTGGCATCACGTTGCACGGCGCCTAGATCGACTCAAGAAGCGTCTGTTGCGAGGGGAGGAGTGGCATCGCGTGCAGAATACGGATGGTGAAATTCCCAACGCCCATTCCTTCGGTAATGCACGACTGGCCCAAGCCATGAAGGAGTTGATGGATGCCGAGGCCTGCCTTGATTCCCAGGGGGCGGGTCGCGGAGTTCCGTCAAAAAAAATGCCCGGGGAGCACGCCCCGGCTGAAAGGAAAGATTTCACCGACGCGGAATTCGCCACCAGGGCGACTATTGCGACCATGGCCTGTTACATGTTTGCCAGCATGACCGACTGGAGCGGCATTCATACCTGCATGATCACCTGCGCGGTCTCGGCCATGAACAATGTCGATTCGCAGGTCTTCAAGCAGCGCCTTCGCATCATCGGCGCCTCGATCGGAGGGCTGATGGGATTCCTTGCCATGTTCCTGATCCCCCACATGGACAATCTCATGGGAGTCCTGCTCATCATGGCTCTCGGAACCGGGATCAGCGCCTGGGTCTGCATGGGGCGGGTGAAATATTCCTACATCGGCGTGCAGATGGGGCTGGCCTTCGTGATGCTTGTCGCCCAAGCCCCCCACGCCACCACCGAGTTCACCGTGATCCGGGATCGTCTTGTCGGGATCCTGGTGGGCCTTTTCGCCATGCGCTACGCCTTCATCTGGTGGACGCCGAAGTACATCCATGGAATCGAGCGCGCCCCCGCTCCGCGCCTCAGTCCGATCTGAGTGCAACGCTTCCCCCTTGTCTTGGGGCGCGGGAAAACTAGAGTTTATTCCATGCGCGTAGGACTTGCCACGGATCACGGAGGTTTTGAACTCAAGGAAGAGCTTGTTGCCCAACTCAAGGCGGCCGGCCACGAGGTCGTCGACTTCGGCGCACACAGCCTGACCCCGGACGACGATTATCCCGATTACGTCACTCCGCTTGCCAAGGCTGTTGTTGCAGGTGACGTGGAGCGCGGCATTGCCATCTGCGGCAGCGGGGTGGGGGCCTCGGTCTGCGCGAACAAAACTAAGGGCATCCGCGCCTGCCTGATCCATGACCATTTTTCAGCCAAGCAGGGAGTGGAGGACGATCATATGAACATCCTCTGCATGGGCGGCCGCACCGTCGGGGCCTGCGTCGCCTGGGATCTGGTGGAGACCTTTCTCAATTCCCGATACAGCCAGGAGCCTCGCCATCTCAGGAGACTTGGCAAGGTCGCCCTGCTTGACGCCCGGACTTCTTGAGCCGCTGTTCCCCCATGGACGGGATGGTTTCCGATGCGCGGTGGATTGCCTGCCCCAACTGCGAGGCTCCGTGCCTGGAGCGGGAACCCGCGGCGGGTCAGGAACTGCGTTGTTCCCGGTGTGGCACGACGGTTCTGGAATACATCGGCAAGAAGACCCTGCAACCCTCGATGGCGCTCTCGATCGCGGGGCTCTTCGCGCTCCTGCTGGCCAATACGAACCCCGTCCTGAGTTTCGACGTCGCCGGCAGGGTCCAGTCGGAGCACATCATCACCGGGGTGGAGGAACTCATCAATCAGGGATACTGGCCCATCGCGATCCTGGTTTTTCTGGCCGGGATCCTCGCGCCGGCGCTGCATCTCGGCTCCGTGGCCTATGTCTCCACGGCCTGCTGTCTGAAGATCCCCTTTCCCTGGATCCCGGTGGCGTTAAGGGTTTCTGAGCTTGCCGAGCCATTCAACCTGATGCCGGTCTATTCGATCGCGACCGTGGTCTCGGTGGTGAAGCTCCGGATGCTCGGCGACGTGGAATGGGAGTTCGGCGCCCGATGGGTCCTCGGCGTCGCCCTCTTTTCCCTGTTTGCACAGCAGACATTCAACCGGAGGCTGGTGAAGGCGCGGTTGGAAAGCATGGGGGTGGCCGCTTGAAGATGTCCGACCGCTTCCGTCTGGAGATCGCCCGTGCCCTCGTTGTCACCGGCGCCCTGCTCTACATCCCCTCGAATGTCCTCCCGGTGATGACGATGACCATCGTCGGGAAGTCGGAACCACTCACCGTGCTGGGAGGGGTCAGGGAACTGTGGGACTCGAACCTTCCGCTCATCGCCGGGGTTGTCTTTCTGGCAAGCTTCGTCGTTCCCTTCCTGAAGCTCGCCACGCTTGGATGGATCCTTTTCCTTCACGGCACAGACAGGCACCGTGCCCGCAGGAACTCCCTGCACGCCATCGTCCACCGCATCGGCAGTTGGTCGATGATCGATATTTTCCTGCTCTCGGTTCTGGCGGCGGTGGGTCAGCTTGGGGCGCTCGCCAGTGTCACTGCGGAACCGGGGGCGATCTTCTTCTGCATCGTGATGGTCAGTTGCCTGCTTGCGGCGGAAATTTACAAGCCGCGCCTGATCTGGGAGACTACGGACACCTGAACATGACGAACAAAACCTCCAGCAACCCCGAAGACCACGGCATCATCGCTCCCCGGCGTGGATTCCGCCTCTCGTGGGTGTGGCTTTTCCCGCTCATGGCGACCTTTGCGGCGAGCGTGATGTTTTACAAGAACTGGCGGGAGGACGGTCCCACAGTCTACGTCCAGTTTGACTCGGCTCCGGGGATGAAGCCCGAGAAGACGCTTCTCATCTACCGCGGAGTGGTTGCGGGAAGGGTGACCGGGGTTCAGCTCGACAAGAGCCTCGACAAGGCCTTGGTCAAAGTGAGGCTCAAGAAATACGCGGAGGACCTGGCCCGGGAGGGGACTGTCTTCTGGATCGACCAGCCGGTCTTCAACCTTGCGAAGCCTTCCGGCATCCAGTCCCTCATCGAGGGGAACTCCCTGCAGGCCAAGAAGGGAAGCGGCCAACCGGCTTATTATTTCGTGGGAAGCGACGAGGTGCCCCTCGACCCGCTTGAGGGGGATCCCCTCACGATCAGGCTGACATCGACCAGGAATCCTTTTGTGGAGCGCGGATCCGAGGTGACATACCGCGGCATCACTGTGGGGGCCGTCCGCAAGAAAGGGATCGACGAGCAGGGAATCCCGTATCTGGACGTCTCCGTGGCGAAACGCTACGCCTCACTCATCCGCTCGAACGCCCGCTTCTGGATCCTCCCCCCGTTCACAATGAAGATGGGATCAGGGATCTTCGAGATCGATGTCGATTCGTTGAAGAACTTCCTGCTGGGCGGAATCGCCGTGGATTATTTCGAAGCGGATCATGGCGCTCCCGTGGCCGAGGGATGCCAGTTATCGCTCTTGGCCAACAAGGAGGCGGCGCTTGCCGTTTCTGATCCCTTTGTCCTCGAGTTCAAAAATGCCCAAGGGATCCGCGAAGGGATGACCCAACTCCGTTACCTCGGGGTGCCGGTCGGACTGGTGGAGAAGGTGACCGCTTCCCAGGGGAAAGTGCTCATCACCGCAAGACTGCAGGCCGGGTATGAGTCGCTGCGCCGCAAGGGATCGGTCTTCTCCATCATCAAGCCCCAGCTGGAACTCCAGAAGGTGAGCGGTCTGGAGACCATCGTCAGCGGCATCTACATCGACTGCATTCCGGGTCCGGGAGGGGCGGTGGCCGACCGCTTTGCGGGTACCAACCAGGAGGATGCCGACATGATCGAATATGAGCAGGGGGGCTTCGAGGTGACGCTCAGCTCACCGGCCACCAAGATCAGCACAGGGACTCCCGTGCTCTTCCGCGGCGTGCGCGTGGGCAAGATCACCCGCAAGGAACTGGCCAAGGGCGGCGGAGGGGTCAACCTGACCGCATCCATCAAGCGCGAGTACGCTTCCCTGCTCCGTGAGAACACCCGCTTCTGGAACGCCGGCGGGGTGAGGATCTCCGGCGGTCTGATCCAGCTCAATGTCCAGGCTTCGGCCCTCGAGTCACGCGCTCTCGGAGGCATCGAGTTCGCCACCCCGGAGGGGGCCGCGGCAGGCGGCAGCATCAAGCAGGGACACCTCTACGATCTCTACGATGCTCCCAGAAAAGAATGGCTGCAGTGGCTGCCCCAGAACATTCCGGGAAAGAAATAGTCGGAGGGGGAAGGGGAATTCAAAAAGCTGAAATCTGAAACCCTGAAATCTGAAACTTGAAATAAACCCGGAATTTGCATTGGGAATTCCCGAGATCATGAGAGGCGGCGTTAAAAGAGTTAAAAAGTGAAAATGTTAAAACGTGGATCCGTGAGATCCTGAACTGAGATTTGGGAGCGGAATGTCAGGAAAACGTCGTCAAAAGAT
>JBEIJN010000008.1:0-73422 GCA_040380225.1 Verrucomicrobiia bacterium | reverse complement strand
TCCCCAAACACCGGCCCTGCCTGGCAAATGCGGCTCCAGTAACTTCCAGGTTCGATCAGTTATGTCGTGACGGTGAAGGGCGCTCTCTTTGTTCATCTGCTCCCTCTATCAACAATCCTATCTCGTGACGACACTATTTAAGGCGATAGCTCTTGCAGAAAGCCTAAGTAGGGGGCAGAGAGGCATTTCAATATGGAACTCAAGAACTCAGGAATGGAAGAAGATCGGTGAGGTTCCATTGGGTTTGGACCGATGAGACCCCCGAGTTTTGGGTTGGACTAACAACTTTGAACCTTCAAATAGGCTCCCTCTCACATGGAAATGCCCGCCTGTCATCCTTCATTTGAGAAGAACTATTCGATGCAATCCTCTGTCTATCTCTGCCGTTTTTTTCCTGAGTTCCTGATTAATCCCTGATTCTTCAGCTCTACTGATCTTCCTCACGGATCCACCAACTGCAAATAGCGAGAATCCAAAGTTCTTCCTCTATTGCCTTTCGGAATTCCCGAGTTCCATATTGATTGGCTACGAGATTTTTTTGCCATGCTTGCCTTCTCCACCAACTGGAACGCCTCCCGTCATCGCGATGGCGCGAAGATCGTTCAAGAGATCCTCGATCTCGGATTCGACACGATCGAACTCGGTCACGGTCTCTCCGTCTCGCAGTTGCATGGCATCCGTGGCGCTTTTAAGGCCGGGGGCTTCAACGTGATCAGTGTCCATAACTTCTGCCCGATGCCCGTCGAGGTCACGGTGGACAATCCCGACTGCTACGAGTTCACCTCCCATCGCTCTCAGGAGCGGGATAGGGCATACAAGCTCACCCGCCAGACCCTGGAAACCGCCAAGGAGTTCGGTGCCCACTTCGTGGTCCTGCATCTCGGTAGGATTGCCGCCCTGCGCGGGATGACCGATTCCCTTCTTAAGGAACTGGAGTGCAAGGGTGTGGTTTCCCGCGACTATAACCGAAGCAAACTGGAGGTCGTCCGCAAGCGGGAAAAGAATGCCCGACTCTACTTGGACCGGGTTACGGCGATCCTGGAACCACTTGTCGAGGAGGCCTCCAAGGCCGGCATCACCCTGGTCGTGGAAAATCGCAGCGATTTTGAGGCGATCCCCACGGAGCGCGAACTCCTTGCACTGCTCAGGCACTTCGACTCGCCCCATCTCCGTTACTGGCATGACTTCGGTCACGCCCAGATGCGCGAAAGCCTCGGGTTGCTCAATCATGCCCAGTGGCTCAAGGAAGTCGCACTCTATGCCGTCGGGGCTCATCTTCAGGATGCCAAGTGGCCGGATGAGGATCATCTCATTCCCTTCGAGGGGGAGATTCCCTTCGACCGACTGGTTCCGCTTCTGCCATCCTCCCTGCCCTACATTCTCGAACTCTCACCCAAGGCGGCACCGGAGGCTATCCGCGCGGCTGCCTCTAACTGGAAGTCACGTTTTCAATCATGAACTTTAAAAAAGTCCTCGTCCCCCTTATCCAGGCGGCTGTCACGATCCTGCTTCTCTGGTGGATCTTCCACGACCCGACCAAGCGCGCCCAGATGGTGCAGGCGCTAGGCAAGGCCGATCCCCTCTGGCTGGTGCCCGGCTTCCTGTGCTTCGGACTGGTGCTGGTCTGCGCCGCCTTCCGTTGGCAACTCCTGATGCGGGTTCAGGGAATCGATCTTCCCTGGTTTCGCGTCTGGCAGCTCGTCATGGTCGGCATGTTCTATAACCTCTTCCTGCCCGGAGGCACGGGCGGTGATCTCGTGAAGGTCTTCTACGCCGTGAAGGAGGCCCCGCAGCGTAAGAGCGCCGTCTTCCTGAGCGTGGTCGTCGACCGGATCGCCGGGATGGTCGCCCTGATCATCGTCTCGGCCGCGGTCTTTCTCTGGTTCCGCGAGACCCTGATGGCACTACCCATCGTCCGCGCCTTCCTCGTGACGGTGGCGATCATCTTCGGCGCCTTCCTGGGCTTGATTGCATTGGCCGTGGCGGTCGACCGCTTTCATCTCGCCAGCCGCCTTCCGGCGAAGATGCCCGGTCATGCCGCGATCCTCGAGATCGCCCGTGCCTTCTCCGTCTATGCCCGCGACTGGAAAGTGATCGTCGCCTCGATCCTGATCTCGATGCCGCTGAATCTCTTCATCTTCGGCACGGGCATCTTCGCCGCCTTTGCCTTCAAGGGGAATCCGGGAGCCGCCGCGATGACCTCGGTGATCCCGGTTGTCAACACCATCAGCTCCCTGCCGATCAGCCTTGCCGGCATCGGCGTGAGGGAGAAGCTCTTCGCCATGATGCTCCATCCCCTCTACGGGACTCCGGAGGACCTGGCGGTGCTGATCTCGATCACCGGGTTTGCCCTCGGAGTCCTCTGGGGACTGCTCGGTGGCGTGGTCAATGTCTTCTACCGTCCGAGCGACGGTTCCCTCCTCACCACGGCAGGTCTGGAGAGCGAGATCGGAACCATCGAGCACCAGATCGAGGACGAGGAGAGGGCATCCTGATCCCGCTGATATGCCTCGTAACTCCGGGAGAAGGTCGCGCATCCTGAGGGCGGAACTCAGTCTGGACGGGAAGCTGGTCTCCCCGGTGAAGCGCGCCGCGAATGATCTGGTTACTGCGCTGGAGGATGCCGACGAACTTCACTTGACCATTCAACCCGTGATCCTCGGAGGGGTGAAGACCCAGACACTGACGGGATTGCCGGATGGGTTCCTGCCGCAGGACCACAATTTCAAACTCCTCTCCGCGGCAACCGTCAGCGGAAAACTCCTCCTGCGCTACAAGCGGATCCCCCGGGGCAAGAAGCGGGTGACGTGACCCCGGTGATTTGAGTCAGATGGTGTGGTATCAGCTCCGAAAGAGGGAATCCTTCAAAGGGGTAGAATAGAAGATCTTTGGTCAGTTGAAACAGAGCAGAGACTTCAAGGAATTGGTAGAGGAGTGTCTGTCCTCGTAGAAGCTGATTCCACGTGCCTCTACAGACCAAAATAAAAACCCATCCCCGATGAGGGAGATGGGTCTTCTTAGAAAGGATGGAGAATTGCTTATGCGGTCTTCTTTCTACGAGGAGTTATCAGAAATCCAATGGCTCCGAATCCGAAGAGTACGTAGGTGGAGGGTTGCACTTACCTTCCATTCTCCTTCCAAAATCCCAATTATAATCAGTTAAAATGTGATATTCTTCTGCTTCATAATGATGTTTAAAATCTTTATTTCTTTCTCTCTGAATTTCTTTCCCGAGGGCCTGCAAAACGGCAACCTGTTATAACAACAGCGCCAGCAATAGTATCTTTATAAAGACCCTTAATCACGGCAACCTGTCCAGCGTTTATCAATGGCCTTTCTCCCATAATCAAACCTTTTCGCCTTTTCACAATAGTTCCTTGGCGTCTTTCAACAATTGATGCGGATAGTCCATCATTAGAAACAATAAGATCATTTCCTTGATTCACAGATCCTGCTGGAAACTCTGCTTTAACCGAACGGGAAGAGTTAGTGGGGTCATTTATTGTAACTACCATTTCAATACTGCCAGTACCTTTTTCAATATGAGAAACATTCCCGCGAATTACTATTTCGTGTCCTTTGTACTTTGATAAAAATGCGGCATGATCATCAACTTCCTCTTTCAAGAACTCGCTAACGGGTATACCAATATGTAGGTTATCGCCGGTAATAACACCTCGGGTTCGTTGATTTGTTGAGCCATTTGCTGTTGTTGTTTGTGCCGAAGCACTACCAATCAGCCCAACGGCAACGAGGAGGGATAGGATGAGTTTTTTCATAGGGGTATATTCAAGATAGAATCCAGTGCGTTATCCACCCGTTCTGCATTAGGCTGCAAGACAAAAAGAAAAATAAGGAGTGATGGGAACCCCCCAGTTTCATCAGCTCTGTAGCGATTCCGTAGCGAACTGACTAATTCAGCTGTCCAACCATCCCTCTGGAACCTGTTCAGACCGATAGAGTCCTCTTAAAAAACCGAGACTCGGGCTGGCGGGATTTGAACCCTCCATTCTGGGCTCTTAAATACTCAAACTACAAGGAAGCCGGTTTGACTTGGGTGCTCGCGGGTGTCGAGAACTGGCCCATGGCGAGCGAGAGGGAGGCAAGGCTGGTCAGGTAATCGGCTCTGGCTCCTGCCTGCTCGAAGCGCGCCGCGGCGAGGGCGCTCTGGTTAGAAATCAGATCGGTGATGTTGGCGAGTCCGTTTTGGAAGGCGGACTGCACTGACTGGAAGTTCTCCTCCGCGGAAACCACCAGCGAGTCGGCGTATGCAACACGCTTGCCGGCCTTGAGGGAGTCGTTGTAGGAGGTCCATACATCCTGCGTGGTCTGCAGGCGCGTCGATTCCGCATTCGCCCGGGCCTCCGACTCCTCGGCCTGACGCTTCTTGACCCGCTCCACGCGCTGGAATCCGTCGAAGAGATCCCAGCTCATCACCGCGAAACCAGCGGCATGGGTGTAGGTGCCGTTGAAGTTACCGCTCACATTGTTGAGATCCGCCCCGTATCCGTAGGTTTCGATCGACGAGGAGCCGACCAGCGAGACTTTCGGCATGAAGTCGGCCTTGGCCTGCTGGACGGCGGCGCGGCTGGCCTTGATCTCGGCGGTTCTGGCCGCGAGATCGGGGCGCTTGGCGATGGCGATATCAATCAGGCGATCCACATTGCCGGAGATGCCCTGAAGGTCGGTCTTTCCACCGGGAGTGCCGACCTTCAGCGGCGCATTCGCCTGCAGTCCGGCGGCGACGCGCAGATTGCCCAAGGAGACCTCGGCGTTCCTGTCGGCCGCCGCCATGTCGAAATCCGCCTGTGCAAGCGTCTTGCGTGCGGCATCCAGTTCGGGCTTGGTGCCGAGTCCGTTGGCGATCTGTGCCTCCACCATGGCAAGGATCGTCGTGGAAAGCTCGAGGTTCGCCTTGGCGGCCTGCTGCTGGGAGAGGGCGGCTACATGGGCGAAGTAGGCCTGCTGGATGGCGAAGACGGTGGTCTGGATACGGCGACTGAAGCTGAGGTTGGCGGCGTCGAGGAGAGCGACCGTTCGCCGGACATCAGCAGCCCGCCTGCCGAAATCCAGCAGGAGGTACTCGAGTTCCAGTCCGGGATTGATGCTGAGGCGGCCGTAGGTCTCGGGGCCGGTCTGGATGGGGTTGTATCCGTTGTCAAATCCCCCCGTGGCCGTGAATCCGAGTTGCGGATAGTAGATCGCCTTGGCCTCCCCGACCGTGGCGGCTGATGCCAGGGCTCCGAACCAGGCGGAGCGGGTCTGCGGATTATTGGCCAGTCCGAGCTCGATCAGGGAGGAGAGCTCGTAGGATCGTGACGGGTCGAAGGAGGTGGCCGTCTCGGCGAGTGGATACGGTTTTTTGACAATCAGCCCCCGCGTGACCACGGATCCGGGAGAGTCGCTTTGCTTTGCAGCCAGTTGGCAAAGGAGTCCCAGCGTGGCAATTAGCGTTGCCGCGCTTCTCAGTGCTCTTTTAGGATGAAGGGATGTCACGGTGGATCCTGTTGCCTGCTGCTTTCGTCATCCTGACGATGACCGGCTGTGACCCGCAAATCAACATTGCGGGTGCCTATTTTCCTGCCTGGCTTGCCTGCACCCTCGGCGGGTTGATCCTTTTTTGGGTATTGCATCTGGTGTTCCTCAAGGCGGGACTGCTTCCCTACCTGATCCCTCTGCCGCTTGTCTACGGAGCCTTGATCACTTCGCTGACCTGCATCCTTTGGCTTCTCTTCTTCGCCGTCAAATGAGCGAGAATCCCGCCATCTCCCCGGACTCCGCGGCGAAAGTCCCCACCGCTCGTCCGAAGCAGACGTTTCGGCGGATTCTCGGGCTGTTGATCTCCGTTGCCTCCTTTCTGGCGGCTGCTGTGCTTGCGATGAAGGTTGACGCCAACATCAGGAGCAATCCCCGGACCGAGGACGCACAGGTGCGAGCCAATGTGATCGGAGTCGCCCCTCAGGTGGGTGGCACGATCACGGCCATCCATGTGAAGGACAATCAACTTGTTCGCAAGGGGGATTTGCTTTTTGAACTCGATTCGCGTCCCTATGCAGCGGAAGCGGAGAAGGCCAAGGCGCAGTTGGCCCTTACCGAGCTTGAGATCCAGGCCTACAAGGACCAGATCGCCGCCGCGGAGGCTCAACTCAAGCAGAGTGAGGCCAAGGCGGCCTATGCCGTCGACTATGCGAAGAGGGTGCAGGCCCTTGTGGGCAATCTCTACGTGACAGTCGATAAAAACCAACTCGCCCAGACCGAGGCGATCACCGCCACCGATAAGGTCGCCCAGGACAAGGCGGCACTCGAACGGGCACGGAATCTTCTCGGGGAACAGGGTGATGTGAATGTGCGCCGGGTTGCCTCTCAGGCGGCGTTGAGGGATTCCGAGTTGAAGCTTTCCTACTGCAAGGTCTACGCCACATGCGACGGCTATGTGACCAACCTTCAGATCACCCCCGGTGCTTATGCCGCCGTGGGTGAACAGATCTTCTCGCTGGTCGACAGGAAGATCTGGTACGTCCTGGCCAATTTCCGGGAAACAGACCTCAAGAGGATGCGCCCCGGAATGAGCGCGGATGTCTACCTGATGGCCGAGTCTGGCAAAAAACTGAAGGGAATCGTCCAAGGGGTTCCCAAGGCCGTTGTGGCGCTCAACAGTCCCTCCAACAATGCTCCCGGAGGGGAGGGGCTTCTCTCAAGGGTCTCCCCCACGATCGACTTCATCCTTCTGGCCCAGCGCTATCCCGTGAGGATTATCCTGGACGAGCAGGAAGGTCACTCCTTCCGGATGGGCGGTACGGCTTCGGTGATTGTCCATACCGGCAGCGATATCGAGGAAGGGATGCAGGTCATCCAACGTCTGCAGAAAGTGGAGGATGCCGAATTCGTTTCCCCGTTGGGTAGTGCCGGTCGGATTCCGCTTCAATGAGTGACGCTTGGCGCCCCGCGTGCAGGTTGGCGCTTGCAGTGGCGCTGGCGATGCTGACCATCCTGACGCTCAAGTTTTCCCACCTTTTCAGGGCGATGCTCGCCGTCTCCCTGCTTGCGAATCTTCCCACTTTCCGCAGGAGCACGATGCGCCAAAGGCTCATCCTGGTCTGGGTTGCAGGTGCCATGGGGAGCGTTGTGGAGGCCTTGTTTCTCGATGCTCCCTGGCTCTACGTCCCGGCTTACATGCTCCTCATCTTTGCCACGATGGCGCTCGCATCCAGGAGTCGTGACGCCGCAACGATGACGCTCCTGGTCTATGGCCTGAGCGGATCACTCATTTCCGGGAAAATTGCCGATTCGGCACCGATCATGGGGGGATTTTACAGAACCCTGGCCGTGACCATCGGGATCTTTGCCGCCGCCGCCGCCTTTTACATCATTCCGTTGAGGAAGGGATACCGCCCCCAGCTTCCAGAACCGGTGAACTTCCGGAGCCGTGAGACCTTCTTTCTGGGGTTTGTGGGTGTCTGCTGCCTGATCGCCGGACATACCCTGGTTGCCGACAACAAGGTCTTTGTCATCATGGGAGGTATCCCTTGGGCCATTCAGTTGCTCTCTGCCTCGCGACCCGCCCTCATGGCACGCCTCACGGGTGCCGTGTTGGGAAGCATTGTCGCGTTTTTCACCCTCTCCGTTCTGTCCGCCTCCACGAATAATGTCGCGGTCTACTTGTCCGTGATCTGCCTCATCATGGGAACCATCGGATATCTGGGATATCGGTTTCCTTCGTTCAAGCCCGGGTGCGCCCAGTTTGCAGTCTGCTTCATGATACCCACAGGAATGCTCCCGGGGCCGATCCGGAACTTTCATCAGGTCATCTCGATCATCGAGGCAATGTGGATCGGGATCATCCTGGCCTCGCTTCTTTACTTCCTTCACCAGTGGTTGCTCAGCGTGGAAAAAATAGTCGAGGATTCCGGTCGGACGCAAACCGGAGGATAGCGGCTACTCATCCTCCCACTCGGGGAGTTGTGACTCGTCGGCGGGATCAAATTCACTTTGCCGCCGTCCTTGATGATTGCGTTCGCCCCCCGGGGTGAATCGGGCGACGGCGCGGGCGACCTCCCATCGCTCGGTGAGATCCTCGGGAAGTTCCTCCAGAAAGCGCGAAGGACGCTGGAAGGCTTCGCCGTAACCGGCATTGAGACGCAGCTCGGGGTAGGTGAGGTAGAGTTCCTCCTTGCATCGGGTGACCCCGACATAGAAGAGGCGCCGTTCTTCCTCGAGAGCCGATTCATCCTCCAGGGAGCGGGCTCCGGGGAACATTCCCTCCGTGAGCCATGCCAGGAAGACGGCCTGCCATTCGAGTCCCTTGGCCTGATGGATGCTCGAGAGGCAGACGCGGTCCTCCTCGTCGTCGCGTCCCGTGACCTCGCTGGTCTCGGTGCCGCCAAGGAGAGTCAACTGGGCCAGGAATTCATCCGTCTGCTCGAACTGCTTCGCGTAGTTGGCGAGCGTGTTAAGATCGTCGCGACGCGCCTCGTAGTTCGCGAACTTCGCCTGCATGTAGTCGTCGTAAAGTCCCGAGGTCACCGCGGTGATCATCTCGGAGGGTGGAGCCGGCACACCCATGGGGGCGAGCTTTGCCAGCGTCCCGATCAGCTGGGACCAGGCTCCGGCCGCCTTGGAGGGGGGCTTGCATCCCTTCTCGAGACGTGAGAAGTGGCGGCTTCCCTCCAGGAGTTTGGCAGACTGGAGCCAGAGATTTTCGGCGGTTTTCGACCCGATGCCGGGAAGGAGACGTACCATCCGCTTGAAGGCGACCTCGTCGTTCGGATTGATCGCGAACTTCAGGAAGGCCGCGACATCCTTGACGTGCGCCTGCTCGAAGAAGCGCAATCCACTCGTGATCCCGAAGGGAATGCCGCGCCGGGTGAACTCAAGCTGGATCTCCATCGAGTGGTAGTGGGCCCGGTAGAGGACAGCGATCTCGCGGAAGTCGATTCCCTCGTCGTGGAGTTCCAGCACGCGCTGGGCGATGAAAGAGGCCTGCTCGTTGTTGGTGGCGAGCGGAACGAGCGCCGGTTTCGTGATCGCCGGCTTGCGGACGGCCCGAAGCTCCTTGGGGAACTGACGCGGATTGTTCAGGATGGAGGCGTTGGCCAGTTCCAGCACCTGCGGAACGCTGCGGTAGTTCGTCTCGATCCGGTGGATGACGGAGTCGGGGTAGCGCTTGGGGAATTCGAGGATGTTCGCGAAATCGGCTCCGCGCCACGAGTAGATCGACTGGGCGTCGTCACCGACCACCATGATGTGCTTGTGGGAAGCCGCCAGCGTGTCGATCAGTCCGGCTTGGAGACGGTTGGTGTCCTGATACTCATCGACAAGGATCGCCCGGAAGCGACGCTGGTAGGTCGCGGCGATCTCGGAACTAGTGAGCAGGAGTTCGTGCGTCTTGGAGAGGAGGTCATCGAAATCGAGGGCGTTGACCTCTTTCTTGCGACCCTCGTAGGCCGTCGCGACCTGTGCGATCTGCTCCTCCAGGTCGATGAAGTAACGGTAGCGGCGGGCCAGCAGGGTGCGGAGAGTCTCGCCCGTGTTGCAGCCGAGACTGATGAGTTCGGCGAGAACCTCCCCCTTGGGAAACCTCTTGTCATTGGTGCGGAATCCCAGCCGCGCCACCACGGACTCGAGCAGTTCCTCCTGATCCTCCCTGTCCATGATGGTGAATCCTTCGCGGAATCCGACGGCCTCGGGATGGCGGCGCAGGATCCGGTGACCGATCGAGTGGAATGTGCCGCTCCAGAGCCCATCGGAAGCCCCCGGCAGGAGGTCGTTCACCCGTTCGAGCATTTCGCGGGCGGCCTTGTTGGTGAAGGTCAGCAGGAGGATCTCACCTGGCCTGTATCCCTGCTCGAGGAGCCAGGCGACCCGGTAGGTGAGGGTCCTGGTCTTGCCGCTGCCGGCTCCCGCGATCACGAGGTGCGCCCCTGCGGGGGAGGTGACGGCCTCGAGTTGCTGGTCGTTGAGCGCTTCCGCGAAATCTATTGCGCTGCCGCTTCCGGGCGAAGGATGGAGCTGGTAGCTCCGGCTCATTGGGAGGAGGAGGGGGTGTAGCGATTGACGTTGTAGGAGTGCTTCTTAGCGGCCTTCTGCATCGCCTTCTCGGTTGCCTGACCCTTGGGAGTCTTGACCTTGCCCTTCTTGATGGAGCGTGAAGTGGCGGCGGCTGGAGCTGGAGCCTCTTGGGGGAGCCCGAGGGCCCACCTCAGCATCCGTCCCGAGTCGGTGAAGACCCGGTCCTTGCTGCTTCCAAGAATAACACAGATCACTTCGCGGCCGCCATGCTCCCCGCTGCTCACCAGGCAGTGCTTCGCCTTGTCGGTGTAGCCGGTCTTCATGCCGGTGCAGAACCAGTTCTCGCGCATGGTCTGGTTGGTGTTGCGGAGCATGTGGAGATGGCCGTCAGCGTATCGGAAGGGATGATACTTGGTCGCCATGATCGGACGGAGTATCTGGTTGGCGTAGGCGGCCCGGGCGATTTTCGCCATGTCGGCGGCGGTCGAGTATTGGTCCTCGGCCGGCAGGCCGTTGGGATTGACGAAATGGGAGGAGGTGGCGCCGAGTGCGGCGGCACGGCGGTTCATCATGTCTGCGAAGGAATCCAGTGACCCTCCGACATCGCGCCCGAGGGCACGCGCCACGTCGTTGGCGCTCTTGACCAGAAGGGCGGTGAGCAGTGCTCCGCGGGTGTAGGAGGAACCGGGCTTGAGTTGAAGGGTCGTCGGTTCGGTGATCTCGTCAATCGGTTCGATGACGACCTCTTTGCCGAGATTTCCCTGCTCGGCGACGATCAGCGAGGTGAGGAGTTTCTGGGTGCTGGCGACCGGGCGCTTCTCTCCGGGGTTACGCTCGTAGAGGACGTCGCCCGAGGCTGCATCGATGACCACGACGGAGGCTCCCTTGACATCGGGAGGAATGTCCGGGTTGGCCGCACGAAGCGTGCTGGAAATCAAAAGGAGTGCGGTTTGCAGGAATCGGCGAAGGGACATGGGGATCGTCGGATGAATCGTCGGGGGTGCGGGCTTTTCAGGGAATGGCCGCGGATGGTGCAGGAGCGGAGGAGGGGTTGGCAATCGATTTGGCAATCCTTGCCTCCAGCGCCGCATCGCGGGTGGCTCCCAGATCAAGGGCGCGCTGATAGTGGCGGCGCGCCTGTTCGATGAGGGGAGGGGTCCGGCCGATGTAGAAGACGGCAAGGTTGAAGTTCGCGTCGGCGTAGTCGGAGTTGAGTTCCACGGCACGCCGCAGTTCCTGCTCCGAGACCTCGCTCCATCCTCTCCGGCCGGCCGCGATTCCGAGATAGTTGTGGGCCCGGGGATTCTTTCCGTCGTGGCAGATGGCCTGCATCAGGTCGGCGACCGCCTCGGTGTCGTTGTTCAGTTCGAGGGCGTTCATTCCCAGCAGGAGCCATGCGGCGCCGTTCCCAAGGTCGTGCGAGAGGGCTCGCCGCAGGAGGGTGCGGGATTCCTCCGTCTTGCCGAGCCGTGTCTTGACCGCGGCTAGGCTTACCAGGAGTGGAACGGAATCGGGTGTCGTCGCCGAGGCCTTCGCGTAAAGTGCCTCCGCTTCCTTGAGGTTCCCGGCCGAGAAAGCCCTCTCGGCACGAGAAACCAAGCTCTTCTCCCCGGGGGGCGTTGCGGTTTGGCTATCCGATGCCGCCTCCAGTTGCTCCAGGCAGGTGAACCAGGCGACAGCCAGCAGGAGCAATGCACCGTGCCGTGATCTCATGCCCCGGTGTTGCTGGCGGAGGAACCCGGGCGTGCGGAGAGTTCTGCGGAGCGGTTGCGCGCGGCACGGACAGCGCCGCGGACGATCCCGGGGAAATTCGATTCATCCAGAACTCCGAGCCCGGCGGCGGTTGTCCCCCCGGGGCTGGTGATCTCGGAACGAAGTGCCAGAGGGGTCTCGCCCGTCTCCGCCACAAGGGCGGCCGCGGAGGCAAGGGCTCCGGTGGCCAGGATCTTCGAGAGTTCCGGATCGAGGCCCCCTTCCACCCCTCCCTGGGCCAGGGCTTCCAGCATGAGCAGGGCAAAGGCGGGGCCGCTGCCGCTGACGGCGGTGACTGTGTCGAGATCCGATTCCTTCACCTCCACGACCGATCCGACCGAGGCGAAAATCCGGGAGGCTGTTTCAAGATCTGCGGGGGTCGAGGTGGTATCGGGTGCAATGGCAGTGACACCTTTGCGAAGGCGGACGGCCGTGTTGGGCATGGATCGGATCAGCCTGATCCTGCTACCGGCGGCCCGGATGATGTCGAAGGAGTGGATGCCGGCCACGATTGAGATCACGAGCTTTCCCTCCAGTTCGGTGGCGACGGAGGAGACCACATCGAGAACCTTGGCTGGCTTCACACAGAGAAAAACCACATCGGCATCCTTCAGTGCTACGGCGTTCGAATCGGCGGCGGCGACCCCGAGGGCCGATGCCGACCTTGCCGCTGACTCGGGTGTCGAGGCGGAGAGGGTGATTTGATCGGCTTCCGTCATGCCGGAGGCAAGCATTCCCCTGATCAGGGCGCCGCCCATTCTTCCTCCTCCAAGGATCGCGATTCTCATTCCTCGTATTTTAAGGGATGCGGGCCGGGAGGAGCAAACCTTGATGCGTCGAACGAACGATTCTTGTCTCCTCCGTTCCGGGGGGCCACACTTCCCTCCCGATGCTCTCCCTGGATCAACTCACGCTCCGCCTCGGCTCCGAAGACGACGCGCCCCGGCTCCTCTCCGATGTTTCCGCTTCCTTCCGGCGCGGTGAATTCGTCGCGGTGATCGGTCCCTCCGGTTGCGGCAAAAGCACCCTGCTCAAGATGATTGCGGGTATCGCATCGGGTCAGGAGGAGGGAACCATCCGGTGGGACGGGAGGGATCTCGGCGAGGAGGATTTCAAGCCCTCCGAATTCGGCTATGTCCCCCAGTTCAGCATCGCCCACGAGGAGCTTACGGTGGAGGAGTGCGTCGACTACTCGTCGAGGCTCCGCGTCGCCGGGATCTCCTCCGCGGAGAGACAGGCGATGGTGGCCCGTCTTCTCGGCGAAGTGGGTCTAGAAGAGTTTGGCGACCGTACGGTCAAGGTGCTCTCGGGAGGCCAGAAGCGTCGCCTGGCCCTTGCCATGGAACTCGTCAGCAGTCCCCCGATCCTGCTCTGCGACGAAGTGACCAGCGGGCTTGATCCGCAGTCGGAGGAAGAGATCGTCTCGTTGCTGCGCAAGGTAGCCCGGGAGGGAAACAGGCTGGTTATCTCGGTGACCCACAGTCTCAAGAATCTCAACGACTACGACGCCGTGGTGGTTCTCTACAAGGGGGTGTTGGCCTACGCCGGGGGTCCCAAGCACCTCGCCCATTATTTCCGGGTCGATGGTCCCGATCTCGTCTACGGCCAGTTGGACAGCCGCGATGCGGAGGGGTGGCAGGCCTCTTGGAAAAAACATTCGGCGGCATTTCTTCCCGGCGCCGCTCCGGAGGAGGGAACGACCGCCCCGGGTTCCACTCTCTCCCTGTGTCCCGAGTGCCGCACACCCTTTGGGAAGGGGGTGCGCTTCTGCAAAGAATGCGGTGGCAAAATCCCTGAAGCCGCCTCGGGCGCGTCGGACGCCGGGAAAGAATCAACACCCGGATTCATCTCCCAGTTTGCAACTCTTACGGGACGCCGTTTCACGATTTTTCTGAGGAGCAAAGCCCAGCTTTGGTTGCAGGCAGGTCTGGTCTTCGGCTTTCCCTGCCTGGTTGCGATTTTCGGGTGGAACGGTCTCCCTCAGATCCGGAATCTCGGCATGGGCCTCGATCTCAATGTGATCCAGCAGTTGACGGAGGCACGCGACTTCCTGATCCAGGCGAGTAAGGTGGGGAGCCTTGTTTCAGGGATTGTGATGTTCGAGGTGGTTCTTCTGACGCTCATGGGGGCCAACAACGCCGGTCGCGAGATCGCCGCGGAGAGGCAGATCTTCGAGAAGGAGAAACTCTCGGGACTGCATCCCGGGGCCTACGTTGCGAGCAAGATTCTCTTTTTGGGGATCCTCTCGGCCATCCAGTCCCTCTGGATGGGGCTTTTCGTCCATCATACCTGTGCCTTTCCGGGGGAGCTTGCCTCACAGCTTCTCTTCCTCTTTCTGGTGAATGCAGCCATGACTTCCATCTGTCTGGCGATCTCCAGCTTCATGGCAAGCGCCGAGCAGGCCTCTCTGGCGTCCATCTATTTGGTGGGTTTTCAGCTTCCTCTCTCCGGAGCAGTCCTTGCATTGCCGGCCTGGCTTGGTCCGCTTGCCCGCCCCTTCATCGCCGCCTACTGGAGCTGGTCGGGGATCCTTCAGTCGCTGCGCGGGGAACGCTACTACGACATTGTCGTCATGGTGATCCAGACGGGTCTGTCGGCCTCTTCGCCCTGTCTCTGGATGCTCTCGATCCATATCGTAGCAGGCATCCTGCTCACCTATCAGGGATGTGTCAGAACGAAGATGGAGTGAGGGGGAAGGGGGAAGGGGCAGAGGCTTTTAGTCTGAAGACTGAAGACTGTTAGGATCTACACCTCGACTCCTTCAGGGATTGACTCCGGGGATCTGTCCGGTTATCAGTAAATCAATGACGCGTACCCACGCACCAGTGGAACCGAGTGATCTTCTGAAGAACTCCACTCTCTACAGGGAGTTCTTGGCGGAAAGGGACGAGATTTTGCGTCACAAGTGGATTGAGAGCGAGAAGCTTGGCCGCGATATCGGTTTCGAGCGCGCCCTGCTCGACTGGATGCTCAAGCACCGCACCCCGTGGCGACAGGCCCGGGCCGCAGCCAAGGGAATGTTGAACTGATTCATCATTCCATTCCTTTAAGGAGGTCCCGCGAGACCCCCAAGGAACCATGAACAAACCCACCTCAACTGGAAAACAGGGCTCGGCGCAATCAGGTGCCGGCGAAGGTGTCCTTGTGATGGACGCCGATGCGATCCGCAAGGCGATCCGTCGCATCGCCCACGAGATCGTCGAGCAGAATCACGATCTCAAGCGTCTCGTCATCGCCGGGATCCCCACGCGCGGCAAGATCGTTGCGCGCCGGATTGCGGCCCATATCACCGAGATCGAGGGAATAGCCCCCGCTCTCGGTGTGGTCGATGTTTCCATGCACCGCGATGACCTGGCCACGCGCCCCCGCGTGAGCGTGCTGGAACTCACCGAGCTTCCCCTTGATCTCGATGGCCGTCCGCTCGTCCTCATCGACGATGTCCTCTTCACGGGGCGCAGCTGCAGGGCCGCGATGGATGCCGTTGCCTCGTTCGGCAGGCCCTCCCGGATCCAGCTCGCCGCCTTGGTCGACAGGGGCCACCGCGAACTTCCGATCCGCGCCGATTTCGTCGGCAAGAACGTCCCGACCGCCTTCGATGACCGCATCAGGGTCCGGTTCGAGGAGACGGATGGCGTTCCCGACTCCGTCACGCTCCTCTCCGCCACACAGCCCTCTGCATGACCACGACACCGCATTCCTGGAAGCACAAGGATCTCTGCGCCCTTGCCGACCATACGGCCGGGGAGCTCCAGACCATTCTCGACACGGCCACGGCCTTCAAGGGGGTGGGGGAGAGGAATCTCAAGAAAGTCCCTGCGCTCCGCGGCAAGACGCTGGTGAACTTCTTCGTCGAGCCGAGCACCCGCACGAGGATCTCCTTCGAGTTGGCGGCGATGCGCCTCAGCGCCGACGTGGTCAACATATCAGCCTCCGCCTCCAGTCTCGAGAAAGGGGAGACACTTCTCGACACCGCCCGCAACCTCGAGGCCCTGCGCGCCGACCTCATCGTCATCAGGCACAAGTCCGCCGGAAGCGCGCGTTTCCTTGCCGACAGGCTCGGTGCCTCGGTGATCAATGCCGGTGACGGCGCCCACGAGCACCCGACCCAGGGACTCCTCGACGCCTTCACCATCCGTGAGAAGCTCGGACGCATCGAGGGAGTCCGTGTCGCCATCGTCGGGGACATCCTCTTCAGCAGGGTGGCCCGCTCCAACATCCAGCTTCTCACCAAGCTCGGTGCCAAGGTCACCTTGGTCGGCCCGCCGACCCTTGTTCCATCCACCTTCTCCGCGCTCGGCGTCGGGATCGCCCACAGTATCGACGAGGTGCTGGAGAGTTCGGACGTCATCAACCTTCTCCGCATCCAGCACGAGCGTCAGAGGAAGGAATATTTTCCAGGGGTGGGGGAGTACACCGCCCGCTTTGGCCTCACCAAGAAGCGTGCCGGTCGTCTCCGCGAGGGATGCCTGATCATGCATCCCGGACCAATGAACCGCGGCGTCGAGATCGACAGCGATGTGGCCGACGGCCCCGGCAGCGTGATCCTTGACCAAGTCACCAACGGCCTCGCCGTCAGAATGGCCGTCCTCTACCTCTGCTCCGGAGGAGCACCATTTGCCAGGATCGAACCCAACACCGACACACCATGACCGAATCGCTTCACATCAAGGGAGGGCGGGTGATCGACCCGGCCAACGGGGGAGACGGGATCCGCGATCTCTTTGTCGAGAACGGGATCATCGTTGACCGCAAACCTTCCGGTGCCGTCGAGATCGACGCCACGGGAAAGGTGGTGACCCCCGGCCTGATCGACATCCATGTCCACTTTCGTGAACCGGGACAGTCGCACAAGGAGACCATCGCGAGCGGCTCACGCTGTGCCGCGGCGGGGGGCTTCACCACCGTCGTCTGCATGCCCAACACCTCGCCCGTGGCCGATAGTCCCGCCACGATCGCCTGGATTCAGGAGAGGGCGGCCTCCACGGCCATCGTCAATGTCTACTGCACCGGGGCCATCACCCGCGGGCTCGCGGGGGAGGAGATGGCGCCGATCGGTGCTCTGGCCAATGCCGGCGTCGTGGCCCTCACTGACGATGGTCGTTGCGTCCAGAATCACGGCGTGATGCGCCGTGCGGTCGAATATGCCCGCCAGTTCGGCCTCCCTGTCATGGATCATTGCCAGGAGGCGACCCTGAGTGCGGACGGGGTCATGAACGAGGGGGAGTGGAGCACCCGCCTCGGCCTGCCAGGTTGGCCCGCTCTTGCCGAGGATCTCATCGTCGCGCGTAACATCCTGCTCGCCGAGGAGACCGGTCATCCCATCCACTGCCAGCACATCAGCTCCGCGCGCAGCATCCGCCTGCTGCGCGATGCCCGCCGCCGAGGAGTGCCAATCACCGCCGAGGTCTGCCCTCATCACATCTCCCTGACCGACGAGGGGCTCAAGACTTTCGACACCAACTTCAAGGTGAATCCCCCTCTGAGGACCCCTGCCGACATCGACGAGATCATCGCCGGCATCGCCGACGGCACCATCACGATCCTGGCCAGCGACCATGCACCCCACGCCCCCTACGAGAAGGAAGTGGAACTCGACCGAGCTCCCTTCGGCATGCTTGGGCTCGAGACGGAGCTTCCGGTCTTCCTCGAGATCCTCCTGCATCAGCGCAAGGCCGTGACGCTTCCCCGGATCATCGAAATGCTGACCATCAATCCGGCGAAGCTCCTGCGCCTCGACCGGGGCACCCTGTCGACCGGTGCGGTCGCCGACATCACCATCCTCGATCCCGATCACTCCTGGACCTACGACAAGAACGACTCCCCGTCGCTCTCGAGGAACAGCCCGTTCCATGGATTTCCGCTCCGCGGCCGGGCCCTCGCGACGATCGTCGGCGGCAAGATCGTCTGGGATTTGGAAAACGGGTTTAGGAACTAAGAGGCAGATTTTTTAATCAGGAAATCAAGAAATCAGGAAAACTGGAACTGAAGGAAGTAACAGCTGGGCTAGCCAAGGGGATGAAAGGGATGGATGATGCGCTCTCGCCCAACTTCCAGCTCCCGGCCCCGGCTCCCAGATCCTATCCTCCTTCAGCCTAATACCCTCGCTTCAGCTTCCCTTTGATCCTGTGAGTTCTTTATCACC
Organism: Verrucomicrobiia bacterium; assembly: GCA_040380225.1. GTDB lineage: Bacteria > Verrucomicrobiota > Verrucomicrobiia > Chthoniobacterales > UBA6821 > UBA6821. The sequence continues at coordinate 55,520 of JBEIJN010000008.1, read as the reverse complement.
CTTCACTCTCCTTCACACCGATCCCTCGAGCAAGGCCCGTGCCGGCATCCTCCACACCCGCCGCGGTGACGTGGAGACGCCGGTTTTCATGCCGGTGGGCACGCAGGCGACCGTCAAGGCGGTCTCACCTGACGAGCTTCGAGCCATGGGGGCAAAGATCATCCTGGGAAACACTTACCATCTCCATGTGCGTCCGGGTGAAAAGGTGATCTCGGAACTGGGCGGACTGCACAGCTTCATGGGATGGGACAGGGCCATCCTGACCGACAGCGGCGGGTTCCAGGTCTTCTCACTCTCGAAGCTCCGTCGCATCACCGAGGAGGGGGTCCACTTCCAGAACCATCTCGACGGCACGCCCACCTTCATCGGGCCGGAGACATCGATGCAGATCCAGCGCGATCTCGGCAGCGATGTGGTCATGGCCTTCGACGAGTGTCCCCCGTTTCCCTGTTCCTACGACGATGCGGCGAAGAGCCTCGAGTTGACGACTCGCTGGGAGCGCCGCTCGCGCGAATGGTGGCGTACCCAACCGGAGGAGGGGCGCCCCCTGCTCTTTGGTATCGTGCAGGGAAGTTCCCATGCCGACCTTCGCGAGCGTTCCGCCCGATCGCTCGTCGAGATCGGTTTCGACGGGTATGCGGTCGGAGGGGTGAGTGTCGGTGAGCCGGAGCCCGAGATGATGAAGGCCGTCGAGTCGAGTGTCCCTTTCCTGCCCGAGAGCGCGCCGCGCTACGCGATGGGACTGGGCACTCCTCCGCAGTTGGTCGAGATGGTGGCCCGTGGCATCGACATGTTCGACTGCGTGCTTCCAACCCGGATCGCCCGGAATGGAACGGCCTTCACGGCCAAGGGAACCGTCAATCTCAAGAACGCACCCTTCGCGCGTGATCCTCTGCCGATCGAGGAGGGGTGCTCCTGTCCTGCCTGCTCCACCTTCTCCCGGGCCTACCTGCGCCACCTCGTGAAGGCCGAGGAGATCCTGGGTCTCCGCCTCATCACCTTGCACAATCTCCACTTCTATCTCGGGCTGATGCGGAAGATCCGCTCATCGATCCTTGACGGATCCTTCGCCGAATTCCGGAAGGAATTTGTCTCGGGATACCGCGTGCACAACGCGGTGGAATAAAATGAAAGAAATCTCACGCAGAGGCGCAGAGGCGCGGAGAGGGAATAGTTTGAAGATCGCTTATGATCTTTCTGACCTAATAGTCTAAAAGACTTCAGCCTAAGGAACGGCTGATTGAACGGAAAATGCACTTCGCAGTTTCCCACGGTTGATCATTTGATGTGATTGCTAACGCGGAAAGCACCACGCTAGAGCATCATCTAGTTAATCTGTCGTTCCTTGGTCGATCATCTTGACCGTCGATAAATAAAAGGACTCGCGCAGAGACGCAGAGGCGCGGAGGAAAAGACAAAGGATCGGGTCCGGAGAAGACAGTCAGCGTTACTCCTATCAAATCGGAGAATCACTTGACCGATTCACAATGAGGTCTGACGACTCCTTTCAAGGGAGATGTTACTAAAGACGCATTGCCATTATTCATAAATACTCTGCGTCTCTGCGCGAGATTTCTTGCCTTGTAAATGCGTCCAATAAAACCGAAAACGCACTTATCCGGATTGTCCCCCGCATCCACGGATGCGAGCGGGAGCGATCGAGGATCCGCCACTACTTGAGCTTTCCCGGGTGCTTCGCCCCACTTTCAATAGCTCGACTTCAGTATCAATTGATCATCTCCGAATGGGGAATATGGAAGCTTTTACCCTTTGGCATGGGAAGTGCTTGGTTATTGGAAACACCGAACCCCTCCCCAGGACGGTACAGAAATGAATCAACGAGGCTATCTGCTGGATATGGACGGGGTGATTTACCGGGAGAACCATCTCCTGCCCGGCGCGGGAGAACTGATTGCTTACCTGGTTGAGTCGGCAGCACCATTCCTCTTCCTGACCAATAATTCGGTTCCGACCCCGGATGATCTGGTCGTGAAGTTGGAACGTCTCGGCATCGGCGGGTTAAACGCCAGACACTTCTACACCTCAGCGATGAATACCGCCGATTTTCTGGCCGAGATGCATCCGAAATGCACTGCGTTCGTGCTTGGGGATGCCGGGTTGAATGCAGCACTCCAGGAAGCAAGAATACCGAATGATTCGCTGTCCCCGAGTTACGTGATTGTCGGAGAGGGGACGCCGACCATCGAGAAGATCGGCAAGGCGCACGAATTCATCGAGAGGGGAGCCCGTCTCATCGCGACCAACCCCGACTACTGGTGTCCCGTGAAAAGCGATGTCACCCGGCCGGGAGCAGGCGCTCTGGCTGCCTATCTGGAGGCGAGTACCGGGCGTAGGGCCTACTACCTTGGAAAGCCGAACCCCTACATGTTTTTCCGTGCACGCAGGCTTCTGCACCGCCAGACCCACGAGGTGATGATGGTGGGTGACACGATGGAGACCGACATTCGAGGCGCGATCGAGATCGGCATCCAGGCTTGTCTAGTCCTCACCGGATCAACGGGCATCGAGGACATCGGTGATTATGTCTATCAACCGACCTGTGTCATGTCCGGCGTCGATGAGTTGCTGGCGGAAATCAAAGGAAGTGTTCTCACGGATCGCCTCTCCAGTCCGGCCCTGAGAAGTGTCAATCTGAGGAAAGCCCAGGGAGCCAAGCATCATTCGGAGTCTCCTCTCCCGCGTCGACAGCGACCGGCGATGACGCGGTAAACGGATTTTCCGATTCAACAACTCCATGCGTGCCGTGTCATTGATGCGGAAAGTGCACGGAGGCTTCTTTGTTTTTTTGAACGCCCGTGTTCAGGGGCCTGTCAAAGCTCAAAGAAAGGTGGTTCCCTCCATGAAAATATGTCTGCAGCAGTGTCATGCGCTGGTGAATGTCATCACGTTGATGGGGATTTGCATATCGGGTCTGGCCGCTTGCCTGGAGGATTCGGGGAGTACGGAAGTTGGAGAGGAATATGTCCCCTCCCTGACTGAGATCGAATACGCCTCTGGTTTGAATGATCATCCTGAGAGGGCCCTGGAGGCTCACGGCAGACCGCTCTATCCCACCACCATCGAGCCCCCGTCGGCTGGAGCCCGCAACCACGCTCAACAAGCCGCCACACCGCTACCCAAAAACATAGTGATCCTGAGTTTCGATCACGACCGCCGGGAGGGAAGGGAGAACACGATGATGGCATTGGAAGCCCTCCTGAAAAACACACAGATCAAGAACATCGCCTTCGAGTTTCCCGGCGACATGCAGGATGAGTTCGATAATTACTTTGCAACCCGGCAGGGACCGCGGGACATGCTGATACTCACCATGGGAATGCTCTCCCGCTATCCTCAGTCATCGAAACTATCACGCTCTGAAAAGCTCGAGTGCGCCCGGAAGATCATGGCCACCGAGGGGATTCGCTCCCTCATTGACGTGGCGTGGGTGGCCAAGCGGCATGGTGCCAAAGTTCTGCTCGTGGACACGCCGATGGCAGAGGTGAGAAACGGAGATCCAAAGATTGTCCTCAGGAACCGGGCGATGGCCAGAAAACTGACGCGATTTTCAGGTGGAAAAACCGTCCTCCTGCTTGTCGGCAATGCCCATACCGGTCACGGAACCCTCGGGGTGAGCCTTGATGACCAACTGACCCAAATGGGGGCGAGCACGATGAGTATCTGCGTCAGTGCCAATCCCATCAGGGCAAGAAAGGATTGGGGAACCGAGATGGGAACGGCTGACTATCATCTCACAAAGACGGCCGAGATCGTGAACCTCGTCACATCGCGCATTTCCGGAAATGCCTCTCCAAGGGGCAGTGATCATTTGACCGAAAGCGGTACAAACTCCACCGTGACGGGCTTATCGCCGGGTAGGTGTATGGCGCTCTCTGCGACAAGTAGATAGCGCTGGCTCTTGTTCTGACCGGCAGCCGTCGGATTCGGCTATTGCCTAATCCTCAAACATCGAGGTTACGGACGTTCAGGGCGTTATCCTCGATGAAGATCCTGCGCGGCTCGACCACGTCACCCATGAGGATGTCGAACATGCGTCCTGCCTCGAGGGAGTTGTCGTCGTTGAGCTCCACCTTGAGGAAGCGACGGCGCTCGGGATTCATCGCGGTCTCGTAGAGTTCCTTGGCGTTCATTTCACCAAGACCCTTGAATCGCTTGATCTGGACGCCACGTCGACCGACTTCCTTGACCATCTCGAGGATGCGAGGAATGGCGAAGATCTCGTGGGTGGTCTCTCCGTCCACGATATGGAAAAGAGGGGTCGTGCTGTCGGCGTAGTGCTCGATCTTGAAGCCCTTCTTGGCGAGTTCGGCGATGAGTTTCTCGATGCTCTTGGACTGATGGATCTCCACGAGGCGGGCTCGGCGGCGTCGGGCGTTCTTGTCAGCTTTTGCGGCTGGCTTCTCGGAGGGGGTGCCATTCTCACCGTTCTCTCCCTCGGAGGGTTCGGCGTCGAAGAGGTTGAGGTCAATGTTCTTCGCGGTGAAGTCGCGGAGTTCCGTCTCGTTGTGGAAATACTCGACACTCTCGTCGTTGCCGCTGCGGATGACGACGAGGTAGGCGGGAAGCACCCCTTCGGCTGAGCGGGCTCCAAGATATGCCTCGAATTCACCGCCGAGACGGCGGACTGCCTCACTTGATTTTTCAAGCCGGTCAAGGAGTTCAAGGATCTCCTTGAACTGGGGCGCCGGGATCTCTTTTTTATCAGGCAGGGTGACCAGCTTGAGCTCTTCGGCTCCGAGTGAAATGAGGATCCGGTTGAGCTGGACGTCATCGTCGACGTATTCCTCACGCTTCTTACGCTTGATCTGATAGAGCGGTGGCTGTGCGATGAAGATGTGCCCGCGGCGGATGAGCTGCGGCATCTGGTTGTAGAAGAAGGTGAGGAGCAGGGTCCTGATGTGGGATCCGTCGACGTCGGCATCGGTCATGATGACGATGCGTCCGTAGCGGAGCTTCTCGATGTTGAAGGCGCCTTCCTGATCGCCGTCACCGATGCCGGTGCCGATCGCCGTGATCATGGTCTGGATCTCGGTATTCTGGAGGACCTTGTCGAGGCGGGCCTTCTGGACGTTGATGAGCTTGCCTCGGATCGGGAGGATCGCTTGGAAGCGACGGTCGCGGCCCTGCTTGGCGGAGCCGCCTGCGGAGTCGCCCTCGACGATGTAGAGCTCGGTGAGGGCAGGATCGCGCTCGGAGCAGTCTGCCAACTTGCCGGGGAGTCCGCCGCCGGTGAGGGCGCTCTTGCGGACGGTCTCGCGGGCCTTGCGCGCGGCCTCGCGGGCTCGGGCGGCGGTGAGGGCCTTGTCGATGACCTTCTTGGCAACGGCGGGATTCTGGTCGAAGTGATCCATGAGCCCCTCGTAGATGGAGGAGTTCACGACGCCCTCGACCTCGGTGTTGACCAGCTTGACCTTGGTCTGGGACTCGAAGCGAGGGTGGGGGAGCTTGACGCTCAGGACGGCGGTGAGGCCCTCGCGGACATCGTCACCGGAGAGGGCGGGATCCTTCTCCTTGAGGATGCTGTTGGCCTTGGCGTACTGGTTGATCGCACGGGTGAGCGCGGTGCGCAGTCCGGTGAGGTGGGTGCCGCCGTCCGGATTGGGGATCGAGTTGGCGAAGCAGAGGATCTGGTCGGTGTAGGAGTCGTTGTACTGGAGAACGGCGTCGACGAAGATCTCGTCGCGCTGGCGGGAGATGACGATCGGCTTGGGATGGAGGACCGTCCTAGTCTCGCCGAGTTGGCGAACGAATTCCTGGATGCCGTGCTTGTAGAAGAAGGTTTCGCTGCGGGGGCGGTGCTCCTCATCGTCACGCTCGTCGGTGAGGACGATCTCGATGCCGGGGTTGAGGAAGGCGAGTTCGCGGAGACGTCCTGCGAGGCGCTCGAACTTGAAGGTGACAGTGATCGTGAAGATCTCGGGATCAGGCAGGAAGGTTACGAAGGTGCCTGTCTGCTTCTTGTTCTTGAGCTCGCTCAGGACTGTCAGCGGCTGGGTGGTCTTGCCCTGGGCGAAGGCCATGAAGTGAACCTTCCCCTCGCGCATGACCTCGACCTTGAACCAGGTGGAGAGGGCGTTGACGCACTTGGCGCCGACGCCGTGGAGACCGCCGCTGTACTTGTACGCTCCCTGTCCGAACTTACCGCCGGCGTGGAGATTGGTCAGGACGAGTTCGAGGGTCGGGATCTTGAACTTGGGATGGACCTCGACAGGAATACCACGGCCGTTGTCGCGGATGGAGACGGATCCGTCGGAGTGAATTGCCACCTCGACCCGCGTGCAGTAGCCGGCCAGATGCTCGTCGATGGAGTTGTCGAGCACCTCGAAGACGCAATGGTGGAGTCCGCGCTCATCGGGGTCGCCTATGTACATTCCGGGGCGCTTGCGGACCGCCTCCAATCCCTCCAGCTTGTCGATCTGGGCGGCTCCGTACTCCTCGCCCCCTGCGGTGTCCTGCTTCTCGGGAATATCGCTGTCGTCGAGGGGAATGATCGGTTCTGCGGGTGGTTTCTTGGCCATGGGAGAGAGTCTGAATGCCCGAGGGAGGGCGGTTTTGTGGTTCCGAGTAGGTTAGGGAACCAAAAGGGGGTGGGCAACGCTTTTTTGGGCATTTTCGGGCCAAAAACGCAGGATATGGGGGTCAGATGATGGGTGTGGCCACTATATCTAGAATACAGAAGAGAATACGGAATTCAGTCGTAACGGATTCGAAGCAACGGCCGGGCCAGCCAAAACAGGAAAGCAGCCAGTCACATAGATTCGGGGTAAAATATTCCCAGTTGATCCACCTCCATGTTTTTCCTGAGTTCCTGAGTTCCATATTGAGACTTTTGGGATCAGATTAAGGGCATGAAGGAATATGACTTTGTGGTGGTCGGCGGGGGGAGCGGCGGCTACGCCGCCGCACGGACGGCCGCCTCTCTGGGTCTCTCGACGGCCGTGATCGAGGGGGGTGAGCAGGTGGGAGGTCTCTGCATCCTGAGAGGCTGCATGCCGAGCAAGACCCTCATCGAATCCGGTAACCGCTACCGGACGCTCCGTCATGCGGAGGAGTTCGGCCTCCATGCGGAAAAGATCGGATTTGACGCCGCGAAGATCGTGGAGCGCAAGCGGCGGCTGATCGGGGAATTCGCCGACTACCGGGCCCAGCAACTTGCGGGGGGTTCCTTTGATTTCATCAGGGGCCGCGCAGAGTTCCTCGATCCGCATTGCCTGAGGGTCTCGCTGCGGGAGGGGGGTGAAAGGATCCTGGCTCTCAAGAGCGGATGCATCGCGACCGGATCTGTTCTGAACCGCCCTTCGATTCAGGGAATCGAACTCTGCCTCTCAAGCGATGATCTGCTGGAACTGACGGAGATCCCTGCCTCGGCGGTCGTTCTCGGTGGTGGGCCCGTGGCGTTGGAAATGGCCCATTATCTTGAGTCTCTTGGTTCAAGGGTCACGATCCTCCAGCGCAACACCCAACTCCTGACGGGCAATGACCACGATGTCGCCGAGGCTGTCGCGGAGGCATTCCGCAGAAGGGGCATGAAGGTTCTCTGCGGCACACGGCTGGAAAAAATCGAGAAATCAGGGGATCAAACGGCCGTGCATTTCAGTCATGGCAACGGCGGTGAAGTCATCAAGGCCGATCTCGTCGTGAATGCACTCGGTCGCCGCCCAGCCATCGCGGGTCTCGGTCTTGAGAAGGCGGGCGTGGCTCTCGAGGGACCCGCCATCTGCACCGACCTGGAGCAACGCACGACGGCGCGGCATCTCTTCGCCGCGGGTGACTGCTGCGGCCCTTATGAGGTCGTCCACATCGCCATCACCCAGGGAGAGACCGCTGCAAGGAATGCCGCCGCCTTGATCAAGGGAGGTGCTCCGGTAACCCTGGATTACCGTCTTAAGCTCTTCGCCTGCTTTGCCGAGCCGCAGATGGCCTCATGCGGTATGACCGAGCAGGAGGCCCGGGAGAATGGTCTGCAGATCATCACGGCTTCCTATCCCTTTGCCGATCATGGGAAGTCCCTTGTGAAGGGGGAGACGGATGGCTTTGTGAAGCTGATCGCCGATGCGAGGAACGGATCCCTTCTCGGGGGTGCAGTCGTCGGGCCCGAGGCCTCCGAACTCATCCATGAGATCGTCGTGGCGATGGCCTTCCACGCCACGGCGGCTCAGTTGGCTGTCATCCCTCATTACCACCCGACGCTCAGCGAGATCTGGACCTATCCCGCAGAAGAGATTGCCGATAGGTTACAGGCCTGAGGCAATCTCGTGGAACCAAGCGGCTGGGAAGCTGCGCGGTAGAGCCCGCGAAGCGGGACCCGGAAGGGCGGTGCTGCCCGCTGGGAGGCGGGTGCCGTCAAATTGGAGAGGGCTTTCAAGTCCAATTAGGGGGGACAAAAGAAAAGGCCGCTTCCCCATAGGAGAAGCGGCCTTCCGTGTGACGCTTTGAAAAGTGATTTACCGGTTTACTCGAATCACTGCCGACGTGCCGTCGGTGAAAAAGACTTGGCACGTTATGACTCCGGTGTCCTGACTGAAGTTTCCGTTGAATGTACTAAAGTTGAAATTCCTAATGACCTTATTGGTTGAGCCAACGGTTATGGCTCGGCCCGTTAATGCCACAAGTCTCACGGATGTGTCGGGGTTCTGAACCCAAATTCCTTGGTTTGTGCCAGCAGATCCATAGAAGACGACTCCGCCGACGTCAGGGAGTCCGAATCCAGCATAGATGCCAAGCGAGGTAAAGTTTTCCGAGGTTCCCGGGGCAGGATACCCAACAGAAGCCACCCTGATCGGGTTCGTAGAGCCCTGTTGAGCAAGATAAATAGAGGTGATGTTGGAGGTGGCATTGGTGACGATTCCGTTGGTCGACACGGAATTGGTGACCCTGGAATATCCGACCACCGCGACCGCCCCGTTGTTATTGACTATGGGATTGTAGAAGGAATTAATCACCGAGTTGGAGATGCCGGAAGGTTGTCCAGCGCGGATCAGGAGATTGATCTGACCATTGGTGTCAGAAGCCCAGATCCCCGAATAGGCAAGCGCCGGGGCTATATTGGTAGAGATGATGTTGGTGGTTACGATCGTTCTATTTGTAACATTGCGCCCTCCCTGGGGCGTGTGAAATGCGTTCGTGAACGAACTGAGGTTATTCGAGTTGGTGGTGCCGAACTGATTAGTCGCGTATCTGATCTGAGCAAACTTATTGACGTAGGCGTTCGTGGTGCCGTTCACATTCCAGTTGTTTGTAGTATAGACCACGTTGGTCACGGTTCCGAGGAAACGGATGATGGGGTTAGAAGTTAACACGTTGGTGTATTGAATACTGACGCTGAAGTTTGTTCGGGTCACAGGGTTGGTGACGACATTGGTTCTGTTACCCCCTTCAGTAGCCCAGGCTTGGAAGGAGATGCCCCCAATGTCGTTCATGGTGACCCAGTTCATGGAGCCAATCGTGGCCGGGTTGGTGGAGATGCCTTTGACCTGATCGCCCGGCTTGATGAGGATCGATGAGGTCTGCGCATGGAGGGCGCTTGCAACCATGGTGAGGATGAGTGCTGTGATGAGGGGTAGTGTTTTCATGGCGCCACAATTTCTGATGCAGGACAATGCATCCAGTCAAGTAACAAAACGCACAAAAAGTGAAACGATAAGCCCTACTTATCGTTCTGTGTCTAATCCTCAGTTCTGAGGCTGGCGGGGAAGTTGCTGGGCGACGCCCGCAGCCTGTGCGGAAACGGAATTGGGATACTGGGTACCGAGCGACTGGATGACGCGTCTGGCATCCTCCATCCTACCCTGCTGGGCCAGAAGACGGGCTTGGGAGAAGATGGAGAAGGGCGCCCCGTAGCTCTGCGGATAAGCCGCGGCGGCCTGCTGGTAGGAGTTGAGGGCATCGGCCGGTTTTCCTGCCACGCGGGCATTGGAGGCGCGGCCGATCAGGCCGGAGACGGCAAGGGGGCTCGCAGGGTATGTCTCGGTAAATCGCGAGTAGAGGGAGTCGGATTCCTCGATCTTGCCGGCATCGCGCAGGGATGCGGCGAGCAGGAGCATGGCGTCGGCCGCGGCGGGGGTCCGGGGGTATTTGGAAATAACCTCGTTCCATGCCGCCTCGTTGTTAGCTCCCGAGAGAAGGGTTTCGGAGGCGATGCGTGCGGAGCGGCTCACGGCCAAGACTCCGAGCCCGATGATGGTCAGGATGGTCAGGCCGACGATTCCGCCCAGAAGCGCTCCGCGATGGTTGATCCAAAGAAGCTCGAGCGTGGAGGGCGGGGCGATCTCCTGATCGGCTTCGGGCGGGGTGAAAGGGGAGGACATGTGGAAGAAAGGATGAATGATGAATTATGAATGATGAAAGTGGGGAAATGAAAACCTCAAATCATCCGCAAGGGCGCAAAAGGCTGGGTTTGGTCTTAACCTAACAGTCTTCAGCCTAACAGCCTCGGTTGGCCTTGGGCCAACCTCAGCCTCCCACCTGGGCGCGGGCTTCCTCGGCGAGTGCGGTGCTGAGGTAGCGCTCTCCGGTTGAGCAGGCGACGGTCACGATCAGCTTGCCGGCGTTCTCGGGGCGCTTGGCGAGTTCGATCGCGGCATGGACATTGGCGCCGGAGCTGATGCCGGCAAGGATGCCCTCTTCCTTCGCGAGGCGTCGGGCCATGGCGAAGGCTTCGTCGTTCGTCACGGTGAGAACCTCATCGACGGCGTCGAGGTGGAGATTGCCCGGGACGAATCCTGCTCCGGTTCCCTGGATCTTGTGGGGGCCGGGCTTCACGGGCTCCCCGGCGCGGGTCTGGGTGATGACGGGAGAGTCCTTGGGCTCGACCGCGACGGCCTTAAAGCCGGGCTTGCGGGCCTTGATCGCCTCGGAGACGCCTGTGATGGTGCCGCCGGTGCCGACCGCGGAGACGAGGATGTCGACCTTGCCGTCGGTATCCTCCCAGATTTCCTCGGCGGTGGTCTTGGAATGGATGGCGGGGTTGGCCGCATTGTTGAACTGCTGGGGCATCCAGGCTCCGGGGGTCTCCTTGAGGATCTGCTCAGCGCGGGCGATCGCTCCCTTCATCCCTTCGGAACCGGGGGTGAGGACCAGCTGTGCGCCGAGCATGGCCAGGAGGGTGCGTCGCTCGAGGCTCATGGTCTCGGGCATGGTGAGGATGAGTTTGTAGCCCTTGGCCGCGGCCACGAAGGCAAGCGCGATGCCGGTGTTGCCGCTGGTCGGTTCGACAATGGTGGTCCCTTCCTTGAGGAGGCCCTTGGCCTCGGCATCAGCGATCATGGCGGCGCCGATGCGGTCTTTCACGCTGCCGAGGGGATTGAAGAACTCGCACTTGAGGGCGATCGTTGCCGGGAGGCCCTTGGTGACGTGATTGAGGCGCACGAGAGGGGTGCGGCCGATGGTGTCGACGATGGAGTTGTGGATGCGGCCCATGATTTTGTTTTATTGGTGAGAGTGGAAAACAACTACCTCAACGGTCGCGGTTGCGTCCATTGGATTTTCACCGCGTTGCGCGCTGGGGTGGAAAGTGCTCGGAGAGGGGGTCGAACCCACACACCTTTCGGTACCAGATCCTAAGTCTGGCGCGTCTGCCAATTCCGCCATCCGAGCAGTAGATCATTCATTCCCGATTTGAGCCCTGTGCTCAAGGATTATCGGTGTTCAGCGCTTCCTTAGCGCCCGATGCGCCGCAGCGGCTTCCCTGCAAGGAGGTTGGATTCGATCTTCTCGAGGGAGACGCCCTTGGTCTCGGGGACAAAGAGCAGGAAGAAAAGCACAAAGAGGGCGTTCAAACCACCAAAGAGAAGGAAGGTGTTCCCGTTTCCGAGTGTGTTGAGCATGGTCAGGAAGGTTCCGCCAACGATGGCGTTGACGATCCAGTTGGTGGCCGTGCTGAAGGTTACGCCCAGATCACGTCCCGAGAGGGGGAAGATCTCGGCGCAAAGGACCCAGATGATCGGGCCCGCGCTCATCGCGAAGCCGACGATGAAGAGGAGCAGGGATCCGATGGCCCAGGTTCCGAGGGCGGGTGTCTTCTCAAGATCCATGTTGAAGAGTATCCCGACGGCCACCATCGCGGCTCCCATGACCGCAAAGCCGGCGTACATGATCGGCTTGCGCCCGAGCCGGTCGACGAAAGCGATCGCGATGAAGGTGGCGAGGACGTTGGTGACGCCGACGATGACGGTTCCCCAATTCTGTTGTTCAATGCTTGCGAAGCCGGCAATTTTAAAAATCGTTTGAGAGTAATACATAATTACGTTGATGCCGGTGAGTTGCTGGATGATCTGGAGGCCGATGCCTAGGCCGATGGCACGGCGGAAGTTGGAGTTCTCGAACAGCATCCGGAAGCCGCCCTGCTTCACGCGTAGGCTCTCCTCGATCTCGTTCACCTCGCGTGTGATATCGGTGTCGGGAAGACGCATCCGCTGGAAGACGGTGACGGCCATGTCTTTCTTTCCTTTGAGGAAAAGCCAGCGCGGGCTCTCCGGAAGTAAGAGCACACCAAGGAACATGATCGCCGCAGGAACCGCGATGATACCCAGCATCAAGCGCCAATGGCCTCCAGTTACTCCTCCGATTGTGGCATAACTAGCTAGCCAAGTATCGCTCAGGAAGGCCAATACGATACCAATGGTGATCATCAGTTGGTACATTGAGACCATCGAGCCGCGAACCCGTTGAGGCGAGATTTCAGATAGATAGAGAGGGGCAGTGAAGGAAGCTAAGCCAACCCCCAAGCCTAGAATAATACGCGACCCAATGAGAAAATATTCATTTGGAGAAAGTGAACACAACAATGCCCCGATTACAAAAATTACAGCGCTTATAAGAATCGCTCCTCTCCTCCCGTATTTATTTGAAAGAACTCCGCTTATCAGGGTTCCGAAGACAGCTCCCCAGAGGAGGGAGCTGACTACGAACTCGAGAATTCTTTTTGAGATCGAGAAATCCTTTTCAATAAATACAAGAGCTCCCGAGATGACCCCGATATCGAGGCCGAAGAGCAATCCGGCAAGGGCGGCGGTGATCCCGATGAAGTAGACGATCGGGCTGAGTTTGACTGGGGTGGGGGAGGGGCTTGTCATGGGTGACAACCTAATCAGAAATAGAAAAATGAAGAACGAAAATCATCAATCGTTGATCGACGCGGTGGTGACACGAAGGGGGCTGTCTGGCATTGTGAGGGACATTCGAGACCCGATCCACGTCGTTTCTTCCATTTCCAGCATTCCCGATAGCCAATCACCCAGCCCCTATTTTCATGACTCCACGCGAACAGGCCCGCAGGATCGTCGACTATGAGGCTCGCCGTGATGCCGCAGGCCATCTGAAAGTTTATCAGCTTCCATCGGGAGATGGCGGAGGGACCAAGGAAGTGGCCGGGATCAACGATCGCTACCATCCCGAGACGCTCGCGCGAATCGAGCGCCTGCTTGCAGAGGGAAATTATCGTGAGGCTGAGGATGCCGCGGCCGAGCATATTGAGCGTTACACCGATCCTGTCGCGATGCTCTCGGAAGTGCCCGCCATCCAGTTCGCGCTCCGTGATGCCGCCTTCAACCGCGGGCCGACCGGTGCGGTGAAGATTTTGCAGGATGCCTTGGGTTTGCCGGCTGATGGCCTGGCCGGACCGAAGACGAAGGCCGCCCTGCGTGAAGCGGAGCAGGATCCTGCGGCGCTGCTGGAGCGGATCCGCGAGGCACGCGAACGCTACGAAAGAAGGACCCGAGACGAAACCTCAAGATTCTGGGCGGGATTAAGCAACCGCTGGGACCGACAGCACGCCGACAGCCTCTCGATGCTGGGTTGATAGGGAATAGGAGCTGGTAGCTGGTAGCTGGTAGCTGGTAGCTGGTAGCTGGTAGCTGGTAGCTGGTGGGGGAAGCGGTGAAATAGCCGCTCTCGCTCCCGCGAGTAGCGCCTTTCAGGCTACACTTTGCGTAGGCTATCCGGAGACCCAGTATTGCCGCAGCCAAATCCATGATTTTGGCACGGCTTTGCGAAAGCAAAGTGCAGTCTAATCCGAAACTTGAAGTCAGAAGGAAGGGAACCTAAAAGCTGAAGCCAGTTCCAAGCTCCCAACTCCTAGCTGCGACCCCCCAATCCCCAACCTCCAGCTCCTAGCTCCCCCCCAATCCCCCATGACAAAGTTTCTCGCGATGTTCCGTTCTTCGGACGGTAAGAGCTATCTCCTGACGTTCGTCCTGATTTCGGCGCTCTTTTTCCTCTGGGCGTTCTGCAACTCCATGATCGATACCATGGACAAGCACTTCCAGGATCTGCTTCATCTCAACCGATCTCAGTCAGCCTGGGTTCAGTTCGCCCACTACCTCGGATATTTTCTGATCGCGCTCCCCGCGGGGTGGATGGCCCAGAAGTTTGGTTATCGCAGGGGCATTATCATCGGCCTTCTGCTGGTCTCGATCGGAGGCTTCTGGTTTATCCCCGCGACTCATATCCAGCAGTTCTGGGCATTCCTTCTCGGAGTCTGTCTGGTCGCCATGGGGCTGACATTCCTTGAGACGATCGCTAATCCCTATGCCACGGTCTTGGGTGACAAGCGCTATGCCGCCGCCCGTATCAATCTTGCCGCCTCGTTCAATGGCCTCGGTTGGCCCCTTGGGCCGATCGTCGGAGGCATGTTCTTCTACTCCGACAGCGGCGTGGAAGCGGCCAATGCAACACTCTACATTCCCTACCTTGCCCTGGCCGTTTTTGTCCTGCTCATCGCCGCCCTCTTCATGGTGGCCCCGTTGCCTGAACTCAACACGGAGGATGCCTTCAAGGCGGATGAACCGGAGGAGTCGCAGCCGAGGGCGGTTCGTTCCATCTGGAGACATCTCCATTTCCCCGGGGCGGTCGTTGCGCAGTTTTTTTATGTCGCGGCCCAGGCGGGAATCTTCAGCTTTTTCATCAACTACATTGTCTCCGACACACCTCCGGTTCCCGAATGCCTCAAGGGCTCATGGCTGATCGGCGGAACCAAGGGGATCCACGAGCAAGCTGCGGGGCTTGGATTCTTCAGCGACAAGGGGGCGACCACACTCCTGAGCGTTGCCTTCCTCTTTTTCGTGGCTGGGCGCTTCACGGGTTCCTGGTTCCTGACCTTCGTCCGTCCCCATCTGATCCTGGCAATCTATGCGGTGATCAACGCGCTCCTCATGGGAGTCATTCTCCTCAAACTCGGTTGGATTTCCGTTGCGGCCTTGTTCCTGAGTTTCTTTTTCCTCTCGGTCGGCTTCCCGACGATCTTCGCGCTGGGAATCTGGGGGCTCGGCAAGCGGGCCAAGATTGCTTCTGCCTACATCGTCATGGCGATCATGGGAGGGGCTGTGGTGCCTAAGGTCATGGGGTGGATGAGCGACGAATATGGTGTGGTGAGTGGATGGTATGGCCGCATCCATCAGCAGGGAGAGGTGGACAAACTCATGACCCCCGGCTTTGCCGTGCCACTCCTCTGCTTCCTGATCATTGCGGCCTACGGATTTGCCTGGCCTCGCCTGAGCGGTGAATCCGGTGAGGGGGTCACGGTCGGACGCGGAGGTCACTGATGGGGGAGTGGGAAGACTGAAGGATGAGACCTGAACCAAGCCCGAGGGATCGGGCGCGGTAGACTGTGAGAGCAGCAAACAGCCCTGAAAGGGCGGCACTGCTTGCCGGGAGGCAAGTGCCGTCAAACCTGAGACCTGAGACCTGAGACGGCGTAGGTCAGGACATAGGTAACACTTTGGGTTCAGGACATGGGTAACACATACCGTGAGTGATTGGTGAGCAAGGGGGCTTTATCACTCGATATTGTAACGCCTCAACGTTTCACGCCCTTTTCACTTATCCCTCTCAATTGCTGACACGGCGATTGCACTTCCTGCGGGCAGTTGGCTCAATGGGGGGCATGATGCGCCTTGTTGTTTCTCTGATACTTTTTGTCGTATGGGCTGATCCTGTCGGTGCTGCCTCCAAGTCACCACGAGGCATTGTCCTGATCATTTCCGACGGCACCTCTCAGGAACTCCTGACCGCCTCGCGCTGTTACGCCGGCGGGGCCGAGGGGAAGTTGACGATGGATGGATATCCGGCGACCGCATTTGTCTCGACCTACTCAGCCAATGACATGGTGACCGATTCCGCCGCTGCGGCCACGGCCCTGGCTCGGGGAATCAAGGCTGATAATCACGTCATCGGGATGGCCTCCGCCGCCTCGACGAATGCACCGCTTAGCCTGCTCGATCTGGCACGCAAGGCCGGATGGTCGACGGGAACCATCACGGACGACTCGGTGACCGGGGCCACCCCCGCCCCATTCTCCGTTGAGTGTCCTGACCGCAATCAGCATTCCCTCATCGCCTCAAAGATCGTGCCGCAGCTCGGAGTCCGGGCGGACATCATTCTGGGTGGGGGAAACAAGTGGTTCCATGACATGAGTGCCACGGAGAGTTACGGAAGCGACGATCTGCAGGTGGTTCGAAAGACCGAGGCAGAGCTCAGGAGCCGCCCCATCCTGGCCTTCTCGCGTTGGGAGGATTTCACCGCCCATGTGAAAGCCGGTCATGCGCTTGAAAAGCCGGTGCTGGGAACCTTTTTTACCGATGTCTTTCCCTATTATGCCGATGGAACGAGGTCACTGCGCCTGCGTGACATGACGGCCGGGGCATTGGATCTGATGCTTCGTGACAAGCGCCCCTTCTTCCTGATGGTCGAGGCCTCCCTTCCCGACAAGGCGTGCCATCAGAATCAGGCGAAACGCGCCATCGGGGAGGTGCTGGAACTGGATGCCATGATGGGGTTGCTCAAGGAGAAACTGCCGCCGGATGTCCTTGTGGTCGCCACCACGGATCACAACACCGGAGGTTTTGCCTTCAACTCACCTGTCCCGCGAAGACTTCGCGGCGAGGCGTTGCTCATGGAGAGCCCTGTGACCAAGGGCTCGACCTTGACATGGGCCACGGGACCGGGAGGGCCTGATCCGGTGACTCATCTGCAAGGATCGACCAACGAAGCGGTTGCCTTCGATCATGTCCAACCCGCCGCGTTGAAGGAAAGATCCGCCCGTCACACCGGTGGCGATGTCTGGCTCGTCGCGAACGGACCAGGGGCCGGTGTCTTCCATGGGAGAATCGACAACACGCAGGTTTACTCGTTGCTCGCCAAGGCGATCAGGGAGAGGGAAAGCTTGAAGCGTTAAAAAGTGAAAAGTGAAAAGTGAAAAAGTCCGAGCGATCAAACACGCCGCTCTTTGCAGGCATTGAAACGTGCAGGTTTCACGCAACGGCCGCAAAGCAAGGTCGCCAAGGGAGGATCAAAGAGAAGCGCCCGATGAAATTAAGGGGGTAAGAACGGTGTTTTTTTGAAATTCTTGCAACTACCCTACCAGTAAAAACACAGCATCGAGGAACACTTCTTTGCGATCGTTGCGTCCCTTTGCGTGAAACTCATTCAGTGCCTGTCTTTTCCGGAATATTACCCACTCGGAATAGCGAGGAGCCTGACTTTTTTTAACTCCTTCCCCGCTCCCGGAATCAAGTCCCTATTCTATATCCCTATCACCCATTACCTATCACCTATTCCCCATTCCCTCTCTGATCGTTCAGATATCGATCGCGAGGAAGTCGCGGACGAAAGCGTTGCCTCCCCCGGAGCGGACTTCCTCAGGGGTTCCGATCTGCTGGATGGTTCCCTTGTCGATGATCACCACACGGTCGGCGACGTCGAAGGCTTCCTCCTGATCGTGGGTGACGAAGAGGCTGGTCAGGTGGGTCTTGTTGTGAAACTCAGTGAGCCAGGCACGGAGTTCGCGACGGACTTTCGCATCGAGGGCGCCGAATGGTTCGTCCAGAAGCAGGACCCTAGGTTCCACGGCGAGTGCACGGGCGAAGGCGACACGCTGGCGCTGCCCACCCGAGAGCTGCACCGGGAAGCGGTTCTCGAGTCCCGAGAGTTGGATTGTCTCCAGCAGGGAGAGGACACGCTCCCGGATCTTTTCGTTCGTCAGCCGCTTGGAGCGCGGCGCGACGCGCAGGCCGAAGGCGATGTTCTCGAAAATCGTCATGTGATTGAAGAGGGCGTAACTCTGGAAGACGAAACCCGCCTTGCGTTCGTTGGCGCTCTTCATGGTGACGTTCTCCCCGTCGAAGAAAATCTCGCCATGATCGGCGAACTCCAGTCCCGCGATAATGCGCAGGAGGGTGGTCTTGCCTGAGCCGCTGGGGCCGAGGAAAGCGACCATCTCGCCCGTCTTGATATGCAGGCTGACATCCTTCACGGCGGGAAACGCGCCGAAGTTCTTGGTGAGGGAGGTGATTTCGATGCTCATTGGGAATGTGGGTGATAGGGAATGGGCGATCGGTAATGGGGAGGAAAGTGGGAAAGTGGGAAAGTGAAAAGGTGGCCGCTACATGATTCAATTCGTGACTCCCTCGATTGTCGGTTCGAGAAGGGCTCGTTGACCCGCCTCGAACTGCCGGCGGTTTTTCCACTCGGCCAGGGTCTTGAGAATGAGGGTGATGAGGGCAAGCAGCGAAAGGGCCGATGCGACGGCAAAGGCATCCGCGAAGAGGAGATCGCCGTAGAGGCGTTCGATTTCGAGCGGCATGGTGTTGGTCTTTCCGCTGATTTTTGCCGAGACGACGCTGACGGCGCCGAACTCTCCCATGGCGCGCGCATTGCAGAGGATCACTCCGTAGAAGAGTCCCCACTTGATCTTGGGAAGGGTGATTCGTCTGAGGATCTGGAAACCGCCCGCCCCGAGCGTCAGCGCGGCCTCCTCCTCCTCGCACCCCTGTGCCTGCATCAGCGGGATCAGGCTTCGTGCCACGAAGGGAAAGGTGACGAAGGTGGTGGCCAAGACCATGCCCGGGAGAGCGAAGATGATCTTGATGTCATGCGCCTGGAGCCACGGGCCCATGTAGCCGCGCCGTCCGTAGAGCAGCACGTAGACGAGGCCGCCGATCACGGGGGAGACCCAGAGGGGAAGGTCGATCAGGGCAAGCAACGCCTGGCGGCCGAAGAATCGGTAGCGTGTGATCGACCAGGCGGCGGCAATGCCGAAGAGCGTGTTGGCGGGGACCGAGATCAGGGTCACCGCCAGCGTCATGAGGACCGAGTGCAGGATGTCGTAATCGCGGAACGCCGCAACGAAGTGTTCCGTTCCCTTGGCAAGTGCCCCCTGAAAGACAACCACCAGTGGCAGTCCCAGGAAGAGGATGAAGAAGGCAAGGACGATGCCGATCAGCATTCTCCGCACCCAAAGCGGCTCCGAGGTGGCACGGAAGGCGCTGTCGGCACGCCGGTCACTGCCCGGAGGATTCCTGAAATCGATGAAGCTGGCCATGGATCGGGAACGGTGGTCAGGCGGATTTGCGGAAGCGGTTACCCCAACTCTGGAGCTTGTTTCCTATCACGACGATCACGAGCGAAGCGGCCAGCATCGTGAAGCCGATCGCGGCGGCCCCGGTATAGTCGTACTGCTCCAGCTTGGTGACGATCATCAGCGGGGTGATCTCGGTCCTGAAGGGTATGTTGCCGGAGATGAAGACAATGGAGCCGTATTCCCCGACGGCGCGCCCGTAGGACATGATGATCCCGGCAAGCAGCGCGGGAAGCAGGGGAGGGAGGACGACATGGCGCAGGGTCTGCCAGCGGCTTGCTCCGAGGCAGGCCGCGGCCTCCTCCACATCGGAGGAGAGTTCCGTGATGACCGGTTGCACGGCGCGCACGACGAAAGGAAAGCCGATGAAGGTCATCGCGATGAGGACGCCGGCCGGGGTGAAGGCGATCTTGATCCCGAGCGGCTCAAGGTGTTTTCCGATCCACTCGTTGGGCGAGTAGAGGGAGGTGAGGGCGATTCCGGCCACCGCGGTCGGAAGGGCAAAAGGCAGATCGGTCGCGGCCTCCATCAGCCTGCGCCCGGGGAACTCGTAGCGCGCGAAGATCCATGCCGCCAGGAAGCCGAAGAGACCGTTGATGATGGCGGCGATCAGGGAGATGCCGAAGGTCACGCGATAGGTCGCGACGACCTCGGGATCGGTGACAGTTTCCCAGAAATGCTCCCACCCACCCGAAGCGGTCTTCCCGGCGAGTGCGATCACGGGCAGGAGGACGATCAGGGAAAGCCAGGTCACGGTCCACCCGAGGCTCAGGTGGAATCCGGGAAGGATGTGGCGTTTCTTGGACATGGCGAAGCAGGCGAAAAGAATGCCGTAAAACAACGGGAAAGCCAGTCGTCTTTTGAAGGCGAGGCCATTTTAACATGAGGGGAGGCTGGTAGTTGGTAGCTGGTAGCTGGTAGCTGGTAGCTGGTTGCTGGTTGCTGGTTGCTGGTTGCTGGTTGCTGGTTGCTGAATGGACGGCACTTTGCCCCCGCAAAGCGGTGCCGCTCCGTTGGGGCTACGACTGCGTCGTAGTATTCCGCGCTCCTTCCAAGGAGCATGGTTCTGACCTCTCACAACTAACAACTTACAACTAAAAACTGACTTCGCCGCCGCTCTTTCAGGGCTGCGATTCCCTAGATATCCATTCCCTGGGAGCTGATCTGGGGGAAAATCCTCAGAATCTCCTTCACGGCGGCCAGATGAGCCTCAACCTGTTTGCCAAGCGGCGCCAGATGGGGGGTCTCAAAGACGATCTCGAAGGGTTTCGGATGTTGATCCGGCGGTGCGGACAGAATCCCGGTGTAGCCGCCGGTGATGATCGAGCGTTCCGCCGGATGGGTGTCGATCTCAGGGCGGTGATCGCGAGGCAGGATTGAGGAGGCTGCATCCAGAGAGGGCTCGAGCAGGTGGCGGGTGAGGGTGCTGCCGTTCACATACCCGTAGATCCCCTCGCTGGTGTCGTCGGTGTGGAGCGCGATGATGCCGTCGAAGCGCTTGGCCCGGAGTTCCTGTTCGATCAGCAGGACCTCCGCCTCCTCCTGCCAGAAAAGCCGGTTGAGATCCCGACCCGAAGCACCCTCGCGGAGACTTTGATCGAATCCCCAGGGATTGCAGACCGGATAGATGAAGAGTTCGTGGAAGCGGCCGATCATCGGATTGCGCTCCAGATGGTGCAGAAGTTGCAGGGCGGCGATCACGCCCGACTGCTCGTCGCCATGGATTCCGGCGAAGATTCCGATCCTGTAGGAGGGCGTGGAGGCTGGATCCGACCAGCGGTAGCGGGGGAGATGCCGATGCCCGGACACATCGCGCACATGCCGGGCATCGATGGCGCGGCTGCGACCCGCAAGCTGGTCCCCGTAGCGGAGGATCGACGTGGAACGATGGCCAAGGCGCGGATTGAGGGAATCCGTTCGGGATTCCCCTCCTGTCGTCGCGGTTGCTTCTGACCGAAGTGCCACGGCCGATCGGATTCTACCTCTTGATCCCCTTGATGATCTGGTCAAAGAGACCCCGGTCATCGAAGAAGGTTTTCTGGGCCTTGGACCAGCCGCCGAAGTCGGCGATGGTGACCAGATCGATTTCCTTGAACTGGCCTGCATACTTGGCCTTTGCGGTTGGATCCACCGGACGGTAGAAATTCCTGCCGATGATATCCTGTCCCTCGGGGCTGTAGAGATACTCGAGGTAAGCTGTCGCCTGTTTGCGCGTGTTCTTCGCATCCACATTGGCATCGATCACCGTCACGGGGGGTTCCGCCAGGATGCTTACGGATGGAGTCACGATCTCGTATTCTCCGCCGTTCTTGGACTTCAAGAGCAGCGCCTCGTTCTCCCAGGAGATGGAGACATCGCCCAGCTTTCGTTCCGTGAAGGCGATTGTGCCCGCGCGGGCGGCAGCCGGGAGACCGTTCTTTAGGGCGTTCCTGTAAACCTTTCCCACAAAGTCACGGATCTGCGCCTCGTCCCCTGCGAACTTCTTCCTGGCGTAGGCCCATGCCGCCAGGAAGTTCCAGCGGGCGCCGCCACCCGTCTTGGGGTTCGGGGTCACGACGGAGACGTCTTCGCGGATCAGGTCATCCCAGTCCTTGATGTTCTTCGGGTTTCCCTTTCGGACCAGGAAGACGATCGTCGAGGTGTAGGGGGAACTGTTATGAGGGAGGCGTGACTGCCAATTCTTCGGGATGAGCGGCTTGTCAAGGGTTCCGATGCTTCCCTTCTCATGGATGGCATCGATGTCATAGGCAAGGGCCAGCGTTGCCACATCGGCATCGCTACCATCCTGGATGAGTCGGGACTGGGAGCCGGATCCGCCATGGGAGGTGGCGATCTTCACATCCTCTCCGGTTTGTGACTTCCAGTGCTTGGCAAAGGCCTTGTTGAACTCCGTGTAGAGTTCCCGGGTCGGGTCGTAGCTCACGTTCAGGAGTGAGACTTCTGCTTGGAGGGTATTGATTGCGAGGGCCCCAAGCATTGGGAGGATAAGAGTAAGAATGCGTGTGGTTTTCATGATCATATGAAGTGTTTTGTGTGTTTGGTAAGATTGGGAGTCGGGTTTTTGGTTTAATCGGAGAGTGAACTGTCCTGATCGACATCCAGGATGTGGCCTTCGGAAGTTACGGTGATTTGATAATCAGTGAAATGGGAAAGGCCTTTGAGTTCGTACACTTTGCGATTTCCATGCTGACAGAGGTAAGCCGTGTGGAGGTAAATTCCGGGAACGTGTTGGTCGACCGACGCAAGTACCGCGTTTGGCACTGCGGTCAACGGAATCTTGCCCTTGATGTTCTGGGGTCTGTCGTCGTCTTGTGATTTCTTTGCCGCAGTGCTGCATCCTATGATTGCCGATGAGAGGATGAGAATTACAGCAGCTGCGGTTTGTTTCATGGGTGAATTTTATTCACTAATACCAAGTTATCCACACGGATTTATTTGTCGTCAAGAAAATAGCGATTAGAAAAGTCGTCTATAAAAATACGATGTGTTTTAATGGGTGTTGTATGCTTGGCACAAAGGTTTGATCAGAAAGTCTGAAACCTTGGATATCTCCTTGATCTTCGGCTCCCTTGCTTCCTAGTAACGAAAACCGAGTCCTTATTCCCGATCTGAGAAAACAAAGTTTTCTCAGATCCCTTCCCCGTCGAGTCCTTGGATACGCTTGAGTTCCTCGGTGCCAACCGGGGAGGATTTCATGACATCGGCCAGAGTTGTTCTGTCCATGAGGCCGGCTACCAGATTCCTCGCGGTCAGCATAACGCGGCGGAAGCGGCAGGTCGGTTCCTGGGAGCAGCGCTTGTAATCGGTGACCGAGACGCAGGCGATCGGTGCCAGATAGCCGTCGAAGTGCCGGACCACTTCCCCCATCGTGATCTTTTCGGGAGCCTTGGCGAGTTGGTAGCCGCCGCGTTTTCCCGCGGTGCTGGCGACCCATCCCTTTTCCTTCAGGTCGAGCATGATGTGCTCGAGAAAGCGCTTCGGAACGTCGTTGCGACGGGCTAGTTCCAGGATCGGGATGGGAGGCCCACCCCGGTGCTCCACGAGGGTAAAGAGCGCCCGAAGGGCGTAGTCGGTGCGCATCGAGAGCTGCATGGGAAATCAATATACGCGACCTAAAGCGTCGGAAAAGCCGTAAGATGTTACAAGAGTTAGAAAGTTAAAAGGAGGGAGACTGCTTTCCTCTCCGATCACCCAAATTTCTAACTCCTATCTTCTAACTCCCTCTCTTCAATCAAATGATGAAATCGACCTCGTCCTCGTTGAGGTGCACCGTGAGGGGGCCCTTTCCACCGCGGGCCTTCAGACCTTTCTTGTCAAGGCGGCTCTGGGGCTGTTCTCCCCGTACCAACAGCGTGTCAGGGGGGACGCTCTTCATCAGGAAAACGTTCGCCCCGATCGTGCTCCGTGCCCCGATCACGGTGTCGCCGCCGAGGATGATGCCGTTCGGATAGATCACGACATCGTCCTCGACGCGCGGATGGCGGCGAAGTCCCTTGATGATCTCACCCTGTTCGTCCTTCTGGAAGCTCCGGGCGCCGAGGGTCACACCATGGTAAAGCTTCACCCTGTCTCCGATGATGCAGGTCTCCCCGATGACGACGCCGGTTCCGTGGTCGATGAAGAAGTGGGAACCGATCGAGGCACCGGGATGGATGTC
Source organism: Verrucomicrobiia bacterium (assembly GCA_040380225.1). GTDB lineage: Bacteria > Verrucomicrobiota > Verrucomicrobiia > Chthoniobacterales > UBA6821 > UBA6821. Next base: position 31,491 of record JBEIJN010000008.1, on the reverse strand, counting down.
GATGCCTGTCCGGCTGTGGGCCCATTCGGTCATCATGCGCGGAAGAAGGGGGACCTCCTCCTTGTAGAGCAGGTGCGCGACGCGCTGGATGGCGACCGCCTCAAGACCGGGGTAGGCCAGAACGATCTCCTCGAGACTGCGCGCCGCGGGATCGCCCGCGTAGGCGGCTTCGACATCAGTCTTGAGCAGGGCGCGCACGGCGGGAATCCCGGCGAAAAATCGCTCGGTGATGTCCACGGCCTCGCGGTTCGGGTCGGCCTCCTTCGCGGATTCTTCACGGATGCGGAGGCTCACGGCGATCGCCGACTCCAGTTGGGCTGCGATTCGGTCGATGATCTCCTGGGCCGCATCGGGAAGCTCCTTGGAGGAGACGGCATCCTCGGAGAAGAATCCCGGGAAGAGCAGATGAAGCAGATCGTCGGAGAGCGCGGAGACCGCCTTCTTGGAGGGAAGGTTCGACCGGTCGACATGGTTGATCCCGCCGCTTTCCCGATAGGAATCGAGGATCGGTTGGAGCAGATGTTTCCGGGAGTTCATCCCGGCCACCTTAGCGGTTCCAAGGAGCCCGTGCCAGCAAAAGCCCCATCCCGCACCAGTCCGTGATCCCGGCAAAGACGAGCCCCGCTCCCACGAATGCGGAAAGGGCAAAGAAGGCGGGGTTGATCAGGAAGCCTCCTGCAACTCCAAGAATGACAAGGATGCCCGCACCGATGCGAACCTGACGCTCGATGCTGATCGATTTCCTTCCTGAGGAAATCACAGGGAGTCCGGCCGCCACCCATCCCTGGGTGCCTCCCTCGACCACTTGAACATCAAGGCAACCCTTTGCGAGGAGCTGTTCCGCAGCAATGGCGGCCCTTCCACCTTTTTCGCAGAGAATGCAGATGGGTTGATCTTTCGAGATGGCGTGTTCTCCGCTCAGTGCCTTGGAAGGGATCCCATCCAACGGGATGTTGCGGGCGCCAACGGCATGGCGTCCCGCAAACTCGGCCGGAGTCCTCACATCGAGAAGGATCGCTTCGGGCTTGGAGGTCACCATGGAGGCTGCATTTGAAGGATGGATCACCGGTGCCTTGCTCATGCATTGATTTTTACAGGAGTCCGAGGCATGCCGGCAAGGGTGCTTCTTATGGGTGTTGGTGTAGGTTTAAAAGAACCACTTGCTGCTGGCTCCGAGGATGACTGAATTCGGGACGGAACCATTGCCCGCTGGATTGATGATGTATTCCACGAAGGGTTTCAAATTGGCCCACTTGGTGAGTTGGATGTCGTAGCACGCCTCGATGATCTGGGTGCTGGAGAAGTGGGGTTGATAGGCGTAGGCGTTCTGAAGTGTGCGGCCCGGTGCCCCGGTGTTTGGATTGATCGGGTAATACTGCGTCGGCCCGTTCGGAACCATGGCATTGTAGGTGCTGCCATAGTTGTTCTGCAGGGTCTGATTCTGGGAGTCGATCCACTGGTTGTACTGGTCGCTGTAGATGGCGCATCCGAGGCATACGCCGATCATGTCGTTGTCCCGGGTGGGGATGAGTCCCTTGTAGACCAGTCCCGCCTGGAAGTAGTAGGGGACCTGGCATCCGTTTGGCGGGGTGTAGGTGAACTCGTTGAAGGTATAGAGTCCCTGCTTGGAGATCTTGCCGTGCATGGAGACCTGGTCCTCCTGATAGTTCTTTCCCTTCTCTGCATAGAGTTGCTGGTCGGCCTGAAAGTAGAGGCCCCAGATCACCGGACTGACCTGGGTGGGAACCGGTTTTTTCGCTCCGTATGCATCGGTGGTGAATTCCACTGGAGTGAATTGGGAATTGTTGTTTCCCCAGATGTAGCTGCCGATGGCATATTTTCCATCCAGTCGATCCTTACCGAACTTCGGCTCCCATCCGATTTCGTTCACATTAAAGAGTCCGTTTTGGGAATACTGGCCGCCGTTGCCCACATTAGCACCGGTAACGCCGATATTCTGGGTCTGCGGATTGAAGGGCATGGACCCTCCCATTCCGCCGAAGCCATGGTTGTTGGCGATGCCGGGAACCCAGCCAAGATTTTGGGTTCGGGAGGTTTGCTGGCCGTTTCCATTCACGACGGGAACTACCTGACCGGAGGAGCGGAATTTTCCGAGATAGCTGTTTGGAACGGAGGTGTAGGGATAGACGCTGGTGGCGGAGAACTGGGTGGGATTGGGGCCGCCCATGTTGGAGTTCGCCCAGTAGAGGCCGCTCTGGATATAGCAGTTCTTGCGAGGTTTGATCCGGAGCGTTGTTCCCCAGGCTCCGAAGGTGTTTCCCCATGGGACCGGGCTGGTTCGGTAGGCATAGGAGGAGGTCCTGGAGGGGTTCGTGACCACAATGCCGGGCCCTGCATTGGCTCCGATGCCCTTGCTCGTGGTGATGGCCTGGTTCTCGAAAATCTTGGAGAGCGGTTGCTGCAGGAATTGCTCGTAGGGATTTTCCCAGCCAATGTTGAAGTATAATTCCTTCTTCTTGGAGCTGTATTCCAGCATCTGGGAGAGGTTCCAGAGTTCAGCTCCATTGGGCATGTTGCTGGGGGCGATGAAGTTCGGGGTGCCCGCCGCCCAGCGCGGATTGCCACCGGTGCGGTAGCGCCAGTAGGAGGAGATGCTCCAACCGCTGAACACTGGAAAAAGTTTTTCCAGCTCGAGGGTTCCCTTGAGCTTCATGTCGAAGCACCAGTTGCTGCGAGGTTGGTTGGGAAGTCCTCCCGAGACCTGTCCGAAGTATGCCTCCTTCATGTCCCCCTTGACGCTGAAGCCGTAGGTCTTCATGGGGGCCTCAAGGCCGAACCATTTGTAGGAAGCCCCGTAGCTTTGGCCCAACCAATCGGAGAGGAAATTTTGAGATGCTCCTCCATTGGAGGAAAAGGCGACCGAAACAGTAGATATAAATACCAAGAAAAATAGTATCAGTCGGCTAAAGACGATTGAGTTGATGTTGCGCGATGATGACATGGTGTTTTTTGAGTTTTGGAATTGATTTTTGAAAGGGGTGAGTGTGTTAGGGGGTGAGTGGTTCTTCGAAAAACGACAAATCGCTAAGTCTGATTGATTTTTTTGTATGGGCGTGGGTGCGATGATTGATTCCAGTCGGAATAGAAGTACCTCAAGTGTGATGGATGCCATCAAAGGAATGCGGTCCCGTGGGGTTTGTTGGAGGTATCGTATACCATAAGATCGGAGTGGTTATAACGCGATCAAATAAGTCGTTAATTTGATTATAAAGAATTTTTCGGGGTGTAACATTACGAAACGCGATGCCGTCTTAGATCGCGAAGTCCTTGTACTCGGGACGGGCGATCTCAGTGGGGGGCAGGAGCATTCCCGCGGCCACCGTGGCGTTGGTGCCGGGTTCGATCAGAATGAAGGATCCAGTGAGGCGGTTGCTCGCGTAGCCGTCGTAGATGAGCGGCTTGGCTGTCCTGAGGCGGATCTCTCCGAGGTCGTTCATGGCGAGTTCGGCGATGCCATCCTCCTTGTCGAGGGTGGAGATGTTGATCCGGTGGTCGATGGAGGTCACGGCCGCCTTCACGGTCTGCGTGGTATGCTTGAGGAGATACTGCTTGCCCGGGGTGAGGGGGCGGGGATTCATCCAGCAGATCTTGGCATGAAGCTCCGAGGAGGCTCCTGGGAGATCTTCCGAATCGACGATCACGTCTCCGCGGCTGATGTCGAGATCGTGCTCCAGGACCAATGTCACCGACTGAGGGCTGAAGGCCTCCTCGAGCGGACCGTCGAGGGTCCAGATCTGCTTCACCGTCGAGCTGAAGCCGCTCGGCAGGACGGTCACCTTCTGTCCGACCTTCACGATGCCGCCGGAGATCTGTCCGCTGAGACCGCGGAAGTCGTGGAGCGCGTGATCGGTGGGGTTGTTGGGGCGGTTCACCCACTGGACCGGCATCCGGAAATTGGAGAGGTTCCAGTCGCTGGCGATGTGAACGGTCTCCAGATGTCCGAGCAGCGTGGGGCCATTATACCAGGGGGTGTTCGTCGAGTGGCTGACGATGTTGTCGCCGTTGAGGGCACTCACCGGGATGAACTGCACGTCCTTGATGTCGAGACGCGGGAGGAATTCGTCGAACTGTTCCTTGATCTCAAGGAATCGTTCCTCGCTCCAGTCGACCAGATCCATCTTGTTGATGGCAACGACGAGGTGAGGGATGCGGAGCAGGGAGGCGATGATGGAATGACGGCGGCTCTGCTCGATGACTCCCTGGCGCGCATCGACCAGGATGATCGAGAGGTTGGCCGTCGAGGCACCGGTCACCATGTTCCTGGTGTACTGAACGTGGCCCGGGGTGTCGGCGATGATGAACTTCCGGTGAGGGGTCGCGAAGTAGCGGTAGGCCACGTCGATGGTGATCCCCTGCTCCCGCTCCGCACGGAGCCCGTCGGTCAGGTTGGCGAGGTTGATCTGGCCTCCGCCGGTGATGTCGGCGGAGCGCTCAAGTGCCTCGATCTGATCCTCCATGAGGGACTTGGAGTCGTAGAGAAGGCGTCCGATCAGGGTCGACTTGCCGTCATCGACGGATCCGCAGGTATTGAATCTTAAAAGGTCTACCGGATGATTTGTAGCGGTCATTGCAGAATAAAAATATGGAACTCAGGAACTCAGGAAAAAAGGGGAATTAGTATCGGGATATGAAACATTCTTGTTGTGTGATCCTCTCTGCGCCTCTGCGTCTCTGCGCGAGATCATTCAGGAGAGTACTCATCGGAAAATTCCTAAAAATACCCCGCCTTCTTGCGATCCTCCATGGCCGCCTCGGAGACGCGGTCGTCGGCTCGGGAGCCGCGTTCCGTCACGCGGGCGGCGGCGATCTCGGCGATGATGTCATCGCAGTTGGCGGCGGGTGATTCGACGCATCCGGTGCTGATGATGTCGCCGATGGTCCGGACGCGGACGATCATCTCCTTCACTTCCTCATTGGCCTTTGCCGGCATGAGATCGGTGTCGGGGACCCACTGGCCTCCGCGTCGGACGCAGCGTCGCCTGTGGCTGAAGTAGATCGAGGGCACCTCGAGCTTCTCGCGCTTGATGTATTCCCAGACATCCATCTCGGTCCAGTTGGAGAGCGGGAAGACACGCATGTTCTCGCCGGGATTGAGCCGGCCGTTGTAGAGGTTCCAGATCTCGGGGCGCTGGTTCTTTGGATCCCACTGGCCGAAGCTGTCGCGGAAGCTGAAGAAGCGCTCCTTGGCCCGGGCCTTCTCCTCGTCGCGGCGGGCTCCGCCGATGCAGCAATCGAAGCGGAACTCCTCGATGGCCCCCAGAAGGACAGGGATCTGGAGTTGGTTGCGGCTGATCTGGCCTGGAGCCTGAACGGCGGTTCCTTTCTCAAGGGCCTCGTCGACCGTGCGGACGATGAGCTTGGCATGGAGTTCCTTGGCGCGACGATCGCGGAACTCGATGAGTTCGGGAAACTCGTGGCCGGTCGCCACATTGAGGAAAGGCATCGGAATGTCCGAGGGACGGAACGCCTTCTCGGCGAGGCGGAGCAGGCAGATCGAGTCCTTGCCGCCGGAGAAGAGGATGGCGGGCCGCTCGAACTCCGAGGCAACCTCACGCATGATGTGGATCGCCTCCGTCTCAAGGTAATCCAGATGATCGAGATGATAGCTTTTCACAAGATAGGGAATAGGTGCTGGGTAATGGGTTATAGGGACAGGGCAGAGGGGAAATGTTTGCTATGAACGCGAGCTGTGAGAGCGCATGAGGCCTGAGATGAGTTTTCCTGTTTTGATGCAGAGTTCGAGTAGCTCACTTTGTTCGGATTCCGAAATGAATTTGTTATCCAGTAGCAGGTAGGTCATGGATCGGACTTCGCCGCAGGAGCGGCGCGCATAGTTGTAAGCTTGTCGTTTTTCAGCGATGTGAAGGGTTTCCCATCCCTCCGCCAAATTGTTCATGACGGAGACAGCTGCACGTTGCAGTTGGTCGCGGAGTCCGAAGTCCTTTGATAGAGAGGGGCTTTTGCACAGTGAGTAAACCTGATTGCTGAGAACGCATGCGGATTTCCAAGCTTCCGGGTATTTCAAAAGGTTCGCTCATGTGATTGCCCCATCACCTATTGCCCATTCCCGATCGCCGACCCTCCCCAACTCGCATGCAGTCCGCATTCGCGTTTCTCGTCGGCTTTAGCGGGATCGAAGTAGTCCCACTCGTTGGGCAGTTTGTGCTCCGCGAGGTAGGCTTCCATCTCCGCGTCGGAGAAATAAAAGACGGGGCTGATCTTGAGGGAGCCGAAGTTGGCGTCTGCGGAAACGATGTCGAGTTCCGCGCGGTTAGGGTTCTGCACCTTGCGCAGGGCGGTGATCCAGATCGTGGGAGCCAGTTCCCTCATGCCGCGCTGGAAGGGTTCCAGCTTCATGAGGGCGCTGAATTTCTTCAGCCCTTCCTCATCTTCGGGCGTCGGGATCGGGCCATCGATCGCATCGCGGTGAGCGGGTGTGATCTTGGGAAGGTATTCCTTGAGATGGAGGCCCAGGAGGTTTTTCACTTCCTCCGCGTGCCTGTAAGTGGCCGGACGGTTGTAACCGTGGTCCACCCAGAGGACGGGAATGTCGGCCTGTGCCTGCGTGGCAAGGTGAAGGACAACCGCCTCGTAGGGGCGGAAGTTTGTGGAGACGACGGCCCGTCCCCCCGTTTCGCGGGCATGGGCCACCGCCCAGCGCGTGATCTCCAGCGGCGATTTGCCGCGGAGTTCCGCGTTCCATGATGCGATCTGCTCTTGGGATGCTGGCACGGCTGGAAATCGATCGGCTCAGGCTGCCTGGGTCCCGACGCTGTGGAAAGTGGCGTCCGCGGGGAGGATCTCACGGTCGCAGAAATCACCGAAGCCTTCGTCATCGCGGCGCTCCTTGGCGTAGCGCTTGATGATCGGGGCAAGCGTGCTCACCGCGTCGTCGATGGTGATGCTGGGCGAGAAGAGGCGGTTTAGTCTGGTGCCGTTGTACTTGGCGCCGAGGTAGAGGGCGTACTTGCCCGGGGCCTTTCCGACGAAGCCGATCTCGGCCAGGTAGGGACGGGCGCACCCGTTGGGGCATCCGGTGATGCGCAGGCTGATGGCATCCTCGCGGAGTCCGGCCTCGTCAAGGACGGTCTCGAACTTCTGAAGGATTTCGGGAAGCGCCCGCTCGCTCTCCGCCAGCGCCAGGCCGCACGTGGGGAGTGCCACGCAGGAGAGGGCGTTGAGGCGCAGGGATGAGCGGTTGTTCTCATGCGAGAGGCCGTGTTTCTCGAGAATGGCATTGATCTCGGCCTTCTTGGCGGCGCTGACGCCGGAGATGGTGAGGTTCTGCGAGGGGGTCAGGCGGAAGTCCCCCTCGTGGATCCGGGCGATCTCGCGGAGGGCGGTCTTCATCGGCCACCCGTCGACATCCTTGATGCGTCCGCTCAGGATGTGGAGACCGTAGAACCAAGTGCCGTCGGCGCACTCGTGCCAACCGTGGGGATCTTCGATGGTGGTGAAGGTGTAGGTACGGGCAGGCTCGAACTTCAGCCCCGTGCGCTTTTCCACCTCGCCGCGGAACCAATCGATGCCGCGGTCCTGGATGGTGTACTTCAGTCGGGCGTGCTTGCGATTGGTCCGGTCGCCGAAGTCGCGCTGCGTGGTGAGGACGGCCTCTCCGACAGCGTTCACCTTGTCTGCGGGAATGAAGCCGAGCACATCGGCCAGACGCGGGAAGGTCTCCGCATTGCCGTGGCTCATGCCGAGTCCGCCGCCCACCGTGACATTGTAGCCCAGGAGCTTGCCGTTCTCGGCGATCGCGATGAAGCCGAGATCCTGGGAGAAGACATCGACATCGTTCGATGGAGGGATGGCGAAGCCGGTCTTGAACTTGCGCGGGAGGTAGGTCTCCCCGTACATCGGTTCGGTTTCGGGTTCGCCTCCTGCGACGAGTTCCTCGTCGAGGTAGATCTCGTGGTAGGCGCGGGACTTCGGCAGGGCGAACTCGCTCCAGGCCACGGCGTGATTGTAGACCTCCTGCTGAACGGGATTGCGTTCGGGGTTGGGCGGGGCCATCACGTTACGGTTCACGTCGCCGCAGGCGGCGATGGAATCGAGCAGAGCCTGATGCATTCCCTTCACGAGTTTCTTCACGTTTCCCTTGAGGACGCCGTGGAACTGGAAGGTCTGGCGCGTGGTGAGGCGCAGGGAAGGGGAGGCAATCTCGTCGGCCAATTTGTCGAGGACAAGCCACTGCTTGGAGGTTGCCTTTCCTCCCGGGAGGCGGACACGGAGCATGAAGGCGAAGGCCTTTTCTTTCCCTTCCTTCTTGAGGGGATTGCGCAGATCGCGGTCATCCTGCATGTAGAGGCCGTGGAACTTGGAAAGCTGGTTGCTCTCCTCGGAGATGTTTCCCGTGGAGGTGTCGGCCAGATCGGCGGCGATGTTTCCGCGGAGATGGCGCGAATTGATCTTCATTCCCTCGTTGGCGGCGAGGGGCTTGGAAGCGGTGTTGTCGGTGCTCATGGGTGTGTTGATGAAGGTGTGGAGTGAAAGTGTTTTCCTAATGATAAAAGACGACTGAATGGATCGATGGAAAACCGTTTTATGCGTCGTGTTGGTATGGAACTGGTAGGGCTGTGAGGCTGTTTAATAAGAGGAATTAAAAATTCTATCAGAAGCTGTTATTCCCGCGAGAAAAATCAGTAATATTTGGAATATAAAACGATCTTATAGATCGTTAATAAAAAAGAGCCTTGTTGTGTAACTCCCGCAGGGGCGCAGAGCCGCAGAGAAAGGAATAGGCACAGGGAGCCGTAACGGATCCCTGTAAAAACTTGGCTCTCCGTTATTTTGAGTCGGTAGATCAACTGGGTATCACTGATGAGCCCTGCATCCATGGAAAGAAACAGCCAAAGATTTTTCATCAGGAACTCAAGAACTCAGGAAGAGAGGGGAAGTTCAATATACGAACTGAGGAGCTCCCTTGGGAGGGGTCACGAAGCCAGTCAGGACAGGGCTGAAAGGCCATGACCTGATATCCATTCGGCCCCTCTCTTTTTTCAGATCCATGGATGGGCAACGGATATGCCCTCGGTGGTTGATAAACCGCATTCCTCCCTTTCTTTTCCTGTTTTCCTGATTATTCCTCTTTATCTCGTCTTCACCCACTGAAAACAGCGAGGAGCTTTTACGCGCGTGGATGAGCCGCATCATAGGCTTTCTTCAGCCGTTCTGTGGTCACGTGTGTGTAGATCTGGGTGGTGGTGAGGCTGGCGTGACCCAGTAGCGACTGCACGCTACGGAGGTCGGCCCCGTTGTCGAGCAGATGGGTGGCAAAGGAATGGCGCAGCTTGTGCGGGCTGAGCGTTGCGGGCAGGCCTGCTTCACGGACGTAGTTCTTGAGCAGCAGCCAGATGGAGCGGTGCCCCAGCCGCTTGCGGCTCTTGTTGAGGAAGAGCGGGCCGCTCTGGACATTGGCCTGATGGCGGTAGCGGGATAAGGCCTCGAGAGCGAGTCCTCCGACGGGGACGATTCTCTCACGTGAGCCCTTGCCCATCACCCGGACTGTTTCCCCGATCGGGTCGAGGTCCCGCACATCGAGCGCGGCAAGTTCCGCCAGGCGGAGTCCCGAGGAGTAGAAGAGTTCCAGGATCGCCGTGTCGCGTGCCGCCATCCATTCTGTGGCCTGTTTTGATTTCACCTTCGAGGCGGGCTTTTCCATCAGGGCCGTGATCTGGGGGAGCGTCAGGAACTGGGGAAGCGCTTTATCCGGCTTGGGGAGGGAGACCAGCTTCAGCACATTCGACGGGACGACCCCCTTCTCGGTGAGATGGTTGTAGAGACTGCGGAGTGCCGCGAAGTGTAGACGGATGGTGGCTCGGGAGCGACCGCGCTTCATCAGGTCAAAAAGATAGGCCCTGAAGTCATCCGCGGAAGCAGCCGTCCAGGAGAGGTCGGGTCTGAAGAACCTGAAGGCTGCGAGCGCCTGCCGGTAGGAACGGAGTGTCTGGGGAGAGTAGTTCTTTCCATCCCCCAAATATCCGAGGAATTCCTCGGCAACGGGATCGGCCTCAGCATCCCGGTCCGAGTCGGGTGAACTCTCCGCTGAATGATTCCTGGATATTCGGGCCATTGGGCGAGGTTAGGGTTTTACGAAGGGATTTTGTAATCAGGAAATCAGGAATTCAGGAAAATAACGACAAGCCCTGCCTCCGCCGACCTGCATTGCTCTCATCCTGCCATATCAGAACTCTTCGGTTTTTTCGTTCACCCTTCCGCCCCGAGTTCGTTTAAAAGAATTGTTCCACTTACTCGACGGAGAATTCTTCCCGATGCGCATCCTCTTCACCAAACTCCGCCACATCGGCGACAACCTCCTGGTCACGCCGATCATGGTGGCGACCAAGCGGAAGTATCCCGATGCCGAGATTTGGCTGGCCGTGCGCAGAAGCACGGAGGGGATTCTGGCCGGTTGTCCCGAGATCGACAGGATCGTGACCACCGCGCGACCCGAGGAGTCCAAGAGGTCGTGGAGGGACAAGATCGGTGACTTGGCAACGCTTTCGTTGATTGCCCGGATACGATTCGACTATGCCTTCGAGCTTGGTGACAACGACCGGGGGCGCACTTTGGTGGCCGCCTCCATGGCCCCTTTCCGTGGTGCTCACCGCGGTGAACCCGGACTGAACGCTTTCTGGCAAAGGGCTTTCACGGACATCGTGCCGACCGACCGTTCCTCCATGCATCAGGTGGAGATGGATTACATCATCCCCAAACGGGTTTTGGGACTTCCCGAGGAACCTCCCGCATTGCGCTTCGATGCGTTGGCGACCCGTCCATGGGGCGCTTCGTTCGATCCGGAGAAGGAGGAGTTCGCCGTCCTTCATGCCGCCACCCGATGGGAGAGCAAGTCGTGGCCTTTGGATCGCTGGCGCGCCACCTTGGCCAGGCTCTTGGAATTCACGCCGCGCGTCATCGTGAGTTGCGGTCCCGGGGCTGCCGAGCGAACGGAAGCGGAGGCGCTTTGTTCCGGATTCGGCGATCGTGTCACGACGACGGCGGGCAAAGCCTCCTGGGGGCAGTTGGCCTGGCTGCTGCAGCGTGCCCGCTACTACGTCGGAGTGGATACGGCGGCCATGCACCTTGCGGCGGCGATGCAGTGCCCGTCGGTGACGCTCTTTGGCCAGAGTATTCCAGGGCAGTTCGGCCCCTGGCGTTGCCCCCATGTCATGGTTGCGCCGGCCGGAAGAAAGGTGGGCGAACCCTCGGAGGAGCTGGGGGTATTGCCTAATTTCCGGATGCTGTCAATCGGCGTGGATGATGTCGTCTCGGCATGTGTGCGGGCATCGGCAATGAAGTCCGGACTGTTGCATTCCTGATCATGACGAAATTGACCATAGGATTCCTACGACGCGGTTATTCGCCGACGGGTGGTGTCGAAGCCTATCTAAAAGGGCTTGCTCGGGGGCTCTTGGCCGAGGGGCACAGACCTGTTCTTTTTGGAACCGAATCATGGCCCGTATCGGAGTGGCCGGGGGGTGAGATCCTTCGGTGCAGTGGGAGGACTCTCTCGGAGTACGCCGCAGATTCGTCACGGCATCGGACTGTATCCGGTTTGCAAATCGATCTGACCCTCTCGGTAGAGAAAGTTCCGGGATGCGACATCTACCGCACTGACGAGGGCCTTCATGCCGCGTGGATGGATCAGAGGGAGCCTTACCTGAACCTGTTTGCGCGCATTTTTCAGCGGATCAGTCCAAAGCATCGTGAAAAGCTCCGTCTGGAGCGCGAGATCTTCAAAACTGACCGGACCCTCCGGGTTATTTCGATCTCCGAAAAAATCAGCAGGGAGATCGGCGAGTATTACGGATACCCAGCAAGCCGGGTCACCCTGATCAGAAACGGGGTGCCGATGCAAAAAAAACCGGACCAAGAGGGGAGGAAAGAGGCCAGAAAAGCCCTGGCGATCGGCGATTCCGACAAGATCGTGCTTTTTGTTGGGACGGGATGGGAAAGAAAGGGCCTTCGCTTTGCGATTCGCGCGGTTGAGGAACTGAGAAATCCTGCGGTCAAGTTGCTGGTCGCCGGAAAAGGCCCTGCCCGTAAATATCGTTCACCTGCCGTTCGTTTTCTAGGGCCGACGAAAGATATGGGTAGTCTCTATGCCGCGGCTGATCTGATGATTGTGCCCTCGGTATTCGAGCCCTTTTCACTTGCTGCACTGGAGTCAATGGGTGCCGGAGTTCCCGTCATCACAAGCCGGGTTGTGGGGGTTTCGGAAATCATGATCCAGGGTGTCCATGGGGAAATTCTTCCGGATCCTTCCAATATCGATCCCATTTCGGAAGCAATCCGACGATGGCTTATGCTCCTGGAAGATCCTGACAAGAGAGCATCGGTGCGTGAATCGTGCGTTGCCTTGGCTTCACAGTACACCCTTGAGCGCAATCTTGTGGAAACCCTTGCCGTGATCAGGGAGTTGATGGAGGAAAAATCGGGGGCAGGTTGACCGCTAATCGGTGATCGGGTGCCCTTGCGCGCCGTTCGTCACTCCACCCGCTTTACCGAGACCTCCACCACCATTTCCCGGGTGCCCTTGCCGCGGAAGGTTCCACCGACGGGTCGGATGTCGCCGTAGTCGCGCCCCGCGGCGATCTTCACGTAGCGGGTGTCGGGTTCCCTGCGGTGGGTCGGGTCGTATCCCTTCCACCCGAATCCGGGGATGAAGACCTCGATCCAGGCATGGCTCGCCTCGATTTCCCCGGGGAGCTTGTGCTGATTCAAAAAGTATCCGCTGACATAACGCGCCGGAAAGCCGTGCGTGCGGCAGAGTCCGAGCATCAGGTGGGCGAAGTCCTGGCAGACCCCCTGTTTCCTTTGGATCACCTCGACGGCACGTGTATTCACGTTGGTCGAGAGAGGGGTGTACTTGTAGTTGCGGTGGATGTGCTCTCCGATGGCCACGGTGTCGGTCCAGACATCGCGCAGACCCTCCGGAAGGGCGTCGACGGCTTCCCTCCAGACATCGGCACCCAATGAGACGAACTCGGTGTCGTGCAGGAAGTCGAAGTGGTGCTCCTTCACGGCAGCCTCGGTGAGCGCTTCGGGGCCGGCTTGCGGAACGGGGCCGCGTGAATCCGGTAGTGTCCTGACAAGCGAGACCGCCTCCACCGTGAGAGATTCGTGCGGGTTCTGGATGTCGAAGTAGTGAACGCAGTTGGAGTAGAGGTCCGGGTAGTCGCGGATCACCGAGTCGGGATCGATCCGGAAGCGGAATTCCCGGCACTCCTGCAGGTGGTCGCTCACCGGTTGGAGGCGGGCCTCGTTGAAGCTGTCGTGGACGGGACCCTCGTAGCTGTAACGGGTCAGGTGGGAGATGCCCAGGAGCAGCGGTTCGCTCCAGACGCTCTTATCCGCGGTGTCCGCGGACGCTTCGTTCCGCGGAGTCATTGCTGCTGTTGCATCTGCTGCTGGTGAAGGAGGATCTCCGCCTGCATGTCGACGGGAGGGTGGTACATGTATTCCTGATAGATGTGATCGTCGAGACGATCGAGGACGGTCTGGACCCCCTGGAGAAATTGGTGGAGTCCGCTGTTCTGAATCTCGTCGATCGTGAGGAAGTTCAGGTCGGAGAGCAGCTTGCCGAAGGCCCGCTCCTCGGGGCTCCGGTACTCCCGCCGCTCTTTGCCGCTGAGGCGGTGGAGATCATCGTCGAGGCGCTGCATGCAGGCGCGGATCGAGCGCGGGAAGGTCGTCGAAAAGATCAGGAACTCGGCGACCTTCTTGGGCAGGATATCCTCGACGTGGAATTTCCTGTAGGCCTCGAGCGCGCTGGCCGAGCGGAGGATCGCCTGCCACTGCGCGGCATCCACGGCTCCGCCGACGTCGGCGATGCTTGGGAGCAGGATGTGATACTTGATGTCGAGGATGCGGGTGGTCTTGTCGGCACGCTCGAGGAACTTGCCGATATTCATGAACTCGTATCCCTCGCTACGCGTGAAGGTGGAGGCGGTGATGCCCTGGAAGAGATGGGAGTATTTCTTGATCTGCTCGTAGAACTCGTGCGCGCCGCTCTGCCAGACCTCGCGGGCATTCTTCGACTTCAGGAAGAGGTAGCACTCGTTGAGCGCCTCGAACATCTCCAGCGAGATCTGGTCGCGCACCTGCCGGGCATTCTCGCGGGCCGTGAAGAGGCAGGAGATGATCGAGTTGGGGTTCTCTTCCCGGAAGGTGAGGAACTCTGTCACGCTCTCGCTGTCGGCCCGTTCGTAGAGCCTGAAGAAGGTCTCCTCATCGCCGGCCGAGCAGAGGATCGGAAGCCAGTGCTCCTTGAGTTGCTGGTCGTTGAGATCGGCGAAGTCGAGCATCAGCTGCAGGTTCACGTCGAGGAGACGCGCTACGTTCTCCGAGCGCTCGATGTAGCGGCTCATCCAGTAGAGGGAGTTGGCGACGCGCGAGAGCATCACCTGGGAGTCGCGCCTGTCGCTGATCGGCTTCTGGGCTGTGGGAACGGGAGTGTGAAAATCGCTCATTGTCTGGAAAGTGATGGATCGTCCCCCTCAGGAATCCCCGTAGAGGACCCAGCTGTCCTTGGATCCTCCCCCCTGGGAGGAGTTCACCACCAGGGATCCCTTGCGGAGGGCCACGCGGGTGAGACCTCCCGGGGTCACCGTCGTCTTCTCACCGCAGAGGATGTAGGGGCGCAGGTCGACATGGCGCCCCTCGAAACCTTCCCCACACCAGGTGGGGTGACGCGAGAGCGAGATCGGATGCTGGGCGATGAAGTTGCGCGGGTTGGCACGGATCTGCTCGCGGAAAGACTCGATCTCCTCCTTGGTGGCCCAGGGGCCCATCAGCATCCCATAGCCGCCCGCCTCGTTGGCGGACTTCACCACGAGCTTCCCGAGGTTTTCCATGATGAAGACGCGATCCTCCGGTTCGCTGGCCAGGAAGGTTCCGACATTCGGCAGGATCGGTTCCTCGCCGAGGTAGTATTTAATCATCTTCGGAACGAAGTAATAGACCACCTTGTCGTCGGCGACCCCCGTTCCGATGCTGTTGGCGAGGCTCACGTTGCCGGAGCGGTAGGCATGGACCAGGCCGGGAACTCCCAGCAGGGAATCGGGACGGAAGACCGTCGGATCCAGGAAGTCATCGTCGATGCGTCTGTAGATCACGTCGACGGGAACGAGTCCCGAGGTGGTGCGCATGTAGACCCTCGCGTCACGCACGACCAGATCGCGCCCCTCCACGATCGGGATGCCCATCTGGCGGGCGAGGAAGGCGTGCTCGAAGTAGGCGCTGTTGAAGACCCCGGGTGTCATCAGCACGACGTTGGGTTGCGAGGTGCCGAGCGACGGCGGGGAGACATACTGCAGGACCTTGCGAAGTTCCGCCGCATAGGTGTCGACCGGTTGCACGCGTGCCGAGCGGTAGAGATCGGGGAAGGCCCTCTTCAGCGCGGCGCGGTTCTCCAGCATATAGCTGGCGCCCGAGGGGCAGCGGAGATTGTCCTCCAGGACAAGATAGTTGCCGTCACGGTCGCGGATCAGGTCGGTGCCGCAGATATGAATGTAGATATCCTTCGGTACGTTGAAGCCCATGAACTCACGGCGGAAATGCTTCGCCCCGAGGATATAGTGGGGAGGGATGACGCGGTCCTTGAGGATCTTCTGATCGTGGTAGATGTCGTGCAGGAAGAGGTTGAGCGCCGTGATGCGCTGGATCAGCCCCTTCTCGATCCTCCGCCACTCGCTGTCGGGAATGACCCTCGGCACCAGATCAAAGGGGAAGATGCGCTCGGTTCCCTGATCGTCATTGTAGACCGTGAAGGTGACGCCGCTTCGCATGAAGGCCAGATCGACCGCCGTCTGCTTGCGACGGTGCTCCGCCTGATCAAGGATCTGGAGCCGCTCGGCGATCCGTCCGTAGTGCGGCCTCACGGTCGCCTTGTCGGCGAACATTTCGTCAAAGAAGTCTTCGGGTTCGTAGCGGTCGATGAGCATGGAGGTCGGAAAGGCTGAAGGCTGAAGGCTGAAGGCTGATCAGTGATGGGTGGGAGGAACTATTGAAAGCAATTCTCGGGCCAGATTCCCGGGGTCAGTTCTTTAGCATCAGTTCCCTGACTCTGTGTTCGTAGGAGTCGCGGGCGTTCAGGAACGCCAGTCGTCCCTTCTTGTCAATCAGCCAGAGGGTGGGAAGGGCGTTGATCCCGAAGTTCCGCGCGATCGCGTTCTTCCAACCCATTCCGTCAAATGCCGTCGGCCAAGTAATAATCCCGAGGGTCTGTATCGCGGCATTGAGGTCGGCCTTGTTGCGGTCGAGGCTCACCGTGGCCACGCGGAGAGCCTCTTCTCCCGCCGCGTATTTCGCGAAGTATCCCATCCAGACAAGGCTGGGTGCCGATTCCGCCGACCAGAAGACGATGGCCGTGACATGGCCGCGCTCCTTGGCGAGGTCGAACCTGCTTCCATCCGTGGCGGTGAAGCTCAGATCCACCGGCTGTCCCAGCAGGTCGAACTGTTTTTTGTCATCCTTGAGTCGCTGGAGCATGCCCTCCTCCTTGCAGAGGGAGATCGCCTCTTCCAGAAGCGGTCCCTTCTGCTCCGGATGGCTGTTGCAGAGGGCCGCGGCTTCGGCCAGCAGCCTTGCGGAGCGGTGGTCTTGGGGGAAGGCGGCAGCGAAGTTCCTCGCATTCGCCACCGCGTTCTCACGGCGCACATCGGCAGTGGCGCCGAGATCCTGCCACTGCAGTGAGATCCTGCGGAACATCGCCTCGGCCTTGAGCGATGGGTCGGGCACCGTCCGCTCCAGTTCCTTGAGCTTGGCTACCGCCTGTTGCACCCCCTCCTTGTTTGCTGAGAGCGATGCGAGGCGCCCCTGAGCGGAGGCGATTCTTACCCGCGATTCCCAGGCGTGCGGGTCATCGGGCGATTCGCGGAGGAAGGCCTCGTTGGCCGCGATCTGAGCGCGGAAGTGCCTGGCCATCGACTCCTTGGCCTTGGTGGGATCCTGGGAGAGTTGGGTCACCGGGACATCGAGAGCGGTCACCTGTTCCCAGCAGGCGCTCAGTGACGGGATCGAGGTCAGCAGCGCAAGCAGGAGGATGGATCGGATCTTCAGGATCTTCATGGTGTCGCCTTTTTCGTGGTGGGGGCCGAGGGTGATGGTTTCTTAAGTGAAAGGAAAAGGGGGCAGTGATCGCTTGCGTCGTTCCAGCAGTAGGGGCGGGCGATGCCCGATTGCGAGTTGTCTATCTCCGACTCCAGTTTCTTGGAGACCATGATGTAGTCAATCCGCGAGTAGACATCGGCCGCCGACCAGTATTCCGTCCAGACCTCCCCCCGGTCATCGGCGAGCGGTAGCGCCTTCAGGCTGTCGGGCCACTCCGGGTTGCCCGTGATCTGTCGGATGGCCCTCTCGTTCTTGGTGTCGTTGAAGTCACCCATCAGCACCAGCCCCGTTGCCGGATCGCTGCGGAGGATATCCCTGACATATCGCCTCAGATACTCCGCTTCGGCTTCGCGGAGATCCGCCTGGTCATATTCCGCCACCTCCATCTTTGCTTTTAGGTGCACGCAGAGGATCCGGATACGATCGCCCGGTGCCCTCTCCACCGTGACATCCAGAATGCCGCGTGGACTGTGGAGCGTCATTCCGTTCACACGCAGCGGAATGTCATTCTGCGAATGGCGCTCCGTGATCGGATAGCGGCTGATCAGGGCCAGATGGCGGGTCGTGTCCGCCGCCTGGAGGTATTCAACATGGGGAAGGTCGATCCCCGCTTTGCGCAGGCGGCGCTGGAGGTCTGCAAACTGACCCGGATCCCCGATCTCGATGAGTCCCAGGACATCCGGGTGCACACTTCCGATGATCCGGACGACGGCCTCCTTTTGCGACTCGGGCTTGCCGGCATTCGTGCGGAGTTGACCGTTGATCCGCCGTGTCATCGGCAGATAGTTCTCCACATTGTAGGTGACGATCCGGATTCCCTGCCTGGACGCGGAATCCGGGACTTCACTCCCATAGGCCGCAACGAGGCACGCGGCTACCGACTGAAAAATGATGAGATAAGACCGAACGGCGGAGCCGGTGCGGGTGAGTGTGCTCCTCACCGGGAAGCCTTCAGGACTGCTTCTGGTCGTCTTTTTTCTCCGAGTCGGCGGGAGCCGAGGTTGAGGAGGGCTTGGCAACTTCCTTGTCGAACTCCTCCTTCGCCTTCTTGAACTCATTCACGCTCTGGCCGAGACCGCGGGCCAGTTCGGGAAGACGCTTTGCCCCGAAGAGCACGAGCACGATCACCAGCAGGATGATCAGATCGGGGCCGCTCGGGATGCCGAAGGCCAGAAAGGGGAGGGATGCTGCCGCGATTGGGAGAATAGCCATGACATACCCTCTACCACCACAACCGTGCCTTGCAACTAAATCCCCCTCCTTTTCCGGGTCAACGCACCAGCATCGCTGCCCCGAAGACCCCCGCACTGTCTCCCAAAGAGGGTTTCAAAAGAGGGGTGTCGAAGCGGTCGTTGAAGAGAAACGCCGTGACGGCCGCCCGGGTCTTCTCCTCGTAAAGCAGATCGAGGTTTCCCACGCCGCCACCGATCACGACTGCATCGGGGTCGAGGATGTTGATCACTGCGGCCAATGCCTCTGCGAACTTCGATCGAAGGCGCTCCAGTGTGGCCACGGCATCCCCATCCCCGAAAGAGGCGAGCGTGACGATCTCGGGAAGCCTGATCGCCTTTCCGCTTCGCGCGGCATAATACCGCTCCAGCGAGGGGCCTGCGCATACCATCTCCACGCACCCATTCCTACCGCAGTAGCACGGTGCTTCTTCCCCGCGTAGCGGGTTGTGGCCCCATTCGCCGCAGATCCCGTGAGGTCCCGTGAGAGCCTCCCCGTTCACGACGATCCCTCCTCCCACTCCCGTTCCCAGGATGATCCCAAAGACGGTCTTATACCCCTTGGCGGCACCGAGGGTGGCCTCGGCCAGAGCGCAGCAGTTGGCGTCGTTGGCCAGGATCGCCTCGCATCCTAGGATGCGTGAGAGATCCGCCGCCAGCGGCTTGCCGTTGAGGCAGAGGGTGTTGGAGTTCTTGAGTAGGCCCGTTCTCGGTGTTGTGACGCCAGGCGTTCCAATGCCGATGCGCGGCGGGCGCTTCGTTCCCGAGGCCTCTTCGAGTTGATAGATGAGCTTGGAGAATTGCCCAAGGATGTGATCGTAGCCATTCGCGGCCTCGGTCGCTACCCTGAGTCGATGAAGGGCTTGGGAGGGATGTGCGGGATCCATGATGACCCCTTCGATCTTGGTACCGCCAAGGTCAATGCCCCAGAGGGAGTCGGAAATATTTGCTGTCATGTGAATAACCAATCTCATCACAAGAACCGAAATGTGTGAATCCGCATTTGGGGAAAGGCTAAAGGCTAAAGGATGAACCAAGCTCGTGGGAACGAGCGCGGAAGATTGCCGCTCTCGCTCCCGCGAGTAGCGCCTTTCAGGCTACGCTTTGCGTAGGCTATCCCGAGCATTCCCATGCTCCGGTATTACGACGCAGTCGTAGCCTCAACGAGGCGGCACCGCTTGCCGAACGCCGAGTGCCTGGTGGCACGGCGCAGCCTGTCCCGTAACTGCGCGGACAGTCCCGAAAGGGACGAACCAAACACCCGGGAGGGTGTGCGGAAGACTGCGACTCTGTCGCTGCCCAAAGGGTGCCGCGGCTTCCCGGGAGGGAAGCGGCATCAATGCATCGGGAGATGCTGAGGCAAAGGAAGTGCCGTCAAACCTGAGACATGGAACGTTGGAGCGAAAGTTCTGATCGGCAGGATCATCCCTCAACCTTCATCCTTCATAATTTTTCTGATGGAGCGGGCGTGCCGTTTTCCATAATCTGCCATCCCATCATGAACTCTGCCGACCGGTTCCTGCCTTCAACGAGCGCCCATCACTTCTCAGCGGAGATTTGCCCTGCATGAGCCTGATCGCGGCACCCTCGTCGGATGATATGCATGCACGCAAGATCCTTGAGGATCTCTCGAAGAAGTCGGGAATTTCGCTCTCCGGTGCCAGGATTCGCCGTTCCTCTTCCCGCTTCTGCCTCGGAGTGGAGCATGGCGACTACAACGGTACGGAACTCTTCGGCGTGGGAACGGATCGTTTCATCTGGATGGCCTTCCGTCCCAACGGCACCGATCGGCTGCGCCTCTTCAGCGGCAACTTTGAACAGGATGGTCTCATCGATGTCTCCCTTGCGGAGATCCCGGAACCGGGAACTGCACCCGACTCATGGTCCCGCTTTCCGCTCGGGGCGTCCTGGCTACTCAAGCGTGAAGGCTATCCCATCACGAAGGGAATGGACGCCATCCTCTACGGGAACATTCCCGGCGGCGGCATGTCCCGATCTGCTTCCCTCACGCTGAACCTGCTTCTCTCGCTTGCGGAGGTGAACGGCATCGATCTCTCCCCCGGGATGCGTGTGGTGGATCTGGCTCAGGCCGTGGAGAATGACTACATCGGCTCCCCCTGCGGGAACCTCGACCAGATCATGATCCTCTTCGCCCGTGAGGGGATGGGCACTCATTATAATCCGGCCGACCGATCGATCCGCCACGTCCCCCTCGGTGCCGGGGCTCCGGACTTTCGCATCATGAGTCTCGACACGGGAACGGTGCGCCCCGGTCTTGAGAAATCGACCTACAAGCTCCGTCACTCGGAGTGCGCCGCAATGGTGGATCTCTGCAAGGAGCCCTTCGGGATCAAGGCGCTAGGCAATGTCCGCACGGAGGAGCTCTATTCCGCGATCCTCGCGCGGTTCGGGGAATCGCACCCCGCCCTCTGCCGCAGACTCACTTACATCCACCATGCGCAACAGCGCTTCGCCCGGATGCTCTCGGCGTGGGAGCAGGGGGACATCGCCGCCGTCGGCGCGATCTTCCGGGCGGACGGCTTGGGCCTCAGGGATGATTACGAGATTTCCGGCAGGGAACTCGAGACCATGTGCGACATCGTCCGGACGGTGCCCGGTGTCCTTGGCGAGCGGATGCTCGGGGGAGGGGACAAGGGTGCAAGCGGTGCTCTCGTGCTCGCTGACAGCGAGGCCGCTGTCCGCGCCGCCGTGGAGACCGCCTACCCCCGCAGTCATCCCGGGTATGCCTCGCGATATGCGGTTCACTCCTGCAGGATGGTCGACGGGATCACGCTTCTCCCGGGCTGGTAAACACGACACCTTTCACTTTTGAGATGAATCACCCGCACCGCCGTTGGAACCCACTCACCCGCGAGTGGCTGCTTGTCTCCCCTCATCGAGCCCAGCGTCCCTGGCTCGGACAGGTGGAGGCCGTTGCCGAAGGCCGCCCCTCCTATGACCCCGGGTGCACGCTCTGCCCCGGAAACAAACGTGTGGGCGGCGATACCAACCCCGCCTACACGGACACCTATGTTTTCGGAAATGACTTCCCGGCACTGCTGATGCCCGGTACAGGCGGCGGCGGGGAGGCTTCCGACAGTCCGTTCTTTAAGACGCACGAAGTCTCCGGCGAGTGCCGCGTGATCTGCTTCTCGCCGCGCCATGACCTCTCGCTGGCGCAAATGACCGCACCCGAGATCGTCCGTGTCGTGGAGACATGGCAGGAGCAGACTGCGGAACTGGGATCGCGATACCGCTGGGTTCAGGTCTTCGAGAACAAGGGAGCAGCCATGGGTTGCTCCAATCCCCACCCCCACGGCCAGATCTGGGCGGGTGATTTCATTCCCGAGGAGCCGGCCAAGGAGGATCTCTCGCAGAGGGATTACTTTCTGGAACATGACCGCCCCATGCTTCTCGACTATGCGCAGGCCGAACTTCGCGAGCGTTCCCGCATCGTCGTGGAGGGAGAGCACTGGTTCGCCGTCGTTCCGTTCTGGGCCCTCTGGCCATTCGAGACCCTGCTGCTTCCCAAGGCATCCCTCATCCCAAGATTGACCGATCTCCCTGAGACGTACCGCCTTGACCTTGCCGAGACGATGCGCCGTCTGCTGGTCCGCTACGACAATCTCTTCCAATGCTCCTTCCCTTATTCGATGGGGTGGCACGGAGCCCCGTTTTTGCCGGATGCAGGCGAGAATCCCGGGGAATACTGGCAGCTTCACGCCCACTTCTACCCGCCCCTGTTGCGATCCGCCTCGGTGAAGAAATTCCTGGTAGGCTACGAGATGCTCTCGGAAGGGCAGCGCGATTTGACGGCCGAACAGGCCGCGGAGCGGCTACGCTCCCTCCCGGAGACTCACTACGCCGCCTGAGCGAAACGAAGAAGGCTCTCGGGCCGCTAAGGCTATTGGGCCGCCGCGCTCTCGGGTGGGGCAGGATTCCAACGTTGACCCCACCAATGGAGGGGGAGTCTGCCTGTCAGTTCTTGCCCGGGGGAGGGGTTCATGGAAAAGATTACTGATCGCACGTCATCGTTACAGCTGGGAAGGAGGGGAGCAACGCCGCAGGAAGCCATGGTTTCTGCGGTTGTGGTTCCTCGTGCCGTTGATTCTCCTCATCACAGGGTCTCTGGCGGCCTTGGCGCTCTATGGTTGGATGGTCGCTGAGTTCTCGGCGAAGGCGGCCACCTTTGATCTGGAGAAGCTTCCCAAGATGGAGTCGGCAAGCATCATCTTGGACCGCTCGGGCCAGCAGATCGGGAAAATCTTCATCCAGAACCGGCTTCCTATCCCTTACGACCAGATTCCCAAAGGGATGGTTAATGCCGTCGTGGCCGAGGAAGACAACCGCTTCTTCGAGCACAACGGGGTCGATTACTTCGGCGTTCTCCGAGCCGCGATCAGCAACTACCGTCAGGGGCGTGTGAAGCAGGGGGCCAGCACGGTAACTCAACAATTGGCCCGCAATTCGTTCGACCTCCGTGAGCGGAGCTACCGCCGCAAACTGCTGGAGATGTTCGTTGCCCAGCGCATCGAGGAGCATCTCCCCAAGGAGAAGATCATGGAACTCTACCTGAACCGCGTCTACTTCGGCAGCGGCTTCTACGGTGTGGAGGCGGCGGCGAGGGGATACTTCGGCAAATCGGCCAAGGATCTCTCGGTCGGCGAATGTGCCATGCTCGCCGGGTTGCTCAAGAGTCCCAATGCCCTCTCTCCATGGAACAATCCGAAGGGGGCGAAGAAGGTGAGGGACTTCGTCCTTGGCCGCATGAGGGAGATGCGCCTGATCTCCCGCGAGGAGTATCAGAATGCCCTGGAACTCAATCTCTCCGTCCGCAAGAGGACGAATCCCAACAGGGTTTCCTACGCGATCGATCTGGTTCGCCAGCAGGCGATCGCGGCCCTCGGATACGACCGCGCGATGAACGACGGCGTGAGGATCCAGACCACCTTCGATTCCAAGCTGCAGGCTGCAGCCGAGCGGGCCCTTCGCTCCCAGTTGGAAGCGGTCGAGCGCCAGCCCGGCTACAATCACCAGACATTCGCCCAGTACCGGGAGACAAACCGGAAGCTCGAGGAGGCGGCGCAGAGGGGAGAGCCGGTCACCATGCCTTCACCCGGCTACATCCAGGGGGCCGTGCTTGCCGTCGAGAATCAGACCGGTGGGATCTTGGCGGTTGCGGGAGGTCGGGATTTCCTCCACAGCGAATACAACAGGGCCCTGCAGGGGCGTCGCCCCCCCGGGACACTCTTCACACCGATGGTCGCCGCCGCCTCCTATGCCAAGGGGATCTTCCCTGGAGATCCCGTGGAGGACGGTTGTATCGACAACCACTATGTGATGATCGGCGGCGAGAACGGCATCCTCGGCGAGTGGGGTGTCGAGAGGCCCGATAACGACTATGAAGGGCCGATGCCCTCGAGTGAGGCGGTCTCCCGTGGCAAGAATGCCGCGGTTGTCAGGCTTGGTTTCCGGACTGGATCGGATGAACTGGGAAAATTCTGCAGGGCGGCCGGAATTCGTTCTCCCATCCGCGATGTCGCCAATGCCTATCTCGGGTCGAGCGAGATGACCCTCGATGAACTCACCCTTGCATACACCTCCTTTCCCGGAGCCGGAACCCGACCGGCGAAGCTATTCACCATATCCCGCATCACCGATCAGGAGGGGAATGTCCTTTATGAGAATCCTGTCGCCCGAGTTCCGGTGATCCCCGCCCAGGCGGCCTGGCAGGTTCACTCACTTCTTCGTGATGCTCTGTTCAAGACGTGTGCCCAGGTTGCCACGACCAACGGGCTCAACAGCAACTCGCCGCTGGCCGGAAAGCCGGGCACCGCTTACGACTTCACTGACACTTGGTTTCTCGGATATTCCGGAGCCGTGACCTGCGGTGTCTGGGTCGGATTCGACAAGCCCCAGAAGATCTATCGGGGTGCCTTCGGCAAGGACCTTGCGCTTCCGATCTGGTCTCAGGTGATGACTGCCTCGCTTGCTTCCTTTCCGTCCCAGACGCCCTCAGCCCCTCCGGGGCTCAAGCAGGTTGAGATTTGCAGGAGTTCGGGATTACCGCCGAGCGAGGCCTGCCGCAAGATTCCCGGGATGGTTACCACCATCGCCGCAACCGAGGCCCAGGTTCCCTCCGGGATCTGCGACATCCATGGGGGGGGGGGTGAGGAGCTACACCAAGGATGTCGATCAGGAAGAGTGGCCCCGTGCCGCTGCGGCCATCGACCTCACGCGCGTGCGTCCCATCACGGTGAATGCGCCGACACTCCTGGCACAGAGCGATCTCTACCGCGCCGTGAACCCCGCCATGAATGTGGTTGCGGTTGATGACGGCAATATCAAGGTGGCCCGCGCCACAACGCCGGATGGCAAGGACCCCGGAGCACTGGAGGCAACACAGTCCACCAATGTCGCCGCCGCTCTCCCAGCGGGGGAAAAGGAAGTGCGAAGGGCCGAACCCGTCCGCCCGATGGACCTGCCGACCGCAGCTCCCATCCTCACCATCCCGGCACCGAAACCGGCGCAGTTTTAAGAAAGAGGTTGGAGACTAAGGCTGAGACTAGTGCGGTTTCGGTTTTATTGGACGCATTAACAAGGCAAGAAATCTCGCGCAGAGACGCAGAGACGCAGGGTTTTTATGAATAATGGCAATGCGTCTTTAGAAACATCTCCCTTGAAAGTCGTGAGACCCCCATTGTGAATCGGTCAAGTGATTCTCCGATTTGATAGGAGTAACGCTGACAATCTTCTCCGGACCCAATCCTTTGTCTCTTCCTCCGCGCCTCTGCGTCTTGCTTGCCCGGCCGTTGCTTCGCATCCGTTACGGCTGCGCGAGTCCTTTTATTTATCGACGGTCAAGATGATCGACCAAGGAACGACAGATTAGCTAGATGATGCTCTAAGGCTGAAGGTTATTTGGGACAGCCAAAAACTTGGGACTCAAGACCTGCTTGTCGATTTTCTCAGTTGCTCGCTCCCTCAATCTCTCAAGACCAGAGGGCTTCCACAGCCTTCACCGCCTTGGTGTAGAGAGGATGGCGTCCGCCCCGGGCCAGTTCGGCCAGTAGGATTTCGCGGGTCTCTTCCCTGGGTGCTCGGACCATGCGGGTGGTGGCGGCGAGGGATTCTCCCTTCGCAGTGGTGACATAGAGATCCGAATCCGCTTCACGTACCAGGGAGAAAGTTGCCTTTTCGGAGGCGAGTTCCATCCGGCTGATACTGGAGCCCTCCGTTTCCGTGAGGGTCATTGCAATCGTTCCTCCCGAGGGATCCTGGAATAGGGGATTCTTGGATGAGTCGGTCAGGGTCCATCCCAGTCTATCCGCGAGCCAACCGACAAGAAGGAGCGCCGTGGTGCGGCATTCGGGTGCGTGCGTGATGGCGAGCGAGCGAAGATTGCTGAGTTCTGGTAAGGTTCCCGGCGTGTCGAAAATTCCGGCAAGTGCCTGACGCACGGGCAGGGATCGCGCCCAGTTCAGGTCGCAGAGGATCGTGCGCGCCTCGGAGAGACCCGAGATCTTCCCGATGAGGTCGAACTGCTCGGAGGGTTTCTTCCAATGACGGCTGTCAAAGAGGAGCCTGTCGACCCAACGCCAGAGTTTGCCGTCGATCGGTGCGTGGAAGTCGGCCTGCCACCAGAGGGCGAGGGGAAGGTCGGAATCAAGATGGGAGAAGACGACGCTCTGTAGTGAGCGTGCCGCCTCGCCGGCAAGTCGGAAGGAGATCTGCTCGCTGCAGACAGCGCCCCCCTTGGATCCGCGCGGGTAGCAGTGCATGGTGATCCATGCATCCGCCGAGGTTCCCTCGGCGTTGGGATCCGCCTCGATGAGGATCGCGCGCATGGCATGCTCCCCTGCGATCCCCTGAATGATGGCGCTATTGCGCTGCAGCGAACCTTCTTTCTCGTTGTAGATCGCCAGATTGATCAGCGAGGCACGGGTCTTGGAATCGCCGCTCTCTTCCCAGAGGCGTCCCAGTTCGCGCTCGATGCCGCCGATCGGCACCGCAATGCCGGGTAGGAAGCTCACATCCTCCTCCAGGTGACGCCGTGGCGTGCCGCGAGATCAGCCGCTGCAGCCGGTCCCCATGATCCGGCGGAGTGGAAGGCGAGGTCGTCGGAGCGTGTCTTCCACGCCTCCTCGATCCCGTCGACGAAAGTCCACGCCTCCTCGACCTCGTCGCGTCGGGCGAAGAGGGTGGCGTCGCCGGACATGGCATCGAGCAGGAGCCGCTCGTAGGCCTCGGGGGTCGCCTTGCCGAAGGAGGTGCCGTAGTGGAAGTCCATCTTCACCGGCTCGATGCGGAGACTGGAGCCCGGCATCTTGGCGCTCATGCGCAGGGAGACCCCCTCGTCGGGCTGGATGCGGATGACAAGAACGTTCTCGTCGAGACCCTCGCCGGTGCTGTTGAAGAGGACGCGCGGCACGCTTTTGAAGGTGATGGCGATCTCGGTGCCGCCCTTGGGCATCCGCTTGGCGGTGCGGATGAAGAAGGGGACTCCGGCCCAGCGCCAGTTGTCGATGTTCACCTGCAGCGCGACGTAGGTCTCGGTGACGGAATCCTTAGGCACGCCATCGGCTTCGCGGTATCCGGGGACGGGTTGGCCGTTGATGAGGCCGGCGCTGTACTGGGCGCGGACAACGTGATTGAAAACGTCGTCGCCGCGAAGGGGACGTAGTGATCGGAGCACCTTGACCTTCTCGTCGCGGATCGCGTCGGCGCTCAGGCTCGTCGGGGGCTCCATCGCGGTGAGGGTAAGGAGCTGGAGGAGGTGGTTCTGAACCATGTCCCGCATCGCCCCGGAGGTGTCGTAGTATCCTGCGCGACCCTCGACTCCGAGCGGTTCGGCCGCCGTGATCTGGACGTGGGCGATGTGGTTGTTGTCCCAGATGGACTCGAAGATGGAGTTGGCGAAGCGCATCACCATGATGTTCTGCGCGGTCTCCTTGCCGAGGTAGTGATCGATGCGGTAGGTGTCGCGCTCGGGGAAAACCTCGCTGACAAGCCCGTTGAGCTTCTGCGCGCTGGCGAGATCCTTCCCGAAGGGCTTCTCCACGATGACGCGGGCCCAGCTTCCGGGGGTGGCGGTGTTCAGTCCGCTCTTCCGCAGGTGATCGAGGATGACGGGGAACTGGTCGGGCGCCACGGCCAGGTAGTAGAGACGGTTGCCGCCGGTGCCACGCTCGCGGTCGGCCTTCTCCATTTCGGCGGCCAGTGTGCGGTAACCCTCGGCGTCGTCGAAGGGGCTCTGATGGTAATGGATCGAGGAGGCGAAGCTTGCCCAGAGTTCCTCGTTGATGGGGGTGCGGGAGAACTTGCGCGTCGCCTCCTCAAGCTCCTTACGGAATTGCTCGCTGGTCTTCTCCCTGCGGGCGAAGCCGATGATCGTGACGGCCGGAGGCAGCGCCCCCTCGGCGGCGAGGTTGTAGAGCGCGGGGATGAGCTTGCGGTGGGTGAGGTCACCGGTCGCCCCGAAGATGACGAGGGTGCATGGTTCGGGCGAGAGGCGGTTGGCAATTCCCTCGCGGAGAGGGTTGATGGTCGGAGAGGGCATGGAGAGTGAAGGGTGAAACCCGAAACTTGAAACCTGAAGTGAGAGGTGAAATCGAGAAAGTTCCGGAGGTTAATTGGAAGAGGATTCTGTGATCGGAGAATCAAAAAACCGTCATGGGATCATGGGTAGACGGAAGCATGATGTTTCCGATCTGGACCCTTTCAGGTTTCAAGTTTCAGCTTTCAGGTTTCCTTCTTTTTACCGTCAGGGGAGGGGGAAGCGCGCCGTGAACTTGGTCACTTCGTTGCGGAGCTTGGCGAGGGCTGCGTCATCGTTGCGGGCCTGGAGGCCTGCGTGGATGAAGTCAGCCACCTGCATCATCTCCTCTTCCTTGAGGCCGCGCGTGGTCATCGCGGGAGTGCCGAGTCGGATGCCGCCCGTCTTGCTGATCGGTTCGGTGTCGAAGGGGATGGCGTTCTTGTTGACGGTGATGGCCGCCTTGTCGAGCGCTTCCTGGGCCTCGAGTCCGTTGATGCCGCTGGGGCGGAGGTCGACGAGGAGGACGTGGTTATCGGTGCCGCCGGAGCTGATGGTGTAGCCGAGCACTGAGAGTCGTGCCGCGAGGGCCTTGGCATTGAGGACGATCTGCTTGGCGTACTCCTTGAAGGAGGGCTGAAGCGCCTCGTGGAAGCAGACGGCCTTCGCCGCAATGACCTGCATGAGAGGGCCGCCCTGGACGCCGGGGAAGACCTGACCGTCGACCTTCTTGGCATACTGCTCCTTGCAGAGGATGAGTCCGGACCGGGGTCCGCGGAGGCTCTTGTGCGTGGTGGTGGTGACGAAGTCGGCGTGGGGGACGGGATTCGGATGGGCGCTGCCGGCTACAAGACCAGCGATGTGGGCCATGTCGACGAAGAGGTAGGCTCCGACGGAATCGGCGATCTGGCGCAGGCGCGCGAAGTCGATCTCGCGCGGGTAGGCGGATGCGCCGGCGGTGATCATGCGCGGCTTCACTTCTTCCGCCTGTTTGGCAAGGGCGTCGTAGTCGATGCGTCCGTCGGCCTGCGAGACACCGTAGTGTGTCACCTGGTAGAGCTTGCCGGAGAAGTTGGCCTTGTGCCCGTGGGTGAGATGGCCGCCGTGGGCGAGATCCATGGTGAGGATCCTGTCGCCGGGTTGAAGGACGCTGAAATAGACGGCCATGTTGGCCTGGCTTCCGCTGTGGGGTTGCACATTGGCGTGCTCGGCTCCGAAGAGCTTCTTCGCACGCTCGATAGCGAGGGTCTCGACGACATCGACATGCTCGCATCCGCCGTACCAACGGCGTCCGGGGTAGCCTTCGGCGTATTTGTTGGTGAGGCAGGAACCCTGCGCCTGCATCACGGCCTGGCTGGTGAAGTTCTCCGAGGCGATCAGTTCGATGTGTTCGATCTGGCGGTGGTGCTCCGCCGCGATGGCGGCGGCGATCTCGGGATCGGTCTGCGCCAGGGCGCTCATGGAATCTAGGGTATGGTTGGTGTCGGTTGCTTGGGACATGGTGATTGATGATTGATCCACAAAATCGAGGAGTTGTGCCAGCGCGCTTTTAATCACATCGCGGCAGCGCTTATAGACAGTGAGTCCCTGGCCGATCGGATCGGGGACATCCCCCCCTCCGCGGAAGAACTCGCCGAGGAGACGGACCTTGGGGCTGTGCTCGGGAAAGAGGAGGTCAATCACCCGTCGATGCTCCCGTGTCATCGTGAAGACATGGGTGACCTTTTCCAGGAGTTCCTCGGTGACGGGTTGGCTACGGAAGTTGCCAAGGCTGATGCCCAGTTCGGCAAGGGCATCGACCGCGGGTTGGCTGGCCCTGGATCCCTCGGGGGCGCTCACGCCAGCCGAGAGGATGGCGATGTCGGTGCGCTCCCTTAGGAAATGGCGCATGAGTCCCTCGGCCATCGGGCTGCGGCAAACATTTCCCGTGCAGACAAAGAGGATGGTTTTACGGGGCTTTCCGGATCCTCTCTCTGACTTGGATGACATGCCACACAGAATAGTCTCCGGTTCTCTCAAGTCAATCAGCCTCAACAGAGGCCATCATGGGGCTTAATCAGAGGTTCCTAAACATCCTTTGAGGGACGCTTTGGACAGATCAGTTGTTGATTTTTAGTGACAGGGGGCACGCTTGGTGATACGTCTTCATGTTCAATCCTTATGCAACGCAAAAGTGCCTTCTCCCGCAGACTCCCCGATCTGGTCACCGAGGAACTGGTATCAGTTCTCTCCAAGAAAGGGGCATCCTTTGAGTTCAAACAGCTCTTCGACGTGGTTCATGAGCGCCTGAAGAAGCGCAATGCCGCCAGCGGGGGCGAGGAGATGCTTCGTCTGCGTGCCTACGAGAAGCTCCAGCACCTTGTTTCCCGTAACATGGTGAAAAAGAACGGCAAGAAGTACAAGGGACTCGCCTCGCTCGCCAATGCGATCGCACCCGAGGAGCCGCTCCCTCCCGCCGTTGTGCCTGCCGCCAAGGCCCCTGCCAAGAAAGCGGCTCCGAAGGCTCCTGCCGCAAAGCCCGCTATCAAAAAGGCTTCCGTAGCCAAGGTTGCTCCGAAGGCTACTTCCAAGCCCGCCACCGCCAAGAAAGTGGCGAAGGTCGTGGCCAAGAAGGCTCCTGCCAAGCCCGCCAA
Source organism: Verrucomicrobiia bacterium (assembly GCA_040380225.1). GTDB lineage: Bacteria > Verrucomicrobiota > Verrucomicrobiia > Chthoniobacterales > UBA6821 > UBA6821. The sequence continues at coordinate 961 of JBEIJN010000008.1, read as the reverse complement.
GAAGGCCTCCAAGTAACGGTCATTCCAAGGCCGAGTCGGGTTTTTTTCATCTTACTTCATGGATAATCAGCTTCCCCAGTATTCCGCGCTTCTGGTTCACATCGTCTCCGGTGTCGGCTTTGCCATGACCACTTGGATCGGAAGCCTCCTGCTCGGCCGTATCGGCCGTCGCACCGGAGCGAAGGATGTCCCCTACGAGTGCGGCATGATCCCCGAGGCGGGCGCACAGCCGCGCTTCAGCGTGAAGTTCTATCTCGTGGCGATGCTCTTCATCCTGTTCGACATCGAAATTGTTTTCCTCTACCCTTGGTCGGTCATCTACCGCGAGTATCTCCAGCAGTTCGGAGCGCACATTCTTGTGGTTCTGGCGACCTTCACGGCGATCCTTTTTGCGGGATATCTATACGCGATCAGGAAGGGTGCCCTCGACTGGTCGAAGTAATCATCAGCGGCAGTTCGGCCGCAAATTTGTTTAGGAAAGGCAGCCTACGGCTGCCTTTTTTCTTTGTGAGAATGGTTATCCCAGATTTTGCAATGGAACCCTTACAACAGGTCTGGTGTGTTCACCAAGATGGTGAAGTCTAGGCAAGAGAGGGAGAACCACGAAAAACGCGAAAGTCACGAAATACCAAGGGGTGAGAGAAGGGAAAATGGAGTACAATGACTTCCTTCATTTCGTGCATTTCGTGTCTTTCGTGGTTCCTTCGGTATTCAATCCCGGCCCGCCTGCCAAGTTCCCTCCATTCCTGTTTTTGCTAGCCCGGCCGTTGCTTCGCATCCGTTATGGCTGATTTCCTGATAAAATTCTTTGCACACCACCTTCTAAATAGTGTCGTCACGAGATAGGATTGTTGATAGAGGGAGCAGATGAACAAAGAGAGCGCCCTTCACCGTCACGACATAACTGATCGAACCTGGAAGTTACTGGAGCCGCATTTGCCAGGCAGGGCCGGTGTTTGGG